>JAITVY010000061.1 GCA_031285565.1 Tannerella sp. | reverse complement strand
GGAAGTAATCTAACAAACCCGATGGTAACAGTAAACTATAACCGTCTTTTTGCATATATCTTTTTTTCTTGCAAAGATAAAGTTATATTTTTTGCCCCTCAAATTTTTACGGTGATCCTCCGTTTCCACGAAAAAGAAGTAAATAAAGAGTTCCTGACTAAAGAAGAACTGGAAACACTTCGCTCAAAAGAATTTGAAATTCCCCGATTGGAACTGGTGCGGGATGTGTTTTTAGTGCAATGCTGGACGGGGTTGGCTTTCATAGATGTATCTGAACTAAAAGAAGAACATATCATTTCTGATAATGAAGGAAATCTATGGATACGAAAGGAACGGCATAAAACAGGAATCATGTGTAATGTGCCGTTACTTGATATTCCGTTAGAGATTATCGAGAAGTATAAAGACCATCCACTTTGCCAAAAGAGAGGTATTCTACTCCCCGTATTGAGCAATCAAAAGATGAATAGTTACCTGAAGGAAATTGCCGATTGCTGCGGAATTAAGAAGAACCTCTCGACCCATACCGGCCGCCATACATTCTGCTCAGTGGTTACGCTGGCTAATAATGTGTCGTTGGAAAATATAGCTAAAATGGTTGGACACACCAATACCCGAATGACGCAACGTTACGCAAAAGTGTTAGACCAGAGTATTTTTCGGGATATGCAAGGCGTAAAGGAAAGTTTTGCGAAGTAGGTTGGATAAAAGAAGAAACGGCTGATTCATTCTCACGAATGTTCAGCCGTTCCAGATAGTTCAAGAACAAACCTTATAAGTCATAAGCTGGGCGAAACCGTTCTTCCAAAACTTTTCGGATATCCGACTCACGAAACAAAACCTTTCCCGGTAATTGGATAAATGGCAAAACTCCGTTGCTTCGGTAATCCTGTAAAGTGCGTCTGCTTATTTTAAGTATAGAACAAAGTTCTTCGCTGGTAAGATAACGTTCTCCGTCAAATAGTGGCTTATGCGTTTTCAAAACGTGTTCAATATAAGGCAGAGCATTATTTAATGCCTGCAACAGTTCTTGACTATCTTGGTTAGTATATAGTTGCATGGAAAAGTTATTTAGAATTGATTTTACTTTGCTCTAATAGAACTTTTACTTCGGATATCTGGTAATAAATTTTCTTTCCAATAGTAGAAAATGAGAGTCTACCATTTTCCCGAAGATGCTGTAAGCGACGGGGTGATAAGTTCAGAGAGGCAGCCAGTTCTTTTCCTTCTATCCACTCCTGTTCTATAAAAAGAGTATTAGTAGAAGGCATTTTCGGAGCGAGTGAAGCTATCTGTTCCAGCTTCTTTTTGAAGGAATCAAAAGATTCTTTTTCTACTGCTATTAAATCCATATTCGCATAATTTATTTACAAGCAAATATAAATAGAGAATCAGAAGATTCTGAAAAATGAATGAGAGTGGCTTTATTTGGTACTTATTGGCTTATAAACTATCTCTTTTATATTAAAAACATAGCATAAAAGAGAAAATATACATATATAGCGAAAAATATTACCCTTTATCCATACAACAAAGACATACCTTTGCTCTGAAAAAAATCCAATATCAATAAAATAAAGACCTATGAAAACAGAAATGGAAAAATGCTTGGCAGGTGAATGGTATGATTGCCATGATCCGGTTTTCCTCAAATTAAAAGGCAAAACCATTGATTTGTTGATGAAGTATAACTCCCTACCTTATCATAACAAGGAGGAGAAATATGAAATTCTGAAAGAAATGTTTGGTAGTATAGGAACAAAAGTTTCTGTCGGTCATTCGTTTATTTGCGATTATGGATGTAATATTCACATTGGAAATAATGTTACGATAAATACCGGATGTAATTTCGTTGACTGTAATAAAATCGTTATCGGCAATAATGTATTGATAGCCCCGAACGTGCAAATCTATACAGTTACACACCCTATAGAGTTGAATGAACGGCTTAACCCTGTTGAAACTCCTCAGGGATACGAATATATCCGTCAAACGTATGCCCTTCCCGTAACTATTAAAGATGGATGTTGGATTGGTGGCGGAACGATTATCCTTCCCGGAATTACCATTGGAAAAGGTAGTGCTATTGGAGCAGGCAGTGTTGTAACCAAGAATATTCCAGCCAATAGTTTAGCAGTTGGGAATCCTTGCAGGGTTATCCGTAAAATCAATGGAGATCAGAACAATGATTAATACAATATTTTTTGATTTAGATGGTGTGATCGTAGATTCAGAACCCATTCACGCAAAAGCAAAAAGAATAATTCTGGATGCGTATTCCATCCAATATCCCGATTCAATCTTTGACGATTTTATAGGGCAGCCGGATGAAGTCTTCTTTAAATATGTATATGAAAACCTTGATAAACAAAAGAATCCACATAAGTTACTTTTACAGGAAAAGAATGACCTGTTCTTTGAGTTGATACCCGAAATGCAACTGGTTGAAGGGTTCACCTCTTTCATAAATGAGATTAAAAAGAGAGGTATTAAAACTGCACTGGTTAGCTCTACATCAACATATACATTCGGATTGATTGATAAGCATTTTTATCTTGCCGATTTATTCGATTTATTAATCACTGAAAAAGATACCGAAAGACATAAGCCTTTTCCTGACCCATATATCAAAGCCTTACAAACCTTACCTGCTTCAGTCGATAACACAATCGTAATCGAAGACTCTCCGAATGGAATCAAATCCGCCAAGCAGGCTGGATGCAGAGTCTTTGCATTAACCACCTCATTTAAAATGGAGAAACTAATAGAAGCAGATGAAATCTTTAATAACTATAGTGAAATAGCTAAAAGAATAACACAATGAAGATTATAAAGAAAATCACCAATGGTATCCTCCTCATTCTAATAGGATTACTTCATACCAGTTTGGCAATTTCTCCGGAAGGAGGAGGAAAACAATTCCTGAATGCAGCTAATTCATATTTTTTCAATATTAGTAGCGGTGGTGATGAACTTCCTTTAGAAGCGGGACAAACAGGGCTTGATGTGCTGGCTTTTTTCTGGTTCTTTTACTTTGGGCTATTGCTTATTCCTTTGGGCTTACTGGTGCATTCTATTGAAAAAAACAAAAGAATACTACCTTATTCATTTACTGTATCTTATTTAGTATTTGTACTTGCCGGAGGCTATATGATTCCAAATTCAGGGATGACGATTATAATGTTACCCCATGCCATTTATATGCTAATAATCAGTTATGTAAAAAAGCGGAAGGCTAATAGTACTCAATAGATAAAACTCTTAAGCAAATGACTCAAACTTACAATATATACGTCGTGCATGGATATACTGCCAACTCACAAGCCAATTGGTATCCTGACCTGAAAAATCACTTAGAATCTGAAAACAGAGCAGTGCATGTCTTTGATATGCCCAACCCTCATGCCCCGGTAGAAAATGAATGGCTGGACTTTTTAGAAGAAAACATTACAAACTTTGATGATAAATCAATTTTCATAGGGCATAGCTTAGGCTGCGTGGCTATATTGAGATTTCTGGAAGATAAGAATACTAATAATATTGAATCACTTTTTTTTAGTCTCCGGTTTTGTTGAAGATTCACCCATTCCGGAACTTTCTGAATTTGTAAAAGAGAAGATTGATTATATTAAGTTTATTGAAACTATAAAGAACAGGGTGGTTGTATCAGCAGAAGATGATGACATCGTACCTTATCCATATTCGGAAGAATTGGCAAACAAAATAAATGCACAATTCAAATTGCTGAAAGCCGGAAAGCATTTTATTGATAGGGATGGCTTTACTATATTCCCTTATCTGATAAATCTTATTCAAAATACATTTTAAAATTAGACAATATGAAGAAATTCTTTTTTATTCTAACTTTCGCGAGCCTTTGTATGGTTGCTTACTCACAGACAAATAATGATGCAGACACCGCTAAAAATCTAAAAACGATTAAAGAAGTTATAAAGGACTCGCGTGAAGGAGTGGAGTTTATTGACAATACAGAATTGATAAAATGTATCAATGCAAACCCTAAACTCATTTTACTTGATGTCCGCAATAAAGAAGAGTATGATGCAGGGCACCTAAAAGGAGCAACCTGGCTCGAAAGAGGGCTTGTGGAATATACAATGGCACGTACTTTACGAGAACCTAATGCTGAAATAATAGTATATTGCGCAAAGGGAAACCGTTCCGCTCAGGTCGTTAAAGTTCTGAAAAATATGGGCTATAAAAATGTAAAGTCTCATATTGGTTTGGAAAAATGGGCAGAAGAAGGTTATTCTATCTATAATTATCTGGGCGAAATAAAAGTAGTAAAATTGAGGGAGGTGAATTCCGCTACAAATCCTATAAATTATTATCTGGATAAGAAATAAATGAAGAGAAAGGCCAAAAAGGAGATTAATATTTATATTTACTCAAAAAAACAAAATGGTACACTTAGTCTATTGTGATGATAAAGCCAAAGTATTAGATAAAATACTAAACGGCAGTAAAACAATGATCGTTCGTGGTGCGGCAGGAAGAAAAATTCCACATAGTCGGGTGAACGAGGGTCAAATCCTCTACTTCATGCAAAAAGGGTCGAAGAAGATTTCAGCCAAAGCCACAGTAACCCATGTGGACAACTACACCAAACTTACCGATCCGGAGATTATCGAGAAACTGAATAATCCGAAACTCGACCTGACAGACAAACAAAAGGAACGCTGGCATAAGAAATGCCTGATATTGGTAGAGTTTTCTGGTTTGGAGAGGATCGATCCCCCACTCGATTTCGAACATCAGGGAAATATGGACGATTGGTTGATTATCGAGAAAATTGAAGATGTACTTGTGGGAACAAGCATCCCTTACAACTACGAAAAAAGTAAATTTTAATATAACAATAAATAATTGGAGAAAAATAATTATGAGTAAATACGACGACGCCATCAAAATTATGCAAGAACGTTGTGGAAATGACAAAGAAGTGATTATTGGTCTTGCTACCATATCACTGTCTACAAATGCCAATGGTAATCCCCGACCTGCATCCCGTATGGTTTGCGCTTATTACGAAGAAGGTGTATTCTATGTCTCTACGGATGCGAAGAAAAATAAGACATTGCAAATCGAGAAAAACAACGAAGTAGCCGTCTGTGGCTTAGATTGGTATGCATTCCATGGAATTGCTGAAAATCTGGGCTGGGTAAAGGATGAGAAGAACTCGGAAATCAGAGCAAAATTTAAAAAGGTTTTTAATTGGTTCGATGAGGTAGGCGACGAAGACAACCCGGACTCGATCGTTATGCGCATCGTCCTTACAGAAGGTACGATTATTGATAACGAAAGGAAATACGGTGAACAGCAATATGAAGTTGATTTCATCCATAAAACGGTGAAATGATAAATGTACAGGCGAAAGTGAGAGAAATATATGGGCAATCTAATCAACCTGCTAAAAAGCCTCAACATCGACGATACAAAAGCGACCGATTACGTAAATCGGTTGAGATGCATCCAAATAAAGAAAGGCGAACACTTTCAGATACAGGGTGATCCGACCAAGTATATGGGATATGTAGATTTCGGGAAATTCAGATACTACAAAATAGACAAAGAAGGCAACGAACGCACTCTCTGGTTCAACAAATCATTCCCGTTTATCGGAGACTATCATTCATTCCTAAAGAAAACAAATGCCGAACTCAATGTCAAGGCAATGGATAATTATGAGATTGTATTGTTTACTTACGGACAGCTCATGGAGTTATTCGATATGAATACAGATACCCAAAAACTCAGGGCTACACTTGCCGAACGTTCCATGTTCGGCTGGCGTAATATTGCTCTGGCACTACATTTTGATACCGCTGAAGAAAGATATATTGATTTATTAAACGACTATCCCGACATTGAAAAAGAGATGCCCTTAAAACACATCGCATCCTCCTTAGGTATTTCTCCCGAAACATTAAGCAGAATAAGAAAAAAGTTAGCTAAAAATCCATAGGTTTGACCTAAGTCAAGAATTAATAATTTCAGACTCTTTACTTTTACCCTAAATTAAAAAGTAAAGAATATGGAGAATCCATCCCAGCTATCCATACATGGAATCAGGTACATCCTACGGATGTGCATGCAATTGCTGCTTCAAATCGGGATTATACTGGTTACAGCAGGAACATTTAATATTGGCTGGCAACTCCTGATCTATTTCGTGATCCTTGCCGGAAGCTATATCACAGAGTTATGGGTAATCTCCCGTCACAACCCAGAAGTGTTGAACGAAAGAGTCAAGAATATCAAATCCGGCACAAAATCATGGGATAAAATACTGTTGTCGCTGTATGTGATATCCACCTTTATTGTAATGAACGTTTTCATAGGACTGGATATACGATCCGGATGGCCACGAATTAGTTTCAACTACATGTATATCGGATTAGTTTTATACATCTTTTCAGTTATTATCAGTACAAAATCCTTATTAGCGAATAAATACTTCGAATCATCTTCACGTATCCAGACCGAAAGAAACCAAATGGTTATATCCACAGGAATATATGCCATTGTCCGCCATCCGGGTTATAGTTCCATTATCTTATGGGCATTATCCATCCCTTTGCTCACCGGAGCGATTTATACATTTATCCCGTCGCTCGTTATTATCATATTAATAGGTATCCGGACTTATCTGGAAGATCGGATGTTGAAAAGAGAACTGAAAGGATATCGGGAATATTCATATAAAGTGAAATATCGGCTCATCCCCTATATTTGGTAGGATATCTTTCCGGCTTATCCTCTTTTCCTGAAATCCGATGGGCTGCATCCTCTGTATTTCTTAAATAACTTATTCAGGTGACTTTCATCCGTAAATCCCAGTTCCGTTACAATTTCGTTTATTCTCATTTCACTATGCAACAATCTGTTTTCTACCATTTGTAGTTTATAGTTCAAAATGAATTGTTGCATAGTTTCGTTTGTATGTTTCTTGAAATAGCGTCCTAAATAGCTTGCCGAAATACCGAAATGCTGTGCTATCGTTTTTGCTTTAATCTTATCGGGTTGGTAAATGTGATTTTGGATATATTGCAGGATATCAAGCGATTTTTCTTCCGAACGCTCATCCAGTTGTTCCGGCAGGAATATGGCAATATTACGTGCTACAACAATAATTATTGTATTGATTAACTGCGTGATAATCTCTTTGCTATAAATATTTCTATTAACGTATTCGCGAATAATCGCCTCAATCATCGGTTTTACCAACAGTTTATCCGTCTTATTCCTCAATATACATCCTGGCTGATGGTTGGCATGTTGTAATATAAACTCCAATCGCTGTATGTTTTCAGCACCAAAAACCGCTGAATGAATATAAATATCATTGAATTTTATATTGATAAACTTAGTCATAGTATGGATTTCGAAAGAGTGCGAATCCCCCGGCGTAATCATAAATAAATGACCGTCATGATAAGAAAACTTACTATTATTAATCCATTGATTTCCTGTTCCGGAAAATATATACACCAATTCAAAAAAAGTGTGGTCATGCTCTTTTAGAAGAGATTCATCCAGTTCACTAATGCTAATCTCAAACGGCTGATGTAAGTTTTCTCTTTTCATACTGTAAATATAAGCATAATAGAGAAAATATACATATATAGCGAAAAATATTACTCCAATTTACCTTAAAATAAGGTATATCTTTGTTATAGGGAAACGCTTTTCGGTAAAATTAGAGATATACAATAAAAGGAGAAAAGACAATGATTAAATTGGTAGCTTTTGATCTGGATGGTACCATTGGAGATACAATCCCAATATGTATAGAGTCTTTTTGGATGGCCGTGGAGCCGTATGTAGAAACCTTTCTTTCGGAAGAGGATATTCTCAAGACTTTTGGATTGAATGAAGAAGGTATGATAAGGCAAATTATAACTAACGATAATTGGGAAAATGCCTTAGATGATTTTTATGCCATTTACAAAAAAATGCATGTATTATGTCCTCAGCCATTTGAAGGCATCACAGAATTGATTAAAGAATTGAAAGACAACTCGGCTACTGTTGCTCTTATTACAGGTAAAGGAAAGAAAAGCTGCGATATAACATTACAGCAGTTTAAGATTGAACGGCTTTTTGATAGAATAGAAACAGGTTCTGCCCAAAGGAATAGGAAATCAGAAGCAATTAAGAATCTACTCAACAGTTATAATTTGCACTCAAATGAAATGGTTTATGTGGGCGATACAATTTCCGATATAGTGGAATGTAAGAAAGCCGGAATTAAGTGCTTATCCGTTACATGGGGAGCTTTACCTATGACAATTCATCAATTAGAACAACATAATCAAGGTAATATATTTTATTCGATCACATCATTACGCGAATTCTTGATGAAGAACCTATTTTCTATCCAACAGATTTAACTTTAAATTATCATTCAGCATAAAGACAGAGCTTCGGTCTGATTATTAATATTCACATTAAAATTTATGCTCATGAATGAATTATTAAGAGAGAAGTTATTCAGTCTATTGGCTGATACTTCACAAGTCGCAAACGAAGAAATACAAAATGCCTATGGGTGCTTTATGGAACAAGTAAAAATAACCGTCAGCCAACCTGAAACAGACTATCCTGAAGTCTTTCGGATGCTGAATATTACTCGTATTGAGTTAGTATTCATTGAATCACTATATCGAAACGAGCAGGGGGAAAAATGCCCTGAAATTAGCTTATCTCCAAAAAGCATTAACACTTGTTGATTCTGAATTAGGATTGCTAGATAAGCAAATCATGTATCCAAAATTCTTTAGTGTAAGAAACAATGTTTCAACATCGGATTTATATTTGGATACAGATGTCATTTCCTATGTCGACATAATGGAAGTTATTGCCGGGCTTTTTTATGTTGAAGGGATAAAAACCGTTGATGGTAAAGTTGTTTCTTTAAATCGCCTTACCAAAAGATTTGAACACTTTCTAAACTTCCGGATCAGTGATGTATACAAGAAAGAGGAAGAGGTTTTGCAAAGATTACCTGCAAAACGCATTGGTTTTTTAGATAGACTTAAAAGTCTAATCCATAAGAAAAGCAATGATAAAGGATATAAACCCTAATTTTAATACATTTGGTTTTTGCTGATTATCAACCAGATACTAATTATTTATAGGGGAGTAGATGATCTATTCCCCTATTTTTATTGCTTCATTCTGCTGAATTTTGCTTCATCAATCGATTGAAAACAAGAATGTTTAATTTTAAAACAAAGCAAAATTATGTATATAAACAATGAAGATTTTGAAAGTTGGATGAAGAAACTATCCAAGAAACTAACAGACATAAGCCAGGACTTGAAATCACTGATTAACACAAGCGAAGTATTTAGTGAGGATGAGAAACTGTTAGACAATCAAGATTTAGCTTTTCTCTTAAAAGTATCATACCGCACTTTACAAAGGTATCGTACCAGTGGCAAACTTCCTTATTTTATGATAGCTCATAAAACATATTATCGGACTGTTGATGTGAGAAATTTTGTCCGTGAACACATGGATTTTCAAACCTATCAAGACTTTGAAAAGAAGCATCCTGCAGATAATAGCAATGAAAAAGATGAATGATTCTGCTTTTTATATTCTAAGCAGAATGGCGCAAACGGATGAAGGCTTGTTTTATGTTTACGCCTTCAAGTAATGGCTCCGCATTTAGCAGAAACAACCTCGCCTACCGGCTCTGTTAGTTTCGCTAAATTGAGCAAGAGGGAACTGGACTTTGTCCTGTTCTTCCTCTTGCCCTGCGGGGCAAAGCCTTCGGCTTTAGTGCTTTAGGGTAAAGCACAGTTATAACACTTGCTATAACTTGAATTGATACACAATTCATTTTAAGCAAGTTGAGTATAAAAATAGCTATAAAATAGTTATAACTATGACAAAACAGAATCGGAATATCATATTTACAACAATAGCCATAGAAAGCGAAACGGATAAGTTAATAGAAAAACTTTGCAAACGCTATTTGCTGAAAAAGGGGGAAATAGTGAAACTTGCTTTTCTCTATCTGGATAAGGCACATATCAATCCTGCCGATGCTCCTGAATCCGTAAAATCGGAACTAGGCAAGATTAACAAACGGCAGGACGATGTAATCCGGTTTATCCGTAAGTACGAGGAAGACCAACTAAACCCGATGATACGCACAAGCCACTCGATAGCGGTTAAATTTGATACTTCCGTGAAAGAACAGAAAGAACTGATAACCTCGGAAATAAACACTTCCCGGGAATTGCAGGATAATGTTTTGAAAAAGATAACCGAAACATTCAACCAACATGCCGGAGTAATTAACAACCAAGCCAAACAGATTAATGACCTTGCCGGGGTCATAAACTCATCATCAAAGAAACAGGAACGGAGCAATAGCAAACTTTTGAAACTGATTTCCCTGTATTCGGAACTTGCTACTTGTGGAGTAATGGACGGCAAACGGAAAGAAAACCTGAAAGCCGAAATTAACCACCTGATAAATGAAAAGTAGATATGAACATAGATTTCCCGCCACCGTCCAAAGGAACATACAACAACGCAGGCAGTAGCAGAAAGCTATGCAATTATTTGGAGCATGAAGATATGGAACGCATGGAACAGGGAATCTATACAGAGGGATTTTTCAATCTGGTAGAAGACGATATATACAAATCGCAAGTTATAAAGGATATAGACGGTAATATTGGGCAACTACTAAAAACAGATGCCAAGTTTTATGCTATCCATGTCAGTCCGTCAGAAAAAGAACTAAAAGCTATGGGTAACACCGAACAGGAACAAGCCGAAGCCATGAAACGGTATATCCGTGAAGTGGTTATTCCTGAATATGCCAGGAAATTCAATAAAGGACTATCGGCAGGGGATATAAAATTCTACGGCAAGATACATTTCGATAGGGACAGGTCAAGCAACGAACTGAACATGCACTGTCATTTGATTGTAAGCCGTAAAGACCAATCTAATAAAAAGAAGTTATCTCCCTTGACCAACCACAAGAACACTAAGAAAGGAGTAATAACAGGCGGTTTTGACAGGAAGAACCTATTCCAACAAGCAGAGCAGGGATTTGACAGATTATTCGGACATAAGCGGGAATTAACGGAATCCTTTGAATATTACAACACGATGAAGAACGGTAGTATCTCCGACCAACTTAAAATGCAAGAACGAGAGATTAAAGAAGCCACCCAGATACAAAACACTCTGCAAAATATAGTTTCCGGTGAAAAAGAAAAGAAACAGACGGTCAGCCCACCGGATTTAGGGTTAAGTTCCATTTTGGGTATTCTTACTGCTGAACCAAGTAACGGTAACGAAGAACAGCCCATAAAACGACCTAAGAAAAAGAAGCCCAAGCGGGGATTAGGAAGATAAATAACAAAAAACAATAATATGAATGAGTACGAAGAAATCCGAAAAGAGATAGATGCCTACCTGATGAAACGGTTTAGATACCGCAGTTCCCTTGTCAGCCTAACACCTGATAATATAGTAACTACCCGAAGAAACAGCCGGATAGATTTATATTTGCGTATCCGAAAGGTAGAAAGTTTATTCCCGTCCAATTGCCTTATTATAGCTAGAATCGGCTTCCGAAAAGAACACATAGGGCATGGAACACACTTTGTCCATTTTATGGCAAGGATAGCGGTAAAATACGGATTTAGGTATATCGGAATAGAATCCGTCAACGATAAAAGCCGTTCATTTGCCGAGAAGTTGGGTTTTTACTCAATAGACAGTTTTAACTATGCTGTATCAGTCGAATATCTTATTCGTTATTTTTCAATGATTTAAGGTGATATTTTATTTCATTTATCTGTACACAAAGGTATATTTCAAGAATGAAACGTCAATACCAAGCCCTACGGGTTTGGAAGAATTTCTTCCTTTTTGCTTCACAAAAAGAGTAAATTCTCCCAAAGCATTGCCTTATTCATTCTTTCCATAAATGGGGTGTTTAACAGATAAAAAAAGAAAAATATATGCTGTAGATTGTTTATTTGTATCAGGTGAAACTAATTCTTACCCCAAACTGGTTGATTCTTTTTTTCTGAATTCTGTTTTAGATTACTTTAGTTTATTGTAAATCACTTTCACGCAAACAGAAGGGTCTGTTCCTTGTTTGCTAAATTCTTCTTCGATTTTGTGCTTATCTATTTTAACACTATCCTCAACAAGAATTAAGAATAGCAAAGACTTTACATTGGCGTTATTGCTATAAAATGATTTCAATCCTTCAAGGGTCTTTAAGGTGTCATTCTTTTTACCTGTACTATCAATATATTTTGCTTCAATAATCAAAGAGTTTCCTTTGATAGAAAAATCTGCATTTTTTGTATTGCCATCAAAAATTACAGCTATATTTTCAGCTTCTACACTAGGCAACCAAGGTCGTAAAACCAAATGAATGAGATTCTGGAAATCGTATTCACTTGATATTTTAATAGAATTAACATTTACATTTTTTGCTTTACTGCCATTTGAAAACTTATTTGGAACGTCTAATGATTTTTCAACAATAGTTGCAATGTTATTTGTTATCTCCTTCCAGTTAAACCCAATTAAGGTGTTAGGAAGAGAATTGTTTTCAAGATAATCAATTATTACTTCTGATTGATTGGCAAATGAAGCGCTTATAAATTGCTGTCTGATTTTCACTAAATGAAAAATGATTGATTTTAATTGGTCTTCCCACGTCGAAGATATTTCGTCATAATCGATTAAATTCCAGAGCTTTGTACTGAACTCCTGATGATGTTCTTCTACTTGGTCTTTATACCCGGAAATTCCAACTATGTGAATAGGTGGATGAATGGAAGGATTTATTCCTATCTCATTTAGAAAACCAACTGCGTTTTTTGCATTACACTCAGTAGATTCTTCAATAGGAAGAACCAAGTCCAGAATCATTAAATCAAAATATTCTTTGTAAAGATGTTTTTTTGCATCTTTGACACACTTTGCTTGTACTATATTTTTTTCAAGCATGTCATGATTGTCAAGGATTGTTTTTACAATCTTTTCCCTTTTATTTTGCAAATCATCAACTACTAAAATTTTTATCATTTTCTCAAGGTATTAAGCAGTTGGTAAAGTTTTTCTTTCCAATCTTCATTTATCTGTGAATAATACACATAACCAATATAGTTATCGGGAAATTCTTTTTGGAAATCAGCATCAAGCTCAGTTATTTTTGTCCCATCATCAAAGCTACCATGCATAGTAATAACTATCGCTTTGGTCGGAATATCTCTCAAATACATTTCTTTTAAAATGTTTTTTCCAGCCAGAGGCATCCAATCTCCCCCGCTATCTTCTGAGGAAATATCATAATTTGGCATACTTATATCTAAGAATAGAACATCATATGTATTATGATTTTTAATAAGCTCTTTTAAACCACTTATATAAGAGTTCTTTGTTTCAATTTCACAGTTGAGAAATTTGCCTGACACATATTTATTGATTTGAGACTGTTTCAAAGGATGGTCTTCTATAAACAATATCTTCATGATTTTAAGTCTTTTACGTCGATTATAAGTAAAACAGAAAACATTTTTTCGTCTTCTGAAATATTCGTTTTCAAACATTCATTTTTTGAACATCGTAAATCAGAAGTTAGTATTTTAAATGCTTTATGATACCCTGATTTCCCTTCGTTAATTAACTTGTTTGTATCAGGAGTTTTTCCATTCCAAACCGATTTCAACACTTCAATTGAGTTTTTATTAGTAATTTCGTTTTCAATTGACATTTTTAAAATATTTTCTTGATTAAGTTCTGAGGAAATTTTACATTTTAATTCAAAAACATCTTCACCTGAATGTTTGATTATGTTTTCAAGAAAAATTCTAATTAAGTCAGCAAAGTGTGTTTTATATTCCCCTTTAATGTTGCAGTCAAAATGGAGTTCCCTAGTTAGCAGTAGTCTTTTTTGCCAACTACTTTTACTTGCATATTCTGCTACAACATTTATTAGCTCTGATAGCTTAAAATCAGCTGCTTTTATTTCGCTTCGTTTGAACCATCTACTTATTTTCTTAATTACAGTCTGTATTTCAGTAGAGCAATCTTTGATTGATTTTTTAATTGGTTCGCTATTTTGCTCGCCTAACTGGTTAATGATTTCTCTTTCTAATTCATCAAAAGATGTGTTGAATTGAGTAAGAATATCATTTTCAATCTTATTTCTTATAAACTTTAGATTTTCATCAGTTCTATACCATAATACAGAAAAGATACCTTGAACAAAATCTTCAAAATTTTCACTTTTTATTGACACAATGGAATGGTACCATAATTCATTAGGGGTAAACTCGTAGTTAAACCAACCAGCTTCATTAACTTCAGGTTTATATACTTGGAGATGCTTTTTTATCAAGTCAAATATTATTCCGTCAATTTTACTGGCAAAATCGCTTAAAATAATTTGGATTTGCTCTTTTTGCATATGATTGATTTGATAGTAGCCACTATAAACCAAGTCCCAATGTACATTCCTTCGATATTTTGAACTGTTTCCTTCTTTAAGGGTTATTAGTTGATGGTTTTCAAAGATTGGCCTTAACTCTCCAACTAAAACTCCATGCCTTATTCTTGTACTCAAATATGCTACAATTCCAAATTGACTATTCAGAAATTTATCTTTTACTGCATTGAATAATTCCATATAAATATCAAATACAGGATTGTTAGAATATTCAATTTTTTCCATTTCTGTATTTTCTTGTGAAGAATATGTAGTGAGTTTCCCTCCTTCTAGCCAAAGAAATTTTTTATCACCAGTAATACCTGAAATAATTTCAAAGCGCTCATATATGGCTTGAAAATCCTGTAATTCATTTTCTATTATACCTTGTTCATTTACATAGATTTTGCTCTCATCAAGATCTATTAATCCTTGTTGTATTACAAGTATATTTTGAATGCTTTTTATTTCAGATGTTACATTTTTGTTGCTTTGGTCTTTTTCTTTAATGAAGTTTGCTATTGACAATCGTTCTTCTAGACGTTCTTTTGAGTTGTTTATAAATGTAGAGTGCATTAAAACCTTTGGGCTACAAGTGTATTCCAAAAAAAACATAAATTTTTTTTCGTCAAATTCTCTAACTCTGCTTAATAGTTCAGATGGTTTTTCTGCTCCGAGAGAGTTATTAAATAATTCAAATGCAATATGCGTTTCAACTACATCTGCATCAACAATAGTATAGAATATTGGCAAGTTTATACTTTTATCTACATTACGAAACTTATTGGAATGTATTTTTTCAAGTAGTTCTTGGGCTTCAATTTTATCAATAATATGGTTGTTAAAAAAGAAACCGTCGACAAACAGCTCAATGCATTTGTTTGGCTGTTCTAATCTCAAATAGCACTGAAATAAATTAACGATAGCTGTTTCTAAAATAGGCACAGTGTCTTTGTAATTAGAAACTAAAAACTCCCATTCTTTTGACGCATTAAGAAAGTCATTTTTCTCCTGATATTTTCTCGCTAACTCAACTTTGAATTTACCTTTTGGAATTTTATTCTCATACTTAAATAGGTAGTCCAATCCTTTCAGTTTTTCTTGAAAAAATTCTATTGTAATTGAGTTCGGAAATTTTTCAGAAAGCATATTCAAAAAATTCAACTTATCAGTATCTTCTGTAAATATGTCATGAATGATCGGGTTTGCTATATTATATGAAATTCTTGAAAGTAGTTTTCTTTCTTTTTTACCTTGTGTTTGAAAATATACAAAATCAGTTATTCCATAACTTAAAGAACAGCTCGTAATATTATTTGCAATTCTCAACAGATTTAATGCTGCTTGATCAGGATTAGTCGTTACGGAAATAATCTTGAATAAATCATTCAAAATTTCATTTTGCAAACTTTTTTTGTTTCCAACAGGAGTAAAATTCTTTTTTTGATAAATCAAAGATTTAATATAAAGAACATACAAGTCAAATTGCATTGGATTTATTGTCAAAAGAATTTGAAGTTCTTTTTCGGCTATATCATATAATCCACTTGTGTAATTATCTATAATATTAATTTCTTTTTGACTTTTCTTTGTGTCAAATGCAGGAAATATAGCCTCGCCAGAAAGAAGTTTCAATTTATATAAAATAGGGTCATCAATTTTTCTCAATAAATAATTAATGCGATTTTGAAGATAACTTTTTAATGCGATTTTCTTTTCTTTAATTTCATCAAGGTAACTTGATACAGCAAGTAAATTTGTAAGAACTTTTGTAAGATTTAAATATCTATCAATGATGCTATGTGAAAAATCTAAAGCAATTATTTCACCGTAGTTATTAAAATCAATATGATTTAAAAAAGTTAGTTTGAATCTGTAGTAATTTTGAAAAGCCTCTCTAGTATCAGTACTTTTCAGGTTGTCAAGTGAAATCTCTAAGTCATTAAAATACCGATTAATAGAAAGAGAGTGCTCTGCTCTTAAACTTAAATAATGTGCAAGATATTTTGTTATCCCTTTGGAATTATTTATTTCGTTAAATTGACTGAGAAACTCTTTGTTTTCAGAGGCTTTTCCTGATAACTCTTTTAAAACAAATCTATTTTCCAAACTCCATAATGAGAAACAAATTTCATTTTCTATTTTAGTTAATTGTTTTTCAGCGTTTTCATAATCTCCAGTAAGTAGATATGTTTCGAAAATTTCCTTGTATTTTAGAAATAAATTAATTTCATATTTGTATTTCCTTATTCCGATTAAAACCAAATTTAATTCAGAAGCTAATTCAACAGGAGTTAATCCTTTATTTGTATAAAGACCTAACAAAGGAAACTCTTTTAATAAGCCTAGTTCGGAGTAATTTTGAGGAAGAGGGTTACCAAGTAATAATTCTTTTCTTGAGATATGTAAATTATTTGTTAGAAAATCCACTGCATTACAAAGTTCTGGAAATGGCAAACTTTGTTTTAATTTAAAGAAAGCAATATTCCTTTTTTGAGGACTTCCATTTATAGTATGAAAGTTTCCTCTTGCATAACTTTTCCCTGCTGATTGTTCCTTTTTTTTGTTTTTCATTTTTAATACGATAGAATTTTATCCAATAAATCTTTTATCACAATTTTATTAATCAACTATTATAAAAGGAAAATCACATATCCTCCAACGACAAGCAAATCTCTTCAATCTGATACTTAGGTAACAATTTATTCTTAAGATGCTCCACTTTTGTAGCCAGTAGTTCAGGCCTGAAATTCTTCTTTTGCCGTTTTACTTCGACAGCTACAGCTTGGTTTTTCTCCAATTTCAGAGCAACAATATCAATTTCATTTTGATTTCCTTTGGGTTCCCACCATGAACCGATAGCTCGGTACTGAAAGCTTTCGGCAAACTGCTGTTTAAAATATCTCTCCAACATAATACCCGAATAAGTTGGATAGTCCGATTTAATGATAGCCTGCAAACCGATGAAGTTCTTTATCTCTATCAGTGAACGATGGCGGTCGAAGTAGTTGAACCAAAAACGAATAAAATTATCTTGTATTTCGTATCGCACGGCTTGACTTCCTTCTTTAGCCAATATAGGGCGTTGACGAACAATAATATTGTAATCCTCAATCAATCGTTTGATTTGACCACCTATGCTTTTATCTCCTAATGCAGCTTCTATTTCAGGCTGCGTATTGATACCGCCCGAAATGGCACTTAGAATAGAGAAATAGGTTGCGTAGTTTTTGCCGAACTCTTCTATCAACAGATTTTTTCCTTCATCGGTAAAGGGAGAGTTTTCCCGTACCATGAATGAAATCATATCCTCTATGTTCAGTGTGATGTTATCACAGAACAATTCAACATACTTAGGAACTCCACCAGTAAAAGTATAGAGAGCAAGTAAGTCATCATTGGTGTAATTGGGATTGTAATCACGCATAATTTCTTTTAGCGTGGTTAAATCAAAAGCTGATAGTTTTATGATATTGTCCGCTCTACCAAATAGAGGCTCTTTATTGTTTTGGAATATTTTCTGCATCAACGAATAAATAGAGCCGGATACAATTAGATTCATTCTTGATTTCTTCCGATAGGTATCCCATATATTCTGCATGTCGCTATATACCGATTCATTGATGTTGTAGAATTCCTGAAATTCGTCAATAACGAGATTGAACGATTTTTGCGAAGCCAACTCCATTAGATATTGGAACAATGACCGAAAAGTGCGTATTTCTGCGGGAACAAACGTATCGAGTGATTGACTAATAATCGGGATAAACTCCGAACAGAGCGTTGCTTCACTTTTACGGCCGACAAACAGATAGACAGTCGGTAAATCCTCGACCGACTTCATGATAAGGCTCGTTTTACCAATCCTTCTTCTTCCTGTTACTACAGTCAGACGGGAGTGATCACTGAACGATAAGTTTTCTATCCGTTTCAGCTCTGCTAACTCGCTTGTTCTGTTATAAAACTTCATGCTCTTTGCTTTTGTTACATCCGTAACAGTTACGGCTGTTACAAAGATATATAAAAGTTTGGATATATAGCAATCTTTCTAATTTTTAAGTTTATGGATACCGCTTTCAGAAACAATAATTCCTTTCTACCGCACAAGTTACCACACGAGTCAACGCGCAAGAACCGCGCAAGTCAACTAAATGAGTAGAGGAATATATTGGGAGTGATTTGCTTAGCAAGTTAGTGATAAAAGTCTCTTTTGTTTTGTTCGCAAAACAGAAACAGTGTATTTTTGTTTTGTTGATGAAACAGAAATATCCTCAATTCATCTCAATACTCTGTTTTATTTCTATTATGCATTATTTTTAATGCATAATAGAAATAAAATAAAAAAATGACTCTTCTGAAATTAAAGGATAAAGTGTTCGAATTGTAAATTCTTCCACGATAAACCGTTAGTTTATTCTGTATGTATCATCAAACAACATGATGTAGCGTCTATCTAGGAGTGATACAAGTCAATTTTTTCATTAGTTTATTGTGTTGAAATAATACCACATCGCGTCCTCAAAATCTATTTTGTCTGAAAAAAAGCAATAATTTCGGACAAGATGAAAACACAATACACATTCGATTTTCACTTGGAGTTTTCCACCAATTCAAACGACCTAACAATGCCCACATTATGAGTTACTAACATCTCCATTTTGCCCTATGTACGAAACAGGAGTGTGGTATTTTAGCCTTGTGTACAGGGAAAAAAGGTCCTTTCTGCTAATTTCCACCCTCAAAATAGCCTTCATTTCCCGACTTTTTCCTACCTTTGTAAAAGAAATCATGCAAATAGCGAGCAGAACGATGAAAAATAATCGTGTGCTAAATCGTGTGGGATTCCAAATTTAAGAAAATATAAAAGGCTGACTATCAATAGAGATACAATAACAGTTCTCTTCCTGGTGGCACCACTGAAAATTAAGCAGTTGCAGAAAAGTGACTGTTTTTTTTATGTCTTTTTTCTACGTTTTTAGTGGGTTTTGAGGGATCACCGTAAAAACTTGAGGGATTTTTGTATTATGCATACAATTTACTCAATCTAAACAAGAAAAAGGCTTTATCTTTCACCCCCCTGAAGACTCTTCTAAATGCTTTAATTTTT
>JAITVY010000051.1 GCA_031285565.1 Tannerella sp. | reverse complement strand
TAACCACCTAAAATGCGTTATCTTAAATATAAAAATTACGCACCACAACATGTTAAAAAATAAAATAAGCCCCCCCCCCCCCTCCTCCAATTACAGAATATAAGTTCGTCAGGAACCATTATGATAGGTAGCTTTCCGGATTTTTTATAAATCAACATCCTTTTCAGAATCTGTTTAAATTTTGCTCGTCTAATAAATGGTAGTTATTTTTTAGGAAAACTTAAACAGTCTCTAAGTAGCTGTTAGGAATTTTTTCGTGAATCATTTTAGAGTTATTTTTTGATGGATTTTTATCATTGTTTACTGCATAATAGCGGGCTATTAAAAGGAAACAATGATAAAAAGGCGCAAAAAAGAGCCTAAAAGGATGCGAAAAATATGCTTCTAACATTATAAAACTTTTTATTGTAAAATTCCTAACAGTTACTAATATTCTTGTGAAAAATTCAACCGGTTTCTCAGTCAAGTCAAAGCCGAAAAAGGACAGTTCACACGATTTCGGCTCTATCGGTTTTTCATAGAAACTACCTTTGTTTCTTTACCAGAAACAAAAGTTATGTTTGAATCGATTATCCGTTTTTCCGTTACAAAAAAACTATTTATCGGAATGATGACTCTTGCCCTGCTGGTTGGAGGAATCTATTCCATGGTTACTTTACCTGTCGATGCCGTACCCGACATAACCAATAATCAGGTACAGATAGTAACCGTATCACCGACATTAGCGCCACAGGAAGTCGAACAACTTATCACATTTCCGATCGAAATTGCGATGAGCAACATAATGAATGTGACGGAAATACGTTCCGTTTCCCGTTTTGGCTTGTCATTAGTAACAGTCGTGTTTAAGGAGAGTGTTCCGACACTCGATGCACGTCAGTTAATCAATGAGCAAATCCAGACTGTAGCCGGTGAAATCCCGTCCGAACTTGGCACTCCCGAACTGATGCCCATAACAACCGGGTTAGGTGAAATTTACCAGTATGTACTGGAGGTCGCTCCGGAGTATGAAGACCGCTATGACGCCATGGAACTCCGAACTATACAAGACTGGATTGTAAAATGTCAGCTTTCAGGAATCCCGGGAATCGTGGAAATCAATAGTTTCGGAGGCAATATAAAGCAATATGAAGTAGCTGTCGACCCCGATGCTTTATACTCGCTCAATATTACCATAGGCGATGTATTTGAAGCGTTAAGCCGGAATAATCAGAACACGGGAGGAAGTTATATCGAGAAAGTAAAAAAAGCGTATTATATCCGTTCGGAGGGTATGATCAATGATATCAGTGATATTGAACAGATTGTGATAGCCAACCGTAGAGGTATCCCCATCCATGTCAATGATGTCGGAACCGTTCGCCTGGGCTCGCCGAAACGGTTCGGGGCAATGACCATGGACGGAAAAGGCGAATGTGTAGGGGGAATTGCCATGATGCTGAAAGGCGCCAATGCCAACGTTGTAACCAAAGAACTGGAAACCCGCGTTGAACGGGTACAGAAAATGCTGCCCGAAGGGGTAACCATTACGCCTTACCTGAATCGTTCGGAATTAGTGAACCGCAACATCTCGACCGTTATCCGGAACCTGATAGAAGGCGCTCTGATTGTATTCCTGGTATTGATTGTCTTTCTCGGGAATGTCCGTGCAGGTCTTATTGTTGCATCGGTGATCCCCTTATCCATGCTCTTCGGATTTATCATGATGCGGCTTTTCGGAGTAACAGCCAACCTTATGAGCCTGGGAGCCATCGACTTCGGTATTGTTGTAGACGGCTCGATTGTCATTGTGGAAGGAATATTGGCTCATTTATACACGAAAAAGTTCTACGGCAAACAATTGACTAAAAAACAAATGCAGGAAGAAGTGGTACAAGGTACCTCCGGCGTTGTTCGTTCCGCTACTTTTGCCGTAATCATTATCCTTTTGGTATTCTTCCCGATACTGACCTTACAGGGAATTGAAGGCAAATATTTTACACCAATGGCAAAGACATTGGTATTTTGCATTATAGGAGCCCTGATACTGTCGCTTACCTATGTTCCTATGATGTCTTCCTTATTCCTGAAACGTAAAATAAGCGATAAACCCACTTTCGCCGACCGTTTCTTCACGTGGCTAAATAAGATTTACAAAAAAGTCCTTACTTTTTGTATGCGTTATAAATGGGGAACACTTGCAACCGCTTTCGCTGCCTGCATAGCAACGATTATGTTGTTCCCCCGATTGGGAGCCGAATTTATTCCAACGCTCGATGAAGGCGATTTTGCTATGCAAATGACACTTCCGGCAGGAAGTTCGCTCACTCAAAGTATCATTATGTCGGAACGTGCGGAAAAAGCATTAATGAATAATTTCCCCGAAATAAAACATGTCGTGGCAAAAATAGGTACTGCTGAAGTACCCACAGACCCCATGGCAATAGAAGATGCGGATATTATGATTGTAATGAAACCATTCAAGGAATGGACAAGTGCATCATCGCGTGCTGAAATGGTAGAAAAAATGAAAACTGCTTTAGATACGGTAACAGGAGCCGAATTTAATTTCAGCCAGCCGATACAGCTCCGTTTCAACGAGTTGATGACGGGAGCAAAAGCGGATATCGCCATTAAACTTTATGGCGAAAACATGGAAGAACTCTATTCCAAAGCATTGGAAGCTGCAAAATATGTAAGGGAAGTTCCGGGAGCAAGTGATGTCTTAGTAGAACAAACCATGGGATTGCCCCAGTTGATCGTTAATTACGACCGGAGTAAACTAGCCCGCTACGGAGTCAGCATTGAAGAACTCAATACCATTATCCGTACCGCCTATGCCGGAGAAGCTGCAGGAGTAGTCTTCGAAAATGAACGCCGTTTTGATTTGGTAGTCAGGCTCGACCAGGATAAAGTGGCGGGATTGAACCTGAACCGCTTGTTTGTCCGGACGGAAGAAGGAATTCAAATACCGGTGACGGAGCTTGCAACAATAAACCTGGTCAGTGGTCCATTGCAAATTAACCGCGATGCCACCAAGAGACGCGTAGTAATCGGAGTGAATGTCCGCGATGCGGATATTCAACAAGTGGTTGGTGATATTCAGAAAACACTGGATAAAAACATTACGCTTCCTCCAGGATCCTATTTCGAGTACGGAGGACAGTTTGAAAACCTGCAGAATGCCATCAATACCTTAATGGTTGTGATTCCGATAGCATTACTGTTGATACTCATCATCTTATTCTTTACTTTCAAAAGCCCTTCGTATGTATTCGTTGTATTCAGCATGGTGCCTTTATCCCTGATTGGAGGTATCCTTGCTTTATGGATACGAGGATTGCCGTTCAGCATATCGGCTGGAGTCGGATTCATTGCATTGTTCGGTGTCGCTGTACTGAATGGTATACTAATGATTAACCATTTCAACGATATTGCCAAAAAAGGAAAGTACCAAATGGCAACCAACCGGATTATAGCGAAAGGCACCCCGCATCTCCTTCGTCCTGTTTTCCTGACAGGATTAGTTGCCTCTCTCGGGTTTGTTCCCATGGCTATTGCTACTTCCGCCGGAGCCGAAGTACAACGACCTCTGGCAACGGTCGTTATCGGGGGATTATTAATATCGACCATACTTACCCTTATCATTATTCCGATATTTTACTGGTTAGTAAATCAATCTGTTATATTAAAACGTAGGTTCATGAAAAATAAAAAGACACATCTGTTACCTGTAGTTATCTTTTTAATGCTTCTCCCGTTACAAGGTTTCGGACAGGAAAAAATAACACTTGAATCTGCCATTCAAATGGCTAAGGAAAACAGCCCAAGGCTTAAATCGGCAACAGCATCCGTTGATAAAGCGCAGATATCCAAAGGTGAATCATGGGAATTAGGAGCCACTTCAGTCGACTATTCCTGGGGACAGTTGAACGGAACCACCCGAAACGACAAGGAAATCACGATCAATCAATCTTTGGGTTCATTACTGACTCCTTTCTATAAAAATAGTCTCGCCAATAAGCAAATAAATACCGGCACCTACTATAAAGAAATTATAGAAAAAGAAATAACAGCGGAAGTAAAACGCGCCTGGTATTACTATATTTTTACGTTCAACAACGTAAATCTCTATTCGAAGCAGCAAGAAATGGCTGACGAACTTCAACGCATCGGTGAACTGCGTTATAAGCAGGGAGATATTACTTTACTGGAAAAAAATATGGCTTCTACATTGGCGGCATCTATGAAAAGCAAGGCTTTTATGGCTGAAGAAGAACATAAAATAGCAATACGCCGCCTACAATGGGCTTGTTTTTCCGACATCACCTTAATTCCTTCCGACAGCACCTTACTTTCCGACCATCCGGTCATAGACGCCGAAGGATTCTCTACTTCGTATTCCGGATACTTTACCAGTCTGACCGGGGAAGCCGAAGCACAGGTTAAAGTAGAAAAAAGCCGCTTCTTCCCGGAAATCAGCGCCGGATACATACACCAGAATATACTTCCGGATAAAGGATTGAACGCATGGACAATCGGGGTATCTGTCCCACTGATCTTCAATACCCGGAGAAGCAAAATCCGGCAGGCACAAAAAGATGTCTTGATCACTCAACAAAATGCCGACATCAACATCCGGGAAATCAATAACAAACTCGAAGAAATCAAAGCGGATATCCGGAAATATAACGATATGATAAAGCTATATAAAACGTCCGCATTACCCGAAGCCGAAGCTCTCCGTGAATCTGCCCGGCTTCAATTGAAAAACAGCGAAACCGGTATCGGCGAATTCATTCAAAGTATGAACAGTGTAATCGACATTCAAACCACATACCTTGAAGTACTTTACCAATACAATATAGCAATCCTTGAGTACGAACTATTTCGCTAAACAAACGAATTATACAAACAATCATATGAAGATGAAAAAAATAATTATTTATATTTCAGTTATATTCTTACTCTCGTGTGGAAATAACAAACAAGAAACTCCGGCCGCAATAACTTTAGATGATGAAAAAGAATCAGTATCGAAACCGGAAGAGCCGGAGGCAGATGCGGTTTCGTCTGCGACTGCTGTAGAGAACGATGTGACGTTTAACGGTATCATTGTAATTCCTCCCGACAGGCAAGCTACCATCACATTGCCTATCAATGGGTTGGCCGCTTATCCTGTGGCCTATACATGTTGTTTTCCTGGAACTGATTATCGACCCGGCCTGTTCAGTCATCTTCGAGGCGGAACAAGCCGAAAAGAATGTGATGTCGCGTCCGCCACGAAAAATAGATGAACCCTTTTTCGGAAGTAAAAAGATATTTATCAGCTGTTTTCAGGGCATCTGTATATTGATAGCCACATTAGGCGTATATTTTGTAACGCTCGAAATCGGCTATGTCATCGGCGAAGTAAGAGCCATGACATTCGCCACATTGATTTTCGCCAATATCGCTACCATACTTACCAACCGTTCGTGGGAATCGTCTATTTTCACCATTTTGTGTACACCCAACAAAACCGTAAAATGGGTAGTAGGTGGGGCTGCATTATTTATCCTCTTAGTTCTGACTATTCCGTTCCTGCAACGCCTTTTTCAGTTTGAACCCGTCAGTATTTGGGAAATAGCCATTACGTTTGCCATCGGAATGAGTACAATGATTTGGTTTGAAATTTATAAGCATTTCTGGTTAAGAAAACAAGACTGATTTGGGCTGGACTGATATTTAAAAAGGCTGTCTCACAATAGAAATTTACTATTATATCGTCATGTCGAACTATAGTGAGACATCGCATAGTAACTATGGCGATTTCTCCTTTCAGTCGAAATGACGAAGTCTTATTGACATTATAATAGCAACATGTTTATTGTGAGACAACCTCATTTATATTTCTTCTGTTGTCCTGGTGCATAAGGTTTAGCTGATTTACTACCGGTTATTTTCTTTGCCTGCCCGGGAGGCACTTTGCCCGAACCTGTTGTCTTGACAGAGACGCATGAACCTAAAATCAACAATGAGAAAGCCAGGCTTATTAATAATTTGATTTTTTTCATATCCTGTTATATTTAAAAGTTATTTCTTTAAGATTACTTGTCCTAAATCGGTTACCTGACCCATAACAATTGAAATCCCTGTAGTAAAAAACAGATTTTACTTTCAAAATGTTCAATCTATAAATAGAACCACAAAAAAAACAATATGGGTTTATACTATTTTTATTACTTTTGTAATATTCAATATATGACGGTTATGAAAAATACAGAACTTGATGCCCGGAAAATGGCTTTGGTCAGGAGTATCATAATGGACGCAAATACAGAAGAAGAAGTGGCCGAACTGGAAGCAGAGATTCTCCAGTTGTTTCATAAGAATCGGCCATTACGCTATAGTGTCCAGGAAATGATTGACAGTTTAGAAGAAGTTGAAGCCGAATATATTCGGAATGGTGGCATATCACATGAAGAAATTATCAGACGGTTCACTCAATGAAAACGATCACATGGTCTACTAGTGCACAGGAAGATTTACAACAGCTCTATGATTTTTATATCTCCTTAAACGAAAATGCTGCTGTACGCTTATATAATGAGGTTATACGAGAAGCAGAAATCCTGTCCAGCTTCCCCTATCTTGGCCCACAAGAACCTTTGCTGCAGGGACGAAAGTTTTGCTATCGAAGTCTAACTACCCCAGGGCAACCGCATCTAATTTTGTTTGTAGTTTCGTTAGGAAGTACTATTTTTCGCGCCAAAACGGCCTATGGAAAGTCCCCTTCATTATTTTTCAGGTTTAACCGACCCTCGCGTTGAACGCACTCGCGAGCATCGTTTGGATGATATTATCTTCATAGCTATCGCCTCTGTAATCTGTGGCGCAGATGGTTGGAACGATATGGAAGAGTTTGGGAAATCTAA
>JAITVY010000004.1 GCA_031285565.1 Tannerella sp. | reverse complement strand
CAAATAGTGATTGGCGGCAATACTATTGAAATTGCTGACGGTGGGCTACTTGACTGGACGCAACAGCTTCTAACTAACAAAAAGGAACGAATGATGACATTTGGTCTTGGCATTCAGGTATTATATCATTTGACTAAATAAACATGGTAAAGGGTAAAGTCATATTTGAAGATGAGGAAAAAGTAGCGATTAAATATCCCTGCTTTGAATTAAAGGATGTTGTAGAGTACTAAATCTTGGGTTGCTTCGATATACTTGTCCATGTCCTCAAAAAGTTTCTTCGGGGTAACACGGGCGTAAATCTGCGTTGTTTTTATGTCGCTATGACCGAGCATTTTTGAAACGGTTTCAATGGGTACGCCTGCTTCGAGCGTGATTAAACTCGAAAACGAGTGGCGTGCTGTATGATAAATAATCAGGTAAACGATAATCAGAGGAATAGAGCAATTATAAGCGTAACTTGTTTGAAATGAATAGAATCGCCCTGTTTTGCCTTTTTGCAAAAAAGCAGGATATTGCAAAATATAGCAGTCTTTCAGTTACCAATCCGTTACCTTGGCAGTTACCGAATCGAAACAGTTAACTTGCAGCAAAGCAAAGAAGTTAAGGTTGGTTTTTTATGTTTTGATTTACAGTATTTTGCATAACAAAGAGCGCTTATATAACCGGTAACTTTGCCATCAGATTGATGGCAAAGCCCACAAAAAAATATAAGTGTTATGAAACAAGAAAAATTCAAGGTGTTGCTTTACCTTAAAAAGAGCAGTCCCGACAAGTCGGGCAAAACTCCCATCATGGGAAGAATCACTGTCGGCCGGTCTATGTCGCAGTTCAGTTGTAAATTATCATGTACCCCTTCACTTTGGAATCCTCGCGAGAGCCGCTTGAATGGCAAGAGTCGGGAAGCGGTAACAACCAACACCAAGTTGGATAAATTGCTGTTAGCAGTCAATGGAGCTTATGATTCCCTCATTGAGCGGAAGCAAGCATTTACAGCCGAAGATGTCAAAAACCAGTTTCAGGGCAGTGTCAATACGCAAATGACACTACTCAGACTCTTCGACCGCCTTACGGATGAACTAAAGGTGCGTGTCGGTATTGACCGTGCAGCAGGAACAGTTCCGACCTATACCTATACCCGCCGGGCTTTAGCCGAATTCATCAAAAAGAAATTTAATGCCTCTGATTTGGCTTTCGGCGGACTCAATGAACAATTTATCCGCGAGTTTCAGGATTTTGTGTTATTGGATAAAGGTTTGGCGATGGACACCCTGCGCCATTATCTTGCCCTGTTGAAAAAAGTATGCAGGGTAGCCTATAAGGAAGGCCATTCAGAGAAGCTGTATTTCTCCCACTATAAACTACCCAAACAGAAAGAAAGTACCCCCAAAGCCCTGAGCCGCGAAGATTTTGAAAAAATCCGGGATTTGGAGATTCCTGAAAAACGCATATCCCATATTATTACCCGTGACCTGTTCCTTTTTGCCTGCTATACGGGCACTTCGTATGCAGATACTGTCTCTATCACCCGGGAGAACATTATCAAGGATGATGCGGGTAGCCTGTGGTTGAAATACCGCCGGAAGAAGAATGAAATGCTTGCACGGGTTAAACTGCTACCCGAAGCACTGGTTTTGATAGAAAAATACCGGGATCCTATGCGGGAGACATTATTTCCAAAGCAGGATTACCATACGCTTCGCGCCAACATGAAAGGCTTACGGGTGTTGTCGGGTATGACAGAAGATCTTGTCTACCATGCCGGAAGACATAAAATTTCATCTTTTTAGCTAAAAAACAGAAAGTTACAAGAGTAAAATTTTCGGCAGGTAACGGATAAGAAACGAGCGAACTACTTTATTTTGCACAAAATTTAAAGAACGGCTTACTGGGTGTAAAGATACGAAATAATCCCTGCACTATGAACTTTTTATGATTCATTGTTTTTTGAATTAAAAAATCATTGAAACTATTTGCTTCAATCCAATCTTTTGTTACCTTTGCGTATGTATCTAATTATCAATTTAATAATTGAAGTAGGTTAGGTGCTTAATATAAAAATATCGTTGACTCTATTTATTGGACTCCTGCTTAAAATCTGGAAAATTTATTGGGAGAGTTTTATATAAGTAGATGTCCACGCTCTTGTTATAAAGGGCGTGGGCTTTTCTCATCTGCCCACGGCTTTCCAGAGCCTTAAGCACAGGTGTTGATTAGCTCCACGCCTCTTTTTATTTTAAATCCGTGAAAAGGGGCGGTTTGAAAAAAGATTAATCAACATTTAAACGCTCAAAGTCATGGATAAAACCTTTCACTCAGCTAAACTATCCGGCAAGAATGTGGAACTGCCCGTTTTTGCCAACGCCAAACAATTCCTTGCTCTCTCCGATGATGAAATCATAAGCCTGTATCCCCATGCAAAGCATTTTGTCTACAAAAAAGGTTTGCACATCGAAATCAGGTTTAGCAACTACACATTAACTTGTTTAACCGATGAATATGGTAAATGCCGCTATTGCATGGTCTTTTTTGATACGGACGACTGCACTAATGTGTACCTGCACCTCTGCAAACAGAAATACACCATCAACGCCTGCCAGTGGCTTTACCATTCGATGGTAATCGATTACTATGAAGGTGCGGATGATACCAGCCCGTCGTTCTTTACAGTTACTGAATTCAGGTTCTTCCACAGGAGCCTGTCTATGATTAACTGACTACCGGAGCAATGGGAAAGAAAATAATATTTCCGGCCACGACATATCTCCCGGTACTGCCATACCCAAACAAATAGCGGCCGTCTATTGCACAGAACTCAGCGGTCAGGATAAGCACTTGTTGTATTACTCGTTTGAAAGGGTTTCCTCACAAGGGGAAATCCTTTCTTATCAAAAATTCGCCTTTTGAATCTTACATACGATTAAGAATACAGATAGAATATGTGAATTAAGATTCAAGGATAAATTTTGCCAGATTTAATAGTGTAGTTGTTAATGTTGGGGAGCAAGCCTGTGCGAATAGTCTTGCTCCCGTTTTTTTAGGTTATATTTTTTTATGTGAGGTGCATTTTCCGGGATAGGAATTTTTTCGGGAATATCTTCTCCTTTCTCAAAATATTTCCACAAAATATTTTCCCGTATTTTTCCTGACAATACCGTCTTTGATAGCATCGCCGCAGGTATTTGGATATCGTTTGCCGCCTCGGTCAAAGATGAATATGTTTTTATAAGCTCCCCTGTTTCAGCATTGTATTTTGCAGTGATCTTGTGCCCGAATGGATGATAGGTTTTTCTTTTCCTGATGCCGGATAATTTGGCTGTGCTTTCTCCGTCACGCCAATAATAGTTTTTGATACAATATGCCTTCCCTTTTGTATTTGCCGAAATAATGGATGGAGTAACACCTATGCTTTCAGCGGCTTCCTGCCTGCTTTTGAATGTTCGGATGTAATTACCCTCCGAATCATACTGGCTTACCGGTTTCATTTTGAAGTCATGGAATTGCCGCCATTCTTCTGGAGTCCATTTATTGGGGTTACTACAACCCGGATTTCTTTCGCGACGATTATTTTCAAGGATATATTTTGTGACATCCCCTTTGTCTGTGAGATACAGGTTTTCCGGCAAATTATTTAAACTGTCATCGTCTTTGTGTCTGACAACTAAATAAAGATTCTCCATATCGAAGGGTTCAACAAAAGCGGCATATACTAAACGGGAAACCATAAATTCCCTTTTCTTTTCTTCAGCATAGACGCATATACTTAAGAAACTGCTTGTTTCTTTCAGAAAACGGTTATCTAAGTGTTGTATCCGCTGTTTCATGATACGGGATGAATGATTCATTTTCGTACCATTTTTCTTTTTACCACGTCGTTCCAATGCTTTTATCCTGCCTTTGTTGGATACTTCATAATAAGCTTCTAAACCGGGCATGGGTCTCCATTCTTCTCCATCTATATCTACCAAAGATAAATTCTGGTACGGATACTTATACATGGAAGCGGTAGCCGCAATATTGAGTTCCTTTGTTTGCCGTTCTTCCAGTTTGGTTTGTTTCCATCTTTTAACTGGCAACAGGTTGGAAGGTTCAAGATTCAAGCTGTTTCCATCCTTGTATGCAATATTGTATTTCTTAAAATCTAATTTGCCAATAAATGCCTGATAAACCATTGCTGCCGTACGATATTCCTTTTCAATGCCATTAACTGAAATTTTAAAGGCGAGTAAGGGTTTTTCTCCCTGCGTGTATAGCCGTTGCGCAAGAATTCTACCCCGCGAATTTTTGGAATAATTTTTTACCCTGCCCAAATTTGAAATAAAAGCATGATCGTAACCGGGCAGAGGGTTCCATATCTCACCGGCCATGTCTTCTATGAATCGGTTTTGATACGGGTATTGATACAGGGATGATTCTGCTGCATTCTTTAATATTTTTGATTTGTCAATCGGCATAAATATACAAACTAAGTATGCGGAGTGTTAAATAAATGAATTTACTCCCAAAAAGGTAGTGTTATTTCCATCAGACAGGATAAACGCCGAATCTTCGGGAAGTATTTTAAATTCTTTAATTACAAAAGCATTGGCTGGTAGAAATAAATCACACAACTGTTCCAGCAAGATATATCCCTTGCCAGTCTCAATAAAGTCAATCATCTGGTTGGCTGAAATTTGGCCTACGGTTATTTTCAGGTCGTTTTCTCCGTCATCAAAAGTATTTCCCAAAACCATGTCAACCCCAATCTCATTGTGACCTACATATGATTCAAAAAAGCGGCTTGCTTTTTTTGCCGGAAGTGCAATATTGGAGATTTGAACAGGAACATCCAAAAGACAGGAAAGGGCTTCTTCTACTTCTTCGTGATGACTGCGTACTTTATGAAGTATTGGAATAATGTGCATAAAGAAAATAGCTTGTCTATGTTCCAATAATTTCAGTATAGGCCAGAATTGCACAAATAGGTTGACAAATTCCGGATTGCTGATTTTCTTGTCATACCGTATTTCAAAGAGTTGCGCTTCTATGGATGTTTCATCAGTCATTACTTCGAAGAGTAGAAAGAATTTCCGTGCAAAAAATTCTTCTTCCCGGTGTATTCTGATTTCTTCAAGTGCTTCTTCTTTGTCTTTAAGAAATTTTTTCTTGTATAAGGGTTTATGGAAAAGTCCTTGCGGCAACATATCATATCCACCCTCTTTATTGGTCTTGATATGCAAATAATCCTGAAGGGTATGATCTGAAAACTTAATTAAAATTTCTTCTACTTCTTTACTGATACCGCGACGAGCCGCTCCGTCACGGATAATCATTATTAATTCAGGATCGAAACCCTGTTCAATCAGGGATGCAGCTACAACTTCAGGCTTGAAATCTGTATCAGGACTATTAATTTGCTTCTTTGACAGGTCTAAGGATGGACTTTTTACCTTCATTAGAATGTAATAATTTATTGATAATAAATATATTATATGCTATTAAATGCTTCTTTTACTAATATGGATCAATTAATCTGTGCCCTCCAATATATTTAACATTAGCTCTTTTTGTTGGAGTGTTTTTATTCTTGTTTATTTTTTCGGATAATTCCTCTATCTCTTTCATTTCCTCTTTTAAATAATCCGGATTATTATTATAATAACGAAGAAAGTCATAAAGGGAAGATGTGATTTGCTTTTCTTTGTAGAATATAGCATTCTTATCTTTTTCTTCTTCCCGGTTTATTGAGAGATATTGTCCGGTGTGCATTTTAAAAAACAATAGTTGCTTTTCATTATTGCAATGTTTAAATGCATTTTCTATATAAGGATCATCCTTAAAATATCCCAATTTCAAATTGGAGTTGACTAAAGATACAGGATCTAAAAGTATGTTTAATTGACCCTTTTTTCGATGAAGAAACCCAAATCCTATTTCCATATAAAAGTTTTTTAATTCAGTTGGGAACGGATTGAATGTTTTAAATGCTTCCAGCATATCAATTTCTGGAACAGAAAAGAAAAGATGTCTTTTTTTTCCTATTCTTTTAGCCTCATATACATCTACTTGATTAGAATCAATTTTATATGTCTGTAAAAATAAAAAGGTCATAAATGTTAATTATTTACCTGATTAGGTAAATCAAAATATTCAGGCTTAATATTATTTTGATAATCTAAGAGATATTCAAAGTCTTTATAGTTTTTAGGCGGTCTTATAAAATTATGAGATATATTAACTTCCACTTTTTTCTTAACTGTATTCCAATCATCATTCTCGGGTGAGGTTGCTTGTGTCATTGAAACCACCGCAAAGCCATTTATGCTAAAAGCAATGTTTGTATTCGATTTCTTTTCATCATCAAAATTATATGAAAGAATTTCACCTAAAAATAAATTGGTTTCATTAAAATATTCAATCTCATTCTTGTCTATATATTTTAATAAATCAAATCTATGATATACCAATGTCAAATAATTGACTAATTCGCCGCCATATTGCTCTAAAAAAAGAATTGTTATATGCATATCAGTAACACGAATACTTGCAACAGGCCTTTCATATTTATACATTGTTACGTAATATATGTCGTTATTATCAAATGCATATTTTGCCCATTCTTCACAACTTAAGAGGTGCTTTTTATCTTCTTTGGTTGGCTTACCATTTAAAGCAATACTTACAATGTTATCCAAAGTGTCTTCTTCAGACATTATCTCTTTCGTCAACTGGTTGTACTCTAAAAATTTAAACTGATACATAAATTTATGGAAATTTTATTTTATTAACGTCGTCGATTATTGTAACTCCCCTCTTTGTTGCATGATCAAGTACTTTTTGTGAAACTTTTCCTATTTCATCTACATGTAAATAAATCTTCTCAGTCACTTTTCCAACTGTACCTTCTTTTGTTTTGTATGTTGCATTAGCATATTTTGCAGCATCATCAATGTAACTTTTTGCAGTTTTTACTGTAACTTCTGCTAATTTTGTAGCTTTCCTCTCTATCATTGCAACTCCTTTTATTAATGAATCTATTCTTCCATCTGCTCCTTTCGCCAATTTACAGGTTAATTCTGCGAAAAAATCCCCTCCTTTTCCTTTTGATTTAGCCAAAAGTTCAGTAAAAGCATTCATTACATTATTAAAACTATGACCTCTCATGATATTCTGAAACCATTTTTGTGATTCCAACATCATTCTTGAAAGACAAACTTGACCATTATGAACCAGCCAAGCTAATAGTCCTACAAAATAGGTATGCCAATTTTCGACTTCAAAGTTAAAGACTTTTTTAGGATTGTACCTAAACTCTGTTCGCTTAATTTCAATTTCTTTCTTATCTTTAGTCAGTATCTTATCTCCTTCTTTCAAATCGGAAGCATCTTTCCATCCTTCTGCTGTGAAAAATGGGTGTTGTGCCGTTGTTTCAATTATTTCGGAATCCGTATGAAGCTCAATCGTATGGTCGCTTCCTCTTTCAACTTTATAAGTAACAGCTTTCAACCCTGTATTTCCAGTTGTTTCGTCATACGACCAAACCATATCGCCAACTTCAACTTCTTCTATGTTCTTTATCCCGTGTTCGGTATGTATCGGAGTTCCTGCCGGGAAACAGGCAAACACACAAAGTTTACCAAAAGACGCTTTTGCAACTATTTTATCAATGCTTTTTGCAAATGTTTTTGCTACACCTTTAGCTGTAAGCTTCAATCCCGTTTTCAATCCGGATTTCCCTACTGTCTTAGCTGCTGTTTTTGCTGCTGTTTTTGCAACTATCTTTGTCCCCGTTTTAAGTGCCGTTTTTGCTGCTGTTGCTGCAACAGTTGTACCTCCAAAAGAAACTAATCCGGCAATATCCATCGCAAGGAAACCAATATTTGCGGCCATCATTACCCAATTACCTTTCATACCTTCCCTTACTGCTCCAACAATGGAGCCTACAACCGGAATAAGTTCAACCGTGTCTAGCCATCCCCAGCCTTCTTCCTCTTCTTCTTGCCCGGCTTGTTGCATTGCTTCAATGTCTTCTAAAGCTTCGGGCGGCAATGGTATCTGACCACTCGTAACAAATTGTATTTTACCACCTAATCCGCATTGCATACAAGAACGAAACAATAAAGACTCCTGCGTTTTTATTTTTACTTCGTATGTTTTCTGCCACATGGTTGGAACAGGCATACACGGGCACTGAGACACCGTGCACACTCCAAAAGTTGGAATATTTACAATGGGTAGCATGTCCATTTTATTGGTTACCAAACAACCATTCACTTTAATGTGCATGTTGTGTGTCGGTCTGAAAAATCCTGGAGCTGCTCCTTTATCGCAGATCATCAAGGCATCCTTGACAACATATTCTAAATCATGTGCCATAATTACTTTATATTATATCCGTATCACTTGATGATATTTTTATAGTACTGGATGCGTCAACTTTTATGTCTTCGCCCTCCATTTTCACTTCTTTTGCTGCTTGCAGTTTCAAATCGGCATCCTCGGAAGAAGCCGAAAAATCTGTTTTCGCTTTTAAGGTGATGTTCTCCGTCTTCGCCTGAACTAATATTCCTTCATTTTGGGCTGTTATATCAATGTTTTTTTCAGCATACACAGTAATAAATCCATCTCCACCATTATCTCCTGGTTTTGCAGACATACTAATTGAATTAGAGGCATTCAATTTTATGTCCTTTGCTGACATTGTAATAGTAGCGGGAGTTGATATTGAGATATTTCCCTGTCCATCCAAAAGAACGGTACTGCTTCCTTTTTTACTGAAAAGCTTCATGCTTCCCTCTTTTGTATTCATCATCATGTAACTACCGCTTTTGTCGGTAATCGTTTTAACATGATTCCCTTTGCCACCACCTTGATTATCGGCATTATTCCCATGAAACATACTGCCCATGATAAAAGGTTGCGAAAGCTGCTGCCCGTCGAGGAAAAAAGCCAGGGCAGAGTCTCCGATCTCCGGTAAAAATATACTCCCTCTATTGGTTTTAACCACCCCTTTGGGATCTCCTCCCGCATCATAACTCATTACCGGTATCCATGTTGAGCAGGGTTTGGTGTCAAATGGAAAAATAATCTGGACACGACCTTGTCCCTTCGGATCATTATTATCATAAATTTCCACTTCTATGGGAAAAGGAGTAGGAACCGGAACCTCCGGGGTCGGGAAATACTTCAAATCGGCAGGTATGGCTTCGAATTCTGATTTATAAAATCCGCTGTCATCGAGCGAGTGGACGACCTTGCAGACCCGGTACAATCCTACATCCGAGCCTCCCATATTTGCGGGTAGATCAACCTGTATTAGTCGGCCGATTAAAATCTTACAAATTTTGCATTCGCCACGGATATAAAGCATTTCCCCTCCATTAGCCACTTTTTGTCGCTTAGCGATTTCAATTAACCCTGCCATATCAGGAACTGCGGCAGCAGATGGTACATTCGGCTTGCGTGACATGGTCAGGCGATCGGAACGTTTGCCTACTTGTTGGAGCCAGTCAGTTGCCCCGTCAATGTCGGCAGGGGAATCTTGTTTAAAAGTCGTATGTTCCTCCCGCTTGTAATAATAGTTGGAAAACTGGTTAGGAATCAAGCGTGAACCCACTTCCAAAGTCCGCAGTTCAACATCATATTTCAATGGTGTAACAGGCCATTCGGGATGAGACCCTACGACTAAAAACTCGCCTGAGTAGAAATATTTTTCCTGAAAGCGATTACATGTTCTTCGAAAATACGACCATTCCGATTCATTATACATGATAGAAAAGTCGATGTCGAATTTCCAATCCGGCTCAATATCTGTTTTCAGGTTGAGTGTTCCTGATGTTATTTCATCCAGAATCAGTTTAAGGTTCGTATTGGAAAACGATTGCATCATGCGTTTTTTTTCCAACTCGATTGTTGTGCTTTTACCTACCAGTAAGACTCCGCCGTGCATACCGTCTTCGGCAATCATGCGGACATTGGTCACAAGTCCGACGAAGGTATATACATTGGCATCATCATTCAACAGGTCAATAGTTACCTTTGAATGCGCCATTTTCAATTTCTTTTCGGGCGAATCAAAAAACATGGTATCAAATGTCTTATGATCCAGCAATACTTCAAAGTCGTGATGGTCGCCCATCACCTGACTGATCTTCAAACTCTTGTAAGCGACCTGCTCTTCTTCGACATATACAATCGCTTTTACTTCTATCTTTTTATCGCTTGCCATATACCGTAAAATTTATAGTTTTTCTTTTCATTGTTCTTTGCCACTCTGCTGATAAACAGGGGAATCTTCTATAATTACCCGGATATTGAAGATACTCGGAGCCCGTTTCTCCAATTCGATTTTCAGTTCCCCTAATGTGATGGGATCGTGCATTACGTCCCTGTATCCGGGTAAAGGTACAAGACAGATATCTACTGTTCGTGTCAATCCCTGTTTCGATTTATTGCTACAGGCAATTCCTTTCCTGATGCTAACCTGCTGTATCCTGTCGCCATATTTCATATAGCAAAAGTTCTCAAAGTCCGCCGCAGAAAAAAGCCGGTCATGGCTTGTCATACTGTATTTGTATGCATTGAGCCTGTCTTCATTTTTTGAGATGGACTTGCCTCCTCTGGTTGTCCTGAGCATAATACACGAACTGTTTTCCACCGGGATTGATCCCATAGGCTTAAGCCGGGTTCCATAATTCAGGTTGTTGGCCGATTCACAATTGGTAGTCCAATAATCTGCATAGATATAATCGTCCTTTTCTTTTCCGTCTATAATCAGATAGGTTGGAATTTCTGGAATGCGGGCATTACTGTCGGTTATTTTATTCCTGACCGATGCTATGGTCTGCTCCATGTCTGCAAAGGTTTGTTTCATCCCATCTATTTTAAGGGCATGAAAAACCGCAATATCGCTGTGCATCAAATCTATCAGGTACTCCAACATATCGGCTAAAGACCGGGTAGAGAAACGTTCCAGCCCATTTTTCTTGATGGTATAAGTTCCGCCTTGTTCCGGCGAAGCATAAGGAAGCATACTATATTGCCTTTTATGCGAATCTTCCACCTTGTCTACTGCAAAAAAGTATTCTCCCACGTTTACTTTTAAGGGGATGATTCCGGTAATACTCCGGGAATTGTCGAAAGTTTGGGTTTGCAGGTTTTTATTTGAAACCGGAAAAGCATTCAAGTGTACCTGAAACTCATCAACTTCTTCCGGTTTGAAGTTGGCAGGCAACAATACCTTGATCCAGTATTGCGGTTCCAGTTCTTTTACGCGGGATGGGAAGAAAAGGCTTAATTCTTCCGGGAATGGACGCTTTTTCAGGGATGCAATACGGATATTCGACTTTATATGAAGGAATTGCTTTTTATATTTATCCATTACCTCTTCATCGCTCATATTTAGCTTATCATAATGGGAGAAGATTCTGCCCGGTCTTTTACCAGTAGAATGGGATGGATTGTTGATACCCGGTGCTATCTGCATGCTCTTTCCGTCAATGCTCCATGAAGAGAGGCTTAGTAAATCATACAATTCATACCGGTTTGAAAGATTTGCAAGATCAATATAAAAATGAATATCTTGTAATGTCTCGACTTTCTCATCCAAATCCAGTCCGATCCACAGGCAGCGGTTTAAATCCTGACTGAAAGCGTTGGCCCGGGTTAACAAATCTTTTTCACCATCCATGCCTATCCGGTAAAGGTTCCTTTCGCATAAAAGGTGTTTGATTTCGCCACGGACTAATTTAATATGATCTGTTACAGGTGCAAAATTGATTGCTTTTATGCCAGAATTCAGGATAGAAGTTGGTAGTGCTTCCGTGTAAAAAATCGTATGTTTGTCTATTTCTATTGTCGGTTCTGTTGGCATTACCCGTAAAATAGTACTTGCCGGTTTAGAAGCAGATAAATGATCCGGAGTTAAAACAGATGCAATATGGTTGAGCAGTCTTTCCCTTATATCCTCAATGCAATTCCTATTCTCATAACTAAGTTCGCATAAAACATCAATCAAATATGCAAACAGGGGGTCAATGGATTCTCCATTTTTTAACTCCCATATTTGCATGGCCTTTTTCATGGCTTGTTGCTTGATGGTTGATTTGATGGTCATAATTGCTTGTCGTTATAAGTTTGCATATTGTTTAATTAAAAAATACACATGCTGCTGATTAAGGCATATCCACATGTAAAATTTTAAAATATACTTAAATAATAAATGTAATTATCTGATTATCAGCTCAAATATAAGTATATATTTTAAAAAACCAAATAGTTTTCATCTATTTTAAAATTAAGAAATTGAATTATTTACACACCGGAATGTCAATAAATTGATTATTCCTTACCTTTTCCTTCCCCTGTTTTTCTTTAGAATAACAGGTGGTTCGGGCTTCTTTTCCACCTTTTGGGCTTTCGGCAATCTCGGGTCGTTCCACGATTCTTTATATTCCGTATCCCTTTGATCCGTTTTCCACAGGTAAGGATAAGCAAACCCGCCACCGTACCATTTCACTTTCGCCTTGGTTACGCAGCCGTTTTCTATCAAAATTCTATCCCTGATACGCATTTCGTACTTGCCGTATTTGACAAATTCATCGGGATTCCTGTCGCTGAAAAAGGCTTTATTTTTTTCATCACTCAAGAAAACATATGAAGAGAACATACCTTTTCCATCGCCGCATGTCATATTTTCCAGATAGATAAAACCTCCTTCCCGGAGTGTTTGCCACTGCCCGGAATCCAACCCGATGCCTCCGATAGCCGGGTTTTTCGGTTTATTTTCAGCCTGCTGTCGATATTGCGGGGCTTGTTCTTCCCGTACTTCTTTTATTCGTTTTTCTTCAATGTCAGCGTTTATCAAGAACTCCTTTTTGAGGTTCGCATAGCTGAACTTGCGATCCACTTCGGAACCTTTGAAACAGATCCCATCGCACCGGAACGATATGCCTTCAATCTCTCCGGTAGTCCGCCGGAGTTTAAATTCAGTCTCAATACCCGCTTGTTTAAGCAGCGATTTTAAGTCCGCTGGGTTTTTACAATCCGGCAAAACCGCTTTAATTGCATCATACATATAATACTTCACTTTGTCAGGATCATTCAGTTTTTCCCGCTTTACCTTCTCTTTCCCTTCCCCATAAGTAAGGCCATGCCTGTCTTTTAGCTTCTTGCAAGTTTTGATATTCCGTTTATAATCGTTATTGACCGATATAAGTTTCAGGTTATTGTCAATGCGGTTATAGACAATATGCAAGTGGGGATTATCCGTGTTGTTGTGCCTGACAATAATATATTGGGTATTTTGGATTCCCATCTCCTGCATATATTCTTTGGCTAACTGTACCATAAAACTATCAGTCAGCCTGTGGCTGTCTTCGGGAGAAAAGGATATGGGAATATGCCCTACCGGTTGCTTTATTTCTTTGCGTCCTGAGCGTTGCATGGCAAAGCTGCGGATCATACTTTTAGTATTGTCCGCAAACACCCCTTCCGCTTCCAATAAAACAGCCGTTTCATTCATCACATAGGAAACACAGCCCTTAAATGATTTGCCTTTGATGTTTTTAGCGATCATCCAGCAGTGCTTTTATCCATTCCAACATGACCATAATTTCATTGCCAACACGATTAAATCCTGCCTGATTTGCTTTTTTAGCTATCTGGTTCAGGTTGTTTGCCATACCCGAAAGTTTACGCATCAGGTCAAGTTCCTCCAATGTAAAGCGGCATTTTATGCCACCTTTAAGCGTCATTTCCCTTGCATATTGCGTTGCTTTCATACCTAGCTTCTCCGCTTTTTCTTTCACGGTTTTAAAATCTTCCCCGGTCAGTTTTAGGTTAATTGAGGTGGAAAGCTTCTCCCTTTCCTTAGTCGGGCGACCTCTCTTTTGCTTCTTCTCCTTCCTATTTTCCATAACATCTGTATTTAATGTTATTGAATCCTTTCGGGTGCTTTACTGCACCCATGCAAGACGCAGTGAAAGCGACTACCGGGAGATGAAATGCAGGCTTGCCCCCGCAGCCCATCGTTTTGCGACCATCGGGAGCGAGACAAAAGGCTGCGGAAGTGACCTCAAAACTGGCGACCACCGGGAGCGGGTTTTGAAGCAAAGGATAAATCTTAGGGCTACCGGATTTATCTTTTGCGTGGTCACAGCCCCGCAGGGCAAGGTATTTTCGGTAGTAATTCAAAAGGATGCGCAGCGAGTTTTGGGTTACCCGAAAGATTACCTTGCTCCTTTGACGATGATAAAAAAATAAAGGGGCGGGAGTCCCTTTTATTTTTGATCCGGCGGCAACCCTCGTACACCATCCGGGGCATAAAACTGAAAAGCCCGGATTCTGTAATACATTGTTTTCTGAAATGCGACTTGAATAAGCAGTCGCCTTTGAATTGCTTTTTTTATTCATTGGTCTGTTATTTTTAATGATACAGACTACGAATTAAATAATAATATTTACTGAATATCAACAAAATACGGCAATCGGATTCTTATGCTCAGGTACGCTTCACATTGCCTTTTTCCGGCACAAAAATACCGGTGCCAATTGCCCCGGTTTGCCAACCTGAAAAAAATAAGCCAATAATCAAACGGATAAAAAAAGGATTCATTCTTCAATCACTCCATCAGGCTTCCCTATCATCATTTTCTTAGTGCAAAACACATCCTTTTAACGCATAAGAAACCGGCATTATGTACTGAAATACAAATTGTTATATATTCGCGTTTGAAGGCTTTAAAAGCTTAAAAATTGAAGATTTTAGAAATGGCAAAACATCCAAACTTCAACCTGCCGATAAAATTGGAGAATCGGAAAATCTGCTGTTTTTCCAAATTGCAATTTTTCAGGTTGTTTTTCAGTTTTGAAAAATTGGAAATTATCAAACTTGAAAACTTGGTGGTTTGGTCATTTGAAAACAAGACAACTTGAAAACAATCAAATTTTCAATAAAAAAGTAAAGCCGGAAAAACTTACAAATATCCATATGTCTCATTTAAAAATTTGAAACCAAGATGAAAAAGGAACCTTTATTTATCGCCTTCTCCACCCAAAAAGGTGGTGTTGGCAAAAGTACATTTACCGTCCTTGCGGCAAGCTACCTGCATTACCTGAAAGGACTGAATGTTGCCGTCATGGATTGTGACTATCCGCAGTGCAGCGTCTATGAGATGCGCAAGCGTGAAATCCGCCAGTTGGAAACCAACCTGCACTACCAGTCCAAAGCCATTGCCCTGTTCGACTCACTCGGAAAACAGACCTATCCGATTGTGTGCGCCAAGCCCGAAGAGGGTATCGACAAAGCCCGTGAATTTTTGGGCGGTGAACCAACAGACTATGATGTGGTATTCTTCGACCTTCCGGGAACTATAAACAATAATGGGGTAATTTCGACCTTTATGTCGATGGATTATGTTTTTGTCCCGATGGCTCCCTCACGGATGTCGATGGAAAGTACACTCTCATTTATTATTCCTGTTCATGAGCTACTGGCAGAACACAAGGATTTCAACCTGAAAGCGATCCACCTGTTTTTCAACCGTGTGGACGGGCGTATCAAAAAGGAATGGCTTGAACATTATGAAGGAGTTATCCGGCAGTTTGGGTTGCCATTGATGCAAACAATTATCCCACAATCCGTCCGCTATGACAAGGAACAATCCATCGAAGGGAGTGATGCGGTATTTCTATCTACAATCTTTCCTGCCGATAAAATCCTCGTTAAAGGCAGCAATCTGGATTTGCTGGTTGATGAAATATCGGAAATTATTCACTTAACACCTCAATTGTAATGGCAACAGAAAATAAATTTGATAAACTCCGTTCCATGGTGCATCAGGGCGTGCCACTGGAAAAGGCTGCCGGGAAAACAGTGAAGGAAGAAACAAAAGTAATATCTGTTGATCAAGTGGCGGATACTTCGATGGTTGCAAAAACCGATACAAAAGTGGAAAAAGCAGAGCCGGTTATTGAGCCCGCCGCAGAAATCATGGAACCGGCAGCAAGATTACCAGAGAAACGTAAGCGTAAACCACCGGCGGATTATCAAAGCCTGTTTTTCAACCGGATTGACTTCACGCACCGCAAACCGCTCTATATAACAGCTACCACCCACCGCCGGCTGATGCGGATCGTCCACCTGATGGATGAATCCAAAGCAACCATCAGCAGCTATGTGGAGAATATCATCCTGAACCATCTGGATACGTTCAAAGAAGAAATAGACATCATCTACCGAACGAACAATATAAACCCGACAGAATAATGAACGAGGTATTTATAAAATTCTATGTATTAGTGAGCCTGTGGTTCTGGGCGGGGATGCTCCTGAGCGAACCGCTTCGGAAAGCTTTTTGGGAGATGCACCTCAGGTGTCCGGATAGAATCTATGCTGCGACTTTGGGGCAAGTAGTAAAAGTATACAGGAAGATCGTAGTTTCAATATCACATGGATTTAAAGAGACTACATACTATGTTGAAAACTATACTTATGAGCTGCGTGTAAAAGTTGCCCGTTCGCTGGTAAGTAAAAAACTGCTGGATGAACTGACACAGAAAAATTTTATTGCAGCTATTTCAAGGGCGCGGCAGATGGATCAGGGCGATTCGGGAATCGTTTATGAAGAGTTTGAAAAGCTGGGGCATTTGATTACGGGAAAATCCGTTGGCAGCGAAGAAAAGAGAGCAGCCGTAAAAACAGCATTCAAACTGAGCGATACCGTTTTGCTGCAAGATATTATAACTAAAATGCCCAATGCACAGGAGCGTATTTTGCTGGCTTTCGAACAGGCAGAGGGAAACGCTCCCTATGATTCTATCAAGAATGAAGGGTACCGGAAGTTTATACGCGAATAATCCTTGTACCACAAAAGCAGCCTTCCATTTTTTTATTGAGGGCTGCTTTTTAAGTATTTTGGAATAAGACATCATTGCTATTGATGCCAAAAGCTGCCATATCGACGCCAGATGCTGCCAGCAGTAAAAAAATCATGGTTTTGCTTTTATATCCGCTATATATTTGGGCTTTCAATTAAATTATAAATCTTTTAAACTATAAAAATATGGAAGTAATAAACATTGAAGTCCAAACCTTCGAAGCAATGATGAACCGCTTCGAAGCCTTTACCCGAAAAGTGGAGACCCTGTGCCAGAGTAAGGATAAAAGCCTGCACCAATGGTTGGACAATCAGGATGTATGCCAGATCCTGAACATCTCAAAACGCACCCTGCAAACGTACAGGGATAACGGAACTTTAGCCTATAGCCAAATCAATCACAAAATCTATTACAAACCCTGCGATGTGGAAAAAGTCATTAACATACTAAAACAGAAATAACATGAGTGAAATTATTACTAAGGACAACGAAAGAATCAAAAGGTTCTTTCAATCCATTGAGCGGATGCTGGACAGCATTGAAAATTTTACCAAAGGCTACAGGCCTACATTGGGTGGTGAACGGTTTTTGACGGACAAAGAGGTATCCGAACGGCTTAAGATTAGCCGAAGGTCACTTCAGGATTACCGGACAAACGGTCAGATCCCTTATATTCAATTAGGGGGAAAAGTTTTGTATCAGGAAAGTGATATTCAAAAGATGCTGGATGCTGGCTATCGGGATAGTTTTAAAAAATAGCCAGAATTTTGAGGCTATTTTTACCGCTCAAAGTTATTCCCGGGTAATCCGGTTATTCCCGTGGGCTTCCGCCCTTAAAACGGCTGGGAAGCCATAAGCGGGAAATAACCGGGTTGGACGGGAAATAACTTGGGGCGCAATAAAAGTAAATATTAGATTTATCTTTTTCTCCGGATGAAAAGAGAACATACACAAAGGGCAGACTATTATTACCGAATAGCCTGCCCTTTGTTATAATATGTTATTTGTTTTATTTCAAGAGTTTACGGTTCTCCACTTCCTGCAATACCCGCATTTGTTGGATGGCTATTTGATTGAGTTTTTGTAGCCGTTCGGATTGTGGCATTTGCTCGTTTATCAGGACAGCATTAATATTTTCCATATTCGACAGGCATATCAACTCGTTGATAGTGGCATAATCGCGGATATTGCCTTTCAGGTCGGGATTAGCCTCGCGCCATTGTTTGGCAGTTATCCCGAAAAGAGCCATGTTCAATACATCCGCTTCACTGGAATATACAATTGATATTTGTTGCGGGGTAAGTTCAGCCGGAATCAGGTTGTGTTTCACGGCATCGGTGTGGATATGGTAGTTGATTTTCGATAGTTCCCGTTTGGCTGACCAGCCTAACTGTTGCTGCTCCTGCTCTTTAAGGCGTTGATATTCCTTAACCATAAGCAGTTGAAAACGTGGACTTATCCACATCCCAAAGTGAAATGCAATATCTTTATGGGCGTAGGTTCCTCCATATCGCCCTGCCTTAGCCCTAATACCCACAGCATTCGTTTTTTCTATCCACTGTTTGACAGATAATACAAAATTATTACTCCCTGCGGAATTTTTAATTGTACCGAATTCGGTACAATTAAAAACGGGATTGTATAAAGATTCCCATTCTCCAACATACTCAATTGTGCTTTTCAAACTCAACCATTTGAAAATAATATGCTCCTCCATTTGGCTGTGAGCCATATCGGTAAGTGAGATATAATCCTCTTGGCCTTGTGTAATAAGGCTTATTTCTGCATTGTTAATGATAATAGATTTCTTTTTTGCCATACTCCTTGATGTTTTTCCAACCCCATCGAATTCGATGGGGTTGGAATTGGTTTTACAAATTTAGTTGAAAATATTGGTAATCTTTATGCTCACCGTATTTTATCAGTTCAGTATTGCATTTTGAAAAGATATACCTAATGTCGCCGGTATATCCGGTCTTGCTGCTTTTGCTATGATCCACTGCCTGAAAATCTCCGCTTTGGGGGAATGGATTCTGAAAGCCACGGCAATGATCATTTCCAACCCGTAATACTCCGGATAAACGTTCTGCCCTTCTATTGTACAATTCATAGAGTAATCACCGCTTACAATACCAGATTTCTCAATCGACCGGATACTCTTTTTTGCTGTCAGATAATACATATCAAACAGACCGGCAATCTCGGTTATAGTCATTCTTATACTTTTATTCGGAACATTTACTATTCCCTTATCGCTGATTGTAATTATTGCCCTTTTCATAATTGTACGGCTTGAATTGCGTTGTATTGCTTTGTTTTTCTTCGTTCCATCAATTTATCCATATCCTCCGATATTTTATCGTCCGTTACTTTGGCATAGCCCTGAGTAGTGGAGATATTGGCGTGCCCCATCATCTTGGCTATGCTCTCAATGGAGATACCCGCTGAAAGTAAAAGGGTTCCGAAACTATGACGGGCAACATGAGAAGTAAGCTATAAAACAGCGATTAGCGAAGCGGAGAAACTAAAACGTAAACTGTTATAAATGAGTTGAAATAACCAAATTTGCTATTTAACAAAACAGCGTAATATTGAGAAAT
>JAITVY010000116.1 GCA_031285565.1 Tannerella sp. | reverse complement strand
GGAAGTAATCTAACAAACCCGATGGTAACAGTAAACTATAACCGTCTTTTTGCATATATCTTTTTTTCTTGCAAAGATAAAGTTATATTTTTTGCCCCTCAAATTTTTACGGTGATCCTTTTTTCGTATAGCTTTTGATGTTGTTGGATTGTGTATTTTAAAATATCCAGCGAGTTGGTCGTATTGTTATTTTGCGACTTCATCTGAAACGCATTTTCCGCATCATAGTTATTCTGTATGTTATAGATAACTTCGTCTAAGTTAAGATTTTCAATCAGAGCGACAGGAATTTCGAGAGCTAGTGCAATTTTCTCTAATGTTTTCTTATCAAGATATGCTTTGTTTTCGATGTTTGAAATGGTTTGTTGAGAAATCCCCATTTTATCAGCAAGTGTTTGCTGTTTTATGCAAAGCATTTCACGTAAGTGTCTTACATTTAGCCCTAAGTGTCTTCCTGGTTTTTGCTCTTGACATTCAGTTGCTTGTCCAGGGGTGTCGTCCGTTATTTTCATGCTTTTCATTTTAGTTGTTTACAAAAGTAGAAAGAATTGAGAACTAAATTATGGAATCTTTTTTCTTTCATCGTATAGAAATTGTTAAAATTAAGATTTGCAATAAAATTAAAGTAGTCTCTTATACTTATAACTATATTTGTAACAAAAGAGTTTATGGGTTTTCAATTAATAATTGTATAAATTACTTAGTAGTACGAATCAGTACTCAAAGTAATAAATTACAGGAGATCAATACCACAATTACTCCAACCCAATACAGGGAAAGCATATAGTCCCGAAAAGTGACATTTTCTCCTTTATTTATAATACAGGTTAAGGATTGATGTATTCTATTTTGCATAGTTCTTTTTTTTGTTAAAAATAATAAGCCCTACTGACACACTGTTGTCACCTCACGATTCTACCTTTGGCATAAAATGAAGAGGCTAAAAGTATTCACGAAAAAATTCCGAACAACTACTTAAAGTAAACGAACATAGAACTAAAATTGTTGTTATAATCAGGAGATAAAAAGTTATGGAGAGCAGAAATACCGTTTATGATTGTTTTAAATACCGGGTGAATATGATGCCGGATAAGTTAGCTGTTTTTGACGAAGAGCGCCGTTTAACTTACCGGCAGCTTGATATGTTGGCAGGGACTATTGCCGGACAATTTCCCCACAATCCTGGTTTTGTGGGTGTAATGATGGATCATAGTGTAGAAATGATTGCTTCCATATTTTCCGTTTTAAGGGCTGGAGCTGCTTATGTGCCGGTAGAACCCGATTTTCCGGTAGAACGTGTCCGGCACATAATGGAAGAATGTGATGTGGACTTTATTATTACACACAAGAAATATGCGGAAAGACTACCCGATTTTCCCATGCTATTTATTGAAAGGGGTATTGAAGCAGATACAGATGCATCACCGGGAGAAATACAGGGGGAGCCGGAATCTTTGGCCTATGTGCTTTATACGTCGGGTTCGACAGGTATGCCAAAAGGGGTTGCTGTGGAAAACCGCAATATATGCCATTACGCCAAGGCTTTTTGCAATGAATTCCACCCGTCTGAAACGGATATTATGCTTCAGTATTCAGTTTGCTCGTTTGATATTTTTGTTGAGGAAGTATTCCCGATATTACTTTCAGGTGCAGCCCTGGCTATTCCTTCTGATGTTACCAGGAATGATATCAATGCTTTGATGAAATTCATTTCTGATAACAGGATTACTATGATAAGCGGATTTCCTTATTTACTTTTGGAGATGAATAAACTGGAAGAAATTCCTGAATGTATCCGCCTGTTGATAAGCGGTGGCGACGTCTTAAGGGAAAGCTATGTGTCTAATTTGTTGAAACAAACAGATGTCTATAATACATATGGCCCGTCGGAAACGACGGTTTGCGCATCTTACTTCAGGTGTAACGATGTAACACCGCAATGCGACGGTACTTTTCCGATCGGTAAAGCTGTTGAAGGGACCTCTATTGTGCTTCTGGATGAAGCGATGCGACGGGTTGAGAGTGGCGAGGTTGGAGAAATATGTATTTTAGGTGGTGGTGTTTCAAGGGGTTATGTCGGAAATGTGCCTAAGGAAAATGATGCGTTTGTACTGTGGGAAGGTGAGCGGCTTTACCGGAGTGGAGATCTGGGAGTGTTTCTGCCTGATGGTAACCTGACTTTCCTGAAGCGGAAAGACACGCAGGTAATGATCCTGGGAAAACGGGTAGAGTCGTCGGAGGTAGAAAATATTTTGTGTACCTGTAATGAAGTGGAGCAGGCTGTTGTTTGTCCGAATGTAGATGAACAGGGTCTTTCGTATCTTACGGCTTATGTTGTTTCCCGCAATGGATCTTTTAGCGTATCTTCGATAAAAAAAGAAATGGCTGAATTTTTACCGTCTTATATGATCCCGGAGTATTTTGTCCTTATGAATGGCATGCCGCTTACTTTGAATGGGAAAATAGATGAAAAGGCTTTGCCTGTAGTATTAAAGGAAGGAGTTTTATAATATGGAAATAATAATCAGAAGAGCTACTTTGCAAAATATTGATGTGCTTATGAAATGGCGTATGGAAGTTTTGCATGAGGTTTTTTCATTATCACCTGAAACGGATACGGGTATGCTGGAGAAGTCAAACCGTTTGTATTATGAGCAGTCTTTGCCTTGTGATCACCATATAGCATGTTTTGCCTGTGATGGAGAGGAGATCGTAGGATGTGGGGGTATTTGTATTTATCAGGAAATGCCTTCGCCTGACAATCCTACGGGCTGGTGCGGTTACCTGATGAATATCTATACGACCCGGTTTTACCGGAACCGGGGTATAGGAAAGAAGACTGTCCAATGGTTAGTGGAGCAGGCAAGACAAAGGGGCATTACTAAAGTTTATCTGGAAACTTCTGATTCTGCACGTGGTATGTATTTAGGTATGGGATTCGAGGCAATGCCTGACCTGATGCGGTTGACGGAAAATTGCTGATGGGAGCTTATTGTATATTTTGTTTGTTTTTTATTCAGTAAAACAGCAATAAACCTGTGGTTGGGTCAGGAAGATATTTCTGCGCTGACATATATGTTATTGCACCACACTTTCCAGTAAGGTGATTTTCTTCTGTATTGTATCCAGTTCGCATTCAATTCCGTAAGGAATAATCCCGATTGGCGCGCAATGGCCGAAGTTGGCATTGTAGAATACGGGGATGTCTTCACGGTTAAATTCTTTCAGGATTTTGCAGTAGGCGTGTTTGTATTCTTCGTAGTATTTTTCTTTTGCGGGTTTTCCTACAATGATACCTACTGTCTGTTCCAGGATGCCCTGTGCTCCCAGGTTCCGGAGATAATAGGTCAGGAATTCGGGACTTGGGTAGTCTTCACTCGTTTCCAAAAACAGTATGTTGCGTTTCAGTTGATCCGGTGAAGGCCAGAGGGATGTTCCGTTGTACATCGGGAAAGCGTCTATGCATCCGCCGAATAGCCGTCCGCGTGCAGTTCCGCTACCCTGGATAATCTCATATCCTTTTTCATCGGGAATTTGTTTCCTGCTTTTCCCAATATTCTCCTCATCCCAGGGGATATCTTCATTGACCCAATAGGGGCATTTTTTGATTTCAAAATGGTCTTTTCCTTCAAAGAGCAATTCACGTATGGCGGTTTCTGTGTAATCATACATGGCACCATATTCTGCGAAGTCGGACATGAGTGCAGGGCCATAGTAAGAGACAATTTCTGCTTTGAACATCATCAGATGGTTGGCTGTTGTATCGGAGAACCCGGTAAAGATTTTAGGGTTGTTACGGATAATTTCATAATCGATATATGGCAAAAGACGGATGGTATCGTCGCCACCGATTGATGTAATGATAGCACGGATACCGGGATCGAGGAATGCATTCATAAAATCTTCGGCTCGCTTTTGCGGATGTTCATACAGGTAGTTGCTCCCTTTTAATGCGTTAGGCATGGTAACAACTTCTAACTCGAATTTTTCCTCCAGCCTTTTTTTACCCAAATTGTATTTATGCAGATATTCCTTGTCTCCAAGCATCCCACTAGAGAGGCTTACAATAGCAACTTTATCTCCTTTTTTCAGTCTTTGGGGCTTAATCATTTTATGATCTTTCTTTTGGTTATTCTAACAACAGCAGATACACGGCTCCCAATGCTCCGGCATTAACTCCTCCGTCGCCATCGATCATTCCGATTGTTTTACCATATGCTGATGATCCTTCAATAATCTCGTTCCCCTGAATGTTTGCGATTGTTGTTCCGTATCTGGAGGAGCCTTTGATTACCTCGTTTCCATCAATCACCGCGATGGTCGTACCATATTTTGAACTTCCGGCTATAATGTCGTTTCCGTCTAAAACCGCTATTGTTGTTCCGTATGCTGAGCTTCCTTTCATTAGTTCGTTATTATGAACTGTAGCGACTGTCTGGCCATAACGGGAACTACCTTTTATAATATGGGTGGTACCTGTTGCTTCGTATTCATCGTTTTCCATGTAGGATGTTAAAGATATTGTCAGTAACGGAAACAGGTATGGGATTACTTTTTTCATAAGTTTGTTTTTAGTATTCACTCTTTTACAAATATATAAAAAGATTACCGAAAAAAACGCCTGAAGCCAAACAGTCTGTTAGACCTCCGGCATTTTATTATTCGCAGAATACGAACTTGCGTTTTTCTCTTTGAAATAATCGAATAAAAGCAATGTATTATCGCTAAGCCATTTATCAAACATTATTTCTTACTTTTTTTAAACGGTATTTTTTTTGATTCTATTTTCTATATATTGCAGGTTTATTTGCTGACCGTCACAGTTGGCGGCTGGTATTTTATGCATTCCTGTGGTTCATCCAATCAAGATATTACTTCCTTTTGTTATTAAACTTTTAGTCCTTAACATCATTCAACGATAAATATTCGTGGATAACCATCAATCTTTTCTACATGAAAATACTTATCAAAGTCACTTTTGGATTTAGTGTCGTAATAGTACGTTAGTTTGTTGAGAAATGCTTCAAGTGTAGGTGCAATTACATTCCTGTCGTTGTCGGCGTGCCAAAACTCTATTAATTGTCCTTGTTGACCTGTGAAAGTTCCCCCTAAATCGTAGCAGATACTGTCGCCGCCGCCATTTTGAAAAATTGGGATCCATTTTTCATTCCACCAATTTTCAATCTCAAAGTCAAACCCAATCATCGAATTTAATTCGGATGCATCATAAAGCGCTTGATTCAAAGGGGTAAATATTGAATTATTTATAAAGGACTCAAAACACTTCATATCCTGCCCATTTTTCCATTTATAAAGCGCCCGTAAGTCAGTGGGTATTTCTAATTTATAGTAATCTTCCAACTTATCTAATTGCGAGTCGTCTAATGGCTCATTGAGTTTTAAATAAAATTCTGGCCTTAATGTTGCCAAATGTTCGTCTAACTTTTTAATTATTTCATTGATCATCATGTATCCTTGTTATTAATTCAAATGGTTACTATTTTGTATAGTGCCAGCCATCAAACGATGGTGAAGTTTTATTGCAAAATCAAAAGTCATCAATACGCACAAGAGGAATACCTGTTTGGAAACTTAGAGTATAAATTTTATCAGCCTGGTGTTTAAGGACAACACAAACGATATATTTATCTCTTACATTATCTAAAATCATTATTTGTCTTTCTTCTTCAGAATTATAATATGAATTTAGCAATTCTATAATTTCCATTGCCTCACAATCGTCGCAAATATTCGGTTCGTCAAAATATCCAGGTAATTTTTCACCTGCTTTCCTGAAGAGTTGAATAATAGTAGCAAAAAGATTAACTGTTTCGTATTCGTTTTTTGGCTCGTTAATCAATATAAGTTTTCGGTTTTCAATCAAATAATTGAATAACTCATCCGGGTTTTGAATGTTAGAAGCATTGTTTCCGGGCAGATTTAATATTGAAAACAATTCCTGTACGTTTTGTTTTTGTTCATTGTCAAAAATTTCTTTTTCCATTTGTCTGTCTTTCATTCTTATTCAAATTTTATGTTGTTAAAACAAAACATGACAGTTTGTTGGCATTATGGTTGTAAGTAAAAAGAGTATCACTTTTACCATGAATGAAACTGATTATTTCTTCCTGTTCTTCGAAAATATACTGTCCTGTAATGTTTTTTTGTTTCAGCGAAAAGACGGTGAATTTATTCCTTCCCGACAAAAACAGATTTTCTTTATCGCTTGAAAGGTTAAATTTCTCAAATTCAAATGGAATTTCAAACTCATCAATGCATTCTTTTGTCTGTAGAGAGATTATCCTGAACTTTGAATTGAGTTCGACATACGCTATATTTTGCCGTTCAACAATGTCCCCACCTCTAAGATATGCAGTTTCGAAATCCACAATTTCCGACTGCGTGAATGTTTTATCTTTCAAAAGTATCTGGTGGGTATTTTTTTCCAGGTCATAACAGATTATTTCTCCACTGTAGGAATCCATAATCCAAAATTTTCCAGGCGATTGCTTGTATATTCCCCTGCACGAACGGGCGATTTTCTTTTTTTTCGATTTTTCCTGTAAATAGTTTAATATCACCAAGTAATTTCCCCTGTGATTCATCAGCAATATGTGGTCTTTGCCATCGAATTCCATATAGTCTGCATATTGCAAAATGTTTTTTTCTATCTTTTTTTTGAGCGTCAATGTCTCCCTGTTCAGAATAAAGAATTTGTTGTCGCTTGCGGCAAAGATTTTATCTTTATCGATGTATATACATCTGGGTGTGTTTTTGATTCTAAATGAGGCAGTTTCGCCACCTGTTTCAAGCGAAATCCTTCTAAGTTTCATTGATGGAAATGTAGAGCCCCAGCCATCGCCAATGTAACAGTGTAATGGATCATAAGGGTCTATTGCCGGATAAAGTCCCCGATATATCGGATTCTGTAGATCTTTTGTCCATTTTAATATTGCTTTCATTTTATTTCTTATTCTGTTATTATGGCAAATGTATAAGTTGTTTTTCCGTTGTGGAAAGAGTCGCCGCCATCGCGTGTGTACATTTGGGTTAGCGTGAGGGTTTCATCTGAAAATTTCCAACTGTATATCTCCCCATTGTCTTCGGATTCTGAACTTCCAAATGCAATGATATCTTCATCATTATAAGGATGTAGAGTCCCGAAATAAGTATGCACATGATAACGGTCGAAATTTTTGAATCCTTTTACGATACCTCTTTTTTGAATGATTAGGGTTTGAATGTTTTTGTAGTCAGAAACCGGTTCGTAACTTCCGACAAGCAGGTGATTTACTAAAAAGTCATACATGCTGTTTTCCATCTGGTAACAATCAAATGGGGTATCTGACAATATTTCATTTAGTTTTCCTGTTGCCCTTCGATAAGTATATTTTTCATGCGGGTTCTTTGTATTGGTGGCTTTGATTTTATCAGTTTTTTTGTTGTAAGATAAAATAAACGGTTCGCCAAAAGTTTCTATTAGAGCCAAGGTGTCGTTGTTGTTTTGTGTAGTGGCGTGGCTGGCTATATTAAATCCATATAGCAAACCTGTTGAAAACAAGCTGTCCTTATCAACTCTGAAAGCCCAGGTGTTTAGTGCCAAAGGATTTGACCGATATTTTGCAATTGTTTTGTACTTTAAAATATTGTCTATATAATCCGTTAATACCCAATTCCCTTCCAGGTGTTTCCATTGTAAAGAAACAGTGCCAGTGTCTATTTCGTTTTTTGCCTGCGGGTGTAAAACTATACTCGAAGAGTCTGTTGTAACAATAGATGAATACATTTCTTTTTCGCCATGCATCAACCAAACCATACTAATTGTATCTGTTTTGAATCCCGCTTTTGAAAAGATTAAATTGGGTATCCAATTTTCGGTTCTTTTGAATTTAAAATACCCATTTTCATCGGTTAATGTGTTGTTTTCTATAAAAAGGTCTTCACAAACTGATACTCCTGAAATTGCATTACCTGCTTCATCAACAACAAAGCCAGAATAATAATCATGTGTTTTTGCCGTATGGCATGATGTTAGCAATGTGCTGATGATAATACCTGATAGAATTATTTTTATTTTCATTCGCTGTTCTAATTGTAAAGGGCGTTTCAACCATTCTTCTTTTGTCATTTTGCCTGCATATAACCTGATATATACCTGTATCCGGATCATTTATCTGTCAACGAATAAGCCCTTTTTCTGCCAGTGCATCCTCAATAATTTTCAGAACCTTATTGGGATGGTAAAAAACTATTTTGTTATAATTTTCTGCCTCTTCTTCATTAATGGACTCGCCATAATGCTCTCCAACTTTAACAAGGGTATAATGTCCGGAATGTCCATAACAATATCGTAATTCATCAAAACGTGGACTGAGGTATTCCGGTATTTGATGTATTATTTCACTATGCCAGGTATTATAATCATTAGGGGTAATAAACATCGGATAAAAAAGGTATCCTGATTTGTCTATTTCCGGACGGTAAACTTTGTCCTTTGAATAGTATGCAAAAACTTCGCTCAAATACCAACTCGGTGGCTGCAATATCAAAATCCGGGCAAAGGCATATCCTCCATTTGGTAGTGGAATGGCGCACATGTCTCCAACTTTACATTTCAACTTTTTCTTTCGTTTCCCGATTTTAAATTTTAGGCTTTCAAGTTTCTTCTCTTCAAAACCGGCTAAAAGGTCTTCGTCTAGATTTGCTTTAAACGATACTTGTAATAAGTATTCCAACTCTTCTACAGAGGGTTTTCTTTTCAAATCGTCCTGATAAATATTTGAAAACTCTTGTAGGAATTTATATGCTAAATCTAGTGTTTCATCGCTGTATAACACATTTTCAATGCTTGTATCAAACCAACCCATATTGATTCTTTTTATATTGATAAATTCATTTCCTCACCAGCTTATTTGGTTTGAATGTTGATTCTTCTTCGATTTCATTAGATATTTTGTATTTGTTCTTAAAATAGTCTTTTAGCTTTTCTCCATATTCAATCAAATCGTTGTTAATCAAATGTGATGCGCTTGGTAAAGACTTTCCCGGGATAGTATATTTTCCATCAATATCCGGTATTTGAATATTTTTTATGAATTCCTCTTCGGTTGGAAATTTCCCGACAGCCTGATAAATTGTAGGATAAACTTTCCCGTATTTTAGATGTCCCCTCACTCCTAAATGCATTTCTATTGACCCGTAGATACATTTGATAAAGGGGGTAATATTTCTAAATTCATTGAGTTTTACATTCTCCAGATTGTCACTGTTATTTCTCAAAGATAGGTCTTTATTTTTTTCATACGGATTAATAAAAGTCCAATCGTATGTGTCACTATAGCCTGTATATAACCTTATTATTTGAACTAAATCGAACAGGGAATAGGTCATTGGTGTAACCATTTGGATACATGGCGAGCCATGACTATAATTTTCGATTGTTATGTTTAGTGTTGCTGCTAAGATAAACTTTCCCATGTGTTTCGTTTTTTTGATATTTTATTTTTGTCCATTTCTTGTTATCAATGTTTCAATCTAAATATTCTTTTCCATCCCAACTTAACCATCCGATGCGTTTATCGGGTAACTGGAAGCGGGCAAAATGATGGATGAAAGGATTCAATGTCTCATACCGTGGTTTACTGCTTATGGGGTAGTAGCATTTTAATCCTTTTTGCTCTAATAGTAGGGTCGGAGTATTATGTTTGAGCATCTTTATGCTGTCATACACAAAGGGTAGCACGGGGGTAGTGATATCCCGGATATCTATTATTCCGTACTTTCCGTTTTTTTGTGCAATAATCCAATATCCCGGAAACTGTGTTCCCCACAAGTAAAAATCTTGTGTTCCATTTGTAAATTGCAAATCCTGGTATTCGTCCGGAATTTCGTGTATTTCGAATTTGTAGTCGAAACGAATATCAGGCTGTGAGTAACGGGTGTAATGTAGTTCGTCCAATCCATACCGGTCAATCGTATTAAAGAGGGGCAAAGGATTATCTGCCCACTCTTTTTGCAACTCTTCTTTCTCCTTGTTGTCTGTGATGCGCCTGCATCTGACCCAGCATGCCGCCGACCTCCATTCTTCGTTTTTTGCCAGGATGAGCATATCCGGCAAGGGGTCGAATGTATCTTGTCCATTAAACCTGATTGGGGATTGATAGTCAATCTTTTTATCACCGTGTTCATCGATGAAGTACATGCAATTATACCTGTCTATCACTTGATAGAGATTGGTGTATACGGGAAATATGGCTTTGAGCCCGTCTTCTATCACTTTCCCATCACTGTTGAGCAGTGATACGCGATTGTCTTTGTATGCCAAAGTGCAGGACGAATGTTTGTCGCTCCGGATCGAATCGTACACGATCGTGTGTTTGGGAGAATCCCTGAAAATACGCTTTCCGTCTTTGTTGTAGTAATGTATTTCTCCGTATTTATGAGGATCATGTAATTGAGTGCTAACCTGCCCGGCATTAAATTCGTGACCGATATTGGCATACCTGACAGGAACAATTGTTTTTCCACTGATATGAATTAGCCCTGATTTTGTGTATTCTTTGCCCTGTTTTTCAACAATCAAATAATTGAAACCAGAATATCTGCGAACATCACTATACCATTCGTGATTGATTCGTTTGCCGCTTTCGTTATACAGGTAGTATTTGCCGTTACGTTGACCTGAAAATACGATCCTGTCCGAATAGTTATTGTGTATCCGTATGTTGTGGTCGTACTTTGCCGGAATCAGTACTGTACCATTCGGTCCGATTAGTCCATAACGATTATCTTTCTCTATGCGGAAGCATCCGTCCCGGTATATTGTAATATCGTTGTATTTGATACGGGTCAATTGCTTTCCCTGTAGATCAAACAACCCTTTTTTCTTCTTTTTTTGTACAATTATTTTATCATTCCCGGTTGATTCAACCTTGTCGTATCTGACCCGGATAATTTCTTTTCCGGTGTAATCAATTAAGCCTTCTAAATCGTGAATCTCTACCAACAGCAGGCCGCTTGTTTCGTCTGTAATATAGTCATAAACAGCCGGGGTAAGTTGAATACCCAATTCGTAATTTGCCAAAGCATATTTCCCGTTCATTTTCACCACAACTAATCCGGGTACGAGTTCGGTAATATTTTCATATTTTGCCGGGAGGAGTGTTTTTCCGGTGCTATCAGCAAGCCCGTATTTTCCATCACATTCCGTTATCTTCGAGTTGTTGAAGCCGGCTTGCGCGTATATATAGCATCCTGTGAGCAGGAATGTAAATAGTATGAATATTATTTTCATACGATATTTCATTTTTTGTTCGTTATCTATGTGTCATAAAGATGTTTTTCCGCTTAATTTTCCATATTTCTGATTTCTATTAATGAGGTAATTCATATCTTCTAATTCTATATGCATATTTATTTTTTCTGCGTCATTAATAGAGAGGTGTTTCTATCGTTGTTAATTTGTCCAATGTGTTGTCGTTGCTTGCTTTTTGGGTAGATTTGTGGCACACACTACTGTTTGTGTTGGCAGTTTGGTATTCATGTCAACCGAAAATCCGTTTCCAAATGCTTGGTTTTTCCTTTTCAAACTCACCATCGTAACACTGTTTCCACAAAAGGGTATTTTGTGTTTTGCGGGCTACTTCTTTTACTTTCTCTTTGGCTGGTAAATATTGATGATAGACGCCAATCAGCCATATTGCTTTATTTCGAACGAAGTTATTTTCGTCATCTAAAAAGCACAAAACTTTTTCGAGGTCTGTATGCGGTGTCAGGTTTAGTATCGTTTCTGCAATAAGTTCATAATTGCCGTTCGATGCAAGTTCCTTTTTTGTGATTAGATTCCAACATTCAACAATTATTTTATCGTCGCTATCCTGTTCATATTTGGGTCGTTCTTTCTTAGATGGATAATCAAAACTATCTAATGGCAAATCGTGCCAGTCAAAATCGATTGGGGTGTTATTGACTCTGTCTATAAACGATGCCAGGTTTCTGAATCTTGGTGCAAAATCAATATTGTCATGATCTACACAGGCAATTTTTCCTTTCAAAAGGCCTGTTGTGTAAATCCCGACAAAGTCGCTTTCGTCATTTGTAAATACAGGTAAGAGTTCAAACCCGAGCTTATATTCTTTACACCAATTTTTCTCCACAATAAAATATTCTTCATCGGCAAATAGTTTTATACCTTGCTTTTCCTGGTATTTATCCAATATGGAATAATCGAGTTGATGTGTTTCAAAGATTTCTTTCCAATTCATCTTCTTTCATTTTATTGTTAAATATTTTGTCTAAAGTTTGTTAGCATTTTCAATAGTTTTAAATCGCGATTTTATCTCGCCTGACAGCATTTATTTTTCGATCTATTTTGTCCGCTTTATCGGTTTGTTTATTGTTCACTTTGTATTTTCTTCAAGGCTAGTTTTGCAGCAAATTGTCCGTTATGTTTTGCCGTTGTTTCCAGCTCTCTTAATTTTGGGACTGCAGGTTTGTATTTATGGAATCCGAATATCCTGATAGCTCTTTCCTGTATATACATATCATCATCGTCAAGGAATGGATAAATGTCCTCTAAATTTTCCGGTGGTGTCAGAGCCATGATGCAAAATGCTGTCTGGACTTTTATTTCATCATCGGTTTCCTTGTTAAGAGAATCCCGTAAAAGTGGGATGATTTTCTTGTCATCTTCTGTGTCCGGGACATATGCTTTCTGTGGATAATCAAACGTACTTTCCGGTAAATCCAGCCACTCCCAACTGTCAGGATTCTGATTAATTGTTGCTATCAAATTTTCAATGGATCTGAATTTTGGTTCCATGCTGACTTCTTCATGGCTTACATGACAGACTTTACCGAAGAGAGCACCGCTTTTATATACACAGATATAATTTGATTGATTATCTGTCATTATTGGAATAATGTCTTTGTACATCGGGTATTGGGCGAAATATCCGGTTATGCTTTTATATTCATCATTATCAATCAATGAGAATCCGTTTCTTGAGTTATAATTTTCTATTGCTGTTAAGGCGGATTTGTCAAATCCAAAATCTGTAAGCATGTTTATTAAATGTGTCATTTGTTGTATCGTTTATTGAGGAACCTTTCTACTTTCAATTTCGCACTATCTATTTTTTCTTTATCTGTATTATCAATATCTTTTTGTGCTAATCCAAAACGTTTCTTTGTCAATTCCTGCACGGTGCTGATCATGCAGCCCAGGGCAAAGTAATCTTTTTCTTGTGCAATTGATTGTTGCAGGTAGGGTAAGACTTGTTCGACAAGTTCCTGGCTTTCATCCCTGAACCACATTTGCATGAAAGATGTGGCTGCCCATGTCCTGCATTTTTCGTCCGGGTCGTTTAGCAATCTATCGGCAAGTAATGGAATATCTTTCATTGAACCTATCCAACCCAATACAATAATTGCCCTGTCTCGTGTATAGGAGTCGGAAGAGAGTGCCAGTTTTTCTGCATAATCAACCACCTTATTCCTATCGGGACTATTTCTCCTGTTATTTAGTTTTCCAAGCATGAAAATGATTTCGGCATGAAAATCAATATCTTCATTATTGTCCAATTTTGAAAGTAAAAGTGCCTGCCCTTTCTCATTATGCTCGTCGAAGCGGCTCATTAAATTTCTTCTAAACTTTTCAGAGAGGGTTTTGTCTTTCATCAGTGAGTAATGATAGTCAACGTAAGGACTTTTCATAATTGACCAGACGAATTCATTTTCATCTTTTCTTTTTCCTGATTTTAAGTCATCTATCCACTGTTTTAAATCCTCCAGGCTATTAAAGTTGAGGTCTGCCAATATTTCTTTCATTTACGTATAATTTTATCTTATAGATCCACAAAACGTTTATTTTCCATATGTTCAGCAATTAAACATTCTCTAAATTGTCTCAAATTTTTTTTGCCGGGCGAATTCACTTAATATGCTATATATTACTTTTCGTGGCAAATTACAGTGTATATTTTACAGCTTCGCCATTGTCGGTCACAGTTTTCCTGTCGCCAAACCGATTTTATTTGTTCCTTTTGTTTGTTTTACACGCGTTAAAGTTATTATAAATATGATAAGTAACTATCCCAAAACAGCTCAAAACAAGATTGATAATAAAACTCCTGACAGCTACTTAGATTATCCGTCGATAAAGATCATGTGTAATGGGCAGTAAACTTTTACACACTTACACACTTTTTTATTTACATATATTTTTATTCGCGGCTTATAATATATTGATATATATAAATTTGCGCGTAGAGCTTGTTCTTTTGGCACGTGCTTTGCCTATATATTGGAGTGGCGTGATGCTACAAAGTATGTCAAACATCAAATAATTAAAATTATGAAAAGGATCTTATTATCAGCGATGGTATTAATGGGAATTGGTTCATCGGCAATTGCAAGTTCAGTATTAAATTCAGAAACAAGTATTTCTGTTGTACAAACTATACAGGAAGATTACAAGGAAGTAAGTCTTGAAAGTCTGAATATACAGGTACAAGCCGCTATTAAGGCATTTAATAATGCATATGAAGTTAAAAACCTGGAGTATAAAGAAGATGCTAAACTGACCCGGGTAACATTGACAGATAAAGAGTCTAAAGCAGAAAAAGTTGTTATTCTTGATGATGAAGGTCAGGAAGTAAAGTAAGAAACGGATTATCGTTTAAACAGAGGTCGCTTGTAAATCATAAGTGGCCTCTGTTTTTTTAAGAACTGGAAGAAACCGTTTCTAATTATCTTTGTCTGATGTTAATGAAAAAACATATCTTTGTATATGATACGGAACACAGAAATTAATGAGAGGCTGCTGGCTCTGGCAGACAGTGATTGCAAAGCTTTCAATGAAAAGATAATTCCTACGGGTTATGAGGTAAGAGGAATACGTATGCCGGCTTTAAAGAAGCTGGCTAAAGAACTGGCGGCTGATCCCGGGGTTGAAGTTTATCTGCAAAATAGCGATTTAACTACGTATGAACATATTCTTCTTTACGGGCTTGTATTGGGTCATCTCAAAAAGGTGCCATTGGAAATGATATTCCGTTATCTGGATCCGCTTATCCTGAAATTTGATAACTGGGCGCATGTGGATACGATTATTTCATCACTGAAGGTTTTTAAGAAGTATCCGGATGAGGTGATGCGCCATTTCCTTCCTCTTAAGATGCATGAAGGGGAATTTACCAAGCGGGTTTTTGTGATTGTGCTTATGGATTATTTTATGGATGAAACTCATATTGATGCTACTTTGCAGCATTTTACGGAGGTTCCGCAGGGGCAGTATTATACGGATATGGCTATTGCCTGGGCTTTGAGTTATGGGCTTATTAAGTTTTATGATAAGACTTTACCATTCCTGAAACAGAAGTCTTTCTCGAAATTTGTTCACAATAAAGCGATCCAGAAGGCACGCGAGAGTTTCCGGATAAGTCCGGAAATTAAAGGGCAACTGAATGGAATGAAGATATAAAAGTTAGGATATGGATAAGTTACATATTTTGTGGACTACTGATAATAAAGATACGATCTTCAATATGCTGTCTATGTATGCGATTAATTCTAAACGAAGAGGATGGTGGAAAGAGGTGAATGTAATTTTATGGGGTGCATCGGTTAAGCTTGCCGGAAATGATACGCAGGTTCAGACTGAGATTTTAGAGATGCAGCAGCATGGTATATCTGTGGAAGCATGCAAAGACTGTTGTGATAATTTTAATGTTGCAGAGGTTTTATTGAAATTGGGCATCAACGTAAGATATATGGGAGAGCCTATGACTGCATATATAAAGGCCGGTGAAAAATTAATTTGCATATGACAAATATTTTTCTTATCTTTGTGTAAAGGGTTTCTTTCCTATTCAATTACTCATATTTACGTCTTCTCTGAAACAACTTTCTTTTTTTGCCAGGAGTTTGGTCCCTATCTTCTCCTTACCATCTCCTTACCTGGTCCAAGTCTATGAACCGAAGAAAATACGGAGTTGATAAGGTTTTGAGCTTATGAAGAACGCTTAACCTAACGAGTTGTTGTTTCAGATGCTTTTTGAGGTGCGGCACACATGTCTCAAATTCTATTTTGAGATTCAGCTTCCTTGGTGGAGTATTCTATCTGTATAAATTGAGAACTATAGGCTGACTAACTTATATGCTTTAAAGCACTAATACAGTATCTTTTCAAGAAATGTAATCATATGCCGTAGGATTTGATTCTTTGGGTGCAGATTCGAATTGTGATGTCGCGGAGCTTTTCAACTTTCGGGATCAATGCTTCAATATCTTCTTTGGTAACCACAAAATGAGGATTATAACGGGCATCCACATAAGCGGCTTTCAAAAGTTTGAATAACCGTATTTCTTCCGGCGTATCCTGCGGAAAAACGTCCCTCAACTCGTCCGCGTATTTTTTGACCGAACCCGATAGTTTCGAAAGGTTATGTTGCTTATTGGTTCTCAATAATACCCTCTTCTCTGATTTGGGTATAGAAATACCGGCCTTCTTCTATAAACTGGTTAAACTTCTTAATGTCGTCATTAATAAATTGGACTGGTGTATCGCGGTCGAAATCTTTCCCGTCGAAGAAGAGGTCTTCTACGTTGTCGAGAATCATTTCGGCTTTCTTGCTGTTAATGCCGCTTGTGACAACGAGTATATCATAATCAGATATTTTAACGGTAGGAATACCTCCATCCTCAACCCTAATGCCCCTGCGGACACAATTATTCCTTGCATAACTCTCGTACAGGATGATATACTCGGTTTGGGGTAAGCGTTTCAAGACTTCATTAGCCAGGAGGTTTAATTCTTCCTGTTTGTCTTTTGGCAGGTATGCAATTGAATCCTTCATTGGGGTTTGTGTTGGTGCAAAGATAATAATCAAGTTGTAAAAACCGGTGGTTGTGTCATAGAAATCACTATACCTGGTAAGCCAAATAACAGTTTGCAAAAATATCGCCTGACAATATTGGCGAAGCGATTGAAAAAAACGGAAAAAATAAAGGCTTGATTTGTGCTTACCGGGAAAGTACTATATAAGTGACTGGGTAAGTTGAATGCCCATTTGTATCATATTTGTTGAAAATTGAGAGTGGAAGAGAAATACAATCGTCATGTCGACCAATGGGAGACATCGCATGGATACTGTCCTTATGCGGTTCCTCATTTCATTCGGCATGACGATTGCTTTTTCTTCCAAGCCTCCCTTTTGGGGAGGTTTGGAGGGGCTCATTCTCAATTAATCATTAACCATTATTTTGTGCGTTTTCCCATTCATATACACGATATAAATACCAGCCGGTAGGGTTGCGTTAACTGTTTCCCCTGCAGGGATGGAAATGGTTTTTACCAGGCAGCCCATGGCTGAATAAACAGTAGCTGTCCCGCCTGCCGCAGTTGTAATATACAATTGCCCGTTGTACGACCATACCCGGTCACCTCTTTCAATCAAACCATTACCGGTGGCGAAGTTGACTGAGATGGTTATTGCTTCTTGAATCCGGAGGATGTTTACTGTATAGGAGCCGTTGCCATTATCCGTTATTACTACGCTCTCGCTGTCGGGTATCCGTATACGTGAGGTCGAAACCTGTGGTACCTTACCTGCATTGCTGCCTGTCGGGGTGAGGGTGAATGTAAAGTTCCCGCCGCTGTTTACATAATATGTGCCGGGGGCTACGCTGCTGATGGCGCCGGGTACGGCCGGCATCGTTACCTGTCGTGTGACGGAGGGATCGACATCATCATCGTTTCCAACTGTCAGCGTGTCGTAACTGCAACCGTTTGGTACGCGGAACAGAATAGTAGTGCCCGGTAAGAATCCTGCAATCTGGCTTTGCGGGAAAGGAAGCGTCTCTCCTGTGATAGTATCGCGTGCAAATTCCCAGGACTTTCCGTCATCGAGGCTTCGTTGCATATAATATGAACTGTTGGTGATGGAGATATCCAGTACGCCTTTGAACTGGGCAGTGGTAGGGTAATATTTTATTAGTTTGATATCCGGCGCGGCATATAAGGTAAACGGGTCTGTCCGTTCGATTGCTTCTGCCGGGGCTATGCGGTAGGCGAAGGTTGCATGGCTTCCGTCTTTCACGTCCTCATCTAATGCGTAAGGGGTGGTCAGAACCGAGTCGTCGGCGGCAAGCTTGTATGTCAATGTATCATTGAAGCATTTGCCCGACTGTGTGTCGTAGAGGCTTCCGGCTCCCGTCCCTTCGCTCCATACTTCGATGGTGCGGTCAATGGGTGCCTGTGTGAAAGTTAATTGCAGTACGTACCCGCATCCCTGGTAACGGTTATTAGTACCGTAAAGGTCGTAAGGCGTTGCGGCTAAGTAAGTAGAGAGGAGGGTGACCTGTTCCCCGTGGAAATACCGCAATGTATAGAGTCCGGGGGTTGTTGCCTGGTAGGTTGGCCCTGTAGCGCCCGGAATGGTTACGCCGTCTTTTTCCCAGTGGTAGGTTCCGCCCGGCAGGGTGGGAATATGGTTGGGCGTGAGGTCGTAGGGCTTACCATAGGCAAAACCATCCTGCTGTGTCGGCACGCTTTTACTGAATGCTTCGCTGCCTGAGGGAAAATCCGCAAGAACCGGAGTATATGCCGTAGGATCGGGAACAACCAGTAACAGGGGAGATACACTGATAAAAGCGTTTGATCCAATAGCCGGCGGTCTTTCACCCAATGCCAGGCTGGCAAGGTTAGTACAATTGTAAAAGGCGTTATTCCCGATGGTCTCAGCATTTGGAAAAGATGCTGTGGTAAGAGAGCAATTCATAAAGGCGTAACTCACGATGGTCTCAGCATTTGGAAAATATGCGTTGGTAAGCGAAGAGCAATCGGCAAAAGCGCCTTCTCCGATTGTCGTTGCATTGGGGAAAGATGCATCGGTAAGTGCAGTGCAAGCGCAAAAGGCCCCCAGCCCGATTGTCTTGATAGCAGACGAAGAAACGGAAAGGAGAACCGTACAATCGTAAAGTTCATTGTCAGGTACGTTTACGTCTGCTGTCTGTAGTTCTAGATGGTATCCGGTGGTTAATCCTTTCAATGCTTCCCAATCGGCGGTTTCCAGCGCATCGCCGGAAATGGCTAATGTGTCTCCCGGTGAATAGGGTGGAAAGGATGGATCATCAATAGCTGTTCCGGTTTCTTTCGTGATTTGTACGGTAGTTGCGCGTATTGAGGGCGTTGTTAGCAGGCAGCAGAGGATTAGTGGTAAGAGGAACCATGTTTTGTAAATCGGTTGTTTTGGTGATTTTTCTTTCATTGTTTTGTAAATTAAAGATTGATATATATTGAACTTGTGGCATTTGTGGTTTGGAGCAAAAGTAATTAATTTTTCAAAGAAGAGAGCAAATTGTAGTGAATTTTTGCATTATGTATTGCTTTTTGTAGTCACTTGGGCTTTACGTAAAGCTTTGTGTTATTTTTGGCTTGGCGCGAAGGTGACTCCAAAGATCAATGTTTCGTCCATTTTGCACTTCAACAGTGTTGTAATATTCTTCTTTATATATAAGTTTTGCTGTATGCAGAAATTCATTGGCTGCTTGAAACTTCTCAAATAGTTGAAGTATCTGTTTGGCTATGACGAATAAATACCGAATGTACCGGATGATTGCCGGCACATTACAATGTGGAAATTAAAGAGGTGACGCGGTCTGTGAATGATATTTGCTTTAGGTTTAATTTCTTTTAGGAGAAAATTGAATTGGAGCGAAGCGAAAATCGGCTATAGCCAAAGTTGAAAATGAAGACAACCATCATTCCGACCTTGGGAGGACACAACGTTCGCTGCTATGCAGCAACTGCAGAAGAACAATATTCTCTACTGTTTTCATGCGATATCTCCCGTTGGTCGACATGACGATTGTCTTTTTGGGTACTATTAATTAATCATTGATCATTAATAATTAACCATTACTTTATACGTTTTTCCGTTCATGGATACGATGTAAATACCTGTCGGAAGGGTTGTGCCCACTGTTTCTCCTGTTGAGATGGAAATGGTTTTTACCAGACTGCCCATGGCAGAATAAACAGTTGCCGTTCCGCTTACAGTGGTTGTTATATACAATTGTCCATCGTATGACCATATACGGTTACCTGTGTCTATCAAACCATTTCCGGTTGCAAAGTCGATAGTGATGGTTATTGATTCCTGGATCTGGAGAATGGTGACTGTATAGGAGCTGTCGCCATTATCGGTGGTTACTACACCTTCACTGTCGGGCAACCTCGTGCGCGAAGTGGAGACCTGTGGAATCTTTCCTGTATTGCTTCCCGTAGGGGTAATAGTGAATATAAAGTTGTCGCCACTGTTTACATAGTATGTGCCGGGGGCTACGCTGCAGATAGCATCCGGTACGGATGGCATGGTTACCTGACGTGTGATGTAGGGATCATCGTCATCTTTGTTTCCAACCGTCAGTGTGTCGTAACTGCAACCGTTTGGTACACGGAACAGGATGGTAGTGCCCGGTATGAATCCGGCTATCTGGCTTTGTGAGAAAGGAAGCACTTCACCTGTGACGGTGTCGCGTGCAAACTGCCAGGACTGTCCGTCGTCGAGGCTCCGCTGCATATAATATGAGCTGTTGGTGATGGATATATCCAGTACGCCTTTGAACTGGGAAGTGGTTGGGTAATATTTTATTAGTTTGATATCCGGTTTTGCATATAAAATAAACTCATCTGTCCGTTCGATTGTTCCTGCCGGGGCTATGCGATAGGCAAAGGTTGCATGGCTACCGTCTTGCACGTCCTCATCTATTGCATAAGGGATTGTTAGTAGCGAGTCGCCGGATGCCAGTTTATATGTTAATGTGTCATTGAAGTATTTGCCTGACTGTGTGTCGTAGAGGCCTGTTGCTCCTGTTCCTTCGCTCCATACTTCGATGGTGCGGGCTGTGGTCGGTTGTGTGAAAGTTAGTTGCAGCACATACTCACATCCCTGGTAACGGTTATAAGTGCCGTAAAGGTCATAAGGCGTTGCGGCTAAATAGATCGAAAGGAGGGTTACCTGTTCCCCGTGTATATACTGTAAGGTATATAGTCCCGGGGTTGTAGCCTGGTAAGTTGATCCTGTAGCGCCTGGAATGGTTACGCCGTCTTTTTCCCATTGGTAGTATCCACCCGGCAGTGTTGGGATGCGATTGGGCACCAGGTCGTATGGCTTTCCATAAGCAAGGGCATCCTGCTGTGTCGGGACGCTTTTATTAAATGCTTCGGTGCCTGTGGGGAAACCGGCAGGCACAGGTGTATATGTTGTAGAATCGGGTACAACCAGTAACAGGGGGGATACACCGTTAAAAGGGGTCGTTCCAAGAGTCGGCGGCGTATTACCCAATGTCAGGCTGGCCAGGTTGATGCAAAATGCAAAGGCCTCGTTGCCGATATATGTGAGGATTGGAAAAGAGACATTGGTAAGTGAAGTGCAACCGCCGAAGGCATAATATCCGATTTTCGTTACATTTGGAATGGATACATTCGTAAGTTTACTGCATAACTGGAAAGCTTGATCCTTGATATTCACGGCTTCCGGGAAAGAAGCGTTGACCAGTGATGTACAGTTGTAAAAGGCGCCATTATCGATGATCCCGGCTTTCGGGAATGAGACGTTGGTCAGTTTACCGCAAACCTGAAAGGTATAGAGCCCGGTGGTTGGGGCATTTGGAAAATCTGCGTTGACCAGTTCAGGGCAATTGCCAAAGGCGCCAGTCCCGATGTTTATGGCTTTCGGGAAAGAGGCAGTGGTAAGCAAGCATCTGTTAAAAGCGGAATTCCCAATAGACGTTACATTTGGAAAAGAGCCGGTGGTCAGAACAATGCAATCAAGAAAGGCGTAATCTCCAATGAATATGGCGTTTGGAAATGAAACGTTGGCCAGCTTACTGCACACCTGAAAGGCATAGTTCCCGATATCCGTTACATTTGGAAAATCTGCGTTGGTTAGTTTAGTGCAATTGCCAAAGGCGGCATTCCCGATGGTCGTGATAGTAGACGAAGAAACGGAAAGGATACCAGAACAAGTTAGCAGGGCACTACCAGGTATGTTTACATCTGCCGTCTCTAGTACCAGGTTGTAGCCGGTGGTTAAATTTCTCAAAGTAGTCCAATCGGCGGTTGCGAGTGCATTGCCTGTAATGACTAATGTGTCTTCCAGTGAATAAGCTGGAATACTAATAGGACTTGTTGTCTTGTCGATTGTACGGGTTGTTGCCCATAGTGAAGGGGTTGCCAGTAAGAAGCATAGCATTAATGGGATCAGGATACATGCATTGCATGCCTGTCGTTTTGGTAATTCTTTTTTCATTGCTTGAGTAAATTAAAGATTCAATTAAATTAGTCGTTTTGCGTGACTCGGCATAATCTAAACAAGTTTAGCTTCTGCCCTCGCTACTTAAAACGTTTATATTGTAGAAACAACAATCTCTGTGGTTTGTTGCAAATGTAGGAAATTTCTGAAATTGGAAATGCGGATTATAGTTAATTTTTATTGTTGGTTTTTGGGAGATTAGTTTTAGGTTGCTGCAAAGCTTTTTTGTCACTTTGGATTGATCTAAAAGAGAATCAAAATTTAAGGTCGAAATGCCAATACTCAGAAAAATACAAGCTTGCTTGTATTATATTTATCAATTGTTTTGATGATATGTTCGAATCGAACCTGGTGAAAGGAAAAGTGCGGATGCCTGGACGGCTCTATAGCAGCCGTGAGAGGGAATTGGGAAGGCTTTTCCGTATTTCTTTCTCGTACCGGTTTCGGCAGGGGAAAGGGGCAAGGGAGGCAGAGCGAAAGAGGGGGGTGGATGAGAGGGGGCGGATTTAGATACAAGTGGGATTGTTTTCTATGGCAATAAATCCGCTATGTTCTCATCGGTCATTCCGGCTTCGGTCAGTATCCGGCGGATCTGTTCTTTGTGAAGCTTTACAGCCTCCGGCGTACTATCTTTATACCCCAGCCACCGGCTGACTTTTTCAGCCGGATATTTCATGCGAACCAATTGTAGAAATGGCAAATCATCAGGTGTAAGTTTAGATAAAGCGATATTGCCATTATGCAGCTTCTCCAATTTTGTCTTTGCATTTCCGGCAAGCTGGTTGCAGAACTTTTCGCGAAGTACAAGTTGTTCCTCCCAGACCGGAGAACCGGCGTATGCCAATTTCCGTTGATTGAGATCGTCGGTGCTTTTGGCTACACTGTCTAAACCATCTATCGATAAACGTAACAGGTCTACTGCCTGAAAAAACTGTATATTACGACTGTTACTATATTTCGCTTTTTCTTCTTTATAAATCTCTACTATTATTTTATGACTGTCTATTATTTCTAGATATTTCTCTTTCAGCCTACGCTTGTTAAACCAGATAACAACTAACGAAGATGCCAGTAAAAGGAAGGCGATTAGCCCATAATCAAATATCCGGCGATATGTTTTTCGCTCTGTTTGTTTCTTCTGTTTTAATTGCTCAAGCTGCTGATTAATGGCATTTATTTTTTTCTCGCTTTGGCTCTTTTTGATACGTAAATCTTCGTTATGAGCTAACTGTAAATAATGTGCTGTTTTGTTTCCATCTCCCTGGTTTACTTTATAATAAGTTGCCAACTCTGCATAAATATCCCTACGGGTGGTGGGATAGGTAATCTCCTGGACTTGATCTTCAATTGTATTTAAATAGTAGTGGGTTGAATCAGGGATATTCATAGCCCGGTATAATCTGGCATAACTTAAATAGATTCGCGCTATATCGTCTGGTGCCGTTTGTATCGAGAGCGCCTGATCAAAATATTCTTTTGCTTGTTGGTATTCTCCTTTATCACGATGAATAGTCCCTATTTTACGCAGGAATCGAGCCTCATGTCTTGTATCGTTCAGGTTTTTAGCTGATTTCAACCCATTATCAAAATACCGGTATGCTTGTTCAGGATCTTGTGATTTTTGATAGATATGGCCAAGCATATTCATTATATCAAGAATATAATGGTTGGGATCCGGCTGGTCATTATATAATACCAGGGCCTTTTGACAATAAGGCATAGCATCTTCCCATTGTTCTTGAATAAAATAAGACCTGGCCAACCAATAGATGCTTTTTCTCATAAACAGGTCATTGCCTGCTTGTTCGGCAAAGTGAAAGGCTGCATGCCAGTATTCCAAAGCTTTCTCTTCTGATTCTTCTTCATACCAGTAGGCTGCTGCATAATAACTGGCACGGGTCGCCATTTCGTAGTTCCGGTTCGCGGCAAAATAGCGTTGCGCATCTAATATCAATGAATCAGCCGTAATATCCTGATAATCCATATATCGAGCCTGAGCCAGTGTGACCACAAACTGCATATACTGATCCTTATCGTAATCATATAAGTATTCCGGAGAAATGCTTTCCAATAGTCCTAAGGCTTCTTGCGGATTGTCATCCACTGCATGTAAAGCCTCGGATAAGGGAGTGCTTTTGTCAGAATCTGTGGTACAGGTTGCCAATAGAAGTATACCTGCACATACGACTGTTAATATTCGGATTTGATTCATTGGTATTAATGGGTTGTTTATGGGATAGCGACGTATTCTTGTTTAATGATATTTCCGGCCGTATCGGTAACTGTCAGGATATAGGTTCCGGCAGGTGCGGTGAATACGGCTTGGTTCTGTATAGAGGTGTCAACCGATTGGAAATAGTTTATTTTTTTAGCTACCGGCTGCAGTAATATATATACTTCACCGAAATCGCTTGTAAAATAGAGTGTAAGCATGCCGGGTTCGGCATTAACCGTAACAGGTGAAATAAGCATAGATCTGGGGCCAGGTGTTGGTTCGTCAGGATCTAAATCGGCTCCCTGTGCCATAAAGGGCAGCATACAGCAAAGCGCTACAGCTAAAAAATAAAATCTCTCTCTCATAAGATTGGTTTTTAATTGTTAATGTATTAAAAAAATAGATGCAAATAAACGGAATATATCCGGACTTATCCTAACAAAGTCAAGTTTCAATTCTGTCTGAATTCTGCTAACAGGCTTGTAGGGTAGTGTAGGGCATTTTGACTTCGACGTAACGAGGCGTTACGTCGAGCCGGGTTGTTATTAAAGTTGAAAACTATCTTGTTAAAAAGATGAGAATTTATATCTTTTGTCTGGAACAGATTTGGGCTTGGTTGCTTTTCTGAGATCCAGTATCCATTGGACAGCTTTTTGTCCTATTGTCGTGCTTTCATATTGCTGTATGCTGTTGAGGGCTTTTTCTTTAATCTCTCTCGATTCATCCGTCTGGTTTTGGATAAGATAGCGGGTAGTTGAGTCGGTATATTCGGGATGTCCCTGGAATGAGAGAATATGGCTGTTCAGCGTGAAGCCTTCATTTTTGCAGAAATCACTTGTTGCGAAGCGAACGGCGCCTCTTGGTAACTGGGTGACCTGGTTGTAATGAAGATAGTGTAGCGTTAACTGATTAGCCGAAAAGTACCGGCGTGCTACCGGGTCGACAATCTGTGATTCGCGAATGCCTGCTCCCCAGCCTTTTTCGGAGGATGCTACTTTTCCACCTAATGCGTGTGCAATGGCCAAATGTCCGAAATTGATACCTACTAATGGTACCTTCATGGCGTGTGCTCCGCGAATGAAGCTGAACAGGTTTTTTATCCATGCTTTTTCTTCATAAAGACTGGAATTGTGGCCTGCGATAATATAAATCTGGTCCGAATTCAGATTTTGCGGAAATTCGTTATTGTATGCATCGTATATACGATAGGTTAGCTTTGAATTAACCGAATCGAACAGATTGATGAATAGTGATGCATGTGAAGGGATTTCTTCGGAAAGCGTCCCTGAAAATGCATTGCAGAGTAGAATATTCAGTGTCATAAGATATGGGGGGATGATGTTATTATAAAATATAGGATTACATTTAACGATAGTTTGGTTATATCATTTTGCTCTCTTTTTTATGTTGATTATTCTAATATCGCTGTAAATATAACAGATTTTGTTATTCCTCCATCATATATGCGAGAAAAATGCTATATGTGAATGATTTTTTTGTAAAAGTTGGGAAAAAAAAGGTAAACTTGATTGGAAATTGAAAATTATTAACTTTTAAGGAATAATGCCACGATTACTCCTGTAATTAATTTTACTACTGACTGTGATTATTTAATAATTCTGCTCTGAAAAGGGCCTTTGATTGGAAGCCCGGGGTTAAAAATAGTCGGATTCCTTTTTTATAATATTGAATAATTGGAGGATATCATCGAATTTTAGCTCGAAATCACAATATTCGGGTGATGGATTTAAAGAATGACAGGTTATCGTTCCATTGTCCAAATCCTGCTTTATGATATGCTTGCACAAGATTGTGTTTTTTAAAACAATAATCCATGCGGGATATTCTTTTATGTGCAGGCCGTCTTTCCAGTGTTCGCGTCCGAGTTCGCGTGCAAGTACAATGTCTCTGTCTGATATGCTTCGTTTGCTATCGTCGTCCATGCTGTCGCCTTTGATTTCAAAAGATAAATATCTTCCGTGATGGATTTCTTTTACATTGAATTCGCGCTCTCCTGTTTTATTATAAAATTCGGCATCCCGGTATTCGTCTACATAACCGGCATATGCATTTACGGGTATAAACGGAACAACCATTTTGTATGAGCCGTTTGGCAGTTCGTAATATTTGGTTCCGCTTTTGGTGACGAGGTATGGTGTGCCTCCCTCCTCTTGTTCGGATCTCAGCATTTTGCCTTCGCCTGTCATTAACCAGTCTGCATTGAGTTCGGGATATGCTTTGGATATGCTGTTGAGTACATCTACAGAAATTGTTTTGACAATATTGTTTACATATCCGTTTGATTTTCCTATTGCAATTTCAAATTTTCGCTGGCTGATGCCGGATTCTTTTAAAAAGTACTTGATTCTATCTTTCAGCTCCATAATATAGAATTTTATCTACAATTTATATTGTTTCTTGTATGTTCATCCGAGTCGGTTCTATTAAAAATACTTAATTTGCAGAAATAATTCTGTGAAAATTTTGATTATAGAATAAATTCTATTATCTTTGTATTATCAAATTATATATAACCAAATACACAACAAGGATCGAAAGGACAAAGTTGAGAAAAAAAAGTGAATTAAAGTGCGTGATAATTAAAAAAACAACACAAAATGATGACAAAACATAAAAAAGACAGAAAGATATACGGGCGCTTCGGTGAATTGGTTGAACAGCCACTAAGAACCGTGATATAAGGAGCATTAGAGATATTTGGAAAGAGGCGGGACACTACAACGGATTCACTCTATATTATCCGGTAGTTGAAAAAACCGAATTTACAGATCCATATAGATTAATTCCTAAAGTTATGGCTTTGACGAGTAAGAACATAAAAAATGAAATCAATAAGCTTTATGATGAACTGAATGCAATTCGTGATATGGGCGATTCGGAGGTTTGTGAGGAATATAATGTGGATGAAAAGGGTGAAGCGGTAGCGTTACTATTAGAGGAAATGGATGATTTATGGAATGATTACGGCCGGCTGGTAGATATTGAGAAGCGGGAAGAACGCCTGGAGAAAGAGTCTGTTTTGTTTTCGTTGCGGAATCCGATCCGGCAGTTGTTGATGGACTATTAAAGAACAATTGAAAATGAAAGATGATGTGTAACATAATTAAATTTTATATCTGATGAAAACGATTATTATTACTAAAAAGAATGGAAAGGTTTCCGGTTATGAGGAACACCTGGAGAATGGTTTGGAAACGCGTTCTAATGGTGAGCATACTATTGGTGTGACGAAGAATAAGTCGAAACGTACATTGTCTCAGAATGCGCAGTTTTGGTTGTGGATGGAATATATTGCCGGGGAAATAGGGTCTACGAATGAGGATTTGCATGACTATTTCTGTAAAAAGTTCCTGCAACGCCAGGTGAAGATGGATAAACGAATTGAAACGGTGGTTGGAGGTACACGAAATCTGTCGAAATCTGAGTTTGCGGTTTTTCTGAATAAAGTAAAAGAGGAGGCTGCAAGTGAGTTTGGTATAATTCTTCCGGATTCTTCTGATGAGTATTTTCCGGATTTACAGGAGCCTTATGAGGATATAGATTGCTTTTCGGACAGGTAAAGAGATTTTATCGGGAAAAAGAATGTAAAAGAGAGGAAGTTTTTCGAAGTGTAATAGTAAAATAATTGTAAATGCCGAAGAGATATAATAAAAACAGATTACAGGTAATTATGCGGGTGCAGGAGGAATTTATGAAACATGCCAGAAGTGGAAAGACTACCACTTATATTTACAAAACATATATTTACCCTCAGTTTCTAATTGGCCGGAATACTTTCTACCGGTATCTTGCAACACCGGCAAAAAGGGAACTGTTGAAGATGGAGGAGGAAGGTGCATAGATATATTAGCGATTATATTAAAAGTATCGATGAATCGAGAGGTTGGACAGTTATTATACAGTAGAAGCTTATTTTGTGTAATGTTTGATGTTGTTATTTCCGGTGTGAACCGGATCTGATTAGGATAAGGGTGTGGAGAAAGGATCTCTTTCACACCCTTATTTTTTCTTTATAACTTTTCTATACTTATACATGGGAAAGAGGGATTAACTCCCGGATAAGCTGAGAAATCGGCTTCGAATGCTTTAAATTTGAGAATACCGTTGTCCCATTCCTGCGGATTTAGAATTTTGTCGTTACTGACCTGGAGTGGTTCCGGAATTTTAAGTCTTTTGGCCATCCCTGATAATCGGTCATAACCGAAACTTGTGCAATAGATACGGATTAATTTTGTGTTTTCAAATTCGAGCATGTAACTATATTCTGCATATTTGTTTGCCGCTAAAGCAAGTGTAGGAGCGTAATCCTGCGTTAATTCTATATCAGATTTATTTGTTCCGAAATTAAAGCCAAAAATGTCGCTCTCATCTTTTAAGGTGTTTATTTGGGGGATAGTCTTCAATCGTTTTACGGTGCGGGTGGGGAAAATGATATCGGCGCCATATTTGAAATTTTTATCTGCTGTGACTTTAATCGTTGCAATGCTCATATTAGTCCACTTTTGTTTGTCGCTATACCACTGCCTGGTCTCTTCTTCTATTTTAATAATTTCTCCGTTCGTTGACCAGTTTACTTTTACATCGTCACCATCATTATATAAATAAGTGATTTGTGCATTAATGGTCCGGTTGGAAAAGATCGTGTCCAGCAATGTGTAGGCATCATAAAAGTCTATTTTATCTTCTTTCCGCCAGTTTATGACATTTAATCCGTCGAAGGCAAGAACTGAAGACTCATCAATTGTTCCCAATATATTATCAGGTGCATTCGGATCTTTTATGTATTTAGCATAATCCCTTTCCGGATTGTTATCGTTATAAACAGTTTGAACTACAATCTCATTTGCCGATAGATCGACTAATTTATATTGAATAGTTTTTGTATCCTGTTCTAATAGCTTGTTTTCGTATTTTACTTCGCATGTAATTATATTTTTTCCATCGAAAACCCATGTTCCTGTCAACAGATCTTTATTATAAACTTCGTCTCTTACCGTAATATTTCCATTATTATCAAAAATTAGCCGTGATATACGACTTTCTAAAGATGAAGATATGGGTCCTCCGTTTACACTTTTGTATTCAGAAAATAACCAGTCGCCAACTATATTCGACTTTTCAAATGTTTTCTTGTTGTCGTATCCTCCATTGTCATCATCATTAGAGCAGGAACTGATCAGTGGTATAATAAAGAGTAGTAGCAATGCTTTTTTCATATTCTATCTTTTGATTAGTTTTAGTTAGATACAAAACTAAACAAAAACTTTGTAAAAAGGAGTCTTTATGTAACATTTCTTTATCGGTGTCGTTGATTCCCAGAATAAGCGGTGTGCGCACCATAATGTTTGGGTCTGTATTATTTTTTCTCTTTTTTATAATGTGAAGAGTGTAGGGATTTAGAATGCGCTATTAATATGTATGCAACCAATGTAGAAAGGCTCTTTAGTTTCCGTTTTTGCATTCGGAACTAAAGAGCCTTCTTCATTGATATGGCTGATTATCTATTGTTATGAAGCCAAATCGTCTAAGATGGTTCGGAACTCGATCCTATACACAAATAGTCCGTCGTATCGTTCTTCTTTTTGTTGCTCAAAGCGTGAGAGCGGACAGAGGTTTCCGATTTCGAAGCCTTGTAAAGCCAGATATACTTTATCAATCAGATCATAGCATTGTAAACTTGTAGTATGAGCCTGTTCAGGAGTAGGTGTGGAGTCGGCTTCGGCTTCATTAGGATTCTGCACGATGCGCAATGTGATCGATGCTATACTTTGCTGCTTATTATGGTAAATACTTTCGCATTCATATAACGCAACATCTATTAGTGCACATGGATATTGAATGGACGGGTCTGCGTGGTAAAGGTCGATTTGTCCACGGTCGAGGTCGATCCAGTTTAATTCGGGCACGAGGGCTTTCAGTTCTTGAGTAACTGCACTTTGAATTGTTTTCATTTTTTAATTGTTTTAGTTAATTAATGTATTTGTGAAAAAGCTGAGGATTTCTCCTCTGTATTTGCTTGTTTTTCTATACAAAGGTATGGTTTAATTTGCTGAATTTCATAAAAGTGTACCATTATGGTACACTTCTGTCCCAGAATGGTACACTTTCTTGGATGGTCCTAAAATATGCCGTACCTTTGTATTCAGATTAGAAAATGAACCAATAGTAGATTTAATATTCGTTAAAAAAGTTGGTGTAATTTTTTACTCGCATATTAACTAAAACAAACTTTTTTACATGATATCCGTACAAGCTGAAGCTCCCCAATATACACCTGAGGAATTTGTAACCAGGTATTACCCGTATGCGCAGGAAACAGAGCGTAAAACAGGTATTGATGCGCATTTCATTCTTGCTCAGGCTGCGCTGGAGACGGGTTGGGGGGCTTCTACTCCGGGTAATTTATTTTTTGGAATTAAAGCCGGTTCTGATACGCCGGAGGAGAAACGTCAGTTGGTTCGCACAAGAGAGGTGCATGCTACTGCTAACAAGCAGTTTCCTGAAATCTTATCGATCAAGAAATTAAAGTCGGGGAAGTATGAATATATCGTACGTGACTGGTTCCGTAGGTATGACAGTCCGGAAGAATCGTTTACGGATCATGCGCGATTTCTCCTTGAAAACAAGCGTTATGAGAAAGCACTGAAAGTAAAAGAGGATCCGTACCGGTTTGCCGATGCGATTGCAAAGGCGGGGTATGCCACTCATCCGTATTATGCGGTAACACTGAAAAATGTGATCCGGATGATTGAGAAAACCAATGGGCAATTGACAAATGACAATTGACAGGGAAAGGCAAAAGGGAAAAATTAAAAATAACAACAATATAATTATATGCAAACTAAATTATTTAAAGCTTTAAAACAGACATACGCGAGTCTTGGGTTAAGCGAAACAATTTTAAGGGGACAAGCAGCATCGCTCGAGGCGACAGGGCTTGTAACTGACGAGAACCTGGATACCGTTGTTTCGGCGCAAAAGCAATTTCTGGAAACTCTGCAGAGTGGAATAGATAAACGCGTTGCCGATGCGCTGGCAAAAACAAACGGGTCCCGCCAAAGGAAGACGAATGGAAACCGGGCTGTAAACCGGCACGAGCTCCAGCAATTGATTGAAGAAATCGTCGGTGAAAAGATTACATCTTTACAGAAGCAACTGAACAATAATACAAAGGGAGAGTGTGAATCTATACCGGCGTATTCAGTCAGACCTTTGGCAAAAGAACGCGGCACTTCAGCATGGCCTGCAAAGCGGGGCTTTCCTACCACTCATCCGGGCAATGACCGGATGGTCAGGAATTATATGTCAGGCGCCCGACATACCAATGCTGTTGCCGATGGGCTTTCCGACAAATCTTCACGTCGCGCAGACCGGTATAAGCCGGTTTATCATGAAACATCTGAGGATGTTGCCGACGATGGTTATCATGTGCTTCATATCACCGAAAAGATGATTCATAGCGAATTTAGAAAAGTATTAATGAATTTAATCAGCGCTTATGAATAGTGTATTAAACGTACTGAATGATGTGGAAGGTTTGCTTTCTTCCGCTATACCCGGTGTGGAGATATTTATTAAATCGAAAGATCCGGGTTACACGGGTGAATACATCCTGCTGGATCATCAGCCTTTTACTTTCGAAGACGTTGTCGGAAATGGCGTAGTGAACGTACATGTTCATGTACCCGATCTGAGCGGAGGGAAGCAAAACCGCGAACGTTTACAGGATATTTGTGATGAAGTGATCGGATTATTCCCTGATGATACCTTTTTGAACGGGTATTATGTGGATATTCTATCTATTTCGGACTCGACTGCGGACGAAGAAGCCGGCACGCATTTTTTAACAATAGAATTATCAATAACGTATAACAATTTAATATTATGGCAGGAGCTATTTATGGAATTGACCATGTGAAACTCATGGCAGCAATGGAAACAGGTGCAACAGCAGGACAATATCCTGATTTTGATACATTGGCATCAGGGTTTAGAATTAATGCAATAGTGAAGGATTCGTTCAGCTTTAGCGATACGGCACCTTCGACCAACGATATCGAAGTGGAAGATATGGATGCATTTTATGCACAACTTCAATCGGATAACGGTTCTGAAACATTTACGTTGCAAACGTATGATATGAATAAGGATGCTTATGAATATCTGTTGGGCTACACAGTTAACGGAACCTGGAACGAAGAGACTCCGGGATTCAAATTGGGTAATCAGGCATTGGAAATTAAGACGAAAGCATTGGATTCATTCCCGGCACGTACTTTCCAGTGGGCTCGTTTGAGCTGTAAGGTAACGAAGACTGGAACATTAGGTAAATCCGGTTTCCCGAACTTCAATCTGGAATTTACAAAACTGGCAAACTTAGATACCACTGGCGCCGAAATCTCCGGTGCACGTTGGAAAACTGTATAAGACTGGTCAACGATTATGTCGTATTGAAAATTGGTTGCAATCCCGTTTAACTGTTTAAGCGCTGAATCGTTTAAACAATTTAACAACTGAACAATTTAACTGAAGAATAACCATTTTGTTACTAAGAACGATAGATTGTTTTCGACAATTAGCCATCAAGGCTGGTGCACCCGTGAGGGCCCACCGCCTTACTTTTGACATCGCAGGGTGGCGCAGTGGCAGCGTAGCGGGTTCATGCCCCGAAGGTCGCCGGTTCGACTCCGGCTCCTGCAACGAGAAGGGAGTAAGCCCCCTTTAAATCTCTCAGCCCTTCCAACCTCCCCGAAAGGGAGGCCCAGGAAGTGAATATGATAAGAATAATTTAATGTAATAATAATCTTTTTCAATAAATATAATAAACACGAAGAATACAATCTCTACCTTTTGGGGAGGTTGAAGGGACTTCCTAACTAATTAAAACAAACAATTATGCAAAAAAGAGACACGACAATTCAACAAACGGCTGACACGATCAGTGAAATGCCGATGTTTATTTTCTTCGGAATGATTCCGTTTATGGTGCGGCCTGTAACGCTGGGATAACTCCAGTATATTGGTGCGGCTGCCGAACGGTTGACAGGGATTGAGTTTAACGAAAAGAACCTGAATGCGATTGCTGCCGCCCTGTATGCGATCAGCCGAGAGGGAAACAGGCAGGACTTATTGGATGTAGTGGTATATGCGATGTTCCGCAGCCGCTGGATGCGTTGGCTGTTCCGCGGGTATATCAGCAAACACCTGACGATGGCCAAATATGAAAAGGTGCTGATGCATATGGCAACACACGTACGGGCTACTTTTTTTTTGACAAGTTTATTTTTCCTAAAAGGAGTCGTAGAGATCGCGAAACCGACGAATACGCCCGAAGCGAAAGCCCCTGGGCAGTCATCGGAGGAGTAATGAAATATTTCCGGATGAGTTATGAGGAGGTAGTTTTCCGGCGTTCGTACCTGAATATTATGCTGCTGAATGCTTCGATACCCGGCTGGAAACCATTAAATAATGATGATGATCCGGAATGGGACGGCATCGAAAAAGGCAAAACGCATGCCAATGAGTTCTTTGGAGGGTTGATGTAGGATTCAATTGAAAGTTGAGAGTGAAAAGTTGAAAATGTGATACTTGCTTGATTGGGTAACCTGTGCTTATGCGGATTTCCGAATCTGTATGTCTTCTGATTTTCGGGCACAAGTTTAGACAATTGCTTATGCAAGACAAATATATTAACCCAATAAAAATAAATAATTGTATAAAACAAAACATCTAAAATAATAAATGCTTCGTTTATAGAGAATACCCCAATCAAATTATTAACTTAATGCTTTATAAATAATGGGGAAGTTTATATTGACAAATCTTTAATTAGAATAGATTACCACTGATTCTTTTTATTTGGGTCGTCCACAACGTATACAGGTATTGGATCAACCCGGTTTAAAGAATGACCTGTTATATAAACACTTTCAGATGTGATTTCCTGAACTTCCGGAATCATAATGGGAGCAGTTCGGGCTTCAGATGCATAAAGGGAGATAACCGGATTAAAATTTTGAACTACAATACATATTAATGCTAATGCAATCACAGTTAATACGGCTTTAGTGTATAAATCAGTTTTCATCACAATTTTTAGTTAGAGTATTGAATTGATTAATCAAAAATAATAAAAATAATTATATAAAATGCTGCATGGATAAACAATCATTTGACTTTTCATTTCTTGAAAGAGCTCTGAGTGAGAGAAAATCCTACTTTAGTAAAGAATTAGATTGCATGATCCGAAAAATACATAATTATCTGTTTAGTTTTATCATTCCCTGCCTGATGGCAATTCCTTTTTCGTGGTTATTGGAGCTTTTTGAGCGATATGTTTTTGCCGACTGGGAATTTCTGCGGTTTCTGATTGTCTTTATGACATTGGATACGGTAGTTAGTTGGTGGTATCATATTAAGAAAAAGGATTTTTCGAGCAAAGGGTTCTCGATGCTGTTTGTGAAAATAATCATATACTCGGTCTTATTGATTATTGCGCATGGATTTGCATCGTATACCATAGGAGGAGAACAGATTGAGCCGTTAAAATGGTTCCGGTCGTTTATTTGTACAGCGTTGCTGATTCGTGAAAGTATCAGCATTGTGGAAAATCTGAATAAAATTATGCCGGGTATTATTCCTTCAATGATTACTAAGCATCTGAAGGATTTTGATGAGAAAGGGAGATTTAAGAAAGAAGAAAATTCAGAGTAGAAGAGTAGTTGGATCTACTAGCTACTTAATTATGCAACCTTAGCGTAAAAAAATAAAATATTATCATATGAAATTGAGTAAACATTTTGAACTATATGAATTTATACGGAGCAGGAAAGCCAATGAACTTGGGATAAGTAATTTCCCTCCGGAAGAAACTCAACAGGCATTAAGGAACTTATGTGAAAAACTATTAGAGCCTTTGCGTGAAGCGTTTGGCAAACCTATTGTGATTAACAGCGGGTATCGCTGTGAGCAATTGAACAATGCTGTAAGAGGGTCGAAGACCAGTCAGCATATGAAAGGGGAAGCTGCGGATTGTGCGATTGACGGGAAAGCAGAGGGTTTACTTCAGTTATTATTGAATCTGAAACTGGATTTTGATCAGGCTATCCTGTATCAATCACAGAACTTCCTGCATCTCTCCTTGAAAAACGGAGGGGTAAACAGGAAGCAGGTGATCAAATACAAATGAATTATGAATGATAAAAGAGAGATATCATATTTGATAATTGCCTGCATGGTTTTGCTGTTGATGTTCTCCTGCAAGGCGAAACAACAGGTAATAGCAGAACGGATTGATTCTGTTTATATAGAGCGGCTGATACCGATAACGCTTCCGACTGACAGCGCCTCAATCAAAGCACTTTTGGAATGTAATGCCAATGGACGTGTCGTTTTAAGCCAACTGCGAACCGAATCGACCCGCAATGCCTACCTGACTTTTCTGTTGGATAGTCTGGGTAATTTGCAAATGGAAACGATCGTAAAGTATGATACGATCTATGTAAAGTCGGATAGCGTGAGAGTCAGCGAGGTCATTACCCAATATGAATATATTGAGAAACAGCTGGGGAAATGGGACTCGTTTATATTGCGTTTCGGAAACTGGATGTTTGGTGCGCTTTGTTGTTTCGTTATAGGTGCAATTGTAATATTTGTATTAAAGAAGCGAATCAGGAGTTGAAGGAACTGAATCTACAGAGATATCAATATTTACAGGAATATCAGTGGCTATAGGCGAAACAGCAACTGTATCTTCCAATTGAAAGAGGGAGCGCCTTAGACTATCCGGAATAGCAGTCCTGGGACGTCGTACAGGACGTGATAACTCTGCTCCGACAATTTCGTCGATACTGCTTCTAAGTTTTTCGTCCATTTCCTTTCGTAAGTTAATTACCGTATCATCCAGTCTTTCTTCGCGTGCAACTGTAAACAGGTTTTTATATTTAGCCTTACCGAGCCGGATTTTCATATTGTCGGGTGTACCCGAAATATTTAATCCGAGTTTGAATGGTACCGGCGATTTAAGCACTGTGATATGATAGTTGAAGGACATATCAAGATTTTGTACCCCGCCAACAGCGGCAGTATACCGGTCCATTGATACCTGGAAGGGGAATATCATCAATTTTTCTTCTTCCAGGATCATTTCGACTGATAAGCTGTCGATCACATTCCGGTTTTTGTTTTTAAACATTAGCATTTTGGAAATCTCTGAAAATGTTTCTCCATCGAGCAATACGAGGTTTTGTCCGCTCATATAGCAGGAAGCGGTAGTCTGTGGTAAACGAATATTCATCATCGAATCCAGTTCGGTAATGGCTGTAATATTACAGTCTACAACTCCTTCGAATGAACGAAGCATCGGGGTTAATTCGTCAATCACGGGCATTGCTTCAATAAGTTCTTTGACATTGATGCGTTTTACGTTTATTTCGAAGCCCAGGTGTGCACCTTTTGTATCGGGTGCTTTATATACCATTGTTACAAATGTGCTTCCAATATCGGTATTTAACATAAAACGAGGCAGATGGACAGCCTGATCGCGCAGGATAATTTGTCCGCGTGTATTTTTGATATGAATATCACTAAACCGTCCGTTTTTAATCCGGGTGTTGAATTCTATGTCGAGGTTGCGTGGTACGACGAAAACACCTAACTGTGCAGTATCCGCATTTGCTGCGATCAGTTTGCTTTCGTTCGTTTCGTCAAGCACAAAGCTCGATATAGAATCTTTTTCGACCATATCTTTCTGTGTGTATTCCGATCCGGTGACAGCTGCTGTGATGAGTTCGTTGAAATCCATTGAGTCGGCTTCGAGCGTCATTTTAGCAGTGACTTTACCGTTGTTTAAAAGCGCTCTCCGGATACCTTCTATTTCGCCTTTCAGTACAAAATCGGAATTCCCAAGATGCATATGGACTTTTGCGAGGGATAAGGTGTTCGTTGTAAATTTCATATCCGATTCTCTCATGCGGATAGGAATGGGGAAGTAGGGGGTTCGCACGCTGGCATCCTGTGCGGTAAGTTCGCCGGATACATTCCATTGTCGTAAAAGATATTTTGTCTCTTTTGATTCGACACTGAAGGATATATTGGTTGTGGGATCCTGCTGAATTTTACGCAATGAATCACGTTGTTCCCGGGTCAGGTTAGATCTTACACGGGTTGAATCTCTTTGCTGCCGGTTTTCGGATGAACGGTTTCTTGTACGTGCCTGTGCTTTGCTAAGTGTTATATTCAGGTTTGACTTACTGATACGCCCTCCCATTTCATAGGCTTTACCAAAGATGCTATCCAGTGATACCCGGGCTTTGATCTCCGGTAAAGACGGAAATTCAGTTTGCGGTTGCATACGAACAGAACCGCTTGTTTTGACAGCCCGAAACCGAACGGAATCTCCCATATTAAACCGTAGCCGCTCTACTCTTACTGCCGTCATAACCGGAGCTATGGATCCGGTGTCTTTGGGTGCTGAAGTATTGAATACAGCGCTGGCTTTGCTTGCATTAGCAAGCAGTTCCTGCTTCTTCCAGTTCAGGTTAAGACTATCCAGTGTAATTCTTCCCCGAAGTAGACTTTCGCGTAGTTGCCCGCGGATACTATCTTGTGTATTACTTCCAAAACGCATATCTGCATTTGATGTATAAAAAGAGAGTTCTTCTTCGGCATGATTGAATACGACATCTTTAATATTGGCTGTTCCGTTTACGTTGATTTTTCCATAATTGGAAGTGAGAATATCGTCAAGCATACAGTTAACAGAAACATCGCAGTTAATCAATCCTTCCATTTTCATCCCTTCGATCGGCAGTTTTTGTGACATTTGCGTGAAGTTTATGTCTGCTTTGACTTCTGCATCGATCGATGGGTTTGTAAGGATATGATCGAATTCGCCTTTGGCCGTTAGTTTGGATGAGGCTGTTTGCAAATACAGTTTGTTGAGAGACAGGGATGATGGCTGATTTCCGGAGAAGTCGATTATTGCATTTATATCCACATCAAAATCTTCAAGGAACGGTTTTTTGGGATGTTTATGTGAGGCTAATGTTCCATCGATAAGTTTTAAAGTGAGTGTTGCAATAGGATATTGGTCTTTATCTAATTGCCCGGTTATTTTTCCGCTGGATTCAATTTTTCCCCCGGCTATGAGTTTTGAAGGAATTTCTGAAATATGTTCAGGAATCATCTGCATGAGTTCGGCCAGTGATGAGGCATTGAGGTTGAAATCGATATCTATATCGGAAATCCCGGATTCTCTGTTCGCCTTCAACATGCCATTGGTATTCAACTCTAATGATCCGATACCAATCTGTCCTTCTTTTATTGCCAATGTCTTCAATAAGCGGTCTCTTTCTAACCGGGTATTTAAAGAGAGCGGGAGGTTTTTTGTAAATGTTTGTCCCTGGTAATAAGAGGTGATTCCACTTGTTTGAATATCCAGACCCAGATCTGCATTTTCTTTTGATAAGTTTCCTTTTAGCTGCAAATGGAGACTATCGACCATAACAAATAAGCCCTGTTGTAAATCATCGTAAATAAGATTGACCTGTTGGAGGTGGATATTCCGGATATTCAGTTCGGGCATAACGAACGTAGTGGTATCTGTCTCTGCCTTTTCTTCTCCGGATGTAATGAATATATCCCAGTTTTCTTTGCCGGTTGTATCGACATGGGCGTATATGTTGGCGTTGTTTAGTCCCAACTGGTGTAGGATTACTTTCTTCTCAAAAAGGAAAGCGACAGGATCTACGGCAATTACGAGACTTTCGAATGCAAGTAGTGTATCTGCCGGAGAAGATATACTACCATTTTGCAGTTTAACGCCCAGGTCGGGGAAGCTACTGAAAAACGTTATATCGACTGATTCGCAGGCGACATCGGCATTTATATATTCGCTACTTAATTGCAACAGTATAGGAGTAACACGCTTAGGTGTTACAACCGTATTTAAGATAATAGCTATAATGATAAAGAATACAACGATTATGCCTAAAATACCTAGGCCAATCCGAAGCAGAATCTTCTTTGTTCTGTTTTTAGGCGTGAAATCCTTTTCTTCCATATAGATAAGTGCATCTCGTTAGAAAACGGGAGCAAGATATAAAAAAGGAAGAATAAATCTTTGTTTCTTTATATAATATTCAGTTTAAGTTTGTTAAGTGCAGTTCTTAAACCGGCTCGATTCCTTGTTGAGCAAGTAGTTGCAGGCTTAAATCTTTCAGTTTGAATTTTTGGATTTTGCCACTTCCGGTCATGGGGAATGTATCGACAAAAAAGATATATTTCGGTATTTTATGGCGGGCTATTTTTCCCCGGCAGAAATCTCTTACGAGCTCGTCTGTTAAAGCAACTCCTTCTTTGGGAATGATAAAGGCTCCGACTTCTTCTCCATATTTTTTTGATGGTACGGCAGCTACCTGCACATCCTGAACTCCATCGAGATGGTAAAGGAATTCTTCGATTTCGCGCGGATAGATATTTTCACCTCCCCGGATAATCATATCTTTGATACGTCCGGTTATCCGGTAATAGCCACGTTCATCTTTTACGCCCAGGTCTCCTGAATGCAACCATCCGTTTTTATCAATTACTTCGGCTGTAGCTTGTGGATTTTTGTAATAACCTTTCATTACGAGGTAACCACGACAACACATCTCACCTTGCACACCCGGAGGGCACTCTTCACCGGTTTCCGGATCAATAACGGCAATTTCGGTGAAAGGATATTCTTTCCCAACTGTAGTACACCGGTCTTCGAAAGAATCTGCTATGACGGAATGGGTCATTCCCGGCGAACTTTCTGTTAAGCCATATACACTTGTGATATACTTGACATGCATTTTTTCTGTGACACTGCGCATTAATTCGATGGGACAGAGCGAACCTGCCATGATCCCGGTACGCAGCGACGTCAGATCAAACATGCTGAACATGGGATGGTTCATTTCGGCAATAAACATTGTTGGTACACCATGTAGCACAGTACACCGTTCTTTATGGACAGATGCTAATACTACTAATGGGTCAAAACGTTCGACCATTACTTGTGTACATCCATACGTCAGCACAGCCATTGAGGCCAATACAACTCCAAAGCAATGAAATAACGGAACACAGCAGCAGACTTTCTCTTCGGAAGTAAAGTCCATTCCCATGCCGGTAAAATAACCATTGTTTGTAATATTATGATGCGTAAGCATTACTCCTTTTGGAAATCCTGTGGTACCGGATGTGTATTGCATATTTACCACATCATAGCAATCGACCTGGCTTTTTGCATCTTCCAGCATTTGATCGTCGATGTTACGGCCAAGTAATAGTATTTCCGGAGTATTATACATTCCGCGATATTTTTCCTGACCGATATAAACAATGTTTTTTAATTCAGGGAAGCGTTCACTGTGCAAGAATCCGCGTTGCGAATCCTTTAATTCGGGTACCATCTCATATACCATATCGATATAGCTACCATCGAATACTCCTTCGGTGATACAGAGTGTATGGATGTCGGCATCTTTTACCAGGAATTCCAGTTCGCTTTGTTTGTAGCTGGTATTGACAGTTACTAAAATAGCGCCGACTTTAGCTCCGGCATATAAAAATGTTAACCAATCGGGCACATTGGTTGCCCAGATACCGACATGGGTTCCTTTTTTTACACCAATGGCCATGAGGCCTTTGGCCATATCGTCAACACGCTGATTGAATGTTTTCCATGAAAAACGTAAATCTCGGTCGGAATACACTAAGAATTCTTTATCCGGAGTAGTTTCAGCCCAATGCTCTATCCATTGACCGATTGTTTTATCGTGTAGTTTCATTTTGTGTAGTCAAAGTAGTCACTTAAAAAAGTAGATCGTAGTTGGTAGTAAGTAGTTAGTAGAATTCATTATTAAACCGTTGATTTATTTAATCGTAATCAACATTTTTTTAGTCAATCTTCCACTTTCAATTATTCTCAGTAAGGCGTATAAATTACACCTAATATTTTAGCAGCATCCCCGTTTCCGGCATGTACATGATGGGCTACAATGGAATCGTAATAGATACTATCTCCTTCTTCCAATACATAGGTTTCTTTTCCGTAATTAATTTCTATGACGCCTTGCAGTACATAAATAAACTCCTCGCCTTCATGTGTGGAGAAGACAAAATTAGCATCTTTTGTCGGTAGTATGTCTATCAGGAACGGTTCCATATGGCGTCCGGATTTATCCTGAGAGAGTGCGAAATAGGACATGTTTTTACGGATGGCTTTTGCATTGTTTGAGAAGCTGATCCCATCTTTTTCATCAATGCTTTCTTTGCGACAAATAACCGGTCCTAATTCCTGCTGATCATCCAGGAATGTCCCTAACCGGACACCTAATACGCGTGCTATTTTAATTAACGGAGCTAATGATGGAAGTTCTTCATTATCTTCGATCCGTGTAATCTGGGTTATACTCATTCCAGAACGTTCGGCAACTTCTTCGAGTGAAAGATTCTTTATCTCACGGAGGCTTTTGATTTTTTCCCCGATTATTTTGTTTGTTTTCATACTATTATTTGTTTTTTTACGCTAAGGCTGTATAGAACGAATTTAATAAGTGATAAACGGTTAGTGACGAACGATTAATTAATCATGCGAATCAGTATTTAAAAAATAAGATAAATAAAAGCGATGGCAATTTTACCCATCGTATGAATTAAAAGCCCGGATGTAGATCTGGTCTTATGCGCTCTTTGAATATTAGTT
>JAITVY010000109.1 GCA_031285565.1 Tannerella sp. | reverse complement strand
AACTAATATTCAAAGAGCGCATAAGACCAGATCTACATCCGGGCTTTTAATTCATACGATGGGTAAAATTGCCATCGCTTTTATTTATCTTATTTTTTAAATACTGATTCGCATGATTATCTAATATAGATAACAAATTTCGACAGTAAAGAGATTTCAGTCAACCCCTATAATTAGGTAAATCAAACCTTTTTTTCACCATTTTTAGGTATCCAAAGAATCTTTATACACAAAACTTATGCTAAAGAAAATAAAAAGAAGAATGGAATAAAATTACCGGTAGTTTCTACGACATGGAAATAAGCAACATCAATTTTTATTCAATCAGAATAAACATTGCTATTTCTGAAAACTAAAAGCAGGAAGTATATAGATTTTGTTCACACCACAAATTACATTGTAAACCATGATTGCAATAATCTAACAAATTTTCAATAATAAATTTCAGTTAGCAATGATTTTGACTCAACCAAAAACTTGCCTCCCTGTTCAAGAACCCGAACTTTATTTTCGTTAATCAATTGTCCTAAAGAGACAATTAGATTTGATTCTTTACAATGTATTATATGGCAGACTTCACTGAGTGATAGAGTCCCTTTTTTTGTCAGCAATGACATAATCATTTCTTTTTCCATAATGCGGTCAATTTTAAATTAAACATTTATTTAATTCAGTTTTTCATTTAGAAAACATAGATACACTCTATAATTTCTACATGATAAAATTCGTAATATTCGTTCTAAGATTAATGGCATTTTCTAATTTATTACAAAAGTACTGTGTCAATTTTACGCTCTTTATATTTCCTTCTACACGAAAATGACAAAAAATGAAACTATTCCAGTCAAAAATACCCTATCATTGTAACTACTAATACTGAAGATATGAATCAAATTGATATAAACGAGAAATTCATAGAAACACTGGAAAGCAGGATTCCCAAAAAAACAGAACTTGCTAATTTCATAGCCGAAAAACTCTTTATAGAAAAGGAAACAGCTTACCGACGATTAAGAGGTGAAGTTCAATTTTCATTACGGGAAGTCGCATTGATAGCCTGTTCACTAAATATTTCCATTGAGGAAATCATGATAAAGGAAAATATGAAAGAGGCAGGCCGGAACAGTATGCAGCTACCCATTAATCAGACTAGTCCGGAATTAGATCATTTATATATAACTTCAACGATCAATTTTTTAAAGAAAATAACCAGTGACCCTTATTCGGAATATGCCCTTGCACTCACACATATCACATTTTCACTTTTTTACCGATATAGTGCCCTCACCAGATTTCACATATTAAAAAACTCATATAATACAAACAAGCAAAACAAAAAAAAGGTTTTTAATTCTATTCGTGAAACAGAAAAATTAACCCAGAAAAGAAAAAACCTCAATACTCTATATCGAAAAATAAAACGTACATACCATATCTGGGATCCGAAAATAATCCCAGCCCTTATCAATGATATTCTTTACTTTAAAAATATTCACCTGATATCAAACGAAGAAGTAAAAAAGTTAAAAGAAGAATTATATCAATTTTTAGCGGATCTTGAAGAATTAACAACCGATGGTATATATAAAGACACCGGAAACAGTTTCGAATTATACATTTCAGAACTGACTATTGATCATACATACGCCTATTTATATTCTGATTATCACCAAATAAGTATGTCTACGGCATTTGTTAATTATGAAATCATTTCACACGATGAAACCACGTTTCAAAATGTAAAAACCTGGATTAAGTCAATGTTACAAAGTTCTACATTAATATCCGGAAGCGCCGAAAAAGAAAAAGTTAAATTCTTCAATCAACAATACCAAATGGTAGATCATCTGTAATAAAAAATATCATTTTATTAAGTTTAAAAATCACTTATGTAGTTAGTAGATAATATGTATTTTTTATATTTGTATCTAAAAATATAACATACCATAATCCTACCATAAAAAACAAAATAATATCATATGAAAAAAATTATATACTGCCTGTTAACTGTATGTATAGGAGTCATACTTTCATGTTGCACAAATAACCAATCATCCGACAATACAAGTGAGTTACTGGAGAAAGGATTCATAAATCCCCCGGATTCTATTCAAACAGCTGTTTATTGGTACTGGATTTCCGGTCATATATCGGAAGAAGGAGTTATAAAAGATTTACATGCAATGAAAGATGTCGGTATAAACCGGGCTTTCATTGGTAATATCGGATTAACTGAAGCCGAATCCGGTGTTGGCAATGTAAAATTCTATAGCGAAGAATGGTGGAAAATATTACATGCTGCATTGAAAACTGCAACCGAATTAGGCATCGATATCGGTATATTTAATTCTCCGGGTTGGAGCCAGTCAGGCGGCCCATGGGTAAAACCTGAACAGGCAATGCGTTACCTGGCATCAACAAAAGCAACCGTTAAAGGAGGACAAAAAATAGAAATCTCACTTCCTAAGCCCGAAAGCCCATATAAAGATTCGTTCCAGGATGTAAAAACAATAGCCTTCCCGGCTATTAAAAAGGAAAATTCAATTCTTAGACCAGGCAACACAAACATAAAAACGACTCCTGTTGTGCCAAATGCGAACTATTTGATTGATGGAGATCATAAAACAATGATTACAATCCCGACGTTAGCCGAACGCGATAATGAGATAACAATCAATTTCGAAGTAAATACACCATTCAAGCTCAGAAGCCTGAAAATATATACGTTAGATTCACCGGTAAATTGTCAGGCACAAATACAAGCTAAAATAAATGATGCATATCAAACGCTTGCTGATTTCCCTATCGATCGTTTCAATCCGCAATTAAATGTAGGTTTCGACCCGTATGCACCGGTTGTAATTTCTTTGCCGGCAACAACAGCAGTTGATTTCAGGCTGGTCATATCAAATACAACAAAAGAATTCTGTATTAAAGATATCGAACTCTCATCCGTACCGGTCGTTGAGCGCTATCCCGAAAAGATATTGGCAAAAATGTTCCAGACACCATTACCTCTATGGAATGAATATCAATGGCCTGACCAACCTGTCGTTAATGATTCCTCATTAAATGTTGATCCTTCACAGGTAATTGATATTTCAGCCCATTTGTCGGGAGATAAACTGATATGGGATGCACCCGAAGGTGATTGGATTGTAATGCGAACCGGAATGCTACCGACCGGTGTCACCAATGCACCGGCAAGTCCGGATGCTACAGGCCTTGAAATTGATAAGATGAGTAAAGAACACACCGAATCTCATTTTAATTCATTTTTGGGTGAAATATATAAAAGAATACCTGCCGAAGATCGTAAAAGCTGGAAAGTTGTGGTTCAGGACAGTTACGAAACCGGGGGACAAAACTTTACAGATAATTTTCTGCAAATATTCAAAGAACGGTATGGCTATGATCCCCTACCCTTCCTTCCGGTATACACGGGTGTCGTTGTTGGTAGCGAAGACATTTCAGACCGTTTTTTATGGGATATGCGCCGGTTGGTTGCCGACAGGGTTGCCTACGACTATGTTGGCGGATTACGTGAGGTAAGCCATAAACACGGATTAACAACCTGGCTGGAAAACTATGGTCATTGGGGATTCCCGGGAGAATTCCTGCAATATGGAGGCCAATCCGACGAAATCGGTGGCGAATTCTGGAGCGAAGGCTCATTGGGAGATATCGAAAACCGGGCAGCATCTTCTTGTGGACATATTTATGGAAAAAATAAAATCTGGGCCGAATCATTTACTGCTGGGGGCGGTGGTTACCATCGTTATCCGGCTATGATGAAGCAACGAGGCGACCGTTTCTTCTCTGAAGGAATTAACAGCACCTTGCTTCATGTATATATTTCACAGCCGTACGAGAACCGCGAACCGGGAGTTAATGCCTGGTTTGGTAATGAATTTAACCGTACAAACACATGGTTTCCTCATATGGACTTGTTTATGTCGTATATCAAACGAACCAACTACATGCTTCAGCAAGGATTAAACATTGCCGATGTAGCCTACTTTATTGGTGAAGATGCCCCGAAGATGACCGGCATCACCGATCCGGAGTTACCCAAAGGATATCAGTTTGACTATATCAACGCGGAGATTATCGAACGTGATTTATTTGTTCAGGATGGAATGCTGACATTACCACACGGCACACAATACAAAATCTTAGTTTTACCAAAACTCACAACGATGCGTCCTGAACTCCTGGTAAAAATCAAACAACTGATTAAAGACGGGGCTGTTGTTTTAGGTTCAGCACCACAACGTTCGCCCAGTTATGAAAACTATCCACAAGCTGACCAGGAAATTAATCAAATTGCAAATGAATTATGGTCGCAGATTGACCCACAAACAAAAACGGCCCGCATCGGAGAAGGAATACTTATGGACGGAATTGGCCTATCACAAGCACTCCAAATCATTAATTGTGTTCCGGACTGTAAATTCGATGCTAATGATCCGGTTTTATACGGACATCGCTCTGTCGCTGACGTCGATATCTATTTTATTTCCAATCAGGATGAACGTATGGTCACCATTGCCCCGGAATTTAGAATTATGGACAAACAACCTGAGCTATGGAATCCGGTTACCGGCGAAATCCGGTCATTACCTTCATTTCAGCAGACTGAAACAGGAACTGTACTCCCACTAAAACTGGACACATACGAAAGCGCTTTTATTGTTTTCCGCAAAAAGTCGGCAACAAAACCAAAAGCCGTTGATATAAATCTAAATTTCCCTGTTCCGGAAAAAGTAACAGAACTTTCTTCATGGACGGTGTCTTTTGATAAAAAGAAAAGAGGGCCGGAAACACCTCTTCAAATGAGTCCATTGACAAACCTTACTGAATATAAAGACTTTAACATCAAACATTATTCCGGAACAATTCATTATCAAACTCAATTCTCATTAGATAGCAAACCGGCAGGGAAATTATATATTAACCTGAATGATGTCAGCGCTATGGCAAAAGTGAAAGTGAATGGCCAATATGCCGGTGGAGCATGGACACCTCCATATAAAGTTGACATCTCCAATCTTGTAAAAAATGGTGAAAATACAATAGAAGTAGAGGTCACTACCACCTGGAAAAACCGTTTAATCGGCGACCTTAACTTACCTGAAGCTGAGCGTAAGACCTGGGTAACCTCACAACCGTGGAATGCAGATAGCCCATTACAAAAAACTGGGTTAATCGGGCCTGTATGGGTTGAAAAAACAGAATAAGAAGATATTCATGATTGATTCGCTCGCCTAACGATCATAGAAATCTATTCCTAAATAATTCAAACGTTTTTTACAAAAAAAATCCTAACAGTTACTAATACAATTTCATGATATCAACTATTTTTTTATATTTGTATCTTTAAGAGGTTATTAAAATTTTATTGTTAATCTTGTATTGAACTGTTTTGGCATAGATTTTATAAATTTCGCATGTCGACTTAGTGGGCTAAATCAAGAGTAAAAAAGAATAACTCTATCAATCTTTGAAATAATGCTACAAATGCCTCCAATAGCAGAAGCAACTGATAGTTGAATGTTTTGATAAGAAGGTAAAGCAGGATAAAAAATACTAATATGTATATCATTCAGGAAAAAACAATACGGACATTAACATATTTACCTCATTAATATTAAATATTTTAAAACAGTTTGCAAATCTGTAGATTTTCAACAACTGATTTGCATACATAATACCTATACCTGATAATTAAAGATAAAGATCTGAAATTATATCATTTTAGTACATGAAAATGATGAATAGAAGAGTAGACTATAATACCTTAATACTTAGAGTCATATCGCAAGACGACGAAAATGCTTATTATGAAATATTTAATTCATTTTACGCGCCTCTTTGTATTTATGCCTACCGTTTTATTAAAGATTTGCAAACGAGGGAAGATTGTGTTCAGGAAGTATTCCTCAAATTATGGAAAGACCGGAAAAAACTCCGGATTACAACGTCTATCCGGGCATATCTGCTCACAGCCACTAAAAATCATTGTTTAAATTATTTGCACAGAAAAGAATTGGAAACCAACTTCGAACAGTATTTATTACAACATTACGATGAACCTATCGAAGAACTTTATTCCGTATCCGAGCTTAAAGAAATGATTGACAGTGCCATTGCCAAGCTACCGGAAAAATATCGAATTGTATTTGAGATGAGCAGATTTGATGAAATCTCATATAAGGATATCGCTGAAAAGATGAATATTTCGGTTAAAACAGTAGAATCTTATATATCCAAATCTCTCGCAATCTTAAGGGATGAACTTAAAGAATACTATATTTTTCTTGTCTTATTTTTTCCGACACAATTTTTTTTTCAAATTTCGTAGGGTCAGGCCATTTTCATTTGTCTATTAATTATAAGGAAGGATAGCAAACAAAATATCCCTCCTTATAAAATATAATGGACAAAGAAGAAATAAATAAAAAAGAATCCGATCTTAATTTAAAATTTTTCATGAAAGAACTCCAGGAAGACGAACAGTTCTTTCTGAAAGAAAGGCTTAGAAATGATAAAAAGGAACAAGAACTTTTTAAAGAGTTAGCGTTCGTTTTCAAGGCAGCAGAAACAATTGTATTTAATAACTGTTGCCATATTAAACAGGCGCAGAAGAAAATAAAAAAGAAGCTGACTATTAACAACAGGATAGTTAGAGTCAAACAAATTGCACTACGTATTGCAGCTATAATCTGTATCCCTTTGCTGGTTTCTCATACCTATCTATTAATAGAAAACTGGGATCCCGACCGGTTTCAAATGAAAGAAGTCTCAAATTTGGGAGAAAATGTTTCTGTTGTAAATCTTTCAGACGGATCGGAAGTTTACTTGTATGCAGGTTCCATACTTCGCTATCCGGAACAATTTTCAAAGAAAGAACGTGTTGTAGAACTTACCGGCCAAGCTTATTTTAAAGTACACGCTAATCCTGAAAATCCGTTTTATGTACACACCGTTAATAACCTAAAAGTCAAGGCCTATGGTACAGCATTCAATATCTATGCTTACGAATCGGACAGCACGTTATCAGTATTCTTAGAAAAAGGTGCTGTCAACGTAATAGATTCTGATATAAATCAAACATATAAGCTTGAACCGGGAATAGAGTTAACATATAACCGGAAAGAAAAAAGCATAGAAAAGAGATGGAAAAGTACAGATGAATGTATCGGATGGACAAAAGGGAAAATAGTATTTGATCATACTCCTATACGGGAAGTTGTTCAAAAATTATCTAGATATTATGATGTTGACATTCGCATTGACGATGCAAAACTCAATGAATACTTCTTTAAAGCTACATTCCGGGACGAATCGATCTATGAAATCCTGAATATGCTTAAAGTAAGTTCTCCTGACTTGCAGTGGGAAATTATTCAATCAAACAATTCGTTAAAACCCATGAAAACAATTGTTTTAAAACTAAACAAAAAAGAGAAATGACCTAAGTAAAAAAACAACTTATTAATTTTATCAGACATGAGAAAACGCGCTAACACTGCAACAAAAATGTTGCAAAGAGCTATCTTATTGTGGCTCTTGATTTCAACAATGATGCCTTTTACCATGATGGCCTCATTACAAGTTGACAAGTTTACTCTTTCCAGAAATGATGTAACGATCCGTTCTGTATTGGAAGAGATTGAGAAAACTACAGATTATTATTTTCTGTATAACGGATTGATTGTAGATGCAAATAAAATTGTGTCTGTGAATGTATATGAAGAACCTTTGGATAAGGTAATGAACCTGCTGTTTAAAGATTCGGATATTACTTATACCATAATTAATAAACAAATTATATTATCAGTAAAAAATTCTAACAACAAATCTGAAAAACAACAGGGAAAAACAATTTCAGGAACCGTAACAGATCCTACCAATATGGAGCTACCTGGTGTGAGTATCATGGTTAAAGGTACTACAACAGGAACAATTACAGACATTAACGGACATTTTTCGCTGGAAGTTCCAGAGAATACCACACTACTTTTCAGTTATTTAGGTTATCTAACCCAGGAAATTAAGGTTGGCAGCCAATCCGTCATTAATATTGTAATGAAAGAAGACAGTAAATCGCTGGAAGAAGTGGTTGTAGTCGGTTATTCTACCCAAAGAAAAGCAGACCTGACCGGGGCGGTATCCAGTGTCAAGCTTGATGATGTAAAAGATGCGGCGTTTACTAGTATGAGTCATGCCATACAAGGAAAAATGTCGGGTGTCACCATTATGCAGGATGGAGGTGCTCCCGGATCTATAGCCCAGATCCGTATCCGGGGATTAGGCACGCTCAACAATAACGATCCTTTATACATCATTGACGGAATTCCATCTGATGGAATGAATGATATTAATCCGAATGATATTGAGCGTATCGACGTATTGAAAGATGCGGCATCTTCGGCTATTTATGGTTCGAGGGCTGCCAATGGGGTGGTTATTATTAAAACAAAAAGAGGAACTAAGTCAGAAAAGGTCAACATAACTTTTAATGCTCATGCAGGTTTTCAGAATCCGATCAACAGAGTTAAAGTACTTAATGCAGCACAAAGAAATGCTATTCATTCCGAAGCTTTTACAAATGATGGAAAAGCTATTCCAGCCATTTACAGTGATCCCGATAAAGCAATCACACGTACCGATTGGCAGGATGAGGTTTTCAACAAACAAGCATATGTCGGTAGTTACGATATCTCTATTCTTGGCGGTAGCGAAAGAGCACGTTATGGTATTATGGGAGGATATTATTCCAATGAAGGTACTTTGAAAAACGCCGATTATAACCGGACTACTGTCAGGATCAATACGGAAGTAGACTTAAGCAAAAACATCACGATCGGTGAGAATCTGATGATCAGTCGTACAAATACAACGAATCTGAATACAACAAGTGCATTTACCGGGGCTTATTATACAGCTTTAATGTATATGCCCGACATACCCGTTTACGATGAAAACGGTAATCTGAGTGGAGTTGGTGATTGGGGTACGGATATGCAGAACCCTGTCGGAATCGTTAAACGTGCCGACGACAAAAACAAAAGTACGCGTATACTGGGTAATGCTTATTTACAATGGGACATATTGAACGGCCTGATATTCAAAACTGATATTGGGTACGATTGGTCGTATAAACAGCGCAAATGGTTTGTTCCGCGTGTTCCGGAAGCCGGTCGACAATCCAATCAAAACGAATTGAATCAATATCCGGAAGAATTTACACACTGGGCATCTACTTCTACCCTTAAATATGAAAAAGAAATCAACAAACATAAATTCATGGCATTGGGGGGAATTGCCTTTGAATCTTCCAACTACGAAGATATTGAAGCAAGAAAAAAAGATTTTATCTCCGAAGCCGAACATTCCCGTTATTTAGAAGCCGGAACTTCAATTATCAGTTTAGCCGGCGGAAGATCGGAATGGAGTTTGTTTTCATATTTCGGAAGAATAGACTATTCTTTCGACAATAAATACTTATTTGCGGCAAACCTTCGTGCAGATGCATCTTCCAAATTCAGTAAAAATAATCGCTGGGGATATTTCCCATCCTTTTCTGCCGGTTGGAGAATTTCGGAAGAATCTTTCTTTGAATCATTGAAACCGGCTTTCAATAATTTTAAATTACGCGCAAGTTGGGGTCAACTGGGTAATCAGAATATTTACGACAACTATCCCACATATGCAAAAATAAATGCAACAACAGATAATGACGGCTATTATGTCATTTTTGGAAACGGTGAAACGTCTACCATAGGAAAGTACGAGTCCAATATTCCCAACTACGATATCAGATGGGAAGTAACAACACAAACTAATATTGGTGCGGATATGACTTTCCTTGATGATAAACTGGAAGTAACAGTCGACTATTTCAATAAACAGACATCTGATATTCTAGTGCAGGTTCCTATATCTGCATTAGCGGGAGTCAGCGAGTTACCATATCAGAATCTGGGAAAAGTAAGAAATTCCGGCATTGAAGCTCTGATCACGTACAATGGTAAAGCTGGTAGCTTTGATTATAGTATTTCCGGCAACCTGGCAAGTATAAAAAATAAGGTGGAATCATTGGAAAACGGACAAGACGGTATTATAGGAGATTCATACCGGGGATACACAATTACCAAAACAACAATCGACCAACCGATGGATTATATGTGGGTATTAAAAACAAACGGATTATTCCAGTCGGATGCGGAAGTACAGGCATATAAAAGTAAGGACGGAAAAGTAATTCAACCCAATGCCAAAGCAGGAGATATAAAATTTGTTGATATAAACGGAGACGGAACAATAGATGATAAGGACCGGACTTATTGCGGAAAAGGATTTCCTGATTTTACTTACGGATTCAATCTGAATGGGAAATACAAAAACTTTGATTTATCCATGTTCTTCCAGGGTGTTGCCGGAGTCGAAGCGTATAATGCCACCAAATTTACCGGTATGTTTGTGAATACATCTTATAACCAGTTCGCAGCTATTCAGGACAGATGGACTCCCAATCAGACCCATACATCTGTTCCCAGGTTAAGTATAGATGACAAAAACGGCAATAAAAACATGTCCGATTTCTACATTGAGAACGGAAGTTATTTTAGGCTTAAAACAATTACATTGGGATATACGTTTAATAATCCCATCCTGAAAAAAAGCGGAATCGAAAGCCTTCGTGCCTACGTTACGGCTCAAAACCTGTTCACTATTACCGGTTACACAGGAGTAGACCCGGAATTAGGTCAAAGCGGTATCGATTATGGTAATTTTCCTCAGTCAAAGACATATCTTTTGGGTTTAACACTTAATTTTTAATTCATCTTGTCATGAAAAGATTCATTTATATATCAAACATATTATTCATCCTGCTGACCACAACGATATTTACATCTTGTGTGGATGATTTCCTGGATAAGGAACCTTACGGAACTTCTTCTTTCTGGACTACCCCGGCAGAAGCTGAACTCGGAATTAATGCGGCTTATCAACCTTTCTATGAAGAAGAATTTTACGGCAGGGGCCAATTCTGGCTCGAAACAGCTGACGACGATATGATTGTAAACAATTCGGGAAAAACAACTACCATCAATCTGACTTCTTTCATATCAACCACCAACGATGATGGTTATTCCCGGTCATATTGGGAATATTCTTACAGGATCATACGCCGCTCCAATGATGTATTGCGTAATGTTCCCAACATGTCTATGGATCAAAATCTCAAAAACAGAATACTGGGAGAAGCCAATTTTATGCTGGGACTTACTTATTTCCAGTTAGCCCGGCGTCATGGAGGATTACCTTTTGGTGATAAAGAGAATCCATTGGACTACAATAAACCCCGGGAAACGTTAACAGAAACTTACAATCGTATAGAAGCATACCTTTTAGAGGCTACTCATCTGCTTACTGAGTGGAACTCAAATAACGGAGAGAATGCAGGACGGGCTACACTCGGAGCAGCATGGGGCACATTAGCGAAAGTATATTGTTACTGGGGGAAATATGATAAAGCTAAAGATGCTTGTGAGAAAGTAATCAACTCCGGTCAATTCGACTTGCTGGATGATTATGCCAAGGCGTTTTCTCTGGAATATGAAAAATCACCTGAACATATTTTCTATGTCAACAACAAAGCCGAACGTCATCACGGGACAATCACATCCATCGTACATCTTTCCCAAAAACTGACTGACGGTGGAGGTTGGAAATATTTTGCTCCGACCAAAAGTTTATCTGATGCTTTCGAACCAGAAGACACCCGCCGGAGTGTAACACTGGCAGGAATCAGAGAAACAGTACGTTTATTAAACACAGACGTATTACTCACCGCAGATAATATAAGCGATATGGGAACCGGATTTATGTGCATGAAATATGCAAGCCCTTACCAGAAATTATCTTCTTATGACTGGGAAACCGGGCTAGATATCCCGATCCTGAGGTATTCCGATATATTATTGCTTCATGCCGAGGCAATCATCGTTCTGGGTGGAGGTGGACCGGATCCTGGTAAACGGAATACTGGAGTAGCTGCTGCTGCCGAATCATTCAATAAAGTTCGCCTTCGTGCGTTCAAACAAGACCAGTCCAAATACATCGCAGCACCGACCTTTATGGATCTCGTTAATGAACGACGTTGCGAACTGGCTTTTGAAGAACAACGGCATGCAGACCTCGTTCGCTGGGGATTAGCCAAAGAAGTCTATGCTGCGGCAACAACAGCAACCGATCCACGTGGCCCAAGGACATTCGATCCGGCAAAGCATAATTATTTCATGCTGCCGCAGAGAGAAATTGACATCAGCAATGGTTTGCTGATCAATAATCCCGAACCCGGATATTCAACATTCGAATAATTAATACTGAATATGACATGCGGACTTCCAACGTACATAAAGGTTGTCCGCATGTCATCATGAACCTCTGAATTAACAAATAATTAGAAATACTGTATGATGTTCCTTCAGAAAATAACCTTAATAGCAAGTATCTTCCTCTTCTCTTTCTCATCCACATTAAATGGGCAAACAACGATTTGTAAAAGCCAACGGGCTATTATCGCAACTTATGACGTTCCCAAAATCAATCCTCCAAAAGGAAAAAAAATAAAGAATGTAGTGCTAATGATTGGAGATGGGATGAGTCTGACGCATATGTATTCGGCATGGACAGCCAATAAAGGGAAATTGCATCTGGACAATTGCCAGGCAGTAGGACTCTCCAAGACTTATTGTGCAGACCGGTTAATCACAGATTCGGGAGCCGGAGGTACAGCCATAGCCACCGGACAAAAAACAAACTATCATTCCGTGGGAGTGGATATCAACGGCCTCCCCCTCTCTTCACTGACTGATCTGGCATCTGCAAAAAAGAAAAGTACGGGAATTGTGGTTACATGCCGTTTAAATGATGCTACGCCGGCAGATTTTTGCTGCAACAATACAGATCGGGAGCAGGCTTATGAGATAACCGCCGATTATACAACCTGTAATGTAGATTTCATCTTTGGCGGAGGCTCCAAATATTTTGAAAACAGACCCGACAGGAGGAACTTATTCAACGAAATGAGTGATAAAGGATATCAGACACCCCACAGTGTGGAAGAACTTTCCTTGTTAAAATCAGGTAAAATATTAGCTGTAGTTGATACGCTGGACTTACCTGAACCGAAAGTCCGGCAAGATATACTGGCTAGAGCCTCCATGAAAGCTATCGATATTCTCTCGCAAAACAATAACGGATTCTTTCTGATGATTGAAGGTTCGCAACTGGATGACTATGGCCATTTCAACGACCTGGATATGTTGATGCAGGAAATTGTCGATTTTGACAAAACGATCGGCAAAGTATTTGAATGGGCAGCTCAGGATGGCGAAACATTAGTTATTGTGACTGCAGATCATGAAACAGGAGGTTTGACCCTGGTCGGGGGAGATCTGGAAAAAGGAGAAATTGAGGGAAAATTTTCCACCACAGGTCACAGTGGAGTAATGGTTCCGGTTTATGCTTTCGGACCCGGATCAGAATATTTCACCGGTATTTATGAAAACACTGCTATATTTGACAAAATAAAAGCCTTACTGGATTTATGAGAATTATATTTTTATTGATCTTATCAACAATCGGAACCGGCATTTGTAATCTTTTTCCTGTTTACGCACAGGAAACCGCAGACAGCCATTACGGCATTATTCCTATGCCCAATAAAATTATTCGGAAAGAGGGAACATTTATCTTAAAAAATAATATGTCTGTTCAGATCCCTGATGATCCTACGATCTGCCGCATTACAGACCATTTTATCTCATATGTAAAACAGACCCAGGAGATACAATTACAGAAGACATACAAGAACGGAACCATTTGCTTTCACGTCGATCCCGAACTACCTGACGAAGAATATCAATTAGAAGTTGATCCGGAACAAATAATTATCCGGGCAAACAATCAAGGTACAGGTTTTTTCTATGGAGTACAAACGCTTTCGCAATTAATCAGAGAAAAAACACCCGTTATTCCAGCCGTAACCATTTCAGATAAACCACGGTTCAAATACAGGGGGTCAATGCTCGATATGGCCCGCCACTTCATGCCTAAAGAGTTTATTCTTCAACACATTGACCTGATGGCCATATACAAATTCAATTATTTACATCTTCATCTGACAGACGATCAGGGTTGGCGCATTGAAATAAAAAAATATCCCCGTTTAACAGAAACCGGTTCTACGAGACCCCGTACGGTTATAGGAGACCCCAATCATTATCAGACAAGACTCTATGACAACCAGATACACAAGGGTTATTACACTCAGAACGATATCCGTGAAATCGTACAATATGCCTCGGAACGCTTTATTACCGTTATCCCGGAAATTGAAGTGCCGGGACATTGTTCGGCTGCATTAGCATCCTATCCCGACCTGTCTTGTGGCCTGGAGAATTCATACAAAGTGCAGGATTCCTGGGGAGTATTCGAGCAGGTCTATTGTCCGAAAGAAACCACTTTTGAATTCCTGGAAAACGTATTGATGGAAATAATGGGTCTGTTTCCGGGTCATTATATTCATATAGGAGGAGATGAATGCCCTAAAAAAAGCTGGAAACAATGCCCTCACTGCCAGGAATTAATCAAAAGGGAAAATCTGGCAAACGAAGAAGAATTACAAAGCTGGTTCATTCGTCGTATCGAAAAATTCATCAATTCACAGGGAAGGGATATTATCGGTTGGGATGAAATTCTGGAAGGCGGTCTGGCTCCAAATGCCACAGTTATGTCATGGCGGGGTAAAGAAGGAGGCATTAAAGCAGCACAAACTCATCATAATGCGATTATGACTCCCAGGTCTTTTTGTTATCTAAATTATTATCAGGAAGATCCGGAATTCGCACCACATGCTATCGGCGGATTCAATCCTTTGGATAATACCTACAATTATGACCCCATACCTGAAGAACTGACTGAGAAAGAACAAACGTATATCATCGGCGCCCAGGCTAATATCTGGGGTGAATATATTTCAACTCCTCAGCAACTGGAATACATGGCATTTCCCCGGCTACTGGCAATGTCTGAAATCCTATGGACTGAGCCTCAGAACAAAGATTTTGAAAACTTTTGTATTCGCCTGGCAAATAACTTCCCATTACTGGATCAACTAAAAGTAAATGCCTGCCGTAACTTCTTTGAAGTAAATTTCGTTCCGGTATGGAACAAGGAAACAAAACGATACGAAGTCGGTTTAAGCACTTTTTATCCCGGGGCTACTATATATTATACGCTTGATGGAAATGAACCCGATGTTTCATCCCCCTTGTATCAACATCCGGTCGTATTATCTGAAAATACTACTATAAAAGCAGTTGCCACCCAAAACAACAAACTATTGGGAAAGTCAACCCACAAGTTTTTTGCCGTTAATCCGGCTACTGGATGTAAATATCAATGCCAACCCGAAGCCGGGTGGGAACATCTGAATAAAGGATTCGGACTGACGGACGGATTGCGCGCTTATCCCCACGATATGAGGCACTGGGTCAGTTTTTATGAAGATACGGTAACTATTACGATAGATTTAAACACAGAACGAAACATCTGTTCCATAGCTTTCGCTTCATTGTTTATGCCGCGAACCGGAATATGGCCTTCACGAGGAGCGACCGTAATGCTCTCTTCCGACGGAAAGAATTACAAATCAGCCACATCCGCCACTTTTCACCCCGATTTATCCGTCAACGAAGTCACCCGCTTTCCTTCTCTGATAACTCTTCCTGTTCCGGATAAAGCTCGGTTCGTACGCATTCAAATATTAAGCGGAGGACTCTGCCCCAAAGGTTATACGGATGAAGGAAAACAAAGTGAACTGGCTATAGATGAAATCGAAATTGGAGGGTCATAATATAGTTACTAACATTTCATAAGCTTGGTTAATCATTTCATACAACCAACCACACATTTCATACATCTCATAATTATAGCGGTTTATTCTTACAAATAAACCGCTATTTTTGTATCTGAAGGTAAATCAAACAAACGAAAAATGAAACGCCTGCTTACCATATTACTTACCCTGTTAGTCACAGCTTTATGTGCAAAAAGCATTATCTATGTCTTGAACAAAAACAAACAAGATAATCCCGGCAATCAGCCAAATAAGACGAATGCAATTTATTTTTGGAAAACGATATGGCTACTCTCCGACGAAGAACGGCAATTCTTAACCGATCATACAATCAGCCAAATATACATTCGTTATTTCGACGTATATATTGAAGCCAATCCCGTAGAAACACCTGTACCGGAAGCTACTATCCGTTTTAAAGAACCTGTACCGGAAAATCTGGAAGTTATACCGACTGTTTTCATTGATAATGACCTATTCAGGTATTGCAAAATGAATGATTTCGTTCAGCGATTGGTCAACAGGATTATCACCATGTCCGAAACAAACAATATCCGGAACATTCGTGAAGTACAATTAGATTGCGACTGGACAAAAACAACCGAAACTGATTATTTTGATTTTCTGAAAAAGGTAAAAGCAGCTTTAGCTTCCCATAACATAAAACTCTCTGTAACGATTCGCCTGCACCAGCTTCGTATGGCAGCGCCGCCTGTCGACAAAGGCGTGCTCATGTGTTACAATACAGGCGCTATCCGCGACCACGAAACCCGGAATTCGATACTTTTGGCCAACGATGTCGCACCTTATGCAAAACGTCTTAAAAACTACAAATTGCCATTAGATCTCGCTTATCCAACATTCTCGTGGGCGGTATGGTTCAGCAACGATGGAAAGTTTCAGTCGCTGCTACGAAATGCCAATCCGGCAGATCCGAATCTGATACAGACCAACGGAAATAATTATCGTGTAGCAACCGGTTTTTACCAGGAAGGCCATTACCTGGCTGTCGATGATCAGATACGTTTCGAGAGTTCCGGTTTTGACGAAATATTGCAGATAAAAAAAATGCTGGAACATCAGCTAAACCATTTTTCCATTATTCTATATCATTTAGATCAAACAAACCTTTCAAAATATACACACGATGAAATCAATAAAATGTATACTCCTTTTAGCGATATCCGTTAATGTGCTGTCATCATATGCATGCTATTATCCCACATATACACCGGGCGAATATTATGTATTTTATTCATACAACGAAAAAGATGCATCAGAACCTGAACCATCTTCCAATGATACAAATATCAGCGAATGGCAGGCATATACGGCTAAACAAGCTACTTTCGAGGATATCCGGCAGGTAGTCTATAAATATTCGATCCATGATATGGAACAAATCGCTGCAGGAAATACAGATAGTTCTGATGATATGCGGAAAAACACATTCGTTAATTATCTACTCAAAACAAATGATACGGAAGCAGTTAAATATCTGATACTGGCTAAACAATGCGAAGAAGCACGTGCCAAAAGAACCGATCCCTGGTGGTATCCGACAAAAGACGATCTTGATAATAAAGATTTGCAGGTAATCTTAGATCAGGCATTAGCCTATCAGGGTACAACATTTAAAACCCGGTATCTACTACAAGCCATGCGTGCGGCATTTACAATGGGAGAGCATGATCTATGCATCCGGATATGGGAAAAGGATATTAAAAATCAACCTGGGTCAAGCATCAAAGCGATGTGTGAAGACTATATAGGTGGTGTTTATTTCCAACGAGGCGAATATCAGACGGCTATCAACCATTATGCCGGCACAATGCAGACATCGAGCAGCTTCTGGTGGTGTGTCGATAATCTGGCTGAAAAAAAATCCGATATCGAACGAATCAAAATACTATACCAATACCAACCCAATTCGATGGAATTGCCCCGGATGATACAGAATATTTGCCGCGAAGCCGAGAAACGTGCAAACCTTAAAGTCTTCGACGGATATATAGATGAAAATGAAAGCGAAGACGACGAATATAATCCCGGATACAAATCCTATCTCAAAAACAGGTCACGCTATATGGAATTACGCGATTTCTCCCTGCAGGTTGTATCCGAAAAAAAGACTGCAAATCCTGCAATGTGGCAGTATGCAGCAGCGTTCCTGACATTACTCGACGGAGATTCGGAAAAAGCGTCACAATATATTACTAAAGCTGAACAGATGAAAGGAACCAATTTCATCAAAAACAACGTAAAAGTATTAAGCATTATGATTGAGGCATATAATGGCAAATATAACAAGGCTTTCGAAAACCGCATCCTGCCAGAGCTGCAATGGCTTGATCAAATGGCAAAAACAAACCTTACCCCCCAAATTACCGAAGATTATTTATGGTACGAAAATCAAATGTTCAATAATTACAGCATGTTTTATTACAACGATATGATGCGGAAAATTACACTTTCTATTATGATGCCTAAATATATCGAACAACATGATGAAGTAAAAGCTTTAATGTTGGCCGGCATGGCAAGTGAACGCCTGCGAACATTAACCGGTTATCGTCAGGCTATAAAAGAAAATACGAATCGAGGAAGTTGGAATATTGATTTTTACACCGACCTTTTCTGTGCATTTGAGAAGTTCCCCATAGAAAGTATTATTAAATACAGTCAAATCCTTAAATCGGGAGGAAGTACGAAATTCGAGCGTTTTTTCATATCCAAATGCTATAAAAATGAAGATTATTTTAATGAAATCATTGCAACGAGATATATGCAGGTAGAAGCTTTTGAAGAAGCAATAGAATATCTCTCCCGAATTGATACCACTTACGATCAGACACTAAACATATTCTGTTACTTCGATCATGATCCGTTTGATGAACCTTACTTCGGGATTAAATATATTACTCCTGCACCCGGATATAAACTCCGGTACGCTACCCGTATGCTCGATCTGCAACGTATTCTGCCTATGGTAGTCGATCCCGTTATCCGTTCTTATGCCACTTATCATTATGGACAAGGGTTAATGCGTGCGGTAACCGATTGTTGGTCATTACTACGTTACCGTAAAGGATACCATTACGGACGTTTTGGAGATGATGGGTTTGATGACTGGGGACATGCAATGTTCGAACATGCAAAAGAATTAATAAACGAAACCATCCTTATATCCGACGATTGCGAACTACAGGCTAAATGTTTCGCAGCAAATGCCTGGATAAGAGGAGATGCCGATTATGAATACAGATACGGAATCAGAGGAAACTCTCATTGGCTCCCCCTAAAGGATAGTCCAACGGATAAAAATATGCAACTATTACTTAGCGAAAAATATGCTTTTACAGCTACCACACAACAATTAATAACCGAATGCGATCGCATTTGCTTTTATTTGCAGTCCGAATAGCAGAAATTCATAATTCACAGTTCACACTCTATAATTCACAATAAAATTCCGTATCTTTGTACAGTTATTCTTTCTAATCAAAACAAATAAAAGGTATGGCAAATTTCATTGAAGATGTCTCCAGAACATTTGGAGAGTATTTATTAGTACCCGGGTTAACAACAAAAGAATGTATTCCATCCAATGTTTCTTTAAAAACACCATTGGTTAAACATTCAAAAGATGCAACCTCTTTATTTGAGTTAAATATACCATTTGTTTCGGCCATTATGCAATCTGTTTCGGGACCGGATTTAGCGATTGAACTGGCGCGCAATGGCGGCCTTTCATTCATTTTCGGGTCACAACCGGTAGAAAGTCAGGCAGAAATGGTTTGGAAAGTAAAAAAATTCAAAGCCGGATTTGTCATCAGTGATTCTAATCTGACACCCGAACATACATTGGCCGATGTTGTTAAACTGGTTGAAGAAACAGGCCATTCGACAATAGGCATAACAGACGATGGAACATCAAACGGGAAGTTACTCGGATTGGTCACCAGTCGCGATTACCGGGCCGAAAAAGATCCCGCAGATATGAAAGTGAAAGATTTTATGACTCCTTTCTCAAAACTAATATATGCTGATGCCGGTGTATCGCTGAGTGAAGCGAATCAGATTCTGTGGAAAAACAAGTTAAACTCATTACCAATCATTGATCATAACCAGAATCTGGTTTATTTTGTATTCCGCAAAGATTATGACAGCCGCCGGAATAATCCGGAAGAACTTTCGGATGACACCAAGAAACTTCTGGTAGGTGCAGGAATCAATACCCGCGATTATAAAGAACGCGTTCCGGCTTTAGTAGAAGCTGGCGTCGATGTATTATGTATCGACTCTTCCGACGGATATTCCGAATGGCAAAAAGAAACAATCGAATGGATTAAAAGCAATTATGATGTACCTGTGGGTGCTGGTAATATTGTTGACCGTGAAGGATTTGAATACCTGGTCAATGCCGGAGCAGACTTTATTAAGGTTGGTATAGGTGGTGGATCGATCTGTATCACACGCGAACAAAAAGGAATCGGTCGCGGACAAGCTACTGCATTAATCGATGTAGCGCAAGCACGTGACGATCATTATAAAAAGACAGGAATATATATCCCTATCTGTAGCGATGGTGGAATCGTACACGATTATCACATGGTGCTTGCATTATCGATGGGAGCCGATTTCCTAATGATGGGACGCTATTTTGCACGATTCGACGAATCACCCACTAAAGTCCTGCGCATTGGAAATAATTACGTTAAAGAATACTGGGGAGAAGGATCTAACCGTGCTCAAAACTGGCAACGTTATGATATGGGCGATACCGCTTCATTGAAATTTGAAGAAGGAGTTGACAGTTACGTACCTTATGCGGGCAAAATGAAAGATAACCTGGCAATAACATTAGGTAAAATAAAATCAACCATGTGTAGCTGTGGAACCATATCCATCAAAGAATTACAGAAAAATGCCAAAGTAACACTTGTTTCTTCGACCAGTATCGTAGAAGGAGGAGCGCATGATGTAATATTGAAAGATCAGGCATAATTCAATTGAAAATGATACTTTTCGAACTTTCAATTTTCAACTTTCAATTTTCAATTATATAGTGGTAAGTTTCCTCCAAATAGATAAATTAACCAAAAGCTTCGGTGATCTGGAATTATTCAGCGAGATCACTTTCGGTGTTGCACAAGGACAAAAAATCGGACTAATAGCCAAGAACGGAACCGGTAAAACAACTTTGCTTAACATTATTGCAGGAAAGGAAGGTTATGAGGCCGGTGAAGTTGTATTCCGGAACGATTTACGGGTTGGGTATCTGGAACAGGCGCCTAATTATCCGGAAAAATTAACCGTGCTTGAAGCCTGCTTCTATTCACAAAACGCGACCGTACGCCTGATTGCTGAATATGAAGCAGTAATGAATAGCCAGGATACAGACCGTCAACAAGAAGTAATCACCCGGATGGATCATGAAAAAGCCTGGGATTACGAACGAAAGGCAAAGCAAATCCTGTCGCAGCTTAAGATCAACGACTTTGACAAGAAAATAGGAACGCTATCCGGAGGACAACTCAAAAGAGTGGCATTAGCCAACGTATTAATTACAGAACCAGAATTGATCCTGCTGGACGAACCAACCAACCACCTGGATCTGGATATGATCGAATGGCTTGAAGGCTACCTGAACCGTTCAACGATCAGCCTGTTAATGGTTACGCATGACCGCTATTTTCTGGATCGTGTGTGTAACGAAATTATCGAAATAGACCAGCAACAAATATTTCAGTATAAAGGAAACTATAGTTATTACCTGGAAAAAAGAGCAGAAAGAATTGCCACGAGCAATATCGAAATAGAACGTGCAAACAACCTGCTACGTAAAGAACTTGACTGGATGCGCCGTCAACCGCAGGCACGCGGAACAAAGGCAAAATCCAGGATCGATGCGTTTTATGAATTAGAAGAAAAAGCAAAACAAAAGCGTGATGCAGGCAATGTACAATTAAACGTTAAATCCGCTTATATCGGTTCTAAGATATTTGACGCCATACATGTTAGCAAACAATTCGGCGATATTCGTATCCTGAACGATTTTAACTACACATTTGCACGCTACGAAAAACTGGGGATTATCGGCAATAACGGTACGGGAAAATCAACATTCATCAAAATGCTGATGAATGAAATAGCTCCTGACAGTGGACATTTTGATATAGGAGAAACAGTCCGGTTCGGTTATTATAGTCAGGAAGGACTATCGTTTGACGACAATATGAAAGTGATCGATGTTGTACAGGACATAGCCGAATATGTTACCCTGGGAGACGGACAAACACTCGGTGTTTCACAATTCCTGAATCACTTCTTATTTACACCCGACAAACAGCATAATTTTGTATATAAACTCAGCGGAGGCGAAAAACGACGTTTATACCTCTGTACCGTTTTAATGCGAAATCCGAATTTCCTTGTACTGGATGAGCCTACAAACGATCTGGATATTGTTACATTAAATGTACTGGAAGAATACCTGAAAAACTTCAAAGGATGCCTGATAGTCGTGTCACACGACCGTTACTTCATGGATAAAGTAACAGACCATCTTTTTGTTTTTCATGGAGATGCCGAAATTCAGGATTTCCCGGGAAACTACACACAATATCGTTTATGGAAAGAGATGAAAGACAAAGAGCAAAAAGAAACAGAAGCTGCATCCTCTTCCAAACCCTCTATCCAAATCCAAAAGAATAAAGACCAAAAGAAAAAACTCTCTTACAAAGAACAGAAAGAATTTGAGTCGCTGGAAACAGTAATTGCGGGTCTTGAAGCAGAAAAAGCACAATTAGAATCAGAACTCAACAGTGGTACCCTACCCCATGATGAACTCGCCCAAAAAGCCAATCGCATCGGTGAATTAATCGATGAGATCGACGAAAAAACAATGAGGTGGATTGAGTTAAGCGAACTTCAATAAGATCAGAAGATCATCAGGGTTATCACCTATTTCCCCCCCCCTGTACACATGTAGTTATTACAATTTCCGATCCGAAAAGTAATCAATCATCTGCAAAATAGCGCGACTACATGCCGGGCAGAAAGGAGCATAATCACGCATCATGCAATGATCCATCGGACGATAAATACCTTTTGATAAATATCCGCCACCTTCGAATACACCCAGTTTATCTGCATATGGAGCTTCCAGAGGCGTTGGAACAGGCGTTCCGGAAGGAAGCAAATCTTTCCATTTAGCATCAAAGTTAATAAGCGTAGTGATATTAGGTTCCCACGGTTCGGACTTAAGACTATAAAAGTCACTGTAAGCCACTTCCGATTGGAAATATTCGTCAGCCAGGCCCGCAAAACTATGACCGAACTCATGCACAAAAACGACAGAAGTACGTTCATTATCAGCAGTGCCGATTGCATAAAAGTTATACATACCACCGCCACCATACCGCTCGGAGTTTACAAGGATAAAAACAGCATCACATGCAACATTCCATACAGCATCACGAATCGATTTCATGTCGGGAGTCGTCAGGTAACGATCCACTCCAAATGTATAAAACCCGGAATTTAAAGCCGTATTTTTAAAAACACCTTCGCCCGATATGTCCATTCCTGATTCCTCGGATGGTAAATTGACCGACCATACATTAAAATCCTCCCGGCGTTCATTGAAGGGTGGTGTTTTAAATAACGACTCGGTAAAACGTTGCACATCACCGGCAAATTTCGTCATTTCCGCCTCAGTATATCCCTCCGGCAAAAAGACAAGATCCACTTTACTGTCCGAATCACCTTTATATTGAATCTGATTTACCTTAAGATTCTTCAACGGCCCCCGGTCTATAAAGATGCTTTTCGGATCAATCGTCTGTTTCATCAGCATTTCAAACTCATTGGTTTGCCTGTTACGCGCCAGAAGTTCAAAAATAACCGGCTGCTTCGGATAAGGAATAGAAATGCTATTTGTCCACGACTGTGTTTCCGTTTTTGCCTGGTCAGTAGTAAGCCATTCTTCAAACAAGGTATTAAATCCTTTTGTATAAAGCAACTGATTCGACGCTCCATCATATACTTTCACATAATACCCTCCGTATTCAAACGGGTCGATCAGGTTCTTCTGCGGACCTCCCCATATAGGCTCTTCACGCATCTGCTGCAAAGCTGCAGACTGCCCTTCGGCATTGCCACTAAGAGCAAAATCGACACGTAAACTCTTCTTTTCAAAATATTTATCAAAATTATCCTGAGAAGACACATACTGATTAAAAAACATTGCCAGAAAAAGGCAACAGGATATAAAAAAATATGAACGGCACATAACTTTAATGTTTTATATAAATGGTATATTGAATAATAATCACAGTCTCCCACCGACAATATTTCTGGGCAATACGGATTTAACATCATATACGACAGCATTATTCAAAAGCAATTCATCGATATCAAGACCCTCAAACACTTTATGGGCAACAGCTAAAATAACGGCGTCATATTTGTCGTCGGGTTTATTATTTGTAATCCTGACATTATACTCAGCCTCAACAGTTTCAACATTAGCCAAAGGGTCATATATTGTAATATTGTCGGTATATTCCTGTAAAGTAGCATAAATGTCCACCACCTTGGTATTACGTATATCAGGACAATTCTCCTTAAAAGTTATGCCAAGTATCAATATACGGGCATCTTTCACAAGAATCCCTTTTTTATTCATTAGTTTTACTACCTGATTGGCAACATAAGCCCCCATACCATCGTTAAGACGGCGGGCAGCCGTCATAATACGAGGCAAAATTCCGTAAACCTGTGCCTTCTGTATTAAATAATAAGGATCAATGCTTATACAATGTCCTCCCACAAGTCCCGGAGTATATTTCAGAAAGTTCCATTTCGTAGATGCCGCATCAATAACATCATGCGTATCTATCTCCATCGCATTAAATATTTTCGCCAACTCATTCATAAAAGCGATATTCACATCCCGCTGAGAATTCTCTATAATTTTAGATGCTTCGGCTACACGTATCGATGGAGCCTTATGAGTTCCGTTAATAAGCACCGAATTATATATATGATCGATGGCATCAGCCACTTCAGGAGTAGAACCCGATGTAACCTTTTTTATTTTCTCTATCGTATGCTCCTTATCACCCGGATTAATTCGCTCCGGAGAATAACCTGCATAAAAATCTATATTTAATTTTAAGCCCGAAACCTTTTCTACCTCCGGCAAACACACTTCTTCGGTCATCCCCGGATACACTGTCGACTCATATACAACAATATCGCCTTTAGATATAATTTCACCGACCATTCTGCTTGCATTCACAAGCGGAGTCAGGTCCGGACGATTATCAATATCAACAGGAGTGGGTACAGCTACTATATAGAAATTGCATTCACGTATATCATCAATAGATGAAGTACAACGGAAACCTCCCAATAAAGCACTTCGTAACAGTTCGTCGGAGATTTCACAGGTAGAATCATGCCCTGCCATCAGCTCCTCTACACGCCTGTCGTTTATATCATATCCTATTGTCTTGTATTTTGTTGAGAATAATCGTGCTAACGGCAAACCGACATATCCTAATCCGACAACACATATATTGAAAGTTCTATCCATTCCGTATACTATGAATAATGATCCTCAAATTTAAGAATTAATTATCTATTTATTTGCATTTTTATCCCATCCTGTTATATTTTGGTCCTGATAAAAAATCACTAAGCTTTATCTTCCAACAACCTGAAGTATTCAACCGCTTTCAGTATGCCGTCATCATCAACAGAATCCGTTACATAATCCGCAATTAATTTCACCTGGTCTGCCGCATTTCCCATTGCAACTCCGATACCTGCATTTTCCAACATAGACATATCATTTCCTCCATCACCAAAAGCCATCGTCTCTTCTGGCGACAAATGAAAATATTCAAGCATTTTAGTAATACCAACCCATTTATCACTATCAACAGATACAATATCAGTGAAAACAGGATTCCAACGGGTCGTTTTGCACCCGGGAAGCATCTTCATTATCCGTTCTTCCTGCTCTTCATCAAAAAAAGCCAATACCTGATAAATGGTACGGTTCCTCATCTCTTCTAAATTGCAAATGGGAATTTCCGGAAAATTCAATAATTTAAAAATCTCATCCGTAGACTCATTTCGATAATTCATCGAGTTTAAGTGCTCTTCTACAAAAACACAAGGAAACGATTCCACATGCGTAAGATAATCAATCAAGGCGCTAATATCAGCCTGAGGTATACGCTGCTTATAAACGACTTGATCTCCAACCAGACACATACTCCCATTTAAAGTCACATACCCATCAAAAACAAGACCCTTTAAATCTTCCATTGTAGATTTATGGCGTCCCGTTGCAGTAAATACTTTTATGCCTTTCTGCCTTAGCTGTCCTAATACGGTTTTTGCAGACAGAGAAATTTTATGTGTTTCAAAACTGATTAATGTACCGTCTAAATCAAAAAAGATAGCCTTTATCATAAATTATTTATGCCAATGAGTAGTTAATGTAGTTATCACTCGCCATGCTCGTTAGTAGTCAAGGAATTAAGAACAACACAAGTATATTTCTACTTAACTACAAAGTTGCGAAGCAACTGATAACTCCTTGACTACTTTGACTACTGATTCGTATTATTTATCGATATTATATCCATCGGTCAATATATCGAAGGCTGAGATATTCTCAGGGAGAACAAGTTCTATCCTTCGCTTTTCACCGGGTAACAGGTTAAAATAACCTTCCGAGAAAAATGCCGGAAGAATAAGTTCTTTAGTTGTCTTATCACACGCATTGAGTTTAATCGCAGCAGCAATAGTATTACTCGTATTAGAAACTTCTATTACAGAACGTCCCTTTCCTGATGATTTAATAGAAACAAGTGGCTTTACTGCTTCTAATCCGTTCAATGTCTGGTTAGCTTTCAGGTCATCCCAGTTCTTCCAGTAATCATTAACAGAAACAATCTCACCCTTACGATTCCTTAATTCAAGTCGTATCAATGCAAAAGCAGGTGCATCCTGTTCTATTTCTGCTATAAAACAATCCGTCTTCTGTCCGGCAGCTGCATCATATTTAGCTGTTCTATTGTAATACTGCTTCCCTTGTATATCATATCCTTTTACCGTTACAGTCATGCCTTTTTGAGAAACCTGCGTATTATTTAGGATAATAACTTTATGATCCGGAAGATTCATCTGAATATGAATCGGTTCCTGGGCCTTCTTCACTCCAAAATAAGCTCCGGGCGTTTCATAATCATACGTATGAGTTTGCCAGGTCATACTTGGCCACGAAGGATGACTCATCCATAAAATCAATCCCGTTGTATTATCCCACATTTTACTATTTACAGCTTCAATGATCGTCCGCCAGGTATTATACGAAACCATCTGGCCTTTTTTAGCAAAGTCTTCCATACCGGTCGCCTCGCCATAGCTATTTACTGCTTCAATAAAATCTCCGAAAAAATGGCTTTTATGATGCAGATCATGATACGCCCAAACATCATTGATTGGCCAAAGATCTTCGGGAGCAATAAACTTACGGATGGTAGCAGCAGTTGGAATAGCCTGGGCTCCCAGTTCTGTATTAAAGCCTCTTGCATATTTGGTAAAATAATCCGAGGCATTTTTTATATACCCGTAAGGTCCACTGTTTACCGCATTCAAATGGCGTGAATTACCATGATAATGGCGTGTAGGATCCTCTTCTGCTATCATTGTATTCAGTAACGATTCCAAACCTTTCGGAGCATATCCCTCATTTCGCGGACACCAGATAGCTATACTCGGATGTGTTCTGAAACGGCGTACCGCATCCCTGGCATTCTGAAAAAACAGCTGGTGATCATTCGGATCAACCGTATCATCCGTTGTAATCCAAAAATCATTCCATACCAGCAATCCGTACTCATCAGCTAACTCATAGAACAATTCTTCCGTATTCTCACCCGTCCAGTTACGTATCATATTAAAGTTTGCATCTTTCTCTAAGCGGAAAAACAACTCCATTTTCTCACGGGTAAGTCGTTTCATCATCTCATCCATGCCCCAGGTAGCCCCTTTAATAAAGATACGCTTCCCGTTTACCCGAAATACAAGAAATTGACCAACCGGATCATCATTCGATAAAGACTCGAATAAAGCATCCTCGTTAACGCCTTCCTGCAATGTAGGAATTGTCTGCTGAAGCCTCGGTTCGCCAACAATAGCCACTTTCTCATAATTAAAAATAGGCTTCTTTCCATTATCTGCATCTACCGGAGTATACAGAATCCGGTGATTACCTTTCTGTTCCGAACGAATCATCAATTCATACGAGAGTTCCCTGATTCCAAATCGCAGTTTCTTTGTATCCGAAATCACCTCACCGGCATTTGCCTGTAATGATAAATCATATAGATTTTGTGAACCATAACCATTGGGCCACCATAATTTAGGTTTTTGTATCAACAGTTCTTTATATTCTTCAGGTGTAAATACCAACGTTTTCTCTTCGTTTGCCTGTAATGCATAAGGCATATTAATACGTATTCCATTAAATGCAGCTTGCAGAGTACCGTTTATCGCATTATTAGTCAAATTTTTAACCGGAACCATAATAATCAATGTAGCGCGGGTTGTATCAGGTAAAGGCAGATTCGAAATAACATGCGGGTCACCAATCTTAACATCCCCCCCTACTCTTAATCTCACATCTTGCCATAAACCAATATTCCGGTCACGAATACCCGGAATCCAGTCCCATCCCATAGAAGCAATAAATGTTGGGCCGTCTAAACTTAATTGACCTCCGTTTAATCCCTGTCCGGCCACCATCGATTGTTCATGAGAAATACCCGGATTATAAGGAGGATGTATAAGCACTGCAAGAACATTATCCTTATCCTTTATCATAGACGTTATATCATATTCACCCCGGATAAAAGCGCCGTTGATATTACCCAGCTTCTTCCCGTTCAGAAATACTTCTGCACGATAGTTAATCCCGTTAAATAATAATTTCACACGGTCTCCCTTCGCTTCCGAAGGACTATCAAACACCGTTCGATACCACCAGTCCATACGGCAAAGCGTATCGGGAATAGACATATTATTTAATCCGAATGCCGGTTCCGGATAAACACCCTGGTTAACCAGTGTAGTCAGTACGGTTCCCGGAACAGTTGCGTTATACCAATCCTGCGTATTAAATTTCAAACTAAAGATCGATTCATTAGATTCCAGTACTTGCGTAGAAGTACCCAACTCCCATCCATCCGAAATGAGCCATTCATTAGATTGGGTCGGAACTAATCGGGTAGGAATATTTTTCTTCGCTACTCGTTGGGGAGTCTCAAAAGGAGCTTTTCCCGAAGGCAATTCTTCAATTGGTTGCCCGTCACGAAGACCTTGCCATAAAACATTTAAACCTGTTTTTCCCCACTCATCTTGTGCATTCAACACAAACGGATTTATTGCAAATAATATAATAATGCAACAAACACAACTTCTCATACATGTTTTCAGTGTCATAAATACGATATAAAATAATTTTATAATGATTTTGAAGTACAAAACTAATCAGATTCTTTTAGAACTGCTACTTTATCTTGACGTAATTTTCACACTAAACAAAAACAAAAAAATAGCGCTCAGACTTTCACAAGCCTGAGCGCCCCCACTCATATTTTTAAACTAATACAAAAACCATGTACAAAGTAAATATACGAACAGCCCTAATCCTATTCATTTAAAGTCACTCAAAAAATTTCTTTATTCTTTTTCCATAAAAACAGAAAAACAGTGTTGCAAAAAATGCAACTTTGATATGAATAAAGAGCAAAAAATAACTTTTTGCATAAATAATGGGCATTTTATCGCATTATTTACTTGTTACTGGCAATTGTCTTTAATTAATTTATCTACTACCGGGTCACCCAATTCTTTCGCTTTGGCAAAAGCTTTACATGCTTCACCTTTCTTTTCCTGGCGAAGCAAACAAACTCCCAGCAAACGATGACTTGAAGCAAAATCCGGATCCAGTGCGATAGCCTTTTCTATACTCTGCTGCGCCTTTTGCAACTCCTGCAAACGCAAATAAATAGACCCCTCTTCCGCTTGATATATTGCATTATCAGGAACCAATGCAATTGCCGAAGTAATATCTTCCAAAGCACCTTCAAAATCTCCGGTACGGAATTTAGCCTGCTCACGATAATAAAAAAATGCATCGGTAACATTCCCTCTCAACAAATAATAATAGAGGTTATAATCTTTAACGAGAGCCTCATATTGCCCAAACTGAGTCTTAAAATCAATACTTTCCTGCAAATACATAACAGCCTCCGAAGGAGATGTACTTCTTTGTACGGCACTATCAAGCAGAGTAATTATTTCAAGCAGGTTGCCTCCGGGAATCTGCTCTTTGGCTTTAGCTGCGAAATAATAAGATTCGCTTGTCCCCATCTGACTCTCATTAACAAGCATATACGAATTATATGCCTTTTCAAATTCACCCCTAAAAAAAGCGATATCACCCTCTAACTGATGATAAACCGGCTGATCATCCTTTGCAATAGCTTGTTGCAATTTACTTTCTGCCGCTTCAATCGTCCAGTCTTTTGATTGAATAGTACTATCACTCACGGCAACACTATATATCAACTTAGCTTGATTATAATATGCATCAGCAACATTCGGATTATACTTCACCGAAGCTTCCAGGTCGGCCTGCGCCAAACTTAACAGTTCCATCTGTTCAGCCTCCGAATGGGCTAAATCTTTTCGCCGGTAAACATAATGAGATGCACGGCTCAGATAACCTTCCGGAGAACTGGGAAATGTTTTAATAAAATCGTTCAGGGTTGCCAAATAAGTTGCAGCATCCTGGTTAGAAGCATATAGCAACAATGCTACCTGCGCGTCTTCCACAGAAGCCGGCCAGGCCTTTTGAATATCGATTGAAGAATATGTCTTATTAAAAAGATCCATGGCACTAACACGAATACTCTGAACATAAGGTACGGAAATACCATAAGTCTTATCTTTACCCGACACATCTGCCTGAGCAAGAGCCAATACTTCTCCCTCGGATGTTAATAACGGAATACTGATCTGCGAAGATGCCAATGGAATATCAATCTGGTAATATCCATATTGTTCTTTCACTTTAGTTACCTCCGCAATACTCCCTTTACTAATTACGCTATTCTTTGCTATTCCGGGAGGCAGGAGATACACTTCTCCTCCAACCGGCAAGGATGTTTTAGCCGGAGAAAGATAAGATATACCCTTAGGTACATCCACTAAAAAACGAATCACATCATACAACTCATCAGCACCCAGGATTTTTGTCACAGCCATTTTACGACCTTCAGCATCAGTAACAACAGCTTTTGCTGCTCCCACGAACAATGTATAATCAGATACGGCCTCTCCTGTTGGTTCAATAAAAAAACCATTTCCCGAACGAACATTTCCAGCCTTATCGTATACTTCAATGGTAAAAACTGCTTTCGCTGCTTTTTCAACCCATTTCGGATTTTTCTGGGCTACTGTCGGAAGGCTATAGGCACAAATCAAGGCAAACAATAAGATTTTTTTCATCATCGTACATTTATATTTTCCACAAAAATAAAAGATTCTATTGAATTAAACCACTGGCATACATTTTTGATACATTATTTAATCATTTCGCATGATTCGCTACTTGAATTATTGATTTTTTTTATCAACTTATAATATAAACAAATAAACCTTTTGCCCGGAGAGTGTGTTCTTTTGTATATATTTACAAAGTATTTATTATTTCACTAAAACAGAATAATATGAAAGCAGAATTCACTTTACCAAAATTACCCTATGCACCAAATGCATTAGAGCCGGTAATCACTGAGCAAACGATCAGTTATCATTATGGCAAACACCATCAGGCGTATGTAAACAATTTGAACAATTTAGTGAAAGGTACGCCTTTTGAAGACGAAGACCTGGAGACAATCATAAAAAAAGCCGAAGGTCCTACATTTAATAATGCAGCGCAAGTATGGAATCATACATTTTATTTCTTCCAGTTTTCACCAAACGGAGGAGGTGAACCGCAAGGCAAACTAGCTGATGCCATTAATAAACAATGGGGTAGTTTTGAAAAATTCAAAGAAGAATTTAATCAGGTCGCTACTGCACTATTCGGTTCAGGCTGGGCATGGTTGGTAGCGCATCCCGACGGAAAACTCGAAATTGTAAAAGAAAGCAATGCCGGTAATCCGATGACCAAAGGATTAAAACCTATACTTACATTCGATGTGTGGGAACATGCATACTATCTGGACTATCAGAACAGAAGACCAGACCACGTAAAAGAGCTCTGGAAAATATTGGATTGGAAAGTTATTTCCGAACGGTATTAACAAGATAAAAAAAGCCGGCTTTTAAAGCCGGTTTTTTTTATATCTTCTTCTTTTCCCACGAAGCAAAACGTAAATACAACATACATCCTAACAATAAGAAAGAGAAATAGACAAACTCTGACGTAAAACAAATATATACGGGCTGACGATATACAATCCCAATCATATAAATATATAAGGTATAAACAACTAGTACTCCCATTTCAATCGCAAAGCCGGAACGCGTATTTCCCGTCCCCGAAACACCATTAAATACAATATTAGCCAATGAACAAATTAAAGCAGCACCCGCAATGATATATAACGAAGGTATTGAACCTTGTATTAAAATGGTGTCATTGGTATAAATCGACAGTATTGTCTGCGGAAATAAAACCAATATACTTGAAAAAACAAACATTATACCCAGCGAGATAAGAGCAATCTTCCGGATAGCCGGGATTACAAGTGAAGTCTTACCTGCTCCCATCAAATTACTGACAATCGTATTAGTTGCAGTAGCAAGAGAATTAACCGGTATGAACATGATAATATATATACTCCTGACAATATTTGCAATTGCCAGAGGCAGCTGTCCTAACTTCTCTACAACTACAAAAAACAGAAAGAAAGTACTCATCGATACAAAATATTGCATCATCGTAAAAATAGAGATATTCAATACCTGCTTTAACAATCCAAAGTCAAACGTACGTAGTTTATCCAATCCATACTTTTTACGATCGACAGTAAGAAAAGTATAAGTAAAAAAGAAAACAACTGAAACAACCTCAGCTATTACCGAAGCTATAGCAGCTCCTTTAATTCCCATCTCCGGAAATCCGGCATGCCCGAAAATTAATAAATAATCTAATAAGACATTCGTTAAAGCCATTATCACAGCATTTAGCGTCAACACCTTTGTACGCGTAATACCTACGAAAAACGCTCTGAACATCACATTTATAAAAGAGAAAAAGAAACCAAACATACGCCAGTTTAAAAACTCCATCGTTGCTTCCCAAATCTCATCCGATGAAACAAGAAATCGCATAATATTTCCGGCAAGCAACTTTGATCCGCTGAAACACAATGTTGCAAGCACAAACAAAAAAAGAATCCCCTGAATAACAACCGGCCCTACAGCCGTATAATTACGCTCTCCGTTTCTACGCCCTATTACAATTTGTGAACCGATACTAAAGCCAAATGCAATCGTAAAAGCACAGATATAATACAATCCGCCCATTGCCGAAGCACCCAGTTCCACCTCTCCTACTCTCCCGAGAAAAGCCGTGTCCGTAACATTAATAATATTCTGAGCCAATAAACTCAAAAAAATAGGATAACTAATCCGCCATATATTTTGATTACTATACATCATTTCAAATAAACATTAAACGCAATATATTCAACTTTCCCACAAAAAAAGGTCTGTCGTTCCCGGCAGACCCCTATTCTTTCTAGATTATCAGATGTCTGGTTCTATTAAAGCAATTTATTAGTTGCTGTTTCCGGAAATATCACACTAGGCTTAAATCCTTTAGCCTCTTCAAAATCCATTTGAGCATACGATAATATAATAATAATATCACCCGGTTGAACCCGGCGGGCAGCGGCTCCGTTCAAACAAATAACGCCAGTTCCTCGATCCCCTTTAATCACATATGTTTCAAAGCGTTCTCCATTATTATTATCAACAATATGCACATGTTCATGCTCAATCAGATTAGCAGCATCCATCAGATCTTCATCAATCGTAATACTACCAATATAATTCAGATTTGCCTCAGTTACCGTAACCCGATGAATTTTAGATTTTAAAACACTGATATACATTTTGCAAGTAGTTAATAGCCTGTAGCTGATTAATAAATTTAATTAGTTCACTATAATAAGTCCGTTTTTCAGACGATGCCGGGTCATACAGAAGTGCGTTTAAGCCAGAATAATAATCTGCATAATTGTTATCGGATGTTGCAATTTAAATTAAAATGACAAATGCAATTAAACATTTCCGGTATCTATTGCCGAAACCGGCACCTCGTACTTTATATTATCAATTAACCGGATTTCACCACAAAAAACAGCTATACAACCAATAGATTTATCCGATTCATTCCAGCTCTGAATAGGTTGAAGCGTAGCCTCATCTACAATTTCATAATATTCCACACGCAATTGAGGCTCTCTGTTTAATGAGTCAATTACCCAATTGATCACCTCATGTACTTCTTTTTCCGGTACAAATTTACGACTTTCTTTTAAAGTAGCAGCAATTATTGGAGCTATTTGACGCTGTTCCGGTGTTAAACGCATATTCCGGCTACTCAATGCCAATCCATCTGCCTGTCGTAATATCGGACACGGTACAATTCTGACGGGTAATCCCAGCAGCTTTACCATTGATTTTATAACAGCTATCTGCTGAAAATCCTTTTCTCCGAAGTATGCATCGTCCGGTTCTACTATTTCGAACAATTTACTGACGATTTGCGCTACACCATTAAAATGCCCCGGCCGGAAAGCACCTTCCATAACCTCTGCAACAGCTCCCAGATCAAAAATACGAGTATCACGCTCCGGATACATTTCCTCCTCCGAAGGGACAAACACATAATCACACCCGGCAGGTTCAAGCAAGGCACAATCAACAGCCAGTGTACGCGGATAAGCAGCCAAATCCTTCTTATCGTTGAATTGTGTCGGATTAACAAAAATACTGACTACACAAATATCATTTTGAGCAATACAATACCTGACTAAACTCAGATGACCTTCATGCAATGCACCCATTGTCGGAACAAAACCGATTGTCTTGCCGGTTTGCCGTTCCTCCGCTAAATACTTTTTTAATTCCTCAATATGTTGAACTATTCTCATATGATAAAAACTCTTTTATAGTAGAAACAATCATAAACCGGAAATCACTCTCACCCTGTCCGGCATCCCGCCATTTACAACTTACCCCGGCCATTTATCTTCATCCGACCTATAGTATCTCTACCGTTAAAAAAAATCATGCAAAGCAACAAAATAAATAACAACTAACCATGGTTTTTGGGCGTTAATTACACTAATTTTAAATGTTTTGAAGATTCATTCTTATAAAGGCATTGATCTTTAACGGTTTTTTTTATTATCTTTGTAGTCGTTTTTTATTTTCAACAAAAAGAATGGATGCTAAAAAAGTATTATTTATAACCCAGGAAATTACTCCTTATCTTCCCGAATCAGAAATTGCGACTATTTGTAGAGACCTCCCACAAGGGATCCAGGAACGTGGACGAGAAATCAGAACCTTTATGCCGAAATACGGATATATTAACGAACGCCGTAACCAGTTGCATGAAGTAATTCGTCTTTCCGGGATGAATTTAATCATTGATGATACGGATCATCCGCTAATCATCAAAGTTGCATCTATTCAATCAGCCCGAATGCAAGTCTATTTTATCGACAATGAAGATTTCTTTCAACGAAAAGCAACCGTTGTAGATGAAGAGGGCAACGGGTTTGAAGATAATGACGAACGCGCCATATTCTATGTACGGGGAGTATTTGAAACAATCAAAAAGTTACGCTGGATCCCGGATATTATCCACTGCCATGGGTGGTTTACTGCTTTAGCACCGCTATATCTGAAACGGATGTATCTGGATGATCCCTGTTTCTCAAATACCAAAGTTGTATATTCTATCTACGATAACGGATTTAAGTCAACTTTAGGAAATGATTTAAGTAAAAAATTAAAACAAAACGGTGCCACTGATGATGATCTGAAAATCATTGCTCAGCCCGACCACCTTTCTATAACAAAACTTGCAATAGACTTTTCTGACGCAATTATTCAGGGAAGCCCCAATGTTGATAACAAAATAAACGATTATATAGATCAAAGCGGAAAAATGTTTCTGCCGTACCAACCGGCCGAAAACTATATAGATGCTTACAATGAGTTTTACGATACAATTCTTAACGATAAATAAAAAGTCAATGAATCTGAAACAGTATATAATAATTGCCCTAGCATGCCTGGGAGGGCTTGCGTTAGGCGGATGTAGTGATGACTATAATATGGTTGGCGCAGGAATACAACCTGATGGCGATTTCATTACTATTTTTTCAGACACATTTCAAATAAAGGCTTCGACCATAAAAATCGATTCCATTTATGCTAAAACGACAGAAAGCCTATTAGGCGAAATATATGATCCGTTATACGGACATTTAAAAGCAGACTATCTTTGCCAATTCTATTGTGAAGAAGGTTTTAAATTCAAACAAACACCGAACGATGGCAAGATTGATTCAATGTCTTTATATATTTATTACAAATATACCGGAGATCCGCAGGCTTCTCTGCAACTAAATGTGTATCCGGCCAACAAACCATTAGACAAAATATATTACAGCAACGTTAATCCGGAAGAATATGCCGATATGCAAAACCTGTTAGCTTCTGCAGTTCACACACCACTCAGTGGTGATACAACTGAGACGACAGGTGAGTATTTACTACAAGTTCGTCTACCTGTAGAACTGGGACAAAAAATATACGAAGAAACAATTAATAATCCATCCTCTTTTGCCAATCAGGATGCATTCAACCAGTTTTTCCCGGGTATTTACGTTACCACCGGTTATGGAAGCGGATGCATACTTGAAATACAACAGACAGGAATGTCCATCGCTTACGACTATATGCTGAAAAGCAGTAGCGGTGCACTGGATTCGGTTGTCACAACTTACGAACATTTTATTGCAACCAAAGAAATAATCCAGCTTAACCGCATGGATAGTTATAACGACGAACAGCTCCTGACAGAAAATGATGACTATACTTATCTGAAAACACCGGCCGGCATTTATACCCGACTGGTTGTACCAACTAAAGATATCAAGGAAATAGCAGATGGACGGATGTACAACAGTCTGTATCTTAACCTGAAGTATATGCCGCAAGAAGAATGGATGTACTCGCTTGCACCATCTCCGCAATTACTATTAATACCGGAAGACTCTTTAGATGTATTCTTCAAAGAAAACTATACGGAAAACAATATCAATTCATATTTATCCGTTAATTCACCCAGCTATACACCGACAACCACAACATCCGGCTACAATACAACAACCCGTACTTATTATTTCAATAATATCATAAATATGATAAGTTATCATATTCAAAAGAATCCGGATGAAGACCTGCGGTTGTTAGTTATACCGATTTACAGAGAAGCCACCTCCAATTCCTACTATTCTACGACAACCTATTATACGACCAGCATCAGTAATTACTTCCAACCTTCAGGTGTAAAATTGCGAAAAGATGAGGAAAGTATGAAAGTTGTACTCCAATCAAGTAAGTATGCTAATAAGTAAAATAAAAAAACAATATATCAATAAAAAAACGCCTTTAATTTTTAAAGGCGTTTTTTTATTGATATATCCCAAGATATTATATTCTCAACAACATTGTATATTCAAACGCTTTAGCACATCCCTGATCTTCTCATAGGTAGGAATACGCGTTGGAACCAATGGCAAACGTAACCTGTTCTCTATATATCCCATCATGTTAAGCATACTCTTTACACCGGCCGGATTACCATCTACAAACAATAACTCAAACAACTCCGCAAAACGCGAATGGATAACACGCGCACTTGCATAGTCACCCGATAAAGCCAGACGAACCATACGGCTAAACTCCTGCGGGAAAGCATTTCCTATCACAGAAATCACCCCTATCGCACCCAAAGCAATTAAAGGGAAAGCAATACCATCATCGCCCGATATAACCTGAAAATTATCCGGTTTGTTTTTTATAATATCATCCATCTGCGTAATATTCCCAGAAGCCTCTTTGACCGCAATCACATGATCAAAATCACGGGCGATACGAAGTGTCGTTTCAGCCGTCATATTCACACCTGTCCTTCCCGGAACATTATATAACACTATCGGAAGCGATGTAGCTTTAGCAATCGCACTATAATGCTGATAAATACCCTCCTGTGAAGGCTTGTTGTAATAAGGCACAACCGATAAGATAGCATCGATACCCTTAAAGTCATCCTTCTTTAGTTTATCAACAATAGCTTGTGTGCAATTACCGCCAACACCAAGAACAATCGGTATACGACGTTGGACCTGCGACACTACCCGCTGTACAATTTCTTGCTTTTCCCCTTCTGTTAGTGTAGGCGTTTCCGCAGTGGTACCTAATACAACAAGATAGTCCGTACCATTTTGCACCTGAAACTCTACCAATTCAAGTAGTGCGTCAAAATCAACGCCCCCGTCTTCTTTAAAAGGAGTAATAAGGGCTACTCCCATTCCTTTTAAATCTATGTTTACCATAGAGAACTCATTTATTTTATATACAAAAATACTGAATTAATCTCACTTCGAACGAATAGCCTGTAAATAAATCAATATTTGATCAAATAAAAAAGGCACATCATACGCATCATCTTTCATTACAATAGATAAATCATACATATCAAAATCAGAGGGCCGTTTTGCACCCACTTTAAAAGTGGCCGGTTGCTGCAATACCAGATATCGCATTACAGGAATGTTTCCGCTCGTTAAATCAATTAATAAATCAACCGAAAGACCATTCAATTGATTTTTTATACTTTTATGAGGGAAACCCCATAAATTCAGGTCTTTTCCCGACTCCACCAACAAATACGCGTAGTCCCAGATCGGTGTATCTGCCTGCTTCTGTGTATAGACACAAACATGCACCGTTTTACCCATTTTCTTTAATTTATCAATACAAACGGCAACCGCTTTCCAGTCTTTCGCTTCACATACAACCAACACATATCGCACATCCTCCAACGAACGGTAATAATGTGCTCGTGTAGCACCCGCTTTTGATAATTTCTCTATCTTCTTTATTAAAAAGTGATTTGTCAGAATCATTCGTCGAGTAATTTTAAGAAGTCTTCTTCCTTTAAAATTTTAACTCCCAGCTTCTCGGCCTTTGCCAATTTTGCCGGTCCTATATTATCTCCGGCCAGTATGTAATCCGTCTTTCCGGAAACCGAGCCACTATTCTTACCTCCGTGTTGTTCAATCATCGATTTATATTCATCACGCGAATGCAGAGAGAAAGTACCGCTGATTACAATTGTCAGATCTTTCAGTTTGTCCGAACGCATAGACAAAAGTTCCTCCCGCAGACTCATCTGTAGCCCGTATGACTTCAAACGCGCTATAAGTTCCACATTACGGTCATCCGCAAAATAATTGATAACACTTTGAGCAATACGTCCTCCCACATCATTGATTTCAGTCAGAGATTCCAAAGTAGCTTTTTCCAACTGCTCAATCGATGGATAAGCATAAGCCAGCTTTTTGGCTACGGTTTCACCAACAAAACGAATACCCAATCCAAACAATACACGCTCAAACGGCACCTGTTTGGAAGCTTCCAGACTATCTAATAAATTTTGTGCACTTTTCTCTGCCCAACGTTCAAGGCGCAGCAAATCATCTGTCCTCAAGGTATATAAATCAGCCACATTACGCACATAACCGGCTTCATATAAATCGTCAACAGTCTCCGGGCCCATATTAATATTCATAGCCCTGCGTGTCACAAAATGTTCAACCTTTCCTTTTATCTGCGGAGCACAACCCCATTCATTCGGACAGTAAAAACCAGCCTCACCTTCCGAACGAACCAATGCAGTTCCGCATTGAGGGCATTTTTGTATAAATACAACCTTTTCACCCATCAGTATAGTACGCGCATCCATATCTACACCCACTATTTTAGGTATGATTTCACCCCCTTTTTCTACGAAAACATCATCACCGATATACAAATCAAGCTCCGAAATAATATCGGCATTATGCAATGAAGCCCGTTTTACAGTAGTCCCAGCCAACAGAACAGGTTCCAGATTAGCAACAGGAGTCACTACTCCGGTCCGGCCAACCTGATAAGAAACAGAATTCAATCGTGTAACAGCCTTCTCTGCCTGAAATTTATAGGCAATCGCCCAGCGCGGACTCTTTGAAGTTAAGCCCAAAAAACGTTGCTGACGCAGCGAATTCACCTTCAACACAATCCCATCTGTTGCCACCGGCTGATTCTTCCGTTCTATATCCCAGTAAGTAATATAATCAAATACATCCTGCAAAGTACTGCATTTACGGATAGCATCAGACACCTTAAATCCCCAGCTACGCGCAAATTCCAGATTGCCGTAATGCTCTTCAGAAGGTAATTCCTCGCCCAGCATATAATATAAATAAGCATCCAGATGACGGGATGCTACAATCTCCGGATTCTGCAATTTCAGTGTCCCCGAAGCTGCATTCCGGGGATTAGCAAACAACGGTTCTTCCTGTATTTCACGTTCCTTATTCAACCGCTCGAATTCAACCCACGGTAGTAAAATCTCACCACGAATCTCAAACTTTTTAGGATAACCCTGACCACGTAATTTAAGAGGAATCGAACGGATAGTCTTCACATTAGCAGTAACATCATCACCTCTGATCCCGTCACCACGTGTAATAGCACGAACAAGCCTTCCGTCTTCATAAATCAATGAGATAGACGTACCGTCATATTTCAATTCGGCAACAAGTTCAAAAGGTTCATTCAGTAAACGCGTAGTCCGCTCATAAAAATCGGCAATTTCACTTTCTGAATAAGTATTACCTAACGAAAGCATCGGATACTGATGATCAACCTGTTCAAATTCTTTCGATAAATCACTACCGACCCGTTGTGTAGGCGAATATGGGTCAAAAAACTCAGGATGGTCTGCTTCCAACCCCTGCAATTCTTTCATTTTCTCATCATACAAACGATCCGATATCGTCGGCATTGAATGCACATAATAATTATAATTATGCTGCTCCAATTCCTCACGAAGCAACTTTATCTTTGATTCAATCTCATTCATATATAATGGAAAATATATATTGAATGCAAATATAAGATTTTGTCGTTAATGAAGCACACCGATTTCCAAATTTGTTCATTAAAAAGAGTCATTTCCAATTCCCAACTATCAATTTCACTTTCACTTTCAACAGAACCATCACCTTTCTCCCTTTCGTTCTCTCACCTTTTTCCATTCACTTTCAACTTTGACTATGGCCAATTTCCGCTTCGCTCCAATTCAATTTTCAACTGATTTATTTACCTTTCCCCTGTGCCAAAATAATCACTTTGGACCAGGATTTCATACTTTCACCTAAAAAATAGAAATAATTGCGGCAAAATAAATATCTTTATACCCTCAAAAGGTTATTTAGCTGCTCGGCAGATGAATTAATATTCTAACACAAAAATAAATTCAAAATGAAACGAAACATGTAAATTAGTGGTTAATTGTTAATGATTAGTGATTAATTAACCGCTTACCACTAACCGTTAATCACTCATGATATTCGTTCCATACGACCTTAGTATAATAAAATAAATATCAACGTATGAAAAGAGACGAGGCCATTTTCGACATTATTAAAAGAGAGCGTCAACGCCAGTTAAAAGGGATAGAACTAATCGCTTCCGAGAATTTTGTAAGCGACCAGGTAATGGAAGCTATGGGCAGTGTTTTAACAAATAAATATGCCGAAGGATATCCCGGGAAACGTTATTACGGCGGGTGCGAAGTCGTAGACGAAAGCGAAACACTTGCAATCGAACGGTTAAAAAAGATTTTTAATGCAGAATGGGCAAACGTACAACCTCACTCGGGAGCACAGGCTAACGCAGCCGTATTCTTGGCAGTACTCAATCCCGGTGATACATTCCTTGGGCTTAACCTTTCACATGGCGGACACCTTTCACATGGATCACCCGTAAATAGCTCCGGTATACTATATCATGCAACCGAATACAACGTAAAAGAAGATACCGGATATGTTGATTATGATCAAATGGAAGAAGCAGCCATACGTGAAAAACCGAAATTGGTTATCGGTGGCGGATCGGCATATTCCCGCGAATGGGATTATAAACGGATGCGCGAAATAGCAGACAAGGTAGGAGCACTATTAATGATCGACATGGCCCATCCCGCAGGATTAATTGCAGCCGGATTATTGGAGAATCCCCTGAAATATGCGCATATTGTAACATCAACAACTCACAAAACATTACGCGGACCACGCGGAGGTATTATTCTGCTGGGTAAAGATTTCGAAAACCCATGGGGCAAAACAACCCCGAAAGGCGAAATAAAGATGATGTCGCAATTACTCGATTCTGCCGTATTCCCGGGCATACAAGGGGGACCACTAGAACACGTCATTGCAGCTAAAGCAGTTTCTTTCGGCGAAGCATTGGAACCTGAATACAAAACATATCAGGCACAAGTAAAAAAGAATGCTGCAGCTATGGCACAAGCATTTAACGACAAAGGATATAAAGTTATTTCAGGAGGTACGGATAACCATAGTATGTTAATTGACCTACGCACGAAATTTCCGGATCTGACAGGAAAAGTGGCAGAAAAAGTACTCGTTTCAGCCGATATTACTGTAAACAAAAATATGGTACCATTCGATAGCCGGTCGCCATTTCAGACATCAGGAATCCGTGTAGGTACACCGGCCATATCCACCCGTGGAGCGAAAGAATCGCTTATGGGCGAAATAGTAGAAATGATGGATACCGTTTTGGCAAATCCCGAATCAGAATCCACCATTGCGGGCGTACGGCAAAAAGTAAATGCCATCATGAAAGATTATCCTTTATTTGCATGGTAATTTATGATGTCAATGCGTTAATGCGATTTGACGCATTAACGCATTGACCATTAAACAAATCAACGACTTAACAAATTTGTCACATGAAACATTTTTCATTATTAATTGGTATACTTTGTGTGTTATTAACGGCATGTAATGAACAACCCGTCACACAGGCCACTTACAACCAAGGCATTAACATCATCCCCAAACCTCAGGATTTAACGAAAGGCGAAGGCTTCTTCACGCTGAATAAAAACACGTCTTTTTCAGCTGCAGACCCTGAAGCACAAAAAGTAGCAGAATTCATTGCATCCCGGATAAACCGCTCGACCGGTTTTTCCGTAAAAGTAACGAATCAGGAAAATGCACAAAAAAATTCAATCGCACTAATAATTGATCCTTCGCTCGAATTAAACGAAGAAGGCTATACACTGGATGTTACGACAGAAAACGTAACGGTTAAATCAAAAACACCACAGGGACTATTTTACGGGCTGCAAACCTTCCTGCAACTACTACCGGCCGAAATTGAAAGCCAGTCGGCAGTAAACAACATCTCATGGGTAGCGCCCTGTGTCAATGTAAAAGACGAACCCCGGTTCGGATACCGCGGAATCATGCTCGACCCCTGTCGCCATTTCATGTCGGTTGATGATGTAAAAAAACACCTCGACGTCCTGTCACTATTTAAAATAAACCGGATGCACTGGCATCTGACCGACGACCAGGGATGGCGGATCGAAATCAAACAATATCCTAAACTTACTGAAGTCGGATCCGTACGCACCGAAGGTGAAGGTTTTGAATACGGAGGCTTCTATACACAGGAAGAAGTAAAAGACATCGTTCGGTATGCCGCTGATCGCTATATAACCATTATCCCCGAGATCGAATTACCGGGACATGAAATGGCTGCAATCTCAGCTTATCCGGAATTGTCATGTAAAGAAGAAATACTTCCTCCACGCATCATATGGGGAGTTGAAGATATCGTATTGTGCGCCGGCAAAGAAAGCACTTTCGAATTTCTTGAAAACGTATTTAAAGAAATCATCGAACTATTCCCTAGCGAATATATCCATATCGGAGGAGACGAATGCCCTAAAACAGAGTGGAAAAAATGTCCGTTATGCCAGAAGCGCATACGTGAAGAAGGGCTTACAAACAAAGACGGTCATTCGGCTGAAGAACGGTTGCAAAGCTATTTCGTACAACGCATGGAAAAAGTACTGGCCAAATACGGTAAAAAGATCATCGGATGGGACGAAATACTCGAAGGAGGACTCGCACCTACCGCTACTGTGATGTCATGGCGTGGCGAACAGGGAGGTATTGCTGCAGCAAGCATGGATCACTACGTTATTATGACGCCTCAAAACGACGGCATGTACCTCGATCGGTTTGAAGGCGATTATAAAATCGATCCCGTAACAATCGGCGGAAAAGCTACAATCGAAGATGTGTATAAATACAATCCGACTCCCGATACACTCATACAGATGGATAAAGCACATTTCATCACAGGCGTACAATGCAACACATGGTCGGAATATATGTATACAAACGATTTGCGTGAATATCGTATCTTCCCGCGTATCCTTGCACTTGCCGAACTTGCATGGACCGAATATGACCTGAAAGATTACAAGGACTTTGAGCGCAGAATAGCAAACGCCTGTGTCCGGTTAGATGGTCATGGAGTAAACTACTACATCCCTCAGCCGGAACAACCCAATGGGTCATGCAACTTTGTTGCTTTTACAGATAAAGCATCCCTCGGGTTTACAACAAGCCGCCCCATAAAAGTAGTTTATACAACCGACGGTACAGAACCAGATCCGGAATCAACTGTATATGAATCTCCGATCGAATTTACAGAATCAGGCCTCTTAAAAATCCGTTCGGTACTACCTTCCGGTAAAATGAGTCCGGTACGTACCATTACAGTTGAAAAACAAACATATGCACCGGCTAAAGAAGTTGAAAATAAGAAAGCCGGATTAAAAATGCAGGTAACCGACGGAATGTATTTGAAATCATCAGAAATACCGGCCAACGCTACATGGAAAGAATCAACCATAAATGAATTACGCGAAATTACCCGCGTAGTAAAAACAGATGAATCCATGCGGGGAGTAAATCAATATGCTGCAATTGCTTCGGGATATGTGTACATTCCTGAAGATGGCGTCTACTATTTCTCGTCCGATCTCGAAGAAGTATGGATCGATGGAAATCTACTGATTAGTAACGAAGGCGAAACGAAACGTTTCTCACGCCACGACAAATCGGTCGCTTTAGCCGGAGGTCTTCACGAAATCCAGGCAGTCTTCCTGGGACATATCATTGGAGGATGGCCATCCAACTGGAACAACGGAAGCATTCTGATACGCAAAGCCGATACGGAAAAATTCAGTCCGATCAAAGGAGAACAGCTATTTTATTAAAATAAACTTCCAACAAAAAAGCAGGAATAAGCAGAGCGTAGCGAATTAGTTGACAGAGCGTTTGTTACGCTCTGTTTTGCTTTGTATGGTTATCCATGAAAAGCCATATTTT
>JAITVY010000105.1 GCA_031285565.1 Tannerella sp. | reverse complement strand
AACTAATATTCAAAGAGCGCATAAGACCAGATCTACATCCGGGCTTTTAATTCATACGATGGGTAAAATTGCCATCGCTTTTATTTATCTTATTTTTTAAATACTGATTCGCATTATTATATCATTAGCAAATTTAATGTGTTTCTCAGGAAAACAATTAGCCCAATTGGGCCTATTTTATGCTTTTTCCAGTCTAATAACCTTTATTGCCCAAAGCTTTTCATGCGTCCATTTTTATCTATTATTAGTATAACTAAAGGCCTAAAATATTTTTTTCAAAGAAATGGCTCCAGAAATAAACGACAACTTTTGACTTCCAGTATTTATACCGGCTATCCAATACCTCTTTAGAGTTAAATAGAATAAAATAATATCCTTCTTCAAACTTCACCTCTATATGAAACTCTGACCTGAATTTGGACATATTATCCCATTTTTTAATATTAACCCATTTATATTTTAACAATTAAGATTCCATCAAATATGGTTCCTTGATGTCCGTATTCAGAATTTTCTTTTCATGAGAATCTTTTCTATTAATATATGATGGACGATTATAAGGAAAGAACATATCCAAATCTTTCGAAAAAGCAATTGTAGCCTCTAAAAAGGTTTCATAATTAGATAACTAAAAACCATACATTAGTTTATACATCTCTTGATCAGAAAGCAAGACTTGATTCCGGTCTTCACTGATTACTTCAACATTTTCATACCCCAACTGGTCTGTATTAAACTCCCAATTTTCATATTCAGGCAAAATTGAACGATATATTTTCATAAAATTAATTACTATATTTTTGAAAAAGACCTCTTTCCTATGTTATAAAAAAGCAACAAAAGACAAATATCCACAAAATCATCAATAAACAATTATTTATTTTTACTTTTTAACCAAGATATTAAAATACATTCCATATCATTGTATCAATTTTAACACAGTCATGAAAATCATCTTAACCTATGAAAAAACAAACTGCACTTTTAACAACGTTCCTGTTTTTAATGACGGTATTTGGTGGATGTAAACAATCCGGCACCCAAAATGACGACATCATCACAGTGGATGTCACTGCAAGCTATCCCAAAAAGGAACTGATCCTTCAGGAATTTATGGATGTCGAATACATCCCATTAGAAACGAGTGATGAATTTATTACAATGGGTTGGGTACATGCAATTAGTAAAGATATTATTATCACCAGGAATAGAAGACAGGGTTCTGTCGATGGCAACATATATATCTTCGACAGGAACGGTAAAGGCCTGAGAGTCATCAATCGACTTGGTCAAAACGATGAAGAATATATGTATGTTTTAGATGTAACCTTAGATGAAGACAACAATGAAATTTTCGTCAACGATCATTGGAGAAAAAAAATATATGTATATGATTTGTACGGAAATACCAAACGAAACTTCAATCACAAAGAGGGTACTTCGTATGCTATGGGAACATACAATTTCGACCGGGATCATTTACTTTGTGAGGACGGAGAATTTTTCAGTGATGAACATCGTAATAGATTTTTGGTTATATCCAAACAAAATGGGGACATTATCAGGGAGATTGAAATTCCCTATAAAGAATATGTCTCATCTGCAGTACATAAGGGAAATATGGTGATGCCAATCCGCAATCGCACCTTAGTACCTCACTCCGACAACAGTTGGATGCTTATGGAGAATTCATCCGATATAGTATATAAACTTTTGCCTGATTACAGTATGATTCCTCTTATTACCAGAACCCCCTCTATACAATCAATGAGTCCGGGAGTATTTCTGTATCCGGCTGTTTTCACGGATCGTTATTGCTTCATGCAAACCGTAAAAGCGGAATGGGACTGGGTAAGAAACAGCGGGCATAAACGGGCTAACCTGGTGTATGACAGAAAAGAAAATGCTATTTTTGAATATGTGGTATACAATGACGATTTCACCAATGAAAAAACTGTGAACATGACATCAGAAGTCACCGTTGGAAATAATGAAATAGCATTAGTGCATATATTTGAAGCTTTCGATCTCGTTGAGGCTTACAAAGAAGACAAACTGAAAGGCAAACTAAAAGAAATTGCTGCAACATTGGATGAAGAATCCAATCCGGTACTCATGTTGATAAAATATAAAAAATAAAAATCATCAATCTATGAAAAAACTAACTGCACTTTTGACAATGCTTCTGTTTGTCTTGGTAGGATGCGGAGGAGATAAACAGTCAACGGATGAGCTTGTCACAGTTGATGTTACGAAAAGTTATTCTCAAAAAAAGGAACTGATCCTTCAAGACTTTATGGATGTGGAATATATTGCGTTGGAAACGAATGACGATTTTATTAATCAGGGTTATGTACAAGCTATAGGCGAGGAAATCATATTAGTAAAAAACCGAAACAGCGATGGAAATATTTTTGTATATGACAGAACTGGAAAAGCCTTACGGAAGATAAACCGTAAGGGTCAGGGTGGAGAAGAATATACCAATATTTTGGGAATTACTCTTGATGAAAACAATAATGAAATGTTTATCAACGACATTTTTGCAAGAAAAATCCTGGTATATGACTTATACGGGAACTTCAAAAGAAGTCTTAAACACAAAGAAGACGCAGGGTCTATATTTTATATCGATATATTCAATTATGACAAAGATCATCTGATTTGCTATGATCCATATAATGAGGAGATCGCATTTGTCCTTATATCCAAACAGGATGGAAGTGTTGTCCAAGAAATTAAAATTCCATTTGAAGAGAAGAAGTTTTTGCATCAAACGTCAGGTGATCATACTATGAGTCCTGGTCCTTATCGTTCAATAATTCCTTTTAAGGGCAATTGGATGCTATTAGAACTTTCATCTGATACTGTGTACACTTTTTTGCCGGATTACAGTTTGCGTCCGTTTCTCGTAAGGACTCCATCTGTTCAATCCATGAAACCGGAAGTAATGCTGATTTTGAGGTTGCTTTCCGACCGTTATATTTTTATGGAAACCATAAAAAATGAATATGACTTTAATACAGAATCAGGATTCCCAAAAACCTTTTTTATGTACGATAGGCAGGAAAAGGCTTTTTCCGGGTATACTGTATACAATGGTGATTTTTCAACAAAAAAAGAAATATATATGAACTGGTTTAGGCCTGTAAATCACGAAATAGAATCATGGCAGGCTTTAGAATCTCACGAACTTGTCAAAGCTTACGAAAAAGACCAACTGAAAGGCAAACTAAAAGAAATTGCCGCTACCTTAGATGAAGATTCGAATTCGGTAATTATGTTGATAAAGCATAAAAAATAAAATCATCCTTTTATGAAAAGACTAATTATAATTTCAGTAATAATCCTGTTTACATTGGCAGGATGCGAAAGAGATAAACAGTCAACGGATGACATCATTACAGTCGATGTAACTGCAAGTTATCCGAAGAAAGAACTTATTCTTCAGGATGTTATGGATGTAGAATACATTCCATTAGAAACGAATGACGATTTTCTTACTCAGGGTTTTGTGCAGGCTGTCGGTAAAAACGTCATAATAGTAAAAAATTTCAGACACGATGGTGATATTTTTATTTTTGACAGAAAAACCGGTAAAGCCCTGAAAAAGATAAATCGAAAAGGTCAGGGTGGTGAAGAATATATCTATATATTAAGACTTGTCCTTGATGAAGATAACAATGAAATGTTTGTTAATGACTATTCTTCCAGAAGAATATTCGTGTATGATATGGAAGGAAATTTTAAACGAAGCCTTAAATACAAAGATGGTACCGGATATGATAAAATATACAATTTCGATCGCGAAAACTTAATTTGTTATGATGGAGAAATAACGAATGATGGAGTTGCAAATATGCAGTCATTCATGATTATCTCCAAACAAGATGGAAGTATTACCAAAGAAATTCAGATTCCGGTAGAAGAGAAGATAATAACAAATATAATAAAAAAAGATGAAACAGGTATGACGTGGGGAGCAGACCCTCCGACATACTATCCTATAATTCCTTATTTTGACAAGTGGCTACTTGTTGAATCTTCGGCTGATACTGTATACACTTATTCGCCTGACCACAGTATGATGCCATTCATTGTAAGAACCCCCACAATACAATCCACAGATCCGGTAGTTTTTCTTTTTCCGTCCATTATTACTCATGATTATTATTTCATGCGGACTGTAAAAAAAGAGTATAATTTTGGAGCAAATACAGGATTTCCAAGTACAGATCTGGTATATGATAAACGGGAAAAGGCCATATTCAAATATACCATATACAATGACGACTATTTAAATAAAAAGCATATATTTAAATGGGGACCGTGGGATCCACTAAACAACGAAGTTTTGACATGGCAAAAAATAGATGCCCATGAACTTGTCAGGGCATACGAAAAAGACCAACTAAAAGGTAAACTAAAAGAAATAGCAGCAACATTGGACGAAGAATCCAATTCGGTGATAATGTTGATAAAACATAAAAAATAGTACAAAAAGAAATGATTGACCGGATTCCAGTCAATTACTTATCTTTACGCCTGAAAAATACAAACATCAGGCAGAGTTATGAAAAAAATGTTGACACTATTCTTAATAATTGCTATTGCGCCCCTTATTGCAGGTTTTTATGGCATTTTAAACGATCAACTGACATATACCCTATCCCCCGAATACTATACCAAATTCAAATTCTATCAATTCGGACTTATGGATACGAGTAATGAAGCGATTTTCCCTAATCCGAGATTACAGGCTTCAATCGTAGGGTTCCTTGCTACCTGGTGGGTAGGGCTACCGATCGGAATTATACTGGGGCTTATCGGATTAATTAATAAGGGATATAAACGAATGCTCATTATAACAATAAAGGCTATGTTTGTTACAATATTTGTTGCATTTATAACCGGATTGATTGGGCTGGCCTATGGTAAACTATATCTGACCAATACTGGTGTCAACTGGTGGTTGCCGGAAAACCTTATCGACAAAGAGAACTTCATCGCAGTAGGATCGATGCATAACTTTAGTTATATAGGTGGATTGGTTGGACTTATAGCAGGAATTATTTATAGTATCCGTCAAAAGAAAAAACAGCTCTAGCCTTGTTGTCAAAAACCCTGTAAATAAGACAAATGTTATGTGTATCTTATTGTCCTACGATCTTAGTAATCACTTATGCAAAAGTAAAAGGTGAGGCTCTTGTTAATGCCAGCCTTCATTCAGTGGAACGAAACAATCAAGACATGCCTGATCAGTTTTGAGTAATTTTATTTTTCCTCCCTCTTGTAATTTTTCCTGTTTTCTGTCGACTAACAAATAAAAGAGCTCAGTTAAATGGATAAAAGCGAACTGGAAAAGAGATTCATTGGAATGATTCAGCAGAATGAACGGGTAATTTATAAAGTTTGTTCAATTTATGCATCGGATGAAGAACCGCTCAGCGACCTGTATCAGGATGTGGTGTGTAATCTATGGACTGCCTATCCAAAGTTCCGTGACGAATGCAGCATCTCCACCTGGATCTACCGGGTAGCTTTAAATACCTGTATCTCCGGACTGCGAAAAAAGAAACGTTCTCCACAAAGTTCCGACCTGTCTCAGCTACAGGACGCATTTATCCAGCCCGACGATCTGACAGATGAAATCAAAGAGATGTATCGCCTGATTCATCAATTGAAAAATCTGGAACGTGCTATTATCCTGCTTTACCTCGAGGAAAAAAGCTATCAGGAAATAGCAGATATTACCGGATTATCAGTAAGTAATATAGGCGTTAAACTTAAACGGATCAAAGAGAAATTGATTAAAATGTCAAACTTTTAAGTAGCGAGGACAGAAGACAAGCAAATACACTTTTAAGAAACTTGTTTGGATTATATCGAGTCACGCAAAAAGAACTAATGTATTGAAATCTGTAAAAATTAAAATCATGGAACTGGAAAAATTAAAAGAAATATGGACATCACTCGATAATCGCATGCAACAGCAGGAAGTGCTGAAGACAACCCTTATTAAAGAAATACTGATCAGTAAATCAGACAAGGCGCTAAGCCGGTTAATTAATTATAGTTATTTCGGAATAATTATATGCCTGATTGCAATGCCAATACTGATATGGATATACAGTAGATATGGTGTTTTTGCAGATTCTCCGATGAAAATTATTGTTCTGATTGTTGCCATCTTCACTTTATTCGGTATCATTACTGGAATCATTCAAATATTGAAATTACATAAGATAGATTTTGCGAATCCGGTAAAGGGAAACATTTATATGGTAGAAAATCTTAACATTTATAATAAACGTACTCTTATCTATAGCTATGTTTTTGTATTATTATTGTTTTTGGCATTAGGATGCGTAGTCTTATTATCGCATATAAATTTCGAACCCTGGAGATGGGTTGCGTTCATTACAGGCTTTTTCACTTTTATTTTCGGCGCTGCCTGGGAATATAAACGCATATATCGGCGCAACTTCAATTCAATATTAAAAAGTCTGGAAGAATTAAAAGAGTTGGAAGAAACCGAATAACTTATTGGAGAACATGGCTATTTGCAATATAATATGGGATGTAGATCCTGTTTGGTTCAGTATTGGCGGAATTGTAGATATAAGACCTTACAGTATCCTTTTTGGGATCGGCATGTACTTGGGTTACTGGTTTGTAAAAGTGATGTATAAACGCGAGGGCAAAACAGAACAAGAACTTCTGACATTGGCTGTGTATATTTTCTTCGGGGTAATAATTGGTGCCAGATTAGGACATTGCCTTTTCTACGATTTTAATTATTATGCATCACATCCGCTAGAGATCATTCTTCCGTTTAAAATTCACGATGGCACCTTTGAAATCACAGGATATCAGGGATTAGCCAGCCATGGAGGGGCATTAGGAGTCTTAATTGCAATAGCCATTTTCTGCTATAAATACAACATCAATTACCTAAGCCAGGTTGATAAAATTGCAATTGTTGCACCACTGACAGGTGCTTTTATAAGACTTGGAAATTTAATAAATTCAGAAATTATAGGTAAACCTACCGACCTACCATTTGCTTTTGTATTTGTCAGGGTTGATAACCTGTCGAGGCACCCCAGCCAACTATATGAATCACTTTTTTATATTCTCATTTTTATAATACTATGGACAATTTACAAAAAATCCGGGAACAAATTCACTCCGGGTTTTTATACGGGATTATCAATTACTCTTATCTTTGGAGTAAGATTTATAATAGAATTCACAAAGATTCATCAATCCGCTTTTGAACAGGCACAGCCTTTAGATATGGGTCAAATATTAAGTATCCCTTTTATCCTGGCCGGACTATTTTTAATAATGAGAAGAGGTAATCTTTCACTTAGAAAAAAGAACACTATTTAAGCGATTGAAATATCAATACTGCTTAAATAGTGTCCACCCCAATATGATATATAGAATAAAATCAAATATTCAAAAACTCCACTTCACCGGACTCTATATTGTAAATCGCTCCGACAATATTTATTTGATGTTCATGATACATCTTACTCAGCATCGGATCGCTTTCCCGTAATTGACGAACGCCATTGGATATATTTGCCCGAATCGCCTGGTTATACAAATCATCTCCATTTTCCAATACATCTTTTTCTTCCGGTTCACTGTCTAACTTATCAAGAATAGACTGCACATGTCCATGATCTGCATGCTCATGCTGATGTTCATCTTTTGTATCCAGAAATGCTTTAATAGCTCCACAATGGGTATGCCCCATAACTACTACCAGTTGTGTATGCAAATGATCAACAGCATACTCAACACTTCCCTCTTCAAAATCTGCCATCACATTTCCTGCCGTACGGATAGAAAAAAGATCACCTAGCCCCTGGTCGAAAATAATTTCAGGTGTCACACGCGAATCCGAACAACTGATTACTACTGCAAAAGGATGCTGTCCTTCGACCAACGTTTTTAACGTTTCTGCATCCTGATGCTGATGGATCATTTGATTGGTACAAAAACGTTTATTCCCTTCTTTTAATAAATCCAATACCTCGCCATTAATTACTTGGGCCTGTGCAACAATACCGGCAAAGCTCAAAAGCAAAGCCCATTTCATTTTTTTAGAAAAATACATCTTTTGTCGTTTTTAATAATACCTATAGAATAAAACGTTGCAAAAGTATAATTTCTATTTTTTTTAATGAGCTAATTCTGAAAAAATATGAATAGTACGACTCACTTTTTTCAGAAAGATATTCACCTACTTCTTCACAATAAATTTACCTCCGTTCCTGCTAAAACTATAAATATATCTCCCGAAAGAGTAAGAACGATATCAAACCAGTAAATACAAAAAAATGACAACAAGATTGCTTATACATTTGTTTTACCACCAATGCACTAGATCATTCACTATTTATTAATAACATATATGGATAATACAATTAAATCAGGCGTGGCCATGCTGAATGTCCTGGAAAGTTGGGGAGTAGATCATATCTACGGCATACCCGGTGGATCATTTAATTCGATTATGAATGCATTATATGACCGGAAAGACAAAGTCCGGTTTATACAGGTACGTCATGAAGAAACCGGAGCCATTGCCGCTGCGGCAGAAGCTAAACTCACAGGGAAAATAGGCGTTTGTTTCGGGACAGCAGGTCCCGGCGCTACCCATCTTTTCAACGGATTATATGATGCACAAATGGATCATGCTCCTGTATTGGCATTGGTAGGGCAAGTAGCTTCACATGCCATGAATTATAATTCATTTCAGGAACTGAATGAAAATCCGATGTTCACGGATGTCAGTGTATACAACCGTACTGTAATGACACCTGAAAGCCTTCCGTTTATTATTGATGAAGCTATCCGGAAAGCATACGAATATCAAGGGGTCGCCGTTGTTACTATTCCGGTTGATTACGGATATGTAGATATCACGAACGAAAGTATCACTTCTGCAAAAAATCATCGTGTAAGTTTACTCCTTCCGGATGATAAAGATATTCAGGAAGCCATCAGGTTAATCGAAGCTGCCGAGCGTCCTGTGTTATATGTAGGACGAGGTGCACAAGGCGCCGGAGATGAAGTCATTGCACTATCCGAACATTATTCCATGCCTATCGTATTATCCGTAATGGCAAAAGGTATTATTCCGGATTCGGCGAAAAACTTCATGGGTATGGCAGCACGTGTGGCAACCAAACCGGCAAACGAAGCGCTTCAGATGAGTGACCTGATACTCTTCGTCGGAAGTAACTTCCCGTTTGCCCGATTTTTCTTTCCGAAAGAAGCCCGGTTTATCCAGATCGACACAGATAGTTCTAAATTAGGTAGCCGCCATAAAGCAGATGTAGCCATTCTAGGTGATGCCAAAGAATCAATGAAACGATTGGTTCAAAACGGAAAACGCAAACCTGTGTCCCGGTTCCTGGAAGCTTGCCGCCAAAACCGTCAAAACTGGTTAAGATGGATACACAGCTTCAATGATAGTAAAAAAATGCCGATGCGTCCGGAGCCGGTCTTCAGAGAAATAAACCGGATTGCAACTGACGATGCTATTTTCGTTACGGACGTAGGAAATGTTACCATCTTTGCCATCCGGTTTCTGAATATGAATGGACAACAACAGTTTACCACTTCAGGCCTATTCGCAACGATGGGTTACGGAGTTCCGGGAGGGATCGGTGCAAAACTATCTTATCCCGACCGGCAAGTCTTCACTCTGAGTGGTGATGGCGGGTTTGCAATGGTGATGCAGGATATCATTACACAAGTCAAATATAATCTGCCTGTTATTAACATTGTTTTTTCGAACGCTTCTTTTGGTTTTATAGATGCCGAACAGGAGGATACCAGGCAACCTAAATATGGTGTGGATCTGATGGATGTCGATTATGCTAAGATTGCCGAAGGAATGGGAGCAAAAGCGTTTTCAGTCACACATCCGGATCAATTAAGAGGCATCTTTGATGAAGCTAAAGTGAGCAAAGTGCCGGTAGTGATCGATATAAAACTGAATCACGAAAGACCCTTCCCGGCAGAAGCGTTTATCCTGGATGAAGAAAAATTCGGAAAAGAAGCTGTAGAAGCATTCAAACAACGGTATCAGGTAAAAGATATGCCGCTACTGAAAGACCTGATGAAATAGAACAATAGCTGGTAGTTTGTAGATAGTAGTTTGTAGAATGATTAGTTATAATTGATATTTTCTACTAACTACTAACTACTGACTACAAATCTAAATATTTTACTATTTTTGTTTATCTTAAATGGTAACAATGAAGAACAATGTATTTCTTATCGGGAATGGAATCAATAATATCAATACTACCTATACCTGGTATGATCTGATTGAGGATTTAATAAAATATATCGGAGCAAAAGGACGGATTCATACCATTAATAAACCTTTTCCTCTGCTCTACGAAGAAATTGTAGCCAGTGCAATCCGGAAAAATGATATTTCAGAAACAGATATCAAAAAATTTATTGCTGAACAAATCAAAAAATTGCAACCTAACAAAATACATCAGCGAATTATTACATCCGGTGTTCAACATATCCTTACCACGAATTACGATTTTACACTTGAACAACTCCTTACGTCCCAGACAGATCAAATGAAAAATGAAGGCATTGTAAAAGAAAACCTCTACAGCATCTTTCGCCATCATCAGTTAAATGATAAATATATCTGGCATATCCATGGCGACCGCAACCATCTATTAAGTATCACATTGGGATATGAACACTACAGTGGCTATCTGCAACAGATGCGCAACTATGTAGCAACAGGCGCTTCCTATACAAATTTAAAGTTAGAACCGCTGATAATAAGGAAAAATACAAGTGATAGAACCATCATATACAGTTGGTTGGATTTCTTTTTCAAAAATAATATCTATATCATCGGGCTTACTCTCGATTTCATTGAAATACATCTCTGGTGGCTGCTTACTTTTCGGCAACGCACGATTCAATCCAAAAAACTAAAACTGAATAATAGCATTACTTATTTCTATCCGGACTTCCTGGAAAGCAAAATACAACATAAGCTCCAGTTATTAAATGCGTATGAAATCAAAACAAAATCCATGCCTTTTGACGAAAAAAACGAAGCGGATTACTATCTTCGCATCCTCGATAAAATAGAGAAGCATGGGATTAGATGAACTTTCAAAAGATGAGTTAAAAGCATTGGTGCAAATCTACGCACGTAATATCTATGCAATGGATGGCGTATGGTTTCAATCCATAGAACAAGAAAAAGGTATGGATGAAGCAATGTTTCATGACCGGAATGCGATGGGACGGTTTACCCGAACTGAAGCACAGCGTATCAAAAACTTTCTGCAATTACCCGAACAGCCTGGACTCGAAGGACTGGAAAAAGCATTATCCATACGGTTTTCCGCGCTGGCTAATCCGAAGATCGAATTGATCTGCGAAAAAGAATCACTTATTTATCGTGTAATAGATTGTCGTGTACAAACTGCACGTAAACAAAAAGGAATGCCATACCATCCCTGTAAACCGGTCGGTTATGTCGAACATGCTGACTTTGCCAAAGTCATTGATGATCGTATCGAATGTGAAACCGTCAGTTGCTTTCCCGATGTTACAGACGACCAATGTGCCTGTGCCTGGAAATTTACGTTATCAACATAAAACAAACGGATTAAATATAAAATCAATACCGGGGCAGTTCTTTAATTTCTTCATAGTATTCCTCAACACCGATCTCTTTCATACGTTGATTGATAGCAACCGAACGATTTTGGAGATGTTCGTCAAATCCGGTCCGGCCACACGGAAATTGGCTACATTCGAAGCAAAAATCAATCTGCATTTGTTCTGCACAATCCCTGACCTTACAGTTTTTAAATAGTTTGCATCGTTCGTTCCGGCAGCCTTTACAACTCGCCTCACTAAAATAAGCAAGCATTTCTTTAAACGCCGGATACTGTAAAAATACAGGAGCTTGTAATAGCGAAACAAACCGCTCCGCATAAATATCAAATTGTCCCAAATCCGTTTTTAGTTTGCGGCTATTCTTCGAAATATCTCCATTACTGAATGCAAAGCATTTCCCGCAATGCAGCCCGCAAGGGGCAAGTCTTGTTTTCAGGTAATCTGTATTCATTGCTATATAATTGAGTTTGCAAGTATAAGGAAAATTTGAATGAAGCTTTCCATATTTATCACAATTTTATCTAAGTTTGCAGTGCCTAATATAGAATGCATCTATGGATATTAAAGACTATTTACTACAGACTGTAGCTTCGGTAATTGTCCTGATACTATTACCCTTTTTAAAACTTTTAGCCAGAAAACTGATTTCCAAATATGGAAAATTAGTACAAATACAAGATGTACGTATCAAGCAAATGAAGCAAGTCATATCGATATTAATGAATTTTACTTTTATTTTTATAATAGCCATTATCTGGGGGGTAAAACCAAATAACATCTTATTAGGGCTCTCTTCAATTTTTGCTATTATTGGAGTGGCGATGTTTGCTCAATGGTCGATGCTGAGTAATATAACTGCCGGTATAATCATGTTTTTCACAGCGCCTTTCCGTATTGGCGACCGGATTCATATTATTGATAAAGATATTCCTATCGTTGCTACCATAGAAAGCATACAGACATTCTATACGCATATACGAACCGAAGAAAAAGAATTGATTGTTATTCCGAATAACCTGTTCCTGCAAAAGATCGTTTCGATCAAAAAAAACACACAAAATTAATCGAATCAATTGAGTTTATCAAGTATATTCAATTTACCACTTATCACTAACCGTTCACCATTGATTTTCTTTCACCTTTTACTTTTCAAGGGACTTAAAGTTGGCTCTTTCAGCTCTTTCCTATGCCAATAAGATGAAATAGTTAAACCGGAAATAATATGCCAGATACCCCACCATGCAGTAACAAACAGCATCCCGCCAATAGCGAGATCCGGAGGGAAAATTTTCGGATTAAATAACAAAACCAACCCTAATCCTGAATTCTGTATTCCCGTTTCAATGGTCAATGTTCTCCGGTTACGTTCCGATTGTTTAAACAATGTAGCAACACCATAACCAGTAGAAAGAGCAACCAGATTATGTATAAAAACAATAATCAAAATATAATGAATATACTGCACAAATAGTTGCCAGTTATTTATAAACATAACAGCAACTAAGGCTACGAAGAATATCAGAGAAAGATATTGAAGCGGTTTAGTAAGTTTATTCGCAATTCCCGGTAAATAACGCGAGCACAAAACACCCAGTATAACCGGAATACCCATAATGATAAATATCGTTTCAAACATCTGCATATATTCGATCTCTAACGGCTGAAGCAGTTCCGTCCGTTTACTGATAAACCTTACGTACATTCCTCCCCAGAACGAAAAATTAAAAGGCGTCATAAATACAGCCAAACCGGTGGTAATGGCAGTCAGCGTAACCGATAGTTCCGTATTACCCCTGGAAAATGAAGACATAAAATTAGATACATTCCCACCCGGACAGGCTGCCACTAAAATCATACCCATAGCAACCGTAGGCGTGATAAACCGGCTGAATAACAAAACAAGCAGAAAAGTAATTAATGGTAATAATACAAACTGCAATACAACACCCAACACTACAGGTCTGGGAGATAAAGCCAGTTGCTTAAACTGGGCGGGACGTATACCTAAAGCTACACCAAACATGATAAAAGCAAGAATAATGTTCAGTAAAAAACTTCCGGCATTTGAGAAATTTATTTTAACAGGATCTAATCCAAGGAGTGATTCGTACATCTTTTTTTGAGTTCAAAAGTAAACAAATCAACAGAACACAGCAAAAGAATATGAAAAATCACTCCATCCGGCAGGAAAAATACGTTGTCTAGTAGTTATCAATTGCTTTGCAACTTTGTAATTAAGTAGAAATACATTTGCATTATTCTTTACTCCTTGACTACTAACGAGCGTAGCAAGTGATAACTCCCTTAATTACTGATAAGTTACAGAAATAGTACTTGTTTCTCTTTTTCAGTTAGTGGGATCCTGTTTCCGCAGGTATATTTATAATTTATATCATACGCATCAGCATCCGGATGATCAATCCGTAAACGATCATTTTCAGTCACCACCCGGAACGTTTTCGCATCCGCATATTCCAGGTACATGTGATGATAAAACACCCGCCTTTCATCTATTCCATACAACTCATCCGATATTGCACTCTTCAGCACCCGGAATGTTTTTAAATCGGCATCATCCAATATCAGGTATTGATAAAATACATGGTTTTTATCACAGGCGTATAAAGACATTCTTTTTTCAGGATGCTCTGCCCTTTCGCATGTAAAAACCCGGAATGTGTTACTATCTGCACATAACAAACTGCCCATATACCATACATGCTCATCATCTTTCTGAAATTGCGGACTTATGATTTGAAAAGTCTCCGGATTCGCTTTCTTTATAGTCTTATCCCGATAGTAAACCTGGTTTTTATCCTTTGAATACAACGACTCCGGATAGATAAAAAAGGTATCTGTATCTGCACAGTCTATTGACAAAGTAGATACAAAAACCCGGTTTTCATATGATACATATTCCACCGACAATATTTTAACTTTGCTACTTTTAAGACCTTCCATCCTGATAGCAATCATAGGAGGATAATGGCTTCCCAACCGCAGATCTCTTATAGCTGGAAGTTGCTCTACAATATATGCTTTTGGCAGCAACCCTTTTTTATCCTCCTCTGAAAACAAACCCGATGGATCAAACTTAAAAACACCGCCGATTTCAAGTAATTCACCAGCCGCTGATTTAACAGGCACTAATGAACCGGAAGGATGATTTACGGATGTTAATACATAATATACATTTTCTTCATTGTCTGTATAGTAAGGCATATTAGCGACCATACATACCAGTAGATCTTGAGTATTCATAGTTATATATTTTAATTTTCAGATATGTAATCATAAATAATGGATGAACTTGGACGAGACTGTACAAAATCCAACAATACCCGTACCTCCATGTACATTACTTGGAAACGAAATCGGTAGCGATAGCACATCATCATAATTATGGGAATCAAAAAGGTTTAATGCCCTGTAATAATAATATAAATCTTCTGAAAGGCTGATCAAGCTAACCCTAAGTACCTTTTCTATATTTCCCGTTTGTTCCCACCCACTATAGAATGATGTACTTACAGTCATTGTATAAGAACCGTTTAAACGTGAATCATCAAAAACATTATGTATATTATTCGTTTGTTCCAATATACTATTATCTTCGTCTACAGGCAAACGCCCCTCATTTAAAACAATATCTTCACGGATATTCAAGTATTCAACATCTTCATAAATCAGACAAGTATCTCTTCCCTCAATATCAAATTGTCCGCACACAATAGTTCTGTCATAAACACCGATCTGATAGTAATTTTTTTCAAGCGGATCATCCGTAAATGTAGTTTTTATACGAATATACCTATAGTTTGCTGAGGCCCCCCAGGATGATTGTTCTATATAAGTCGTTGTATCAACCTTATCAATTTCAATGGGCTTCGGAACAACATCTTCCGCCCAGGCATGATATTTACCATCAGCTGTTTTTGCCTCTATTTTAACAATATCTCCAGGTTTAAACTTTATCTTGCTAAAGTACATTTTTGCTATCTTGTAAGGGTCTGCTTCCTCACTATTCTGTTCTTTTAGCTGCTCTTTCAATTCGCCATTTATATAAACAGAAACTTCCGCATCAAATTTAGCGCTCACTTCTTCACGTCCAGTCAAAGATAAAGTAACCAGATTCTCTTCTTTATCACTATCAAAAAATGCGTTCAAAACCAATTTAGGAGGATTATCTTTTATATTAAACGGAATCTCATTTTCACAAGCTGTAAAAACAAATATTGTACATGCTATGAGTAATATATATCCTTGTTTCATCTGTAGATATTTATATTCGGTTATTTTTTTATTAAAATCTATAGGTATAGCTCACCGACGGTACAATCGGCAGAATCGTTACTTTTTTAAGTATAGGAACTCTTCGATAATGAGTTCCATCAGTGGTTTTTTGATAATAATCCCTGTATACAAAAGCCGGATTCATTGCATTGTATATATTGTAGATACTAATATTCCAGATTCGTTCGCCATGTTTTTTCTTTTTCCTGAAATTTACACCCAGATTCAACCGGTGACTCGAAGGTAACCGGTAATTATTGCGCCGGTCAACAAAGTCCGTTTCACTAATTGCCATAACATTCCCCCCATAATTTCCTCCATAACCTCCATGAGAAGGAGATAAAATAACAGTCATCTCTTCTGCCAGGGTGGTCGTTCCTCCGGTATAAAACTCCCACGAAGCCCCCACATCAATCCGGTCGTTAAATGTATGGTTTAGCGTCAGATTGATATGATGGCGCCGGTCATAGCGATACGGAAACCATCTTCCCCGATTGATGCCTTTTTTATCAAACTGCCGCTCACTCTTTGCCAGTGTATAAGCCAGCCAACCGGTGGTTTTACCGGTAGTTTTCTGCGCCATCAATTCCAATCCGTAGGCACGTCCTCTACCCATTTCCACCTTTTCTTCCCAATTATGAGATGACCCTAAAAAGGTAGAACCGTCTTTATATTCCAGAATATTTCGCATATCCTTATAATACGTTTCAGCCGAAAACTCCCATCCCTGAATACCAGTGTAATACCCTCCCAAGGAATATTGGTGTGATCGCATCGGTTTAATACGATCCGTTGCCGGAACCCAGATATCCGTAGGTAGTGTAACCGTATAGCTCGATAGCAAATGAATATATTGATTCATTTTTGTATACGAAGCCTTTAATGCCACAGCATCCGTTAATTGATAGCGAGCAGAGAAACGAGGCTGCAAAGATGCATAGGTGGTGTTTTTCACATTAAATAATGAAAAATGGAGACCAGTATTTACACTCAAACGAGGTGTTATATCAAAATTATCCTCTGCATAAACAGAAACTTCATTGGCATAAATATGCGAATTTGATAATCCGGAATGAATCGTATCACTCAACTGTTGATCTACCAGTTCGTGAACCCTGACAACTTCAACTTCCGGTTTAAAATCATGATATAGATAGCCCAGACCAAATTTAACATGATGCCTGGGTAACGGATAATAATCAAAATCCATTTTAAATGCCCAATCTTTTATACCGGAACGGCATTTTGTATTAAAATTACTCTCTAACACATTGGGCACATAATCATCCCACTTACTATCTACCCTAAAATTATAGTCCGTAAATGCCACTGTAGTATTACTAAACAATTTGGGTGAAAAAATATAATTCCAACGGGCTGCAAGTAATGTATTGCCCCATTGCAGATTGTTTTCATCACTCGAATAAGATTTATAGCCAGTTTCATACTCTTCATAATTATCCGTATATTTTATATTCAAATGGTCACGACCATTATAAAAGCTAAAAAACAGGCGACTTCTATTATTAAATATATGATTGATTTTGGCATTCAAATCGTAAAAATAGTAACCGTATTTTTCATCATCCGGCATAAAAGGCCGGGCCAACAAATCCAGATAAGACCGGCGACCCGAAACATGGAATGAAGTACGACCTTTCCAGATCGGTCCTTCTAGTTGTAATTTACTGGAAACTAACCCAAGGCTAACCGTTCCATGATAATTATGCATATCTCCGTCATTTGTACGGACATCAATGACAGATGATAACCGTCCGCCAAAACGTGCCGGAAAACTGCCTTTAAACAAACTGACTTTCTTTATAGCTTCCGGTGTAAATACCGAAAAAAAACCAAACACATGATCTACATTATATAACGGAATACCATCCAGCAGGATCAGGTTTTCATCCGGTCCGCCACCGCGTACATACACACCGGCACTCCCTTCGGTCCCGGCCTGTACACCCGGCAGCATCTGGAGCGTTTTCATAACATCAGCTTCTCCCAGTAATGAAGGCGTATTTTTTAATATATTCAGAGGCACATCTATGGCGCTCATTTGCGTAGCCGTTATACCGGTTTCAGACTTATCGCCATAAACAACGACTTCATCAAGTATCATATGCGTTTTCAACTGAATGTCAATTTTCTGATTCTCTTTTATATCAACCATCCGATCTTCCGTCTCATACCCGGTATAAGAAAATCGCAGATCAACCTCACCGGATGGAAGCGTCAGACTATAAAAACCAAATTCATTGGTTGCCGTTCCCATTCCGCTTATCCGGTCATAAATATTGGCTCCGATCAAGATTTCCGATGACTCCGAGTCAGTAATATAGCCTGAAACAGTTACTTTCTGTTTCGGGCTATATTGCTTCTCTGGCGTAAGAATAATATGTCTTTTACTTATTTTCCAGCGAATACCGGTCTGACTGAAAATAAGATCCAACACCGTTTGTAATGGTTGGTTTTGAACTGAGATCGTTTTTTTGTGATCCAGGTTAACGGTCTCATTATACACAAATGAATATCCGATTTGCTGTTCCAATTGTTTCAGAATAGCTTGTAATGTTGCATCTTTCATCTCCAATGTAACTTTCGGATATTCCTGCGAATAACCATACCAGACAAACAATAGCAAAGCCATCGTAAAAATCAGTTTTCTTATCATAAATTAAAGATTTAGTTTTGGGCGTTTGTTATTCAACGAATAAGGAAATCAAAGAAAACATCGCTTCGCAAATAGTTGGAGGGGCTGAATAATAAATTTGTGATTAATAATAGTCTATGATGTCTATGAAGTTAAGTAATTAGGGATAAATGAGAGTATTACCTCTCTGACTCCTACAACATCTAAGCGAAGCGATGAATTCTTTGTTAATTAAGAACCGAACAATAATTATCTGATCAACAATTAAATTAATTCCTGACCGACATATATACATATTTCCTATTCATGATCTATTGCTTTTATAATATATAAGTTTCCTGTTTTTTCAAATGTAAATTCCCCTGTTTGCCCAAGAATATCCAATATATCTTCTATTGAGTCATTCCGGTTGAAACTGGCAGTTATCTTAAGATCGCTGTTGACCTCATCCGAAATTTCAAACGAAACATTCTTCTCCCGGTCTAACGTCTTCCAGATTTCCCTTAACGGCTTATGATAAAAGCATAAACTTCCATCTATCCAGTTTTGGGTATTTTCTTCGAAAGATTCAATCTCAACAGATTTTATATGTTTATCATAAATAGCTTGTTCACCGGGTCGCAACTGAAATACTTCTCCTGAATTCAATGAAACAGCCACAGAGCCTTCATATAAACTGGTAATAATCTTATCATCATCTGCATAAGCCGAAACATTAAACTGGGTACCCAGTACTTTTACTTCTATTTCCTGCACTTTTACAATAAATGTTTTCCGGTCATTCTTAACTACATTAAAAAAAGCTTCACCGTCCAATACAACTTCACGCGTCTTGTCTTTCATCTTTTTCGGGTATGAAACAGACGATAAACTATTTAGCATAACTGTTGAACCATCCGGCAGGATTACATCCTTTTTTTCTCCATATGATGTAGATACTGTTATTATTTTCGGATAGCTATTGACATAATACAGGCTTATTGTAGTACAAATAAATAAAACTGCCGCAGCCACATATTTCAGGACAGATCTACGGGTATGTTTCCCAGCAAAGACATGTTCTATTTTACTATAAGTAGCATCTGCCGAATACTGCTCAGACAATAAGATTTCGTCTCCTTCAATATTCTGATAGTAAACATAATCCTTTCCGCTAAAATCCTTTTCCAACAGTATTCTCTCATTCTTCGAAAGATCTTTCTGTTTTAAAAATTTTGCTCTGGCATGTTGTACCGTATGTTTGTACTTCATATATTTATCTATCGGCTGTTCTAAAAATAAAGAGTTCAAAAAAAGAAAATATCCCTATCCTGTTATTAAAAAAATTCATCTACTCATTTTTTAAAGCCAGGGGGGCATTCTCCATAAGAATATAATCAGGTAACTGTATGGTCTGGGATGTGCCGAAGCTAATACCAAATATACCTATTCCACCATGTACATTACTAGGATATCTTATCGGTTGCGACAAAATATCATCATAGTTATCAGATACATACAAATTCAGTGCTCTCAAATAGTAGAACTCTGCTTCAGTAATACTTATTAAGCGTACTTTTATTCTTCTGCTGAGTTGTTTTATCTCCACATTCCAGGGACTGGAAAACCATGAATCTAACCGGAAACTGACATTCAATGTATATGAACCGTTCAAACGGGAATCATCAAAAATATTCATTTGATTTTTAGTCTCAGGCAGCGGATAACTGGAATTATCTAAAGGAGGTCTGCCATCATTTAATACAATATCCTCCCGGATGTTCAATTCTACAGGATACTCATCAACTACAACAGAATCCATTTCAGTGATGATTGATAAGCCATGATATGTTTTATGCTCGGTTATAGCTAACCGGTAATAATTTTTTTTACCCGGATTATCCGTAAAAGTAGTTCTGATACGTAGATGAGCATACTCACCCCAAATATCTTTTTCGACATAGGTTGTGGTATCAATATTCTCTATCCCGATTAGTTCAGGCACAATATCTTCGGCCCAGGCATGATATTTGCCATCAGGTGTTTCAGCTTCAATTCTAACGAGATCACCCGGTGAAAATTTTAGTGTTGTTTTATAAACTTTCAAGTCATTGTAATAATAATTCAGCAGACTTACTTTATTAATTTCATCTTTTAATTCATTATTTACGTAGATCTTTATTTTTGCATTATCAATAAGATCTACATAGTCAAGACCAGTCAAACCCAATGAAATATAATTGGTATCCCGTTCTACCTCAAACAATGCATTTAGTATCATCTTGGGTGAATTGTTTTTAACCTTTAACGGAATTTCATTTTCACAGGCTGAGAATACAAAAACTGCGGAAAGTATGATGAATAAACACGTTGTCTTCATTTGATCAGAATTTATAGGTATACGTAAATGAGGGAATAATCGGAAAAATGGTTATTTTTCTTACGCTTGTATCATTAACACGATTAATAAAAGTCGGATTCATGGCATTATAAATATTATAAATACTAAAGTTCCAGATTCTTTCTCCATGCTTTTTCTTTTTTCGGAAGTTTATTCCGATGTTCAGCCGGTGACTCGGCGGCATCCGGTAATTATTCCGCTTATCAACATAATCAACTCCCTCAAATACCGGCCCGTTATATTGTCCCCAATATCCGTAGTAATAACCAAATCCGGGTGCATCTGTAGGACTAATAATAAGCGTAGTTTCTTCCCCTAATGTGGTAGCTCCTCCTGTATAAAATTCCCAGGAAGCGCCTACATCAATCCGATCCGAAAAAGTATGATTCACCATCAGATTAATAAGATGTCGCCGGTCATAACGGTATGGAAACCATTCACCCTGATTGATCCCATTTTTGCCAAACCTACGTTCACTTTTTGCCAATGTATAAGCAAGCCAACCGGTTGTTTTTCCAATTGTTTTCTGAGCCATTAATTCAATTCCGTATGCACGCCCTCGTCCCATTTCTACTTTTTCTTCCCAATTATAAGATGAACCTAAAAATGTAGCCCCATCTTTATACTCCAGTACATTCCGCATATTCTTATAATAAACCTCTGTAGAAAACTCCCATCCTTGTATACCGGTGTAATATCCGCCAATGGAATATTGGTGCGATCGCATAGGTTTGATGCGTTCTGTTACCGGAACCCATAAATCAGTAGGCATTGTTATCGTATAGCTTGACAGTAAATGGATATATTGATTCATCTTTGTATATGAAGCCTTTAAAGCTATATCATCAGTTAATTGGTAACGTGCCGATAAACGGGGCTGCGCAGATGTATATGTTGTATTTTTAACACGAAACAGGGAAAAATGGATGCCGGCATTCACACTTAAACGGGATGTGACATCAAAATTATCCTCTGCATATATTGAAACCTCATGAGCATAAATATGCGAATCTGATAAATGCGTATAAATAGTATCTTTCATATGCCCTTTTTCATTATCGCGTATTCTTGAGGACTCAACCTCCGGTTTAAAATCATGATACAAATAGTTTGTACCAAATTTCACATGATGTTTAGGTAAGGGATAATAATCAAAATCAATTTTATATGCCCAGTCTTTAATGCCCGAACGATATTGTGAATTCAGTTTATAATCCAGACCTTTTTCTGAATTATAATTTAGCCATTCCGTTTTTATACCAAAACGATATTCAGTAAAAGCTACCGTTGTATTACTAAAAAGCTTAGGCGAAAATATATAGTTCCACCTGACGGCAAGCAATTTATTACCCCAATTTAAAGTAGCCTCATCTTTCGACTTAAATATGCCGTCACTCTCACTGAATTTAGAATGAAACTTATCTTTCCCATTATAAAAACTAAGAAACAAACGGCTTTTATCATTGAATTTATGATTCAATTTAGCATTTAAGTCATAAAAGAAATAACCAAAATCATCTCCCTTCCCAAAAAGTGGTTTAGACATCAAATCCAGGTAAGAACGTCGCCCTGAAATATTAAATGAAGTACGCCCTTTACGGATCGGACCCTCCAGTTGAAATTTAGCTGATAATAATCCAATCCCAGCAGCGCCATGATAATGATGCATGTCGCCATCATTAGTCCGTACATCAATAACCGAAGACAACCGGCCACCAAAACGTGCTGGAAAACTACTTTTAAATAGACTTACTTTTTTTACAGCTTCCGGCGTGAACACTGAAAAAAAACCAAACACATGATCTACATTATATAAAGGTATTCCATCCAACAAAACCAGATTCTCTTCCGGTCCACCACCCCGCACATAAACACCAGCACCTCCTTCCGTTCCCGACTGAACTCCCGGCAGCATCTGAATAGTCTTCATAACGTCCGCCTCCCCCAATAATGAAGGTGTATTTTTTAATATATCCAACGGCACATCCAATGCGCCCATTTGAGTTGCAGAAATACCGGTCTCTGCCCTATCTCCTAATATGACAACTTCATCCAGCATCATATGAGTGGCCAACCGGATATTTATTCTTTCATTTTCCTGCAAATCTATCTTTTTTTTCTCCGGTTCATACCCTGTATACGAGAACTGCAGATCTATTTCACCCGCCGGAAGCGTTAAGCTATAAAAACCAAACTCATTGGTTGCAGTACCGGAACCACTTATCCAATCATAGACATTGGCTCCAATTAAAACTTCCGACGATTCGGAATCCGTAATATAACCCGAAATAGTCACTTTCTTTATGGATGCCTCCGGTTTTTGAGGAAAAAGAATAATATATTTCTTATCTATTTTCCATGTAATATCAGTTTCCTGAAATATAATTTCTAGCGCATCCAAAAGTTGCAGATTTTGAATAGAAACACTTTTTTCCTGATTCAGATTCACTGTCTCATTATAAACAAAAGAATAAGCTGACTGCCGTTCTAATTGTTTCAGAACAGCAATCAGCTTTACATTCCTCATCTCTAATGTTACAGTTGGATACTCCTGAGAATAACCATAACACACCAGCAATAGCATAATCAAGGCCAGAATCAGTTTTTTTATCATAAATCAGATTTAGTTTTGGCGCTCTATTTATTATTCAATTAAAAAAACTGTTTCTGTTTTAGATATACATCCTGCTTTATATTTCAAAAATCCTTGAATCGGCTATTCTGATAATAAAGAGACAGAAAACAATAAAACTCCCTATCCGTTTTTAGAAAAAAATAAAAAAAAGATTTTCTTTTAGTTGGGCATACAACATCTTAACAGCTTTATTCATCTGGTTATCTACGGTTTTAACAGATATCCCTAACAATTCGGCTACCTCCGAATATTTCTTCCGTTCTTCCCTGACCAGGCGAAACACTTCTGCACACCGGGGTGGTAAAAGATTTAAAGCCTCTCTGTATTTATCTCTCAATTCCCGGTCAATCAGGTTTAAGTCTCCCAATAGATCATCAGACTGTATATCCGGTAAGTTTTCAGTCAATAATTCCCTGCGATGCTTATAATTTTTCTCAATATATCGTGCTGCTGCATGCTTCAATGCGATAAAAAGATAATCATCAGGACTTTTTACTTCCGACAATACCGCACGTCCCTGCCACAAGGCAATAAAAACGTCTGAAACAACCTCCTGTGCATAATCCGGATTATTATTCAAATAGTATAATGCCTGACGGAAAAGTCGGTTGTAATAATGATTATACAATTCTCTGAAAGAATCGGAACACCCGTATTTTGAGATCCTTTGAAGACAAAAGTCTATCCGGGTGCTATTGGCATCTATTTCTTGCATAGTAGTAACAGATTCTCTCACTTTATGGTATTTAGTTTTTCAATATGTAATGTTAATAATCGTGCCTGACAAATGTAGAAACATATTCCCACACATCCCAGCCTGTTTAAAAAATAAAAACAAATCAGTATAGGAAATTTTAACGCTCTGTCATATATTAACGACATTATACATCTGTTCATTAAAACAGAAACGTTATTTTTTAACGTCTATTATTTTTAAGGAGTTCTTTTTTTATACTTCTTACGATAAAGAATGTAACCGGAGATAAATATCAACGAGATTAACAAACCAGCCAGAAATACATAAAGATCAGCAAAAACACCCAGAATCAGGTTGTAAATGCGGCCCGTATGCACTTCAAGCGCAAAATGCCAGAGCGACATCCGTCCATCTTCCAGTTCATGGGGCATAGAAGCAAAACTACGGCCCGTATCAAAAGTCAAAGCCCCTTTATAATATTCAAAAACAACCGGAACTGCAAAATCACTACTGTAACCACTTACAGGAAATGTAGATACGGGACGGCCTCTTTGTACACCACGTACAAGCTCTCCGGTATGACAATTTATAATCATCCCTGTATTCCGGTTCCAATGGAACAGACCGCTGAACGAACCAACCAGCCAGCCACCGGATGTTGGTTCAAGTACCGTAACCCCCATTACACTGACCGGAGGCGTTACCTGAGTTTTATGTGGTATGGCCAGGAAATTCCTGATTGTATAAAATCCGGACGATGTATAAAGCAAATATTGCTGAGAATCCGGTTCATACCGTATGGTTCGCAATTTATCATTCCAGGGATTAGAAGTATGAAGCACAGTGCCCGGAATATTCTTTATCTTCGAACGTACAACTGCAATCAATAAGGGTGGACGCAAAAACATACCAGTAACCGACAACAGAAGAAAAAAGAACAAAAACAGGATACCTATCTTATTATGCCACCTGACAGAAACTTTCATTGTATGTATAAGTCGTTTGGTAGGTTTATTCCTCCTTTTTCTACGTTTGATTAATTTCGGGCTGAAAAAATAAATCACTCCCGTAATAGATAGGGTTATTAACAATAGCCCTAAGAAATCAACAAAAAGTTGTCCCGCAATACCAAACAGCTGACCACTATGCAAAAGCCAGAAAAAACGGAATAAGTTTGTTTCAGGCGTATAATCGTTCGGACGGTTTAATTCGACACATGTAAATTGCGAAAAAGGCATTTGTGAATAATACAAATGTGAACGTGTAAGAATAACCATCGTATCACCTGCTATTTCCAGATCGACTATGCGTTCGGTAATACCTGCCTGTGCAGTCATGCTTGCCCATTGGTTATTTTCGCCCAACTTGTAAAAATCAAATGTTGTAACAGCATAAATGGATCCCCCGGATGCTTTTACAATACGGTTTACAATCTGGTTATCGGCACCTTTCTTCATTCCGTATGCAAACTCCGAAAAAGATGACTGTAACGAATCAGTCAACCAGATTCCCGCCGTTCCATATAATAAAACGGAATCCGACGAAAGCTTCAGCGAACCTTTAGCAGCAGCATTATTCCAATTTGAGAACCGGAATTCCTCCGGTAAAACCTTTCGCGGAATATCGACAGATGAAAACACTTTCCGGTGATTTAATACAATTCCGGAAAGCGAGAACATTATAACAAAAAAAGCGATAACAAGACCACCCCATTTATGATATTTCGTAAAAAAACGCATCGATTATCTTTTTCTCACAAGTCAGATTCTTTGTATATTTTCAGAAATACAAAGATAAATGATTATCCGCTTTTAAATATGTAATTATAATTACATGTAAAATTAATTTACGAGCCTACATTTATTTTAAATGCTTTGTCAAATACTCCTGTAAGACGAGTGCGTGATTTTCTTTTCCATTCTTAGAAGCATACAATAAGGTTACTATTTCCTTTCTTTTAATCTCGTCTAAAAAATGTCCGGCATCCGGACTTTCATTCAACTCATGAATATATTTCTCACGAAATTCAGTCCAATGCTTTCCCTGATCCTGATGAAACCATTGACGCAAAGCTGTTGATGGTGCGATTTCTTTTGCCCAGTAATCGTAATGCAGATTTTCCTTTTTTACCCCTCTTGGCCACAGTTTATCCACCAGCACACGAAAGCCATCGGCCTTGCTATCGGGATCATATACGCGTTTTATCTGGATTTTCGTCATAGCGAAGCATTTTATTGTTTAACAACCATATCCGTTAAATTGTTGCACCATCCTAGTAATTGAATTAATTACTCATTAATAACTAACCATTAATCATTAACAATTAATACACATGTATACTCCCCTGCGCCGCAGGCAAATAATTAACCCCAATCCATGTGATTAACAACAAAACAAATGATACGGGAAGCATCCACAACGTAAACCGTGGATGAGATGATCGCAAACGTAAATGGATATAGACCAGATAAGCTGCCGCTGTCACAAAAGCCCATGTTTCTTTCGGGTCCCACGACCAGTAATGTCCCCAAGCTTCTTTAGCCCAAATACAACCCATCAGCATGCCTAACATTAAAAAGCCGAATCCCACATATACAAGGTTATCCATTAACTGGTAAAGCTGACTGTCAGAGCTTCCTCTGCCTAATTTACGAAGCTGGATAAAAGATGCAATGGTTGCTGCCGCCAGCATTGCATACGAAAGAATATAAACCGTAACATGAGGTACAAACCAATAACTCTGTAAAGCAGGCATCAAATGTTTGGAATGAATTTCCGGCTTAAAAATATTTATACAGGTAAAAACAATAGCCATCAGACCTGAAAATGACAGCAACCATTTATATTTCCAATGTTTATAAGTTATAAACCCGACAATCGAAAGAAAAAATGAATACCACAAACGTGTTTCACCAATAGTTCGCATCGGCGGACGTTCCTGTCCAATCCATAGCCCCACAATAAAAGCTGCAAAAATCAAAATACCGCATAGCATCAGCCATTCGCCGATCTTACGTTTAAAGGCATAAATCGTAATACCTGCAGTCAGCCAGCAAATAATGGCCGGAATTGCAAACCATAAAAAATCATCCCACGTCATTATTCACTCCTTCTCTCCTTCTGTTGCCACTCCATAACATACAAACGGATCCGGCAGCCAACATACATATACCGATATATACCGGGGTCACCCAGGGATCATACACGAGTTCAATACTACTATATGTTGACAATTTACCTGCCTCATTATCATATCCGTACTGATATAGCATCCAGTTACCCATCCGGTAGGGTTTATTCACTTCAAGAAGCGCATGTGCCTCCTGCCTGTTCTCTGTCATAATGTGGATATCCGAAACAAACCGCTTAGGTTCCGGTTGCGTCATAACCACACAATACGTAGAATCCAGATTTAACACCATATAAAGCTGCGAAATATTTCCTCCACAAATCCATCCCGCAGTAGATTCTCCTGTAGCTTTATTTTGTGCATAAACATAAGCTGCCGGCGATGCTCCGGGCATATGAACTTCATGATAAGTGCTGTCACTGTTCCGGATCGCTTCATGAATATATGTTTCCAGCCGCACTTCCCACCCGGCCAATTCACCTTCCGGCCGTTCCGTATCTATCTGGAAATAGTCAGGTGTCTCTTCAGGTTGCACCTGACCGGTATTACGGTTAATAATGGCAAGCTTCGGAGGATATTCTTCCATATAAAAATCATTCAGCTCGATAGCAATAGGCAACTCCAATACATCTTTTTGCTCACTGTATACACGCCATTCCGTTTCTCCTTCACGAATATGCATTACATATCTTCTTATATCCGAAGATCCTAACCCGGCTGCGAATAATAAAATCCATAAACCGATATGATTCAAATAAAACGCATAATCCTTTTTCCGAAAAGGTATTAAACGACGAAGAATCAATGCTCCTAGCGATAATAATATGAAAAAATAAATGAGTACAAACGGCCAGGATGATGTCATCCGGTCAAATCCCAGTAATGAAAAAAACGTTCGTTCACCATGCACATGCCCTGCTTTTTGAGGGGTAAGACCCATAACCACTCCTAATATCAGCAAAGTGGCAATTAAAGTTACAGAGAATGGGACTCCCGAAAACCATTTATAAAAAGGATGATTACGAAGCAGGAAAAATAAAGAAAGTAAAACTATCATACATACTCCAAGTATTATATTTACAGGAGACTGTATGATACTAAAATCAAATGAACCTGTTGCAAACTGCAAAACAATCCCTACAAAAATAATCCCTGACACAAAAGCAATGCTTTCTTTATAGCGCCAGGGATATTGCCACATCTCACGAGTCGACTGCTTCATTTTAAACTTGCTAACCTATCTTTTCTTTTTGCCTCTTCGACCCATTTCGGAATTACAGTCTTATTCCATTGATCTTTATTATTTTTAAGTGTATTCATATCCAAACCGATATACATCTGAGCCTTGTCCTTCGTTGAAATATCGGGCATATCCAAATCCGTCACCCCATAAGCAAATAATACTTTTTGAAGCTCGAGCTGTGCCTGCATGGTACGATCCAGACTATGTGCAAGGATCCGTTGTGTTTCCACCGGAGCATGGAAAGAACCTCCGTGCGAAGCAACTGCAAAATCCCACCGCCACTGAGCCTGACGGAGTAATTTCAGGGAAGCCTGCATTTCATTTTCTGCTGCACCTTTATCCCAGGCTGTTTTCGCCATTATATGCGCTTTAGAAAGTTCTTTTTCAATGCGATCCCGGATTTCCAACGCTTTATCCTGATATTGGTATACATAATTACGCAAATTATCCTCACTGTCGCGATGGCACGTTTGACATGTTGAAGAGATATTTTTCAACGGACTCATAACCTGATGATTGGAATATTTAATTCCGCCTTCCGACATATATGGCATATGGCAATCGGCACATGACAATCCACGTTGCGCATGTGGCCCGAGAAGGAATAATTCATAATCCGGATGTTGCGCTTTCAGCATAGGAGCCTTACTAAGTGCATGTGTCCAGTCAGTGAATTCAACCTCATCATAATACCTCTCCATATCTTCTACCGTCATACCATCGTGCCAGGGAAATGTCAGGTATTTCTCTTCACCCTTGAAATAATATTCCACATGGCACTGTGCACAAACCAACGAACGCATTTCCTGAGGAGTAGCCTCAGTTATATCTTTCCCTCTATTCTCAAAAGCCTCAATTAAAGCCGGACGTGTAATCGTGAGATTCATGGTCTGGGGATCATGACAATCGGCACATCCGATCGGATTCACGATTTCACTACCCATTGCGCTCCATTTATCTTTATAAAAATTAGCAATCCCCATTTCGTGCATCATCCGGGGGACATCCGGACTTTTACATGTCCAGCACGTAGCCGGTTGCATATCGGCTGTATGTTCATCAGGAGTACCGGTTCTTAATGTCACACGCATATCTTCAATGGCATGCATATGTCCTCGCGGGGCAGAGTAATCACGCGAAAAAGCATATCCCGCCCAGAGAATAACCATTTCCGGACGATGTTCCAATACATCTTCAGGCATATTCCCAAGATGCTTGCTTTTGAAATCCATATTTTGAGTATTCTTCCAGGTATTATACTCACGTGGATAATTCTCACCCCAGATCTCATTTTTTGACTCAATACCGCTTATATCCACTTTCTTGTTATTGTACAAGGTTGCTATTTCAGCTCTGCGCTCTGTAATAGATGCGGCAAGTAAACCCAGAACGAATACACCTGCCATCACAACCAAAAATATCCCCCATCCAATGATAGGTTTACGCTTAATTGCCTCAGTTAATTTCTTAAACATATCCGATATTTTTATTTATTATTTCTTATTAGCTATCAGTAATCAGTCACCTTAATTTTCTCTTACATTTCAACTCTTAACTTCTCCTTTTTAACTGTTTAGATGAGATGTCTCACATAGTTCGACATGACGATTTCCTCCCATTGTCAATTGTCAACTCTCAATTGTCAATTGAAAAGCCCCTTCAGGGCTTTTGAGATCTCATCATCTCCTTCAGCCAGTCAGGAACCGGTGATTCCGGCAATGGTACAATCGCATTCGGGGAAGACGACAAATTACTTATTTTCGTATGCGGAACATTGGTGTGACAATCCCAACAAGCTTTGCCTTTATCCTCCTGCACATCTGCATATGTAATCATCCCTGTCTTAACAAATTCCGTATTTAGCTGTGTATGGCAACGAATACAATTATTCATAACAACCGTATTACTGGCATCACGGGGACGTATGACGTCCGGTTCGCCTTTAACTGTGAAAACAGCAGCATGATACAAACCATCCATCGCTTTAAATGCATACTTTTCCGCTACATTATCCTGCGGTACATGACAATCATTACAGGTGGCCCATTGTGCATGCGAGCTATGATTCCACGATTGGTAATAAGGCGCCATTATATGACAGTTTACACATGCCGCAGGTTCATCCGAAAGATAAGAATGTGCCCTCGACATAAAAACCGTATAACCACCCAAACCTACTGCTAATCCCCCGATAATAAATAAAGGCAGAATAAATTGACTGGGTATATATTCTAAAAATTTCTTCATGGTATGCCCTATACTTAGGGGTTGTTTAAATTTGAACAACCCCTAATAAACTGTTTAAATCTCCTGAAACAAAAATACTCATTTTATTAATCAATAAGTGTAATAATTATTACACATTTATTTTTTATGCAACTAATTAGTGATTAAATTGTCAATTGTCAATTGATTTACCATTTCGCATAAAACACCCGGGGGCTTATATTCAATGAAACCCATCCCCAGTCCTGCCAGCTATTATGGTCCCCGCCTTTCACAAAATCCATTGTTTTTGTTCCAAACATAACAGAATAACCTCCCGAAAGCTTTACATCTTTCATAATAGTCCAATCCAACTGAAAATCCATTTCCGATCCCAACCCTTTTTTTAATTCCTTACCCGAATTATCTTCAACCTTCTTTGCTATACTAAAATTATGATAAGTAAGCGATAAGTTAAGTGATTTAGAAGGAGTAAATGCAACATTTCCATACAAATCCAATAAACCGGGATTTACACCATTAATAAAAGAAGAAGCATAAAAATAATCCATTGATCCGTAAAACTTATGATGCGTTCCATACAACGGATTAAAAGCCTTATACTTACTATCACTATTCTTATCTCCGCTCAAAAAATCGCTTCCGATTCCAGCAGACCATTGATGGTTAATCTGGTAAGAAGCTTTCAATGCAGCCATCCAAGCTGAAACACTCACGTCTGCAACCGTTTTCCCTGTTTGATAGTAAAATGTTCCCTGAAATTTCCATGCTGCAGGAGTATAATTGATATGTGTGCCAAATGTCTGTAAATAACGCGTATCAGCCGTCTGAGTCTCGGCATCACCACCCTCTTGTCCCAGATTCATAAAAAGAGTAGAAAGAGAGAAATCAGATTTTGCGTAATTATACCATAAGGTCTGCATCAGTTTATAAGGTTGTCCGCCGGGAGCATAATATGTACCTCCATTAACCTTCTCGTCATTCTGATTAAAAGCTAAAATCAAATGCAACTTATTTTGTTTATTCTCAAAGCCGACTTTTAATACATCATGAAAACGCCCCGATGTATTCCAGTCCAGTCCTCCTAAAATCCGCTCATCGTCATATATCAAACTTTGACGTCCCAATTGCGCAAAAAAGGAAGGCGTCAAATACAGTTTCGCCCAGGCCTCATTCAACATAAAACGACCGTTTTTATCAACCTGTGGATCTTGTCCCCACACACCTACATGTTGACCCGAAACTTTCATACTAAGCTTATCCCTGCTATAATCCAGCGATAAACGAGCCCGGTTATTAACAAACCCGGCAGCTTCTTCACCTTCATAACGCGGAAATATTGCTCCGTTACGGTATTCGGCACGTGGACGTATCTGTACAGAAATAGATGTTTCGTTATCAGCATTTTGCCCTTGCAAAGCAAAACAGCTTGCTATAAAAAATGTATAAATAGGTAGTAGTTTAATTCTCATATGCCGTTTATTTAAATTTGTTATATGCAAAAAAAATAAAATTCAATATTAAAAAGTGTAATCTAAATTACGCTTCGCAAAATATTTTAGCTTGTAATTTCCAGATAGAAATAATAATCTACTTGACTTTTAAGGAGCAATGCGATTGATGACTTCTGTGACTACTTGACTACTGATTTATTTTGTATTGCTCTCGGCTTGCGCTATATTTTCAGAAGATAGGCTGCGCCTTGACAATAAAAAACAAACAAGTTCGTTTTGTATTGCTCTCGGCTTGCGCTATATTTGTGATTAAAATTGAAATGGAATAATATCATGGAAGCAGTTTGTTTGACGGAAAAACATCAAAAAATCTTATTTCAGATACCGTTATTCGAGGGTTTACCCGACAACATTAAAACAAGTATCTTAGACAGGCTTGATTTTCAGATCTACGACATTGCCAAAAATGAGATTATAGCCAGGCAGGATACTCCTTGCAAATCACTATATATTTTATTGGAAGGACAACTCCGGGTAGATATTATCGATGGATGGGGTAATAATGTAATGATTGAAGATATTATTGCCCCCCGTGCATTTGCGACTCCACATCTTTTCAGCAAAGACAACACACTTCCGGCTACTTTTACTGTGACTATTAAAGGGACCTTACTGAAAGCAACCAAAGACTCATTATTCAAATTGATCAGCGAAGAGCCCAACCTGCTGAAAAACTTTTTATGCGTAACCGGTAATTGTAACAAATGTACAGTTACACGCCTGCGGGCATTAACGCAAAAAAGCATTCGCAACCGTTTTATTGTTTACTTACTTGAAAAAAAACGACCGGAAAAGGATTGGGTTACTATTGAGCACAACCATTCTCAATTGGCGGATTATCTATGCGTTACCCGCCCCGCACTGTCAAAAGAAATTAATAAAATGATTAAAGAAGGCCTTATACATGTTGATGGAAAAAAAGTACAATTGCTGGAATTATCGCAACTTAGACAAATAGTCTTATAAAAAAATATTTTAATTAACTATATTTGTAGAATATAAACTTCGCCTTGGCATAACTTGAACAAGCTCAATTCTGCCCTCGGCTTGATTATATTTGTAACCAACTAAGCAATAATATCATACTTATAAAACACAAAGCTATGACAAAAATTTCACGACGAAACTTCTTAGCTACCTCCGGTATGATCGCCGGAAGCGCACTCATCAATCCGGGAGAAACCATACAGGCAGCTTCAGCAACAGCTCCCTCCTACACTGCCCCGGGAAACAAATTAAAAGTGGCACTCATTGGTACCGGCTCCAGGGGATGTGGTATGTGGGGACGCGACCTCGTAAAACGCTACTCCGATAACTTAACGTTTGTAGGGTTATGCGATATCAATCCCGGACGCCTACAAGCAGGCAAAGAATACATCGGGGTGGATTGCCCTACCTATACCGACTTCGAAAAGATGATGAAAGAATCAAAACCCGATCTGTTGATCGTATGTACAAAAGATTCCACTCATCATGATTTCATCGTCAAGGCAATGGATATGGGATGCAACGTACTGACCGAAAAACCGATGACTATCGACGAACGTAAGGTGCAGGCCATCATCGATGCAGAAAAACGTACCGGCAAACAATGCCGCGTTACATTCAACTACCGCTATTCACCACACCGGGCGAAAATATGGGAATTACTCAGGGAAGGTACAATTGGTGAATTAACATCAGTCGACTTCCACTGGTACCTCGACACCTCGCACGGGGCAGATTACTTCAGGCGGTGGCACCGGCTGGTAGAAGAAAGCGGTTCACTATGGTTACACAAAGCCACACATCATTTCGACCTGCTGAACTGGTGGATCGACAGCGATCCAGAAACCGTTTATGGGGCAGGTGCATTAGATTTCTACGGGAAGAACGGGTCTTTCCGCGCTGAAAACTGCCGTAACTGCCCACATACCCAAAAGTGCGACTTCTACTGGGATGTGGACAAAAACCCATATTACAAAATGCTCTATACCGATAACGAAAAACATGACGGATATCTGCGGGATGGTTGTGTGTTCAAAAACGACATTAACATCTTTGATAAGATGGCGGCTACCATAAAGTACAAAAACGGGGTACAGGTGGCTTATTCCCTGACCACCTACTCACCTTACGAAGGATACCGCATTGCATTCAACGGTACAAAAGGACGTATCGATGCATGGATAGAGGAATCGAAACCGGTAAGTGATAAAAACTATGACGAGATCATCGTGTTCAAAAACTTCTCCAAGCGGGAATATATACAGGTTCCACATGGCACATCCGGTCATGGAGGTGGAGATGCTTTGCTACAGGATCAGATCTTCCTGCCAAATATCCCGGATCCGTTCAAACAATGTGCAGGTGCAAGGGATGGCGCTTTATCGTGCCTGATCGGGATAGCTGCCCGCAACAGTATTGCTTCTAAACAACCTGTAAATATTGCAGATTTAACAACCATCCAGTTGCAGGTGGAAAAACCGTATACAAGGATTTTGTAAAAGCGTTATGTTAAAATAATAAACTGTTTTTGATCTGCGCCGGCTTACTTAGCGGCGCAGATTTTTTATTTTATCAGACTTTTATTTTACAACAACTTCTTTGTAATCCGAAGAGTATCTAACCCCTGCCTGATTTATGGCATACGATTTGAAAAAATATTTTCCGGGAGAAAGTTTTACTGCAGCTTCGAATGTACCTAAACCTACACCGTCTGCTATTACTTTATAATGATTAATAGTAGGCGTCTGCCCCAAAGCATTATAGCAAAAACCCCGTTCTGTAACCATATATCCACAATCATTGGTAATCGTCCCTTCCAGTAAAACCTGCCCTTGTTGATACGGATCTACCTCTGCCGTATTCAACCTATTATACGGAGTAAACATATCTGAATATACCGTATATTTACTGATGCGTTCTGAATAAGTGACCCGTCCGTTGCTTATTGCATATGCCCTGATCGTGTAATAAGTAAAAGGTTTCAGCCCGGTGATACTAGCAGTAAAGGCTCCGTTACCCGGTTCGACTGTGACTTTACTATCATTCACTGTGGGTGAGCTGCTACTGGAGTAAGGAAAATAACAAAATCCACGTTCTGTAATCGGATAAGCGGCCGGATTCTCTACCGTGCAATGAGCCGATACGGTAAGCCGTTCAAATGTAACATCTTTTACTTCCGAATCAATAGAAATCGTTACTTCATCACCAGGAAGATAGACTTTAGATGGGCCGGAATAGAATGTTCCCAATGCAGTCTCTGTATAACCAACCATATAGACACTTTTTAAGTGTGCGATACCGGGAATAGTAACAAAAAATTCAGGAGTTGTGTCCGGACTTTTACATTTTGTGTAATCCACCAGATCGTCACTCTCATTTTCAGACCAATAGACCCCACATTCTTCGATCCTTAATCGGCCTGTGTAGCTAAATTTTCCGGGAAGCCGGATGTCAGAATTATCTACGACCTCGCTTTTGTGTGTCCATAAGTATACATTTGTATCGTTTTTTATGTTCTGGTTTTTCCTGTTACCTTTAATGGTCTGACCATTTATACGCACATAGGGCGTTGCAAAGATTTTGCAGTCAGTATTATAATAGGTTGGCGCCATAAAATGGCTCCAGGGGAAAATCCGGAAAGTATAGGATAAACTACCACCCTCCTGTTTCATCGTATGGTCTTTTTCTCCAATCAACCTTTGAGTTCCGGTAAGAGCAATATCCCACTCAATACCACATTCTTCTATTTTATTCTGTGGTACACCTATGACCGATACATCTACGACGGCAAAAAATCCTTCTTCCTTAATTTCAATGGTGATATCCGAACTTTTAGGTAACGGATCATTATCATCACTGCAACCCATCTGTAAGCAAAAGCATAATAAACCGGCAAACAATTTTAACAATGAATCTCTCGTTATCATAATTTCATTCATTTATTTGACAAACTGCTTCTTAGTTTTGGATAAGAGTTAGAATAATTAAAGTTACGAAAATTTCTTTATATTGCAAAGAATTTTGGTAAAGATTTCTGAAGCAAAAACATAAAAACAAGCCACATTGCTAAAATCAATTCTGTTAACGGATGGTTTTATAAGATATTAAATACGAGTTTGGTAAGAATGAGTCGTTATGGCTTTTTTGTTAATACTCTATGCAGGTTTAAACACTTTCCGTACTTTTGCAGACTTAGAAACCGTTTTGAATTTTATGAAATATATTTTTATTTTATATCCCGGGCTAAATCAGGCTTCTTTTTCGCCCATCTGCACCTGGCTGTATAATCACATAGCCCGCTATGCTCATAAACATCCATGCACAGCTAAACAAAAAATCAGCTTGATTTATCACCGGATAAAATTCAAAACAGTTTCTAATAATCGAAAAAATGATGCTGAATAAGTTCAATTACAAGACACTATTTATGCTAACGAAAATTATCTGTATATGCCTCCTTAGCCTATCGTGTACAGTCAGTCAACCTGAATACCTTGGCGAAAAGCCATACGATCTTACGGCTCCTGATTTTTCAACCAACGCCGAGCAGTTTTATTCAAAAACGTCATCACCATATATCCGGATAGAAGCTGAATACCTGAGCGAAGATGAAAACAACCGCCGGGGTATTCTCTACAGTCAACGGGGTTCGCTAACTACAACTGCCGTCTTCGGTAGTCTCAGTTTCAAGAAAATGAGTATGGTTACGGATTTAGACGATCACCTTTCCGCCATTTCTGCTTCGGAACCACAGGTAATCGAAGGAAATCCGGAAGAGAAATCCAAGCAACTTAAAGCTGAAATAACAGAAACCATTAACCAGTGCAATAAACAATACGGAAAGCCCCAAATGAATGAACGAAAGTTTTTCAATGTGCCCAACAGCATTTACACATGGGATGCAGGGGATCAACTGGTAAAAATAGTTTTTCCTTCCGGAATACTTGGCGAAAACCCGGTAGACCACATACAGATTCGATCGCTCGAGTATGAACCAGGACGTTTTTATGAAACGTTTGAGCCGTTCGTATCTCTGTTTATCATCAAAAAAGAATTTGCAGATTCTATTGTCGGGCGCGTAAATTCCGGAGAATACCTTTACTGCAAACCATAACAGGAAAATTCACCGGCAAGGAAAAGAAAGACCTTTGTTAAAAAAGAATATAGTTTTTTTGCCGATTCATTGATATAAAGTCCATTAATCGTATATTTGACAAATAATGTACTTTGAATCTTAAATAACTATATCTATGTCCCGAATAACACCTTTATCTGTTATATTATGTCTGATTTGTTTTCTAATCGGCTGTAATGATTCCCCCAAACATACCCTTTATGATCTCCGTTGCGAAAACCTGCAAAATCCGTTAAGTATCGGTCACACAACACCCCATTTGAGTTGGAAACTGAAAGCCGGTCAGGACGGAGAAAAACAAATCGCTTTCCAGGTTCTGGTTGCAACAAATCCGGCTTTACTGGAGGAGGGGAAAACCGATCTGTGGGATTCCGGGAAAAACCTCTCTCCGGCATCTGTAATGATTAAATATGCCGGAAAAGACCTGACCGGTGAACCTCTGGCATACTGGAAAGTCCGTGTTTGGGATACGGCTGATAATGCAACTGAATGGAGCGAAACAGCATGTTTCGGAACAGGCCTGTCGGAAAATGAAATCCATACCGCACAATATATCGGGTATCCAAAAGAAACAGGTAACCCGCAAAGTCCATTGTTGCGAAAAAAATTTGAAGTCAGCGAAAAAACAGGGAAAATACTGCTATATGTAAACTCATTGGGTTACCATGAAGTTTATATCAACGGGAAAAAAGTAGGAGATCATGTACTCACACCTGCTGTATCCCAAATGAATAAACGTTCTTTATATAATACCTACGATATCACATCGTATGTAAACGAAGGAAATAACGATTTGGTAGTATGGCTCGGACAGGGTTGGTATCGTCCGGGATTGCTGGATGCATACGACGGACCGTTAGCTAAAGTCTGGTTAAAAGCAGAGCAGGAAGACAGATGGAAAACTTTAATTGTTTCTGATCAATCCTGGCTGGCAACAGAAAGCGGGTATGCAAGCATCGGCTCATGGCGACCACTTCAGTTCGGTGGCGAGCATATCGATGCATCCGTACTACCGGAAGATATGACCATTTCTTCCCTTGATAAACTATCATGGCATGCAGTAGTAGAAATAGACGTTCCGGCACATGCCATATCCCCGCAAATGACGGAAGAAAATCGTATCACGGAAACCATAAAAGCTATAAAGATCACACAACTTTCAGATAGTGTATGGCTGGCCGATATGGGACAGGCACTGACCGGTTGGGCGGAAATAAAGTTTCCTGCATTAACTCCGGGACAGGAAATTATCCTGACGTATGCCGATCATCTGGACGAACAGGGAAATCCGGCTTCGCAAAACCAGGAAGACCGTTATATTGCCTCGGGCAAAGCAAATGAAACATTCTGCAGCAAATTTAATTACCACGGTTTCCAGTATATACAAATCTCCAATCTGGCAACTCCTCCCGAAATAAACCATATTGCAGCCCACCTTATCCAGACGGATTTCAGGCAGACATCTTCTTTTGAATGCTCCGATGCCGATATGAATGCCATCCATGATATGTTTCAGTATACGCTTCGCAACCTGAGTCTGGGAGGATATTTGGTGGACTGTACACAACTGGAACGTCTGGGATACGGCGGCGACGGCAATGCCTCAACCGAAACGGCGCAGACGATGTTTGATCTTTCTCCTTTATACTCAAACTGGATGCAGGCATGGGCGGACTGCATCCGCGAAGACGGGGGTATGCCGCATACGGCGCCAAACCCCTATCCGGCAGGTGGCGGACCTTATTGGTGCGGATTTATTATTACTGCTTCCTGGCGGACATATGTGAATTATGGAGACAGCCGCCTGATAGAAAAATACTATCCGGTAATGCAACACTGGTTAAGCTACGTAGATAAATATACGGTCGACGGACTGTTAGAGCCATGGCCCGACACCCCCTACCGAGGCTGGTATCTGGGTGACTGGGCTTGTCCGAGAGGTATCGACCAGACCAATCCGGCCTCTATAGGTGTAGTAAATAACAGCTTTATCAGTGTCTGTTATGAAACAATGGAAAAGATTGCGACTTTTCTTGGGAAGCCGGAAGACGCAAAGCTGTATACCGATAAAAGAAGCAGCCTGCAAAAACGAATACAGGAAGCTTTTTATTCGGAAGAAAAAGGCATCTATAGCACCGGATCGCAAATCGACCTTGTATACCCAATGCTATCGGGAGTAACCCCTCAACCTTTATTAGAAAAAGTTACCCAACATCTATTCGAAGAAACGGAACAAAACCGACAGGGACACCTGGCCTGCGGACTGGTTGGTATACCTGTTATTACCGAGTGGGCTGTTAAAAACAACCAACCGGACTTTATCTATTCCATGTTGAAAAAAAGGGATTATCCCGGATACCTCTATATGATCGACAACGGCGCTACTGCAACATGGGAACATTGGGACGGAGCGCGTAGCCGGTTGCACAATTGCTATAACGGCATCGGCTCCTGGTTCTATCAGGCAATAGGTGGCATCCGCCCAGATGAGCATCAACCGGGTTATAAGTTGATATGGATCAATCCACAGATACCGGCAGGCATCACCTGGGCAAAAACATCCAAAGAAACACCTTATGGCTTATTAAGTGTCAACTGGGAGATCAAAGAAAACAAAATGAACATGGAAATAACCATACCACCGGGCAGTACAGCTAATGTCGTGTTACCTGTAACCATAACAGAATATACACTGAATGAAAAACAATCTGAAAAGACAAAATCAAATATACTTGTTTTAGAAAGCGGTAAATATAGGCTAAGTTATTAAAAGGAGAACACCTTGCAACGAATTAAAATAAAATTAAAAATGAAGCAATTTACAAAGATCTTATTAATCATTTTGCTGAATATATTTTGTATGAATAAAGCATTTACACAATCAACAGAGACAAATCTCGACCAAGTTGAGCTTATGAAGCAATTTTTAGGAATTTGGGAAGGAGAATTTGGAAATAATACATTTTTCAAAAGTGAAAACAATCAATTTGCAGGAGGTTTGGTCTCTAATAGTCAAGTTATAGCAGATGGCAAAATTGTTGATTCCATTACTCAGATTTATGGTTACGACAATAAAACTGACAAATTTATTATTGCCGAACTTAAAGAATCTTCGCCAGGCATCGAATTATGTTTAATTTGGTTTACATCAGAAAGAACCGGCGAAATAGTTATTACCAACCCTGAAAATGCCCCATTTAAGTTTAAATTCGAATTTAGAAGTCCGGACATTCTTGAACAAGTTGCTATACAAGACAATAATATTGTAAATAAAATCATTCTTAAAAAAATAACTGCCAATTGAATTGTTCCAACTGATTTATATCAAATATGAAAAAATTAAACACACAGGAAGTAAAAATACTAAAGATCTTTCACCTTTTTTTTGCTTTCTGTTGGATTGTCGGAGGCCTTACACTCTGTTTGCTGGTCTTTATTACTCATCCGGAATCGGGTGATGAACTTTATATGCGTTCGAGGATATTACAGATAGTTGACGACTATTTCATCATTTACGGTGCTATCGGAGCACTGGTGACAGGACTGGTTTATAGTATATGGACAAACTGGGGATTTTTCAAACACCCATGGATTATAGTTAAGTGGGTAATGATAATCATGCAAATATTATTCGGAACGTTTGTACTCGGGCCTTGCATTAATAATAACGTCATCCTTGCCGACCAACTCCGGGATGCCGCATTGACAGATCCCGCATTTCTTGAAAATATACACATGACACAAATATGGGGAACTGTTCAAACACTATTACTGCTGGTAGTCATTATTATTTCAGTACAAAAACCATGGAAAAAGAAAAATAACAAAGCCTAAGCTTCTATTCGGCACTCATTTTACCCGTTTTGTAAAGATAAAATTTTTGTGATGTAATTTTATTTTTGAATTAGACCTATATGGCTCTTTCTTTTTCATATACCGGGTTACCTAAAGGTAAGTTGTTACACTTTTATTCATTTGCAATACGATTCTTTCACGATGCTGTACTCCCCAATCCCTTAATGCTGCTATAACCGGTCCTAACGAGGCACTGTAATCGGTCAGTTCATATTTGATAACAACGGGAGTCGAATCAAATACAGTTCGTGTAATAAAACCATGAAGTTCTAACTCCTTCAATTCGTGGGATAGAACTTTGGGCGCAATTTTATTGAGAGCCCTTTGAATATCTCCAAAACGATTATTGCCTTCCAACATTGCAACCAGAATAGTCAATTTCCATTTGCCATTCAGTACATATAAAGCGTCCTGCACGGGAGCCAGTGTGGATTTACAGACTTCCGGACTCGGTCTGTCATCAATGCTTTTTTCTATATCTCTATCTGTCTTCATAAACCAAGTTACCTGAAGGTAAGTAGTTACATTTGGGTAACGACTTACAATATGTAAGCAAAGATATGTATTTTTGCACTGTAAACAAATTGAGTATGAGTATGGCGAATCATTTTGCAGTATGGATAGACGACTTGCTGGGCGCAGTCAAAGACGATGCCAGCCCAAATGCAATAAAGTTGATAGAGAGTTGCGGAAAAGGCTGTGCATCCCGTCAAAATGTGTTCGAGTTTATGGTAAAGCTGCGTAATGATGCTTCACATTGCAAAACCCGCACAGATTATGTGGAGTTTCTAAATGAACGACTGCCAGTAACATTCACCGAAACAACAGACGGTATTATCATGCATTTGGGAAAAGACAAGTGCGGCTGTAAGATGGCGACGGAGATTACAAAAAACGCCGATGCTCTGTGCAACTGTACTCTCGGACATGAGAAAGCAACGTGGAGCATGTTTTTTGGCAGACCAGTCGATGCAGAGATTGTAGAATCCTTTTTACGTGGCGGCAATGATTGCGTCATAAAGATTATCGTTTAAGTCTTAAAGCTATATGAAAAAAATCATTCTTTCATTCAGCATCCTTGCGATTGTATTTGCGGGATGCACAGACAATCAAGTTTATACACCAGAAAAAACAACCCCTATGGAATTGACCAAATTCGAAAATATCAAGTTATTAGCCCCGAATATCGAAAGCGGCGCTCCACTTATGAAATGTATGCAGGAACGCAAATCGTATCGCGAGTTTGCACCGGAAAACCTATCCCTCAAACATTTGTCGGAAATATTGTGGGTGGCGAACGGCATCAACCGTCCGGAAGAAAACAGAAGGACGGTTCCGGCCGCATCGGCGATCTATCCTCTCGACACGTATGTTTTTCTCGCCAACGGAGTTTATCTTTATAACCCCCAGGAGCATGTTTTGGAAACCGTTGTCGAAGGCGACCACCGTGCACTGGCTGGATTGAAGCCGTTTGTAGAAACGGCTCCGTTAAACATTCTGCTGATAGCCGATTTCGACAAATTCAGGCAGAGTGGCATGCCAATACCTGCTGAAATGTATATGACTCTGGCAGGCGCGGACGCCGGGCATTGCACGCAGAACGTTTATTTGTACTGCGCGTCCGAAGGTTTGAAATCCGTTGTTCGCGGCGGCGTAAAGGAAAAGGAATTGCTCGAATTATTACATCTGGGAGAAAGCCATCATGTCGCGCTTGCACAGACAGTAGGATATTAAAAGAAGTATATATTATGAAAGTAGCTATTTTCGGCGCAGCCGGTAGCATTGGGAAACATGCCGTCTGGCACGCTTTAGATAAAGGTTATCAGGTAAAAGCTTATGTACGCGATACATCCAAACTGATGTTGGAGCATGAAAATCTCACCATCATACAAGGTGAAATTAACGATTATGAAAACGTCAGCGAAACCGTAAAGGGATGTAATGCCGTCATTTGGTGTGTGGGCATACCCATGAAAAAATATACAGGAACACCTTCATTGGACGGGCACAAGGTTCTGATAAAGGCAATGGCGGATAACGGGGTCTTCCGGTTGATCGACTGGGCAACGCCGAGCGTTCCATTTAAAAATGATAAGAAATCCTTTATAACAGTTGTTCCCGGATTGTTGGCAGGAATATTATATAAGCAGGGAAAAGCAGAAATGATCGCTATTGGAGAACTCGTTGCCAACTCAGGTCTCGATTGGACATTAGTCCGCTTTATGGCGCCGAAAGATACACTATACACGGGTAAAGTTAAAGTAGGTTTTGGCGATGTTAAAATGAGTTTTAACATCTCTCGCTCCGATATTGCCGCATTTATGGTAGAGCAGGTTACCGACAAGCAGTATATACATTCTATGCCTATTATTGGATCTTAAGATTTTGACTTAAGAATATGTAAAATGAAAAAATGCAACATTAATAGCGTTTTTTCATTTTTTATTTGGAAATCTCATAAGAAGAGAAAAAAATAAAGGAATAATCCGCAGCGCAGAATACCATAAAATTTTATCTTTGCGGTTGCGTTATTGTTGACAACTAATTTAACCTATTTTGAATACTGAAAAATTACAACAGACCTCTTCCAACAAACCTCATTATGTCGCCCTTGACGGGTTAAGAGGTGTTGCTGCAATCGTTATCCTTGTTTACCATTACATGGAAATGATATACCCCGACGACTATACACTTAATTCGATGGCGCATGGTTTTTTAGCCGTCGACTTTTTCTTTTGTCTGTCTGGTTTTGTAATTGGTTATGCCTACGATGGCAGAGTAGCAAAAATCGGAATAAAATCATTTTTTATAAACAGGCTGATCAGGCTGCACCCACTTGTAATCGTAGGTTCGCTGATCGGACTTATAGGATATATATTCAATCCGTTTATAGATGATCCGCTCGCTTCAGGCTGGGGATTTATAATATTAGCATTCGTTTTTTCTGTTTTCTTATTACCTTTTCCTTATGTCGATTACCGGGGTGGCGGACTGTTCCCTTATAATACACCTGCCTGGTCTTTATTCTATGAATATATAGCCAATATCATTTATGCATTAGTTTTAGTCCGCATCAAACGTAAATATTTAATAGCAATCTGCTTTTTAAGTGCGGTATGGCTTGTATATTGCGCCTACAGTGCAGGATGGCTTATCGGAGGCTGGGAAATTCGCTCGATTGGTGATGGCTTTGCACGGGTCGCCTTTTCGTTTTCTGCAGGCTTACTGGTCTACAGATATAATTTGATTATCAAACATAAACTTGGTTTCATCTTACCCTGTTTATTGCTTTTAGCAGTATTTTTCTATCCTCACTTTCACAATGACTGGATTACCGAATCTATATTGGTAGTAGTTGTATTTCCTATTATCTTAAGTATAGGGGCAGGTGCTAAAACTGCAGGTGTTACGGAGAGAATGTGCGATTTTATTGGACGACTGTCCTACCCTTTATATATGACACATATTACTACCGTTTGGATATTCGGCGACTATTACTATAAATACCAACCGTCCGGGATGAAATTAGTCTTAATTGTGGCGGTATTATCGATAATCAACTTATTCTTTGCTTATACAATCATGCGATGGGTTGATACGCCTGTTCGTAAATGGCTGACAAATAAGAGAAAGAAAGGATAATACTTTTCAACCGTTGGTTAATCCAATTGTCGGAATATCCCAAACGTTTATAGTCGGTCATCGCCTGTTCAATCGATAATTCAGGGTCTTGCATTTGGTCCAAACGCTCCTTACCTATTTGCGCCAGCCATTGTTTAAACGGCTCTGCTTTAGGCGAGGGAATGGATTGTATAATTCTGAATATCTGCTCAGTATTAGCCACATCAGTCATACGCATTTTACCATCAGATGCAAGCATTTTCAACTGGTGACAATTTGTCACCAGTTCATTCCCTTCCTCTTTCAGCCTTTGTTTCAGCTTATTCCAATATTTCCTGCCATCAATACTTTCAGTTAGAATACTGACAACATCTACTATAGAGAAATACCACTCTTCTTCGTCTTCGTTCCATGCCGTACGAACCCGTTTGCTCTCAAATAGCTGAATATTTGCATTTTTATCCATATTGCATATCTATTCTATTTTTGTAATACAAAAATACGTATAAAAAAAACAATCCACTTTTTTAGACAATTACTTAGAACACCCTATTTTACTCCGACTTTGTATATCGTTAGTTGTTTATAGGTTTCTCCCGGCCGAAGCACCGTTGACGGGAAATTGGGATGATTGGGCGAATCGGGATAATGTTGCGTTTCGAAACAGGCACCCATGGATGAGGTATAGGGGACACCTTGAGGCGTGTTCCGGTTCATCTTCATACCGTAGGCGGTATAGAAACAAAGACCGGGCTCGGTAGTGTAGGTTTGTAACAAACGACCACTTTTGGGTTCGTACATCTCGGCAACCAGCACCGGCTTGCCGGGCGTGCCTTTTATACAAAAGTTATTGTCATATCCTTTCGGCAGGTCGGTCAGGCGGTCACTGATGCGCGTCCATTCACGCAGGTCGTAGGGCGTGCCTTCTACTGAGGCTATTTCTCCGGTAGGGATAAGCTCGTCGTTTGCCGGTGTGTAGGCGTCGGCATAAATCCGAACCTCATGGTCGAGAACATTCTCTTTGCAACCTGTAAGGTTGAAGTAGCTATGATTGGATAGGTTTACTACGGTTGGCTTGTCAGTAGTAGCTGTGTAGTGTATCTGTAGTTCATTATCGTTGTTCAACACATAATCCACCCTCACCGTCAGGTTGCCGGGAAAACCTTCTTCCATGTCGGGAGACAGGTAAGCAAGCGACAGCGTTACTGATTCTCTGCTACTCGAAGTTGTTGCATCCCATACCTTACTGCTGAAATTATGTATGCCTCCATGAATACTATGTTTCCTGAGAAAGTTTTTAGCCAACACATATTCCGTCCCGTCGAGGGTGAACTTGGCCCCGTCGATACGGTTAATGACACGTCCGACGATGCAGCCAAACGCCGGATGTCCCGCCAGATAATCGTCCAGGCTCCCTAACCCAAGCACGATGTTGTCCATATTCCCTTTATTATCGGGGGTATAAAATTCAACAACAATCCCGCCGTAGTTGGTGATTTTGGCTATTACACCATTTGAATTGGTCAACGTATACAGAGATACGGGCTTCGAATCGACCGAACCCCAGTTTTCGGAACTGATCACAGGTTTGTTATTCGATGCGCTGACAGTTGTAATCAGGATGCATAATGCAATAATCAGATTAAACTTCATTGTGCGGAGGTATCTTAAAAAGTTAGTTATTCGGTTGTAATTATCAATTGCTTCCCCTTTTTCAAATCATCATGTGATATGAAATAGCCATCTACCCTCTTACCATCGTAAGTAATGTTGCTAAGCTTTCTCCCATTCCCTTTTTTAGTGATGGTAAACGGTGTTCCGCCAAGGTCAAAAACAACACTGTCGAAAACAGGAACTGTAATAATATATTCCGGATCGGCAGGCGAGAAGGAGTACAGACCGAGAGCATTCATAACATACCATGCCGACAGCCCGCCTTCATCATCCATTCCGGCGTAGGCAAGACCTTCTTTACCCATGTCGTAATAGTCCCGCATCAGGATATCTATCTTATCCTGTGCTTTTTCAGGTTTTCCGACAAAGTAGTAATAATAAGAGATACCCTGTGCAGGCTGGTTTCCTGCGCAATACTGGCCAAACCATCCGGTCAGGTTATCTGCTTCGTAGCCGGCAAAAGGAATGGCAAACAGTGAATCAAGCTTTTGCTCAACAGCCTGCTTGCTTGGAAACAGGCTTATAAGACCCTTTGGATCTTGTGGTGCGAAGAAGGTGGATTGCCATCCGGAGGATTCGCGGTACATATATACATAATAAGGATAAGTGGGATCGTAAGGGGTCACCCAATCGCCATTATCCCAACGTCCGCGCAAGAAGCCGGTTGACGGGTCGAACAGGTTTTTATAGTTCTTTGAGCGTTGCATCAGAAGATTGTAATTATCCATATCACCCATTTCTTTGGCAAAAAGCGCCACGGAATAATCACTATAAGCATACTCGATCGTTTTCATCACGGCAGCCTTTGCTTCGTCCTCTTCGGTCTTAACCGTAGGATTGGGAACGCGATTCTCGGCGATCCAACCTCTTTGTATGTATTCGTCAAGATATTTCCTTCCGCCTCTACGGCCACTTTCCCCAGGTTTTGTAGCGTTGTTCAACGCAAATTTGTAAGCGCTTTCGACATCAAAATCACGAAGTCCGCGAAGATAACTACCTGTAATAAACGATGTAGAGAAGTCGCCGTGGAAGCCGCTTGATAAATAACCGGAGGATTTTGCCCTTTCAATATCCGACCGGATCACATGGGTGGTCAGTTCCGGCTCGAGCATTTCCAACAGCACCATTTTATTAGCGTAAGTGTCCCAGTAATTATTGCTGGTGTAATAATCAAAACCTTTGTTGGTCACAATCCCACGCGGATCGGTATAATCACCATCGACATCGCTGCGGAGAGCCGGATACTGTAACACCCGGTACAGACAGGTATAGAACGTCCGTTTTTGTTTTTCGGTTCCGCCGGTTACCCGGATTTTTGACAACATATTTTCCCAGGTCTTGTCAGCCTCTTCGACTACCTGTGCGAAACTCTTGTTTATCATTTCCGCTTCTAAGTTTTTCTTTGCTTTGTCAGCACTTACGAAGGAGAAACCAATCTTCAGTTCCACCGGGTTGTTGCCGTCGGCAAAATGAACAATGGTGAATGTTTCCCGGTTGTGCTTTACTGAATCTGTTCCGGTGATCTTGTGGTTTGACACGGCATAAAAATAGATGTCGTTCTGTGAACCGGAGAAAGAGTTTTCATCGATAAGCTTAAAAGTCCATTTGGCCCCTCCGGCGCGCACGCTATTTGTTCGCGACAGGTTGAGCAATAATTTCCTGTCGTCTCCTTTGCGGTATGTGTGTTTATGATATACACTGCGTTTTGTAGTGGTCATTTCAACATTCACGCCATAACGTTCAAGGTAAACCTGGTAATAACCGGCCTTTGCCGATTCATTTTCGTGGCTATATCCCGAAGCGTAATTATCAGGGGTTAGTTGCCCCGTGAAAGGCAAAACAGGAACGTGTCCCAATCCCCATTGTCCATGACTGGTATGGTAAAATCCATAGATAGTTGTATCTTCATACTGATAGCCGGAGCCGGATCCCCACATGGTAACAGGCGTTGCTTGCACCATAGCATGAGGCAATGCTGCACCCGGATAAGTTTCGCCACCCCAGGCTCGTGCATAACCTTGTGCCGGACGACGTCCCTGTTCGGTAAGCACTGTACGAAACTCGGGATGAGGGCTGGGTTTATAACCCAGGTCTATGCTATCCCAAAGCGTAGTCGTACCATAAAACGGATTAACATAACCGGTAATGGTTTTCGTATTATAAGTCTCCATGAGCTTCTTTGCTTCTTCCGGTTTGAGAATGGAAACGGTGGCATGACGTGCTTCGGAGGGGAAACTAGCATCTTCTACCACTGACCAGTTGATCAGGTCGGACGAATAAGAAGCTCCAAAGCGGTTGGTCATACAATAATCATAGTATAGTAACCATCCGGGTTTTACAGGATCTTTCGCTATAGTAGGACCTTCGGTTATTACCGGAACGATCTGGCCTTGATTCAGCGGCCCTTCGATAATCGTGTAAGGCCCTTCCAGTTTCTTTGATGTAGCCAGGCGGATTGCTCTTCTTTCACCGGTCTTTTCTCCAAACTCTTCTTCTTTGTGGTACAAGTAGTAAGTACCCTCATGCTCCAGCAGTGTACCGTCGATAACTGAATAGGACGGTTCAAATAGAACCTGAGCAGGGGTAAATGTTTCCCAGTCGCGGGTCTTGCAGTACCAAAGCCGACTTTTTTTCCAACCCGCATCTTCGAATGATGAAGACCAGAACAACATATATTCTTTCGTCTTTTCATCGTAGAACCATTCCGGCGCCCAGATATTCCTTGCCATGGCCCCCTCTTCATTCCGGACATCTTTCATTAATGGCAAAGAGCCTTCAACCTGCCAGTTTATCAAGTCTTTCGAGGTGGCGTACAGACAACCCGGCCCTACTGTTTCACGGTCGGCCCTTCTGCCACCGCCCGTTGCCATAAGCCGCCAAAGCCCATCAGGACTACGGCGCACATAAGGGTCGCGCATCTGTTGATCCCATACCGGCTCATTATTATTCAATGCCGTCCAATGCCGTCCATCCGTGGATAGGGCAATATGTAATTCCTCTACCTGCATCGGGTCCGGCAGTGGAACTTCGATTATATTTCCTTTGGAATCAATTTCAATACGCGTCGGATAACGTTGGCGGAAATAAGTCAACATATAAATGTCTTTATCTCCTTCAATCTTAAATTCACCCTGTGAACCAGATTGTTGTGCAAATGTTTCCATGAAGGGAACAAACATCAATAATATAAGTAAGAGTCTCATGGTACTATTTTTTATGATTCAGTGCCCCTAACAGCTACTAAGAGGCGCTTTAGTATTATTTTTTCGAGTTACATTATTCAGAAGTACAAAGTTAATAAAGTAGAGAAACAAAAGAAATTGCGTTGGTAGTTATCACATTTATTAACTTACTCTTTGCGTATATAATCATGCAATAGGTCAATACATCTATTCGTAAATGGCTGATGAATAAAAGAAAAAGAGGATGATACTGCCTACTTGCAGCCTCATCCTCTTTTCTACTGTTTTTATTTCTCTTAGAACTTATAAGAAATACCTAATTCTAAAGCGGCGATGCCGTAACCAACTTCTGCGAAAGCAGCCAGGTTATCCATGAAGTAGTAACGTGCACCAACAAACAAGGAATAAGCCAATTCGCTTCCGGAAGCCTTTGAGGCAGCACTATATGCATCATCACCGAAATACCTACTATTTACAATATCGTATCCCAACATTGCACCGCCATACGTATCCAGCTTGTCCATAGCCTGATAATGAAACGTTCCGCGAGCGCCGATAATCATATAGCTATATTTATATCCATAATCGTAACCGGAAATCGTTGTCTCCCATTTGTTCGCTGTATATGCAAGATAACCTCCTACACCGATAGATGCTTTACCTTTTATCAATCCGTCGATGATGCATTGATCATAAGTAGCTAAAATTGGAGGAACACTCATCTTATAACCAGATCCACCCAGGTAACTGCCGATACCGACACCTACACTAACGACTTTGTCGCCTTTAGCAAACAAATCCTGCGCATTGGCATGAAAGAAAAAACAGCTCATCAATGTGAACGCTAAAAAGATTTTTTTTACCATAGTAACTTACTTTTAAAGCCTACTTAAACCGGGCATCGGCATTCCCTTCTAAAATAAAATAATTGTTTTAATATTAGTAAAAAATAAGAATCAGTACATTCTTTACGCTTAAAGATACTACTAGTCATACAGATGCTTTTTTATAAAGATTTCCATAAAACCATCCAAAAAAAAATAAATTTGTAAAACATTTATTCTGGTAAGAAACCTGGCTAAAAAAAAACTGCGAATATCTCCCTGAAAGAGATATCCGCAGCTAACTATGTAATATCGATATTATTTAGTTGACTTCCAGAAACTGAAAACCTTTATTTTACAACGATTTTATATCCTTTATCATTGACAACAATGATATACAATCCTTTGGATAAAGCAATACGGTTGGTGCCGGCTGAAATACGCTGTTGGGTTACCAGTTGTCCACTGAACGAATAAACGCTTACGGTTGTAGCTGCTTCCGTTCCTATCATGACTGCACCGGCCGTGGCATAAACTGTGCCTCCCGGCTGTTCTTCAATCGTAATATTTGCCAACGGATTATCATCCTTGTAATAGTAAAACCATTCATCGTGATTATAAACTCTCCACTCCGTTTCACCTTCATCCTTTAAATAGTCTATCTTTTCTTTCAAATAACCATTTTCCTGAAAAAAATAATCTATTCTCGACCATGCATCCGGAGCTCCCAACACACTTTGGCCCCGATGAGAATAGATCAAGGATCTGAAACCATTCTCAAAATAGAAATAATAAGTCTCCCCAACCCTGAATTGACGGCCTTCCTCATCGTAAACATATTCAACTTTTTTGCTATCGTCCAGACCTTTAATATGGGTCACACGCCCCTGATCATCCAGGATACACTCTGCCTGATTGTGTACAATATAACCGCTATCCGTCATCGTGTAATTATAGGTATAAACAGAATCGACATAGGAACTATCCCCATCAAATCCATACTGTGTAGTTTTAAGCATCCGTCCGTCTTCGCCGTATTCAAATTCAACGTCTAACACTTCCCAAGGAGCAACATATTCACCTGTATTCACTGAAACATAGCCGGGAGCATATCTTGATTTTGAAAGAAGTTGACCTTTATCCGAGTACTTTAAGATCTGGCCTCCTGTAACGTTACATATCGTATCAATGCGGTTATTTTCGTGGAATGTATACACATTTGTCCAGGAAGGAGGTGGTGGAGACGAGTGCCCTGTTAATACGTATGTCTTAATATGCACGGTATCTGCCAGAATCCGTGGTAGCCCGAATACCGGTTTCAACGGATGGGATGGACCATCAATCGTACAATCGAGTTGTGCAGATACAAAGCCTGTAAAACATAATCCAACTAAAATCAGGAAAAGTTGTTTTAATTTTTCCATTTGCTTATTCATATTTTATTTTTATTTATTGGGTCGAATATTGTGGATAATATCGCAACTCGTATAATATGTGTATCTATGTTCACCTTTTTGGTCATCTAAAACATAATTAGGATCTGTGAAAATTTTGCTATTAAACGCCATCCCTTCGGCATACCTGGGAGGGAGCGCCAATTTCAATATTTTACGTTTAATTCAATTTCATTCGAAATATTTACACATAACAAATATATATCATAAAAAGAACAAAAACAATAAAGAACAGAAAAAAAACAAGTATATTTCAAACCATTATATAGTACCAGTTTAGAAATTTAGGAATTATATATCTTATCAATGAAAGTAAACATGTCTCACAATACACAAAATCGTCACCAAATATGAATAAAACAGTATGCCTGTTTCTACTGATCGCCTTTTGCTGGGGATGCTCATCAAATTCAACAACTGAGAAACACCAAAACAAAAGAAATAATACAACCAATGTGCGTCACAAAATAAAAGAGATCGTGATAGAAGAGCTCCTCATCAACAATTATTCATGGCTGCAGATTGTCGATAATTATTTATTCATCGAGGATCACAAATCGGCCAATGAGTTAATACATATTTTTGACAAAGACAATTTCGAGTATATAACGAGCACCGGGCTTAAAGGACAAGGACCGGGAGAGATTGCACGTTTAGGGTATATAGTAGAAGACAAAATAAATCGTAAGTTTTACGTAACAGATCATGGTAAAAACAAAATTTTCAGTTATGACCTGGACAGTGTAATTACTGATCCGGCATACTTGCCTATAGAAAAAATGAAAATGGGCGAACAATTACATCCTTGGGACTATGCATTCATTAACGATACCTTATCTATTGGCGTAATTGTAGAACCCATTGGTAGTAGTGATTTCAAACCTGTTGTTGGGAAATTCAATATGAGAACCGGTGAAATAAAACTTATGAATTATACGATTCATCCGGATGTAAAAAAGAAACGCATTTGTTTTGGTATATCTGAGGAACATGGTATGTATATAGAGTGTTATGTACCTCATGATTTGATGACGATATGTGGTCTTGATGGAAACTTAAAATATAATATATATGGACCTGGCTGGGATACACAAACGCATGGCATTGATTATTATGGAGATGTGGCATTTTGTAACGATCGAATAGTCACACTCTACTCGGGAGAAAAAAGTTTTAAAGATGGAAAATCTATCTGGGCAACCAAATTTATAATTTTTGACTTAGAGGGTAATTATCTGAAGACCTTAGAAACTGGATATCAAATTGTGAAATTTTGTTATGACAAGGACAACCACCGGATTATCATGAGCATGGATGACGATATACAGTTTGGATATTTGGACCTAGGGGATTTACTTGATTAAAGGCTTCATCTTTCCGACAAACAACATCAATTGTGAAACTGTCCGTACAATTTGCCGACAGGTATAATCATGCTCCATTGCTTTTTCAAGTGTTACCGGACCGGGCTGAATAGAAAACACCCCTGCAAAACCCTGCTCATTCAGCATCCCTGTATTTTCAACGGAACCGCCGATTGCAATTACCGGTATTCCCTGCAAAGCTGCAGCATCCAATACACCACGCGGAGCTTTACCCATTGCCGTTTGCAAATCCAGTTTGCCCTCACCGGTAATAATCAGATCCGCACTACGAATTATCTCCCTGAAACGAATAGTTTCCAATACCATTTCTATTCCGGAGACCAGCCTGGCGCCAAGAAGCGCTGCAAAGCCACCTCCTAATCCTCCTGCAGCGCCTGCACCCGGAATCAATTCCACATCGATTCCATTATATGTTTTAATCACGTCGGCAAAATGCTTTAATCCCCGGTCAAGCTCTTCAACCATACAACTGTCCGCACCTTTTTGAGGTGCATACACATAAGCAGCTCCATCAGGCCCGGAAAAAGGATTAGTCACATCACAAGCTACTGTGATTTCTGCATTTGCTAATTCTTCCATAACATAACGGTTGTCTATGGATGCAATTCGAGATAATATTTCCCCGCCACCCTTTAATTCATTTCCTTCTTTGCTATAGAAACGGAATCCCAACGCCGAAAGCATTCCTGTTCCGCCATCGTTAGTCGCGCTTCCGCCAATCCCTACCAACAATTTACGGCAACCACGCTGTAAAGCATCAGCCATCATTTCGCCCGTTCCGTAAGTCGTTGTTTTTAACGGATTGCGTTCTTCCGGTTTTAACAAAGTCAATCCCGAGGCAGAGGCCATTTCGAGCACTGCAACTGTTCCCTCTTCAAGAATACCATATGTTGCAACAACCGGACGCATCAGGGGATCATGAACATTAACCTCTACATATTTACCATTCAACGATGATACCAATGCCTCCACTGTACCTTCCCCGCCATCTGCAATATACACTTTCCGTACTTCACATTCCGGAAACACAGATTTTATTCCTTGTTCTACATATTCAGCAACTTCTATTGAACGAACAGAACCTTTAAACGAATCAGCAGCTATAACGATCTTTTTCATACGCATCGGATAAGAGGCTGTTTAAATTTTCCACGAGAATAGTTAAGCGACCTCTAAGTTCTTACAAAGATTAAAAATCCGAAACGAACATACAAATCCGTTCACACATTTCCCGTGCTTAACCGGATTTCTTGAGAAAAATACAAAAAAAATACGCTAAAAAAAACGCCGACATTAAAACACTATATCTTAAGCTTTTATTAATGTCAAACTCGGCACTAATTCGGCACAAACTCGGCATTAAAACCGCAATTTTCGAACTATTTCGATTTAAATTAGTATTTATTCAATTTTTTGCAATATCTTTGCCACAGTAAAAACATAAGAATGATATATGGCAAGGGTCAATGAATTACTTAATATTTCGGGCACGGTTAGTAACCTGGTATTCTATCAGCGGAATGGAGTAAATTACATTCGCTCTAAACCCAAAAAATATCGTGATGCGAAAACCGAAAAGCAGCTTTCAGCGCGTGGACGCTTTGCGGGATGTAACCGTTTTTATGATAAAATAAAAGTGGATATTTTCAAGCAGGTATGGAAAATCGCGGCCAATGGAACCGGGAAAAATGCAAAAAATATATTTACGCAACGTAATATCTATGCTTTCGGGAAAGACAAGGAAGTAATTGACTACGGACGCTTACATTTCAGCTTTGGATTGCTCCCGTTACCCGACCATATACAGGTTGAGCAACATAATAACCGCGACTGCCTGTTGCAATGGGAATACGACCCTGCGAAAGCGATTGGCACACCGAACGACCTGTTATATATAGTAGAATTACGACCGGAAAAGCAACCGAAAGATCAACCGAAAACTTATACAACCGTATTTCATGAAACCGGCATTTCCCGCAGCAAAGGAAAAGCCTTATTTTCCACATCTTCCGATTTCGATGACCAAACGTATTTGTATTGCTTCTGGGGAAATGAACAGAACTCTTCGTTCTCCGATAGTTATTACTTAAAAGACATAAAACTAATAGAGCCCTAATTTTAAAAATCTTTTTTTAATCATATCAATAATTGGAATCAGGCTGTCTCCATTTTGGGGGCGGCCTTTTTTTTTAGAATCAAGTCATCCATGTCTCACTAAAACTTTAATAACTTTAACTTTTGATATATATTTACCACCGGTTTACGTTTTGCTCATCAAAATACGAAAAAATGGATAATACATTAGGAGAGTTAATTGAAAAAGTTGAGGAGTTAATCGAATATTGTGATGATACGGATTTCAAAGAAGCCGTTGAATACGTTGATCAATATGCTGTTTCATGCAAAAAGAATGGAAATGGCCGACAACAGGAAAATCTGGCTCATGCCAAATACCGCCTGATTGAGGCGTTTGCCGACTACGGCGCATCACCGAAAGCCGAAAAGCACCTGGCTGATTTATGCCGGCTTCACGAGCAAACCAACGATTGTGCCATCACCCGGATTTATGTCGATGCATTGGTTTATCTTGCAGGAGACGGCTATCTGCTGGATGAAAATGAGAATCTCGACAGAGCCTGCGAGTTACACGATACACTGAAACAATTAGTCCGGAAAAACCCTCACTGCGAACTCGAAGAAAGTCTGATGCGTGCGTTCGTCGACTTTGTCTACTATTATCTCCGGATAGAAATGGAGGAAGAAGCCGACCAAATCTTTAAAGAATTACACAAATTCTATTTGCCGTATGCTGCAAATGAATATATGACTTACCTATATGTCCGCGCTTTTTCATACTGGATCGAGTTTTATATCAAACAAGATGATTACGAATCGGCCAACGAGTGGTTTGATACTGCCAGACAGATCCCGAATGATACAGATGAGGGCATCATTCGGACAATCTCCGGCCTGACCGAAACATTAGTTGAATTAAATATAGAACATGAACAGATCCGGAAAGCAGAAGAACTAAGCGCCACACATCGCCATCTGCTGCTGAAAGAAACAGACGAGCGCACCAAAGAGATTGTACGGAAGCGGATGGCTGAGATTTTAATAGCCTTGTTCAACCATTATGTGTTGACTAAGCAGATAGACGCCGCACTACTTAAATATGATGAACTCAAACAGATGGAGGCAGATACGCAGCATCCTGATGTCGCCGAGTGTTATGCACGAGCGATCTATGCAATTGCCATCCGCCATTTGAAGCAACTGGAATTTAAAGAAGCCGTAAAATGCAAAGAAGCATTAGAGCAATTATCCGGGAAGTATAAGGAGATCAAGAGCGATTTAACAAACTACATCAGTATGGTTCTGAGAGGAATTGCCACTGACAGTGAAGAAGTTCGTGAACCGTCTTTTCGTGAAGAAGCGTTGCGTCAGCTCAAATACATGATCGAACGTGATGAAGACACGTCGATCAAATACAACTACGCAGTGGCGCTTGCTGATCTGGTCTGTATCGGGATGGATAATAATCGTCAGACATACCAGGGATATTACCTGGAGGAATTGAAAAAGTTAGTGAACGGTTATCCGAAAATCAGTTCTCTGAAAGAGGAATATGCACGGGCGCTTGTTTTTATTGCAGAGCAATTGACGGATAAAGATGAAAGCCTGGGATTTATGCAGATTGCAGCTTCTATGCCGCAGCCATGGGACACGGATACATTTAATCAGATTTCACGAGGCTTGTATAATCTGATCGTCAAACTACTAGAGAATAAAGACTTTGAACACGTTGAACAATGTCATCAATTACACACAGAATTACTATGTCACCCCGATATTCCGGCCGAAGTCGTGCTACGTCAGGTTAAGCAGCTTTATAATACACATTATGATTATTCCGATAAAGGAGATTTTATCCATGCCGAAGAAAAATATCAGATGCTTAAAGAACTCTACCGGAAGTATGTAAATGCCTCATTAGAAATCGACGAGAACCCACTGGGGTTGGAAATTGCCAAGCGATTGGCTCTCGCCGCACAAAATCACGCAATAGATCTGAGAGATAAAACACCCAAGAAAACATTTTCACTGTTTGGCTCTCCGGCAAAAAAATCAGCTAAAGAGATTGAACGGTTGCTGAATGACGTGTCCCTATTGGTCGCCAAATGGAAAGATTATCCGATGCCGGAAATAGCGAATGCATATCATAAAATAAAATCAATAAAGTTATGAGGGTTCTATTCGTCTCATAACAGCCAAATCTTACAAAGACCGTCCTTTAAACACATTAGACTCTGACTCATGATACAGCGAACCCGTAAAATCAATCCGGTTTCCGCTAAAATTCGGACTTACAGTAGCCGTACATTTATTACTGCCGTTTGTCATCCGGAGTGTGACGTTAGCTGACACTGCAACCCCCTGTACCATCATACTGAATGTAACATTCCCTTTACTATCCGTATCCATTTTTATATTAGAAGCTGTGCCGTCTACAGTAATCCCTCCTATCCCGTTCGGACCGGCGTAAGGAGAGTTGAATGCCATTTGAATCGTAGCTTTATCCCCATGCATAGATACAAAATTTGTATTAGATGTGACGTATATAAAACGCCCCCCTCTAAAATTAACACGGTCAGCCTCGAGCACAAATTCACGATCGTTCAATGATTTTACTGCAGCATCATACCAAATCTTATCCTGTGCTTCCTGCGCTTCTTTTTCTGCAATTTTAGCAGGATCCTGGGTCGTCTTACAACCGGTAAGCACACATGCAATTATTCCTAAAAATATTACTATTGGTTTCATAATTTACTATATATTATTATCCTTATTATTTAAACAAGCAAAAATAATAAAATGTTTAGCACAAGGTACTGCCAAAGAACATAAAAATATATTCATCATATCGAATCTACAGTGAGACAATTTATTAAAATGATATCATTATAGTTATGCGTTTTCAGGATGTCCGGTTTTCATGTGGTTACAGCCAATCTTTGATCGTTCCATAGCAGTAAACGTTTGCAGGATACACAGAGCGATAAGTGACAATTTATAGGATAAAACGGACTTTTGATTATAAACTGAAAGATTTATCAGGAAAAAGTTGTAAATTATTTTGGTGTTCTCAAAATACACGCTATCTTTGCATCCGTAAACAGAAATCAAGTTATGCAGAATTTTACAAACAATATTATTAACATTTCTATTATTATTCTACTCTGGGGACAGGATAGGAAGTGAGAATGTTATATGTAGTTTGGCATAGATATCATAAAGAAAAACCTTTCTCACTTCCCGTGAGAAAGGTTTTTTTTTGAATCGCACTTTAACAATTAAATAAAATAGAATTATGGCAGACAGATTATTTATTTTTGACACGACACTGCGGGACGGAGAACAAGTGCCCGGATGCCAGTTGAATACAGTTGAAAAAATACAGGTAGCCCGGGCATTGGAGGAACTTGGAGTAGATGTGATCGAGGCTGGTTTTCCGGTATCCAGTCCGGGTGACTTTAAAAGCGTAGTCGAATTAACGAAAGCCGTTACCTGGCCTACAATATGCGCATTAACACGGGCTGTAGAAAAAGATATCGAGGTAGCAGCCGAAGCATTAAAAGCGGCTAAACGGGGACGTATACACACAGGTATCGGAACTTCAGACTACCATATCAAACATAAATTCAATTCGAATCAGGACGAAATACTGGAACGCGCTATCGCTGCCACCAAATATGCAAAGAAATATGTTGAAGATGTTGAGTTCTATTGCGAAGACGCCGGACGGACTGATAATGAATACCTGGCGAAAGTAGTCGAAGCGGTAATAAAAGCAGGCGCTACGGTTGTTAATATACCGGACACTACCGGCTATTGCTTACCCGATGAATATGGAGCAAAGATTAAATATCTGATGGAACATGTAGATGGCGTTCATAAAGCGATCATTTCAACGCATTGTCACAACGACCTGGGAATGGCTACAGCCAATACGGTACAAGGCGTACTAAATGGAGCACGTCAGGTTGAAGTAACCATCAATGGAATTGGCGAACGTGCCGGTAATACATCATTGGAAGAAGTTGTTATGATCTTTAAAAGCCATAAAGAGCGAAATATTGAAACAAATATCAATACCTCTAAAATCTATGGAATCAGCCGTATGGTATCCAGCCTGATGAATATGCCTGTACAACCCAACAAAGCGATTGTGGGACGTAATGCTTTCGCGCACTCATCAGGTATCCACCAGGATGGCGTACTTAAAAACCGGGAAAGCTATGAAATTATCGATCCGAAAGATGTAGGAATTGACGATAACGCAATCGTATTAACTGCACGTAGCGGACGTGCAGCCCTGAAACACCGTCTCAATGTATTAGGGGTTAAGCTGGATAGTGATAAACTGGACAAAGTATACGAAGCGTTCCTGAAACTTGCCGACCGTAAAAAAGACATCAACGATGATGATGTATTAATGCTTGTCGGTGAAGACCGGACTTCAACGCACCGGATCAAAGTAGATTATCTGCAGGTAACTTCGGGTGTAGGTGTGAAATCCGTAGCAAGTGTTTGCCTGGATATTGCCGGTGAGAAGTTTGAAGCTGCCGCATCAGGGAATGGTCCGGTTGACGCAGCAATTAAGGCCGTAAAAAGTATCATTCACAGGCAAATGACGATCCAGGAATTCCTGATCCAGGCCATTGACAGAGGTAGTGATGATGTTGGGAAAGTGCACATGCAGGTTGAGTTTGAAGGCAACATGTATTATGGATTTTCAGCAAACACGGATATTATTGCCGCGTCAGTTGAAGCTTTTGTCGATGCAATCAATAAATTTGTCAAATAATTACAACTCAAAATATACGAATAAGAATGAAAACGAGCATTCAAAATACTCATAATCAACATTATTGTATTTTATGCGAGTTTCCATACGACAATAATATAAAAAATAAAAAATAACGTATGAAAACTTTATTTGAAAAGATATGGAATAAACATGTAGTGGATACATTATCTGATGGAACCATACAGTTATATATCGATCGCCTGTACTGTCATGAAGTAACCAGTCCGCAGGCTTTTGCCGGACTTCGTGAACGTGGATTACGCCCTTTCCGTCCGCAACGGATTACATGTATACCCGATCATAACATCCCGACCTTGCATCAGGACAGGCCCATTGAAGATCCGGTTTCTAAAAAACAGGTAGATACACTTGCGCAGAATGCTGTCGAATTTAATGTTGAACATTATGGACTGTTACACCCTAAAAACGGAATTATCCATGTGGTAGGCCCGGAAACAGGACTTACCCAGCCGGGTATGACAATTGTTTGCGGTGACAGTCATACATCAACCCACGGAGCCATGGGTGCAATTGCTTTCGGAATTGGGACCAGTGAAGTAGAAATGACATTAGCAACACAATGTATCCTGCAACGTAAGCCTAAAACAATGCGCATCACGGTTGATGGCAAACTGAAAGATGGCGTAACAGCCAAGGATGTTGCTTTATATATCATCAGCCGGATGACAACCGGGGGCGCCACAGGCTACTTTGTTGAATATGCAGGTGAAGTGATCCGCAATACCACAATGGAAGAACGTTTGACGATATGTAATCTATCGATTGAGATGGGTGCACGTGGTGGTATGATTGCACCCGACGAAGTCACTTTTGAGTATCTGAAAGGACGTGAATTTGCACCAAAAGGCGATGAATGGGAAAAAGCGCTGGCGTATTGGCGCACACTTCGTTCGGACGATGATGCTGTCTTTGATAAAGAAATTTCGTTTAAAGCCGAAGACATTGAACCGATGATCACTTATGGTACAAATCCGGGTATGGGTATGGGTATCAATGACTCCATCCCAACACTGGAAAATATTGATGAAGCCGGACATATCTCTTTTGAAAAGTCATTGGATTATATGGGCTTCAAAGCCGGAGAAAAGATCATTGGTAAACCAATTGACTATGTCTTTTTAGGTAGTTGTACAAACGGCCGGATAGAAGATTTCCGCGCTTTTACAAAGTTTGTAAAAGGGAAGAAGAAAGCGCCGAATGTAACTGCATGGCTTGTTCCGGGATCATGGCAGGTTGAAAAACAAATCCGTGCTGAAGGTTTAGATAAAGTACTGGTTGAAGCCGGTTTCGAACTGCGTCAACCGGGGTGCTCCGCATGTCTGGCTATGAACGAAGATAAAATCCCGGCAGGTAAGTATAGTGTAAGTACCAGCAACCGCAACTTCGAAGGGCGCCAGGGACCAGGTGCACGAACGTTGTTGGCTGGTCCGTTAGTAGCTGCTGCTGCTGCTGTTACCGGCAAAATCAGTGATCCGAGAACAGTAAATTAATACTCCAATGAGCAAATATCTACTATACGCATGCCTGGGCTTACTTTTCTTTTCGTGCTCGAAAAGTGATAATCATGGTATGGCGTGTGAATGTATAATATCCGGAGATTCAAGATTTATCTGGTTTGATTGGGATGAAGATGGAGACGTCTTTGTCTATGATACTTTATTAATTAACAATGATATAACTTCAACGGGCATTCTCTACAAGAATACATTTGATACAGGCGACCGGTATGTGTTTAAACTAAGCAATCTGGATTTTAGTTTTAAGAATGGACAAGCATTTGATAATTTATCGGTTTATTTTATCGAACACAATGGGATGGATAGTCTGGAATATATTTACAGTAAAGGTTTTATGACAGGCTATGAAAATGCTGATATTCAGAAAAAAACTGATCACGAATATTTATTTAAAGTGACAGGGCAAAATATAGATAGCTTTAAAACAATTTCAGGGAGTTACCCGAATGCCGGTATTATATTTATAGATACCGAAATGTTATTTCGCATCAAAGAATAGAAAAATATAATTATAATGGAGAAATTAAATAAAATAACAAGTACAGTTGTGCCGCTTCCGTTAGAAAATGTAGATACGGATCAGATTATCCCGGCACGTTTTTTAAAAGCGACATCGAAAGATGGTTTTGGTGACAATCTGTTTCGCGACTGGCGATACGACAAGGAAGACAATCCGGTTGCTTCGTTTGTGCTGAATGATCCGACATATAGCGGACAAATCCTGGTGGCCGGGAAGAATTTCGGTAGCGGTTCAAGCCGTGAACATGCAGCATGGGCTATTGGCGGATATGGCTTCCGGGTAGTAGTGTCCAGTTTCTTTGCCGACATTTTCAAAAATAACTCGTTGAATAATGGGATTTTACCGGTGGTAGTATCTCCTGAATTTTTAGCCGATATTTTTGAGGAAGTAAAAAAGAACCCAAAGACAGAAGTGACTGTCGACCTGGAAAAGCAACAAATAACGAATCATGCAACCGGAAAATCGGAGTCATTCGAGATAAACGCCTATAAACGGGATTGTTTATTAAATGGACTGGATGATATTGATTATTTATTGAGCCGGAAAGATAAAATCGAAGCATATGAACAAAGCAACAAGTAAAGCCCTAGCCCCTAAAGGGGAACATAAGGGAAAGTAGATCTTTTTTTCTTTAAGCCCCTTTAGGGGTCTGGGGTACTATATAAAAAAAACAAAGAGCTTATGATAGAAATAATGGATACAACCTTGCGTGATGGTGAACAAACACGTGGTGTTTCTTTTTCTGCTCATGAAAAAAAAGCCATTGCAAGGCTTTTACTGAATGAATTGAACGTTGACCGGATCGAGATTGCTTCAGCACGTGTATCGGATGGCGAATTCGAATCGGTGAAGAAAATCGCAGACTGGGCTTCTGAGGCGGGACTTTTGTCGCGACTGGAAGTTCTTGGTTTTGTGGATAACGGCATGTCAATCGAGTGGATACAATCGGCCGGATGTGAAGTGATGAATCTATTATGTAAAGGTTCATTGAAGCATTTGACTGAACAATTAAAGAAAACACCGGAACAGCATATTAAAGATATAACCAACGAAGTACTAAAAGCTTCTGAAGTTGGTATAGTGGTAAATATCTATCTGGAAGATTGGTCTAATGGTATTCAGCATTCACCGGATTATGTATATGAAATGATGGATGCATTGGTAAAACTGCCTGTCCGCCGGATTATGATACCGGATACCCTGGGCATCCTGAATCCGGAAAATACATATACTTATTGCAAAGATATGATTGACCGTTATCCGGATGTGCATTTCGATTTTCATGCGCATAATGATTATGATTTGGCGGTCGGAAATGTCTTTTCTGCGGTTCGCGCCGGTATACATGGCGTACATGCCACCATCAACGGGCTTGGAGAACGTGCCGGAAATGCATCACTGAGCAGTGTGGTAGCTGTATTGCATGACCAGCTGAAAAAAGAAACGGCTATTTGTGAGAAAAAAATAAACCATGTAAGTAAAACCGTCGAAATGTATTCCGGTATTCATATTTCTCCCAATAGTCCGGTAGTCGGAGAAAATGTATTCACACAGTGTGCCGGTGTGCATGCAGATGGTGACAGCAAAAACAACCTGTATTATAATGATCTGATGCCGGAGCGATTTGGTCGTACACGTGAATACGCCTTAGGGAAAACATCCGGGAAAGCTAATATACGCAAAAACCTGGAAGCATTAGGCATTGAGATGGATGAAGAATCTATGCGTAAGGTTACGGAACGTATTATTGAGTTGGGAGATAAAAAAGAAATGGTCACGCAGGAAGATCTGCCTTACATCGTTTCAGATATTTTACGATACGATACCATAGATAATGATATCAAGATAATGAATTATTCCTTATCTTTGACACAAGGATTAAAGCCTGTAGCAACATTGAAAATTGAGATTGACGGACAGGCATATGAGGAAACGGCAACAGGTGACGGACAATACGATGCATTTGTTCGTGCGCTTCGTAAGATTTATGAATCGCTGGGTCGTCCGTTCCCTATGTTGACGAACTATGCGGTATCTATTCCTCCCGGTGGCCGCACGGATGCTTTCGTGCAAACCGTCATCAGTTGGAACTATGCCGGGGTAGAATTTAAGACTCGCGGCCTGGATGCCGACCAGATAGAAGCAGCGATTAAGGCAACATTGAAAATGTTGAATAAGATCGAAAATGCAGAGAGCTAAATTAATGGAAAGTTGAAAATTGAAAGTGGAAAGTAAATAATCTCCCATTTTATCCGAGATGACGGACAGTGTAATGGAAAAAATATATCACTTGTAGGAATAAAGAATCATTAAAAAAATAGACCTATGAACCGAAAATTAAAAATTGCATTAGTGGCACATGATAACCGTAAAGCGGACATGATAGAATGGGCAATTCATAATGCGGACTTTCTTGCTGAACATCAACTTGTCTGTACCGGAACAACCGGAGGTTTAATTCAAAAAGCATTTGAAGACAAAGGCATTGATGCTAATATCACACGTATGCATTCAGGGCCATTGGGAGGCGATGCAGAAATTGCAGCAATGGTGGTTCGTAAAGAAATTGACCTGGCTGTTTTTCTGATTGATGATTTGAATCCCCAACCTCACGAAGCTGACATCCAGATGTTACTTCGCCAGTGCCGGGTACATAATGTTCCGATTGCATGTAACCGCTATAGCGCGGACCTGATGATTACCAGTACCATGTGGGATGATGATTCGTATGTCCCTATGGAACCAAAATATGTTTATTACAAAAGAAACGAGTAATAATGATTAGTGGTTAATGATTAATCCCAATCAGGAGTTAAAGAAGTCATTGTTTTAAGTAGATAGTAGTTGGTAGTAAGTAGTTAGTAGAACTTATTGATGAACCGAAACTTTGAACATTGAACCTGAAACTTTGAACTTAGTAGACTACTGATTCGCATTATTACTCAATTAATTCTATAAATTTATAACATTAAAAGATGAAATTAAATATTGCTGTTTTACCGGGCGATGGTATCGGTCCGGAAATTATAGCACAAGCTATGAAAGCGGTCAAGGCCGTTTGTGTAAAATATAATCATGAGTTGACATCAACAGAAGCGTTGGTTGGTGCAACTGCGATTGACGCTGTAGGGAATCCGTATCCGGACGAGACACATACACTTTGTATGCAAAGCGATGCCGTACTTTTTGGCGCAATCGGATCGCCTAAATACGACAATGATCCTTCTGCAAAGGTACGTCCCGAGCAGGGCTTGTTAGCTATGCGCAAAAAACTGGGCTTATATGCCAATATCCGTCCGGTAACCACCTTCCCTTCTTTACTCCATCAATCACCTTTACGTTCGGAATTGGTAGATGGCGTCGATTTTATGTGTATCCGCGAACTGACGGGAGGCATGTATTTTGGTCGGCCGCAAGGACGTAGTGAAGACGGGAATACAGCCTATGATACGTGTGTCTATACCCGTGAAGAAATTGAACGCATCGTTCGCCTGGCTTATGAATATGCCGGGAAGCGGCGTAAAAAAGTAACCATTGTTGATAAGGCAAATGTACTGGCAACATCTCGTTTATGGAGACAGGTTGCACAGGAAATTGAAAAAGAATATCCGGCTATAGAAACAGAATATATGTTCGTTGATAATGCAGCTATGCGTTTAATTCAATGGCCGAAAAGTTTCGATGTGCTGGTAACGGAAAACATGTTCGGTGATATTCTGACAGATGAAGCATCCGTAATTACCGGTTCGTTAGGAATGTTGCCTTCCGCATCCATAGGTATCCATACCTCTGTATTTGAACCGATCCATGGTTCATACCCACAAGCAGCCGGGAAAAATATAGCAAATCCGTTGGCTACCATTTTATCCGCAGCATTAATGTTTGAATATGCCTTTGGCTTAATGCAGGAAGGAGAAATCATCCGGAATGCCGTAACAGCTTCAATGGCTGCAGGTATGGTAACAGAAGATATTGCACAAGGTACCACCCCGCATTCAACTTCAGCAGTGGGTGATTGGATTGCAGATTATATTCTTAAATAGTGATTAATGATTAATGGTTAATGTGAATCAGAAGACGATAACTAATGATTCGTGTTAACCATTTATCATTATTTCGATCACATTTTTATTATAATCCACTGGATTCCGGAGACAACGGTTGATTACTCCTTTACTCCTGTCTCCCCATTAAAAATTAAAACGATTGCTTGAGCAGCGTTGCTATCGTCTCAGCATCATATCCTAATTCCTGTGCCTTTTTGAAATCAATGGCAGCAGATTCTTTCTCATATTGAGCCAGTTTAACCCTGCCGCGAAGTACATACAATTCAGCAGAAGGTTCGGCAACTTCGGCAAAAACCTTATTCAGGTCAGACATAGCACGCCCTTTTTTATCCATCAGAAAATAAAGTTCTGCACGTTCTTCATAAAGACGCCAGTTACGAGGATTCTTGTCTATAAGATAATTGAAAATAATTTCACTCTCGCTGTAATTTCGCCGAACCTTTTCTAAAATAGCAAAACCCATTCGTCCTTTCTCCGTTTCGGGATTCAATTCAAGCACCCTTTCGAAATCAGCTTCAGCTAAAAGAAAATTCTCTGTCTGAATATAAAGCAAACCTCGGTTATATAAAGCATCCTCATCCAGCGGATTGATTGAAAGCAATGTTTCATAATCAAGCAAAGCATTTTCGGTCTTACCCATTTCGGCATATGTTTCAGCACGATTCCGAAGGATCAGATCACTTTTCGGTTGCTGACTTAACGCAGCGGTATACGAAATAACCGCATCGTCAAATTTACCCTGGCGACGCTGAACGGTCCCTAAATTTGTCAGCAAAGCATAATTATACCGGTTGGCAGGTTCAAGACGCATAGCTGCTTTTAATGTCTCTTCGGCAGCAAACAGGTCATTATTATCTACATACTCATAACTTTTTGCAATCATATCTTCATACGATTGGGCATTCAGCGTTATGGATGAAACAGAAAATATCGCAAGAATAATAAGGTATAAAAAACTAAGTTTCATTCGATTCTATTTTATACGGCAAATTTACGTAATAAAATGAATGAATTGACCTATTGAAAAAATATTATGAATTAGTAGCATTTTATAAGAAAAAAGTTTCGTTTTCTTTTGGTTATTAAAAATAGATATCTACATTTGTTGTGTACTAATACACTATTACACGCATATCAACATTTAATCGCATAATAATAAACCCATTAAACAGAAAAACACTATGATTAAAGTAGAAGAAATCACTTTTCGATACAAGAAGAAAACTGTTTTTAAAGATTTCTCTTTATCGGTAGAAAAAGGAAAAGTTTATGGATTATTAGGTAAAAACGGAGCGGGCAAGTCTACCCTGCTCTACTTAATGACCGGCCTGTTACAACCCCGAAAAGGCAACGTATCGTATAATGACGAAAATATATCAAAGCGTCTGCCTTCCGTTTTAAGAGACATGTTTATTGTTACGGAAGAATTTATGCTCCCCCATATACCGCTGAAAAGGTATATAGCCATAAACAGTTCTTTTTATCCGAAGTTCAGTCAAGAGCAGTTGCAGCAAAACTTAAAGCATTTCGATCTGGATGAAGATTTAGATATCAATCTGGGGGCGCTTTCGATGGGACAGAAAAAAAAGGTATTTATGAGCTTTGCACTGGCTACAAACACTTCGCTATTGATAATGGATGAGCCGACAAACGGACTGGATATTCCGGGCAAAAGTCAATTTAAAAAATTCATTGCTTCAAACATGACCGACGAACGTACAATCATCATTTCAACGCATCAGGTACAGGATGTGGAGAAACTGATAGAACATGTTATTATCCTGGACAATAACGCAATACTACTGAATGCTGCAGCAACCGATATTTGCCAGAATCTGTATTTTGTGAATGGGACAAATGATATGAACCATGAAAAAGCGATATACGCTTCTCCTTCTTTACTGGGATACAATGCTCTTTTATATAATGAAAGAAAAGAAGAGAGTATACTTAATCTGGAAATACTCTTTAACGCGGTCTTAGAAAGTCCTGATAAAATAAAAGCACTGTTTGACAATAAACTTTAAAACAAAGATACGATGAATAATATAATTGATATAAAACGATTAGGAATGGTTTTCAGAAAAGACTTCCTGGAAAATGGGAAATGGTACCTGTTACTGTTCCTGACTATGACCGGCATATTAGGAGTTATATTAATATGGCGATCCCTTTTTCTTTACAATAAAATTGCGGGAGGATCTTATACGGATGTTAATGGAGATTTATTAATATTCATGACGTTCCTGTTTCCTGTGTTTGGAATTCTTTTTGCTTCCACGATAATGAAACCGATGAATAATAAAGTAAAACGAATATTCTATTTAATCAGTCCTTCTTCGAATCTGGAAAAATATTTATCCCGGTGGATGATTATTACGATCGGATACATCATTGCCTTTTTTATTTCATTCTGGATTGTGGATGCACTACGTGTAGGAATTTGCTCAGCACGTTATCCGGATCTGGATATCCGGTTTATGGATTTGAGGCAACTGATATCTCCGGGCGAAGGACATCCCGGCAATTATTTCTTTTACAGTAAATCTTTCTTCGGAATAGCTGTGGGAATGTATCTTTTCTTCCAATCGATATTTATCTTAGGCGCTACTTTCTGGGAGAAAGCAACGTTTATAAAAACGTTCTCAGCCGGCGTGATTATCACGATTGCGTTTATTTTAATATGCCGGTGGACAATTTTATTGTTTTACGGAGACTTCAACAGTTTTTTCAATATGCTCAGTTCCTTTGAGCCACAAATGGAAGGGCGTCTTGATGAAGACAAAGTATTCACAGGGACAGCATTCATTTTATCTGTCTGTGCGCTTATCAACTGGACACTTGCATTTTTCAGGTTTCGCGAATCAGAAATAATTAAACGCTTCTAAGTATGAATTTTAAAGATAATAAAGCAATCTATTTGCAAATAGCCGAGCGAATATGCGATGAAATATTGCTCGGGAAATATAAGGAAGAAGAACGTATCCCATCTGTACGCGAATATGCTTCGGTTGTAGAGGTGAACTTCAATACTGTCATGCGGTCATTTGAGTATCTTCAATCGTCGGAAATTATTTTTAATAAACGGGGTATCGGTTATTTTGTGAATGCCGGAGCTAAGAAAAAAATAATCTCAATAAGAAAAGACTATTTCCTCCGGCATGAAATCAACGATTTCTTTAAACAAATCTATATGCTCGACATTCCGATAGAAAAAATTACGGAGATGTATAACACGTATAAACAACAAGAAAAATAAGTAGTATGAGACTAACAACTAAAATAACAATAGGAATCATCCTGTCGATTCTCGTTATATCACTTGCCTTTATAATCGCATTTTCTTTTTCCGACAGAAAAAATTATACTGTGTCGCCACTCAATTATGAAAATGTAGAGATTACTGTATCCGAGTATTCCCATTTAGAAACAGGATCATATAAAGTAGTTGTTTTGGATAAATATCAGGTTGATCCGAATGTGCATCACTATTGGTTTACAGACGAATGCACCCTATCTTTCAATCCGGTTTCGACAGAAAATGAGAGAGATAAACTTGCTATACCGGTAGATTTAGCTGGTTTTATTACAATGAATACGCTCAATGATACATTAACGATAAAAGTAAAATTAGATGAGCTTGGACAAAAATATGAGAAAGCAGACAAAGACAATGTGGCAATTTCAGGCATGAACCTTAAACTACATACATCAACGGTTAATGTTATCAACAAATTAAATGGAGTCGTAACAGAAATTCGTAATATCGAAACAGATGAGATAAAGGTAAACGCGGAAAGCCATGTACACATCCACGGATGTGATGCCAATACGTTGACTATTTTGAAAGCCGGTCTTATAAATATAGAAAACAGCAAGTTCAAAAAATTGAGTTTTGACAATTTACAATCATGGAAAATAGAAAACTGTAGAATCTATCATATATCCGATGAGTAATAATAAAAGCTTGATGCATAATAACTCAAAGAATACGCAAGCAATAAACAAGTTCTAAAAAATAAATACACTCGGATAAATATCGTTTTGTAGTGACATTACACAAATTGTTTTTCTATAAATATAAAAAAGAGAAAGAATCAATAGGTAATTATTTATTTTTTATTACCTTTGCAGCCGCTAATGCGAAGTTATTAACAAATCATTCAAACAAATGGCAACAAAAATCAGATTGCAGAGATTCGGCCGTAAAGGATATGCCTTTTATCAGGTCGTTGTCGCAGACAGCAGGGCTCCACGGGATGGAAAGTTTATTGAAAGGGTAGGTTCTTATAATCCGAACACTAATCCTGCTACAATAGATTTGAATTTCGAAAGAGCTTTGTATTGGTTACAGGTTGGTGCACAACCAACAGATACAGCGCGTATGATTTTATCACGCGAAGGTGTATGCTTTAAAAAGCATCTATTAGAAGGAGTTAAAAAAGGAGCTTTTGATGAAGCTGCTGCCGAAACAAAGTTTCAGGCATGGATATCAGAAAAGAAATCTTCTATACAAACGCAAAAAGACAAAGACCGCGAAGCTAATAAAGCAGTAGCGAAAGCACGTCTGGATGCCGAAAAAGAAGTAAACAAGGCAAAAGCTGAAGTGATTGCACAAAAGAAAGCTGAATTAGCTGCAGAAGCTGCTCAAAAAGAAGCTGAAGCCAGAGCAGAAGAAGCTCCAGCAGTAGAAGAAGCATCGGCTGTAGAAGAAACTCCAGTAGAAAATGCTGCTCCGGTAGAAGAAGTTAAAGCAGAAGTAGAAACTCCTACAGAAGCAGAAGCTCCGGCTGAAGAAGTGAAGGTTGAAGTAGAAGCTCCGGCTGAAACACCTGCAGAAGAACCTAAAGCAGAAGCTGCTGAATAAGAAAAAGTTATTTCTTACTATAATTAAAAAGAAGATTGCCGGTTGGTAATCTTCTTTTTTTTGTACCCCTCATTCTACACAGCATATAAATATTTAAACAAAAGGTTTCATTGATAAAAAGATGGCATTTGTTGAATTTGTTACAAAACCATTACAAATTTACGTTATCATTGCAGTTCAATATATTTTAATTTTAAATCATGAACAAGATGAAAGTAAATATGCGTTTTATCCGGATAAGTTTGTTATGTGTCACAATCTTATGCACCTTTTTTACGTTATCATTGCAGTTCAATAAATTTTGAATTTTAAATCATGAACAAGATGAAAGTAAATATGCGGTTTATTCTGATAAGTAGATGTTCATAATTAGTTTATATAATATATTTTTCTTTACTTCGCCTGTTATTATATTAGATAGGATAATCAATAATGGGAAAGATAAAGAAATTAGAATTAACAGATGTC
>JAITVY010000078.1 GCA_031285565.1 Tannerella sp. | reverse complement strand
GTTATGGCTTATGTCAACAACACTCCCCAGTTGGTGTTAATGGGAAATCCGGCTATTACCGGTTATAATCCGAACAATGGCGAAGAAATATGGCGCGTGGAATGCCTGACCGGAGAGGTCGGTTCAAGCGCATGTAGTTCCAATGGCATTATATTCGGTGCAAGTGAGTATTCCAAATTAGTCGCTATCAATGGAACAGACGGCAGTCTTTTATGGGAGAGCAGTGATTTTCTTCCGGAAGTATCCAGTCCGGTAGCTACAAAAGATAATCTATACCTGGCAACCAGTTATGGTGTTGTGGCAGCTTTTGACACGCAAACGGGTGCACTGCGTAAGGAATACGAACTGAATACTGAATTTTATTCTTCGCCAGTTATTGCCGAGGGTAAAATATATTTGTTCAGTAATGACGGGAAGATGCATATATTTTCGGCGAACAATGATTTTAATCTTATTAGCTCGTTTGATACAGGGGAAAAAACATTTGCTACGCCAGCCTTTACGGATGGTAAGATTGTGGTAAGAACAGAAAAAAGTATTTATTGTGTTGCAACAAGTCAATAAAGATTGATTGAGATGAATAGCAAGATATTGAAAAATCAAGATAATTTGTTTGTCGACATTAAGGTGTTGATAGATCAAAGTAAACAACAGATTGCTGTAACGGTAAATTCTACAATTACCATGCTTTATTGGCAAGTAGGTAATCGAATCAAAACCGACATTCTGCAAAACAAACGTGCAGAGTACGGACAAGAAATTATCAAACAACTATCTGCTGATTTAACGGAGCAATACGGAAAAGGCTGGAGTGAAAAGCACTTGCGACATTGTCTGCGCACTGCGGAGACTTTTCCTGATGCTGAAATTGTCTCTACACTGTGGAGACAATTAAGTTGGAGTCATATTAAGATAATTCAATATATTGAGGACGAATTAAAAAGAGAGTTTTATCTTGAAATGTGCAAATTGGAACGTTGGAGTGTTAGAGTTTTGGAAAATCGCATAAGCTCAATGCTTTACGAAAGAACAGCAATCAGTAAAAAGCCTAAAGAAACAATAAAACACGATTTGAAACTTCTGAAAAACGAACAAAAACTTACGCCTGATTTAGTGTTTCGTGATCCTTATTTTCTTGAATTTCTGGGTTTACGCGACAAATATTCCGAGAAAGATTTGGAAATGGCAATTATCGTTGAATTACAGAATTTCATCATTGAAATTGGTAGTGACTTTGCTTTTATGGACAGGCAAAAACGAATTTCTATTGATAATGAAGATTATTATCTTGATTTGCTTTTTTATCACAGACGATTAAAATGTCTGGTAGCCATTGAGTTGAAACTTGGCAAATTTGAAGCTGCGTACAAAGGACAAATGGAACTTTATCTGCGCTGGTTAGACAAATACATGAAACTCGATGGCGAAAACACGCCCATAGGACTGATATTGTGTGCAGGGAAAAGTAATGAACATGTCGAACTCCTGCAGTTAGAAAACAGCAATATAAAAGTTGCAGATTACCTCATACAACTGCCCGACAAGCATTTGCTTGAGCAAAAATTGAGAACAGCCATTGAAATAGCAAAACAAAAATTAGACATTTAGAATGCCATCCACGTCTATAACTTGAAATTTTGTAACATGGAACATTGCAATCATACAAATTTAAAAGAGTCTGTGCTGGAGAAAACCGATGCGATTATTGACAGGATCGGCACATCGCGGCATATCATCATTCCGTTGTTACAGGCGCTACAGGAGGAATTCAGTTATCTCCCCTCAACAGCGATTGAAAGGGTTTACGAGCGGACGGAGATCGACCGGGCGCAACTGATCAGCGTCTCCACGTTCTACTCCCAATTCCGGCATATCCCTTACGGGAAACACCTTATCAAGGTTTGTACCGGAACAGCTTGTCATGTGAAAGGGGCGGGAAACGTCTATGACTCTTTCCGGCGTGAGCTGAAAATGGAAGATGATAGTATCACAACTACTGACCAGCTTTTCTCAATTGAGAAAATTGCCTGTCTGGGCTGCTGTACATTGGCGCCGGTAGTTCAGATTGACGAAAAAATATATGGTCATGTACTTCCCGGAAAAGTAAATGAAGTCATTGAAGATTTTCTGGCTCAACAGGAAAATATAGAGACGCAACGCATTGCGTCCATTAAACGCCAGGTTGCCGGGGAAATACGTCTCGGAATGGGTTCCTGTTGCCAGGCAAGCGGTTCTTCCGATATATATGAGGAACTGAAAACGGCTTCGAACGAACTGGGTATAGAAGTAAATATCAAACCAGTAGGTTGTGTAGGCGTATGTAATAAAGTGCCGTTGATCGATGTGGTACTCCCTGACGGGACAATTACCCGTTATCCCAAAGTGAAAGCCGCAGAAATAAAAGAGATCCTGCATCATCACTTTAAACCGGCAGGTTACCTTAAACGGCTGAAAAATAATTTACTCAATCATATTGATACGTTTCATACCGATCTCACATGGGATAATGTGATATGGCAAACTGAAAATGAACGTACAAGGGTGATCGATAGTTTTTTATCGGGACAAAAACATATCTCTACCGAGGGATATGGTTTTCTGGCTCCCTTAAATATTGACGAATACATCGCCCACAGCGGTTTTGATGCATTGAAGAATATGCTCACTTCCTTTACCCGTCAGGAAGTAATTCAAACGATATTAACCAGTGGCATTCGCGGGCGTGGCGGCGGTGGTTTCCCAACCGGGAAGAAGTGGGAGATTGTTGCCGCTTCTGACAAAAAAGAAAAGTATGTAATCTGTAACGGCGATGAGGGTGATCCCGGCGCTTTTATGGATCGTATGATGCTGGAATCGTATCCATTTCGTGTGATAGAGGGGATGATTCTCGCAGGGTATGCCGTAGGAGCCACTAAAGGTTTGTTTTATATCCGTGCCGAATATCCGCTGGCTGTTGTTCGTATCCGTACGGCTATCGAACTTTGCCGCGAACGGAATCTTATTGGTGAGAACATTGCCGGAAGCAATTTTTCATTTGATGTTTCTATATTCGAGGGAGCCGGCGCTTTTGTCTGCGGAGAAGAGACTGCGCTGATTGCATCGATAGAGGGGGAGCGGGGATTTCCGAAGCAACGTCCTCCTTATCCTGCTGTAGAGGGGTTGAATGGTTGTCCTACGTTGGTCAACAATGTAGAAACATTGAGCCAGATCCCCTACATCGTTCGGAATGGAGCGGATTATTACAATCAGATTGGTACAGAGGGAAGCAAAGGAACAAAGGTTTTCGCCCTTGCCGGAAAAATCCGTCATGGGGGACTGATTGAGGTACCTATGGGTATCACACTTAATCAGATTATAGAAGATATCGGAGGCGGTGTAGAAAAAGGAGAGAAACTGAAAGCCGTACAGATCGGAGGACCATCAGGAGGGTGTATACCGGCGCATTTGTGCGATGTGCAGGTCGATTTTGACGCCTTTAACCAAATGGGCGCTATGATGGGATCTGGTGGTCTGGTGGTATTGAGTGAGAGTGATTGTATGGTCGATGTCGCCCGTTACTTTTTGAGTTTCACCTGCGATCAGTCATGTGGTAAATGTACATTCTGCCGGGTAGGCATCCGTAGAATGCTCGATATACTGGATAAAATATGCAGTGGCAATGCTGATATGACCGATATCGATAAACTGGAAGAACTGGCGCTGAATATAAAGAAATCGTCCCTTTGCGGATTGGGCAAAACAGCTCCTAATCCGGTACTTACCACATTGAAGTACTTCCGCAACGAGTACGAAGAACATGTAAACGGCATCTGCAAAACAGGGACTTGTAAATATATGGTCAAATATGTGGTCACAGATGATTGTGTTGGTTGCACCAAATGTGCTAAAGCCTGTCCGGTCGATGCAATTCCTTATACCCCGTATGAAATACATACAATTCATGTAAACAAATGCGTACAGTGCGGATTATGTATTGATGAATGTAGTTTCGATGCAATCAAAAAGGTTTCAAATTCAAAGTTTCAGGTTCAAAGTTCAAAGTTTCAGGTTGCGAGTTTGGAACCCGGAACTTAGAACCTTGAACTCAATCATATGAGTTCGTGTAAAAAAATAAAACATTATTGTATGAAATATTTATGTGAATTGCTATATGCCAAAGAGAATGAGAAAAGCTTTTCATTTTCAACTTTCAATTTTCAACTTTCAATTATTTTAATATTGCTGATTTTACCCATATGTCATATGAAAGCACAGGAAAGACGTGAGAGTGTTATAACTTTCGACATTGACTTTGAATCTTTAGCAATCACATTACTTTCCGAGGGACAAGGAGAGGGTGAAACGGAATTATTAATCGGCGCTACGGAAGAAATGTTGAAACAAACCGCCCCTGACGGCAGATTTCCTATTGCTACGAATGCGTTTTTAGTGGAGAGGGGAGGTAAGACCATCCTTTTTGATGCCGGGTACGGAAGTAAACTGTTTGATAATCTGGAAGCCTACAAAAAGACTGTTGCAGATATCGATGTTATTATGTTGACACACATGCATGGCGATCATATTGGTGGTCTTTTGCGCAATAATGAAAAAAGCTTTCCATCGGCAGAATTATACATTCCGAAGCCGGAATACGATTACTGGATGAGTGATGAGGCAATGCAGAAACAACCTGAAAGCCAGCGGGGTGGTTTTACCAACGCTCGCAATGTCATCAATGCCTATAAAGACAAACTGCATCTTTTTGTTCCCGGTGCGATCGATGGAACAGACGAGTTGCTTCCCGGTATCCGGAGTATTGAAGCTTACGGACACACGCCCGGACATACGGGATATATGTTGGAATCAAACGGATCGAAGATCTTTATCTGGGGCGACCTGACTCATGCGATAACTGTGCAGGCGCCTTATCCGGAAGTAGCTCTTACCTACGATCTCGACCAGGCGGAAGCCGTCAGGTCACGTCAGGAATTGTTCAAATATCTGTCGGAAAATAAAATACGTGTTGCCGGAATGCATATACAGTTTCCTGGTATCGGCAATGTAAGGAAGAATAAAGCTAACGGATACGATTTTATACTTATGTGCGATTGTGAGGGGAGATAACATGAAAATTATAATAAACAATAAAGAAACAGAAGTCCTTGACGGCGAAACCATCCTTGAGGTCGCCCGGCGGGTCGGATATACCATACCATCCTTATGTTATGCCAAAGGAGCGAAACATAAGTCTTCCTGTATGGTCTGCGCCGTAAAAAATCAGGTAAACGGGCAAATCATACCCTCATGTACGACATATCCTACCGAGGGCATGAATATAGAAACAGACAGTGAAGAGGTTCGTAATGTTCGTGTGCTTTCCCTTGAACTGTTATTAAGCGATCATCGTGCCGATTGTGAAGCGCCTTGTTCGATGGTATGCCCGAAAGACCTGGATGTGGAAGAGATGCTGGGATATTATGATGCCGGGCAATATGAGAGCGCTTATGAACTGATAGCCGGGGCTTTCCCTCTTCCCGAAATAGGATGCGATACATGCAAAGCGCCCTGTGAAAAAGCCTGTCGCCGGGGCACGATCGATAGCGCTGTATCCATACGGGATATTATAAAAGAGATTGCCGGAATGCAATTGGATATGTCGCCGGAATGGGAAAAGCAAAGCCGTAATATTGATAAAAATAAGTATCAATCCCGTTTGGGTCGGTTTACAGCCAATGAAAAAGAAAGATTAAAAACAACAATAACAACTACTTCCCGGTGCCTGCATTGCGCCTGCGCGGGAAGAAC
>JAITVY010000096.1 GCA_031285565.1 Tannerella sp. | reverse complement strand
GGAAGTAATCTAACAAACCCGATGGTAACAGTAAACTATAACCGTCTTTTTGCATATATCTTTTTTTCTTGCAAAGATAAAGTTATATTTTTTGCCCCTCAAATTTTTACGGTGATCCGCTAAAATTGGCTTACTTTATCATGCAGCAAAACAATTTGGTATTTTGCAGCAAAATAATATTTATATACGCTTCTAAGTGACTGTTAAGTTGATTTACAGGGTATTCTTCGAAATAAATCAATTGGCAGATGTGAAAAACAGGTGAAAGAAAAGTAACTGGTACTCGATTGAGTTTTTCCAATAAGCTCCATTATGTCCACCCGGCCGAACGATATAATCGTGCTGGATATTATTGTATAGTAGTTGTTGATGCAATTTTTCGTTTACTTCGTAAAAGAAATCTTCTGTACCGCAATCAATAATCATAGCAGGAGCTCCTGATTGTATACGATAGATTTGATTGATTACAGTATGTTCGTTCCAGCGTTCTTTGTTTTCATTATAGCTTCCAATCGCTTTGCTCATTTCCCAGTTCGCCGGAAAGGGGCGAATGTCAACGCCTCCGCTTGTTGATCCGCAAGCCCCGAATGTATCCGTATGGCGAAATCCCAACCATAATCCGCCATGGCCCCCCATACTCAGACCGGTAATTGCACGTCCTTTTTTATTTTTGATTGTTTTGTAGTTGCTGTCAATGTACGAAACCAGTTCTTTTGCAACAAATGTTTCATATTTCATAGCAGGATCTATGGGACTATCCCAATACCAACTGTTTTTAGCATTCGGACAAACAATAATAATACCATAGCGTGTTGCCAGATCAGGCAATCCGGGATGTATCTGTAGCCAGGCTTTATGATTGCCACTATACCCATGTAATAAATAGATTACTGGAAATTGCGTTTGCTGATTATAGTTCTCAGGTAAAATAATTACATTTTCAATTTCTGCATTCATGGACTGACTGAAAACCTTAATCGTGTCAACTTGTTTCCCTGATGTAGTTATGCAGCTAAATATAAACAGCAGCAGAAGGTAGTGTACTTTATTTGTCAGTTTCATGAGTAAATTATTTGTATTATGTCAAAGCCTGCTTACAAAACAGCACTCTTTAATTTTTGATCTATGCAAATATACTGTTTTTTAATAAAAAGGGGTTTTCATATCACAGAGGTTTTAGCTTTTATAGTTATAATTCCAATATTAGGCATTATGAAACGATTGATTATCAGACCTCAAATTATCTTGTAAGCTATAGTTTTAAAAGGGTATAGTGCCTGTTTGACTGGTATTTAGTATTTTTGAGGGTGAGATGAAAAGAAAAAATATGGAATATATAGAGAGAACCCCCGCAAATGAAATCTCGTCTTTTGTAAAATGTTTTTGGGAATACAAAAACAATAATAGTGATATTCAGCATACCATTTTTCCTAATGGGCATTTTGAGCTTTTTATGATATTTCACCAACAGGATTTAGTAAATGTTTTTCTGTCAGGATTAAGATCAAAACCTTTTGATGTTGAAGTGCCTAAAGATGTTGTCGTTTCTGCGATACGATTTAAGCTATTGGCTGCTGAGTATGTTTTTGATATCGAAATTAATTCTCTTCTTGACACAATTATGCCATTAGACTTGTCTTATTGGAATTTAAAAGAGTTAGAGTATTTATCTTTTGAAGACCGGATATTGAAGATATCCTACCATATATACGAAATAATAAGCAATAAAGAAGTTGATCCAGATAAGTTATTGTTATTGGGAACTGTATATAAACCCGATATGACAGTAAAAGAAGTGGCCGACATCGTTCAATGGGACAGGAGAAAAATCAATCGATATTTTAACGCTCAATTTGGGCTTTCACTGAAAACTTTTTTAAATATTGTTCGGCTTAGAAGTGCTTTTGAATCGGTAAAAGAAGGCTTATTATATCCTGAACGAGACTATTACGATCAATCTCATTATATAAAAGAATTCAAAAAGTATACTGGAAAATCCCCTAAACAACTGTCAAAAAACGAAGATGACCGTTTTTTACAATTTTCATTGAAAAAGGAACCATAACTTTGTCCGACAAATAAATATATTGGAATGAAAAATATAACTTACATCTCAAAAAAATGGTGGTTCTTCCTTGTATTATTAGTGACCCAATCCGTGCTGCTTCCTTTTGCAAGTCGCAATTTTGACATGGGAAATATCAATGATATAATCTATACTACGCTTGGAAATGCTTTTCAAACGCAAATAGGCACCTATAATGTTTATTTTCAAACCTTATCTCTCTTGATGCTAATTTTATTAGTCGTTTTTCGAAATAAGATGAAGCTTGTTTTTACTATTTATGTGGCTGTAAGCTACATTGCTTTTGCTTTTATTCAGAATATAGCTATCACCGAAAAATACGGATTAAGTATTGTTACAGTGAATCTGGTCATGTTTCTCTTTGTCGCTTATGTATGGATTCGGGAAATCTTTCAAGCAAAAAACGATTACTCATTTTCCAACTTTAGGTGGAAATACAGTTGGATGATAATTCTTTCGTTATTTGCTTATTTATGCCCTATTTCGGCGAATGGAGGTTTTGATTTTAATCCGGTGCGCTTTTTTTATATGAATTCAGCAACTGCTTTTTGCTTAACAACCCCGTTGTTTCTTACAATTTTGACATTAAATATTCCTAATATAAATATTGTTACATACAGAATTACAGCTATAATAGGAGTTATAATCGGGCTATATAATATGATGTCTTTTTTTAATCCGGATACAATAAATTTGGGCGTTTTGCATATACCTCTACTTGTCATTTCTCTTTACTCATGCATATTGAGTTACAAAATAGATAAGAAAAAGTAATTAAGAAGGGACGAGCAGTCATTCTGTGCTAAATATAATGAAATCTCAAACCGATAAAACCTCTAAAATAAAGAGTTATAAAAAGTCAGAGAGTAACAAGGCTAGCCTTACTACTCTCTGCTGATAAATCAATTATTTTGTCTTATAAACCTGTAACGGCTTTTTAGGACCAGTCAGCTTGTCTCGCCCTGATTCCTGTTATTTATCTGTGGCAATCATTTTCCAAAGGACAGCTGATAATGCCGCGCCGATAAATGGACCTACGATAAAAATCCATAACTGGCTTAATGCAACAGAAGAGCCGTATATGACATCAAAAATAGCCGGGCCGATACTACGTGCAGGGTTAACGGATGTACCTGTAATCGGGATGCATACAATATGTACCAGCACTAAAGACAGACCAATCGCTAAACCAGCAAAATTACCTGCTCCTTTTTTACTGTCGGTCGTACCAAGCACAACGAATACGAATACACATGTAAATATAATTTCTGCAATAAGGGCGCTTACTACCGTATGGCCAGGCTGTATGCCGTTTGAACCGGTAAGTGTTGCACTGGTGAAATTATCTGCAGATTGTACCAGCAGATAAAGAATCGTTGATCCTATGATTGCTCCGATAACCTGGAATATTATATACATTCCGGCATCTTTGCCACTGATTCTTCCGGAAATTAATGCTCCCAGTGTAATGGCCGGATTGATATGACAACCGGAAGTCCCACCAATCGTATATGCCATTGCTACTACTGAAAGTCCAAAACCAAAGGCCACTGTAAGAACCTGGGCCGTTGTTCCGACACCATTATTAAAGATTGCACTACCACAACCCATTAATACAAGCACCATTGTGCCTATCATCTCTGCTAAATATTTTTTCATATGAATTAATTATTAAAAAAATGTTTTTAATATTTGTGTAAGTAACTGTTATAATTTTTTTCGTAAATTATTTTATAGTTCTTCTTTTACTAATGTTTAAACAGTTCGACGTAAAAAAAGTTGTTACAGATAACCTGTTTATTTGGATAACCTTTAATTCACACCCAATTTTTTGAGCAACCATTTTTCCGTAGCCTTCCATTCTTCCGGATAAAGCCAGTGTCCTGTTTCCAGCAACAGCATCAGTTCTTTTTCTCCCGGCGTCACATTGTATGCCGAATACATAGATGTGGGTGGACAAACCGTATCATTATATCCCCAACAATAGAATCCGGGTATATTTACAAAACGGGCAAAGTTCACAACATCATAATATTGCGCTACTTCTGTTTTCTTTTGAATATTCGACTCATTCGGATCCCTGAACATGTGTGGCCATCCTCCTGCGCGACCATGCAAATATCCGGTCAGGTCACATAATGCAGGATATTGGGGAGCCAGATACTTTATCCGATTATCCAATCCTGCCGTAACAATTGATAATGCTCCTCCCTGGCTACCTCCGGTAACGGCCAACCGGTCTTTGTCGAATTGATCCAGAGTATACAGGAAATCAATTGCCCGGACGCAACCTAAATAAACGCGTTTATAATAATATGTATCCCGGTTATCCAGATTGAATGACATGTAGTTGTTCAGCGCTCCGCTTCCCAGGTTTTGATATGTTTGTGCGGGCAGGTTTACAGGGATACCGTGGATTCCTATTTCAAGCGTGATAAGGCCTTTCGATGCCAGTTGGATATCTCCGTTATATCCGCGGACTCCTGCACCGGGAACACGTAATACGGCAGGGTAGCGTCCCGGTTTTTTAGGCATACACAGAACACCATGCATAAAGCTTCCGACAGCATGATTTTGATATTCTACTAAATATACATTCACTTCATCGGTACATCGTTCCGGTAATAGTGTCATTTTAGGCATTAAAGGAATTTCGGATACTTTTGCCTTTTCATTATCCCAGAATTGTTTAAAATCCTGCGGAAGTTTGATTGTAGGTTGTATTTTCTCTGGTTCGTATCCGATTGTGGTATAATTGGAATATGTAACCCCATCTATTTCGACTGAAGCTTTGATCGTTTGAAATCCTGCAGTTTTCATGCCGGGAACTTTCAGTGATGCAGTTCCTTTCTTCAGATCTAACGTACCACTTTTTACCGGATCCAGTTTTTCCGGACCGTATTCATATTGAACAGTACAATCTTTGAGTTTGATGCTGTTGCGGAGGATATAGATCTCGACTTCGGCTGCTTCGCCGATCCGGTATGTCCAGTCAGCATTCGAAGGTGATATAATAACATTTACATACGAGCGTGAAGGTTGACTCCATAATCCGCTGCAAACAAAAAGTAAAATCAATAGCGTAAAGATATTTCGTTTCATAGATAAATAGTTTTATTCGAGATTCACTTTTTAATGAGGTAAAGGAAATAATAAAAAATGAAACGAGCAACTCCCTTAGAAACTAATACGATAGAATGTGAAATTATTTTTTTGCAAACAGATGAGAACTGATATATCTTTGAAAATCGTCTTTATATTGTTCTCCAATAGGGATGCGATAATCTTTCCCGATAATAATACTATTCCGGTCGATACTTGAAATCTTTTGTAGGTTTACAATGTGGGAACGATGAACGCGCATGAATTTATTAACCGGGAGGCTTTCCTCGATTGATTTCATATTGCCGAGTGTCATTACAGCAGGTGATGAATCTAAATAAATGCGCAGGTATTCGCTCCGGCTTTCGATGTGTGTAATTTTATCGATAGCTATTTGTACGGTCTTATAATCTGCTTTTACAAAAATAAACTCCGGATATGATGGTTCTGCACTTTTCTCTGCTTGTAGCAGTTTATATTGTCTTAATGCTTTTTCGGCCGAATGCAGAAAATCCGGATAGCCGATCGGTTTTAGCAGATAGTCGGTCGCATCTACCTTGAATCCGTCGATTGCATATTCGGAATATGCTGTAGTAAAGATGACGAGTGGCTTTTTTGTTAACGAACGAACAAAATCAAGACCATTTAATCCGGGCATATTAATGTCGACGAATAATAGTTCCACATCGTTTTGCGAAAGGAATTTAATGGCTTCAATCGCATTCGAGCACGATGCTTTCAGCTCCAGAAAAGGAGTTTTCGAAATGTAGCCGGTAATTTGAGTTAAAGCAAGCGGCTCGTCATCTATGGCTATGCAACGCATCATGATTCTAACGGTATAATCAACTTAACCTGATATTTTTCCACTTCACGTATTATCGTTAGCGAATGATTGTTCCCAAAAAGCAAAGATAATCTTTTTTGAAGATTCTCGAGACCGACTCCTGACGGTTCATGTATCTCTGGTGAGATGCTGTTCTCGACCGTATAATGGAGTTTATCATCTTCAATTAAAAGGATCGTATAAATATATGATTTTTTTTGATAACTGACTCCGTGTTTAAAGGCATTTTCAATTAATGTCATTAATAATAACGGGGGGATTTTTACATCCGGAATGCTTTCCGGAAATAAGTTTTGTATTTCCACCATGTTGGTGAACCGTATTTGCATCAACTTAATATAATTATCCAGGAATTGTATTTCTTTGGAAAGCAGTACACGTGGCTGGTCAGCATCATAAAGTACATACCGCATGATTTTTGATAATTCGATAACAGTTTCTTTCGCTTTTTCGGTATCAATATCAATTAATGCATGGATATTATTCAGCGTATTCATAAAAAAATGCGGATTGATCTGCGCTTTCAGGTAATCCAGTTCTGCTTGTAGCGTATGACTCTCCAGTTCTTTAATCTGGCGGTCATCACGGATCGATTTAAAAAGTAACCTGAATGCAACGTTGAATCCGATAATTACAAGGGCTAAAATCCAGTCATTTATTATCGGAATCATCCGGAAAGGCATACGTATACCGGGAGGTCTGTTGCCGGGAGGGGGAAATTCCCCATCACGGAATTGCGGATGTTTTGAACGGTTTTCAGGAAGCATTTCTTTGTCGGGACGGGGAGGAACCTGAAATGCTTTCATACTATCAGCCGGCATATTCTTATGCTGTCGCATATACATAGGTGGAGGCATAGTTTCGCGCATCTCCCGTGGCATTATTATACGTGGGACAGTAAATAAAAGAAAAACTGAGAGAGCTGCTAATAATAGATAGATCCATGATCTTTTTCGAAGCAGAAAATAGGGTATTAACAGATAATTGTTGATCAGGAATAAAACAAGAAAAGGGAGTGTTCTTTTCCAGTAAACAATAACCTGTGCCCAATCGATTTTATTATCTTCCTGGATACCAAAGATAGGTACAATAAAGACTACCAACCAAATGATCAGATAAATCAGGTTCTCTAAGATGTTCTGTTTTACTCTCTTCATGTTCAAAGGAGGTGATTTTAAAATGAATATGAATAACCGAGTCCAATGACATGCTGTCCACCGATATCATCGTCATCCATAAAATTATTATACCGGTAGAAGAAATCGAGTTTATTCCGCTTATTTAACTTGTAATTGGTTCCGGCAGTGTATCGTATTTTATCCATGCTGTTATCCACCGGATCGTTTAACGGGCTGAAAAATTCAACAGATGCATATGGCTCCAGCTTCGATTTCTTTATATCATATTCCAGTTTCAGGCGGCTCCGCAGGAACAGTTTCGGATTTGCCCGTTTGGCAGTTTCTTTTACTCCGGCGCGGTACGTGCTTTGAAACCGTTCCCGTAAAGAGATATTAAATCTGTTGAAAGAATAATTTCCGGTTGCATAAAAATAATAACGATGACGTACTTCCCATCCTTTTGTTTCGTGGTTATGATTAATCAAATTATATGCCCCGCCGACCTTTAGATATTTCCATGGTTTATAACTCAGATCCAGTGAAGTAGAAAACCGATCTGCCGTACTGAAATTCTCCCGCAGCCGAAATTCTTCTTCAAGGGCAATACTTACTTTTGATATTTTTTTAGACACGCAGACTGAAGTGGATGTGCCCCATTCTTCCTGTGCGGAAACGATAAGGGGTGTAATTATGAACACGATGGTGGTTATAACCAGATTTTGATATCTAAAAGCTCTCATTTTCACGAGGTAGTTTGGTTAGTTGATCTACAGAATTTATTTCGTCTGACGAAGAGTGGTAGTACACTTTAAGCATCGTTGCATCACGTAAAAAATCAATGTGTCCGATTTCTATTTTTGTTATGTTTAGCCCTGTCCGTTCAGTCAGGTCTTTTTTTAACTCCTCATATTTTTCCGGGACAATCAATTGAATTTTATCATACATAATAAGTTTACAGGAAACATGTTTAATACACCGGCTGCTTTCAAGTATGAATGTTGCCAGTATAAAAATCAGATTGGTCGCAATAATCTCGCTATAACTGATCTGAACAGATAATGCATTAATGACCGAAATGGCAATAATTGTAAATAAATAGGTCATTTCGCGTATTGCAATTGATTCGGTACGATAACGAATGATCCCGAAAATAGCGAATATACCCAGTGCAAAACCGATTTTTAATTTTACGCTTCCTAGCAGGAATATCAAAAAGAAAACGCTGACAGCAATCAGGGAAAATGTAAAATAATAATCTTTGCGTTTGCTTTTCGGATAATAAAAGCAATGAATGATAATACCTACAATTATAGAATTGAATGCAAATCGGATTAAAAGTTCCCATAGTCCTGCTACATCAGCAGTTTCAAATCCGAACAGGTTCATTTCATTAATTGTTTCAGCTGATAACTCCATATTTATAATTGCTTAATTTGTTGATTTGTACTAACTTGTTTTTAAAAAGATTGCGTTTGAGGGTTGGATCGGTAAGAATTGAGCCAATGCAGTATTTGCTTAATCCTGTGGGGCGTAACCTGAAGTCTGTAAATAGTTGCCGGGCGAAAGAATCCTTGTTAGCATCTTGCTTTAGCTCCAGGATGACGAAATCCGGCAGGGCCTTATATTCTCCTGTCCGGTGATTTTTGAAACTCAAATTGACATCAATCGTCAGACGTTCAGATTTAGCAGAATTAACCAGTGTGATCCGGTCATAATCCGTTTCTACATGTGGAAATAACATGCTGGCTTCAAACGAACAATTGGGATTCAGAAAATCGGTTGCCACTTTAACATAATCTTCTTCTTTTGTTAGTTGTATGCGTTTTTTACTCGTCCGTCCTTTATTGTTTTTCTTTTTGATTTCAAGAAAACGGATATTTGAATTGACGTACGTACGAATCCTGACTTTTTCCCGTTTGCTATGTCCGTTATGATGGGCAATAAACATTTCCGCATCAGACGTATCCAGATAAACCGTCTCGTATGAATTCATCCGTTGTTTATCAATCTCCTGTATGTAATAATCGCAATCCATTTGCGATAACAATTGATACAGGCATTCCATTGATGTAATGTATTTCGTGTCAGTCCGGTTCATCAAACGCACTTTTCCCATTTCCTCCAGTGTAATAGGAGAAAAGTGGTCTAATCTTTCATTTAATAACTGATCTGTCATATTTATAGTAGTTTGTAGATAGGGTTTGCTTTTCAGGGGCTTAAGGTCTACCGCCACCACCCGGAAAACCACCGCCTCCCATTCCACCTGAAGAACCAATTGTTGTTACAACTGAACTGGTTGTGAATGTTGCTGCAGAAGTGCCTATCGTATAGGTAGCGCCGCTATATAAACCATGGAAATCTGTTCCTCCTGAAATGCTTCCGCCTGTATAGATCGTATAGCCTGTATTCTTTTCTAATGATGGGCTTGTAAACAGCATAACCATTTGTGAATTATATTTGCGGGGCATCTTAAAGGTGAAAACCTCTTTGCTATCAGAAGTAGATTCAACGTGAACGATCTCAATATTAGATCCCGTCGTGTTATAAACAACCGAATATTGAGTGCAGACGTTTGCGGTAGGATTGCTTGTTGAACCTCCCACGCTGATAACTGTACCTCCGGTTATTGCAAACCGGTTGTTATCACAGTCAATACCACCTTCGGGTTGTGTAGCTCCTGCTGCAATAACCGTTCCTCCGCTGATGGTTAATGTCCCGTTAGAATCGACCGCATCGTTTGCAGTACTATAGCAATAGGTTTTACCTCCTGAAAACTCAATATGGTTAGATGCGTTAATAGCGTCGTCATAAGCTTCTATATCTATTTCGCCTCCACGGATTGCTAAAGTAGCTTTACTTTCAAGCCCTTCGGCTTCAATGCCTGATGTGCGGACTGTGATTGTACCGTCATTGATAGTCAGATTACCGTCACTCTTGATTGCTTTGGCAGCCGTATCATTGTTGCGGTCGTATGTATATTGTCCACCTGTTGTTGTAACCGCAATTACACCGTTGTGGATCGTTAATGTACCGTCGACATTGATACCCTTACCTCCCGTTCCGGAACTGTTGATGGTAATATTTCCGCTCTCAATCACCAGGTTGCCATTGCACTTAATCCCTGCTGCCGATGAAATATCAGCATCGTCCGTATCGTAATATGCACTACCTGTTGTTTCTAAAATGAGATTGCCTTTTAATATGGAAATATCGGTATCGGAATTAAGACATTTTGCAGCCGTACCTTTAGCTGTTATATTTATTGCCCCGTTACTATCTATTGTAATATACTCGCCGGTTTTCAGTCCGTGACCTTTTTTTCCGGTAGTTGTAATATCGAGTGTTCCTCCTTCTACCAGGATATATCCGTCGCTGTCGATACCTTCGCCTACCGATCGTGAAGTAATGGTTCCGCCACTTATCTGTGCATAATCTTTTGCATGAATGGCGTCGCTGACTGCTTCTTTAATGACGATATTTCCATTGTTTATTTGGAAATAATCATCGGTACAAATGGCATGTTTGTATTTACCCCTTACTTCAAGTGTTCCGGTTCCATTGAATGTCAATTGTCCTTCACTGAAAAAGGTGCCTTTCATATCTTCCCCGTTTACTTCCGTATATGTTTCTCCGTCTACAAGGCGATTCGTAGTAGCCTCTACCAGCGTGACGGATATCTTTTTCCCACATTGGATATTGATAGCTGCTCCTGTCGGATTCGTAATTCCTACACCGTTCAGATAAAGATTGAATTTATACTCTCCGTATATTTTGACAGAGCCGTTGTCTGTAGTGCCGGAAAGTACATAGTTCAATTCTTTATCGGTAATAGTCGATTTGATAACGATATGGCCGTTGTTGTTTTGAACAGTTACACCTTTTCCGTCGAATTGGTTCGTGATGGTTGCATTTGAACCGGAAAAATCTATTCCAACCATGTTTTCATATTCCAAATCCTGCGAATTTGTATCCAGGTCATCATCTCCCGGATCTTCATATTCTGTGTCTTCATCCTCCGGATTATTTTCCCGGTCAACGGTTTCTTCTGTTGTCGGATCTTCTTCTGTTGAACATGAAAAAGTGCATAGGATTGTTGCACATAACAAACTTAAGTAAATAATCAAAATTAAGCAGCAATATGAGAGTATTTAATGCACAGTCCTTTTCCCAAGTTTGCCAATGCTCTGTTGGTTGCATAGAAAAGAGAGTCTGTACTTACATAGTCGAG
>JAITVY010000093.1 GCA_031285565.1 Tannerella sp. | reverse complement strand
TTCTTCTAAGTTAATGATTCCTAGGGGATTGAGCAAATATTAATGCATTTATTTTATTGATAATAAATATTTTAAACATCTTGCGATTCGTTAGGTTTTCAACTACTGATTCGCATTATATATTTATTGAGAAAGTTTCGCCTTCATTTATCTGTACATTCTTTAGTTTCTTTTCTCTGCCATCCGATAAAGATAATTTATTTAATGATAAGGAACCTTTCTTTACGTCCATTTTTACAGCATTGTTTTTTACTTCACAGGTTCCCCAGGCATATCCGTTACTCCAGAAATAAGTACCCGGGCGTGCAGTGATCGTCATGGTTTTGTTTATTCCCGAATAGTTGAATCCGCTGAGTGCAATCACAGATGCCCAGCTTGCCATGGAACGGGCATAATGATGGCCGCATTCCGGCTCGCTGAAAGGATTCCGTTTGGCGCCATCATGACGTTCACGGATAGCCTGTATGCATTTCAGGGCTTCTTCTTCCATCCCTTCATACATCATTCCTACTGCTGCACTATATTCAAAACCGGTCATGACTTCGGCAAAATAGGGAAAAGGAACTTCCAACCGGCCGTTTGGCCATGATGCCATCAACAGTCCGGATTCGTTACCCATAGCATAAGAGCGCATATTGTTAAAATGCGTGCTGAAATCTTCCATATAGTTGTATTTCATGATGCTTTGTAATGTGGTACGGATATTTTCTTTTTTTCCCAGATACCCGAGTCCGCATATGTGTGCCATGTACTGTCCGACCAATTGATCAACCAGGCATCCCGGACCCAGTTGAAACGCCGGTATCCGTAGATTGGGGTCGTTCATGTTCAAAAACTCAAATGTTTCCGGATGGGTAATTTTATGTTGGTAATATTCACCATTGAACAGGTTTTCATCCATCCATGGGCTTCCTTTTTCAAAAAGGTTGTGGCATTTTTTAGCAAACGACTTATCTTTCATTGCCAGCGCCATTTCTTCTGCTGCACGCAATGCACCCATATACCAGAAACCCATCTGTGGATTAGGACCGAAATAATCTACATCCATTGTATTATGTTGCCGTCCTTCCATTACACCATCCTGGTTGCCATCCCAACCTTTCTCTGTCCATGCGTAGGAGAGTACCTTTTTTATCTGTTCCCAGTTTTTCGCCAGGAATTCGTGGTCGCCACTTAGTTGCCATTCACGGTATATTTTCATAATACATCCCATTTGTCCATCGGCAGCCGCAGCATTGCCTTTGTTTGCTTCGGAAAGAGGTAGGGATGCCCTGAAATTCATCAAACCGTTTTCTTTGGTGGCATAATTGAACTCAACGTCCCTCATTGTTTTTGCAAGGTTCCCGAACAGGAAAGGTGTTGCCACTTCGTAATTCCATACGTGTGTACAGGTTCCCGGACATGAGCCGAAACGGTCCATTACACCTTCCCAACCCATCAGATGTCCGCTGGGCAGGCGAAATACGGTTTGTGAACGCAATGTTGCCAGGTTAAAGAGAGCTGATTCTTTTACTACATCCGGATAGGAAGTATTCAATAGTGCATTGACAAAAGCAAGTGTTTCTTTTTCCAGTTGAGGTATTTGTGGGATAATCTTTTCGGCAGCTTCCCAGGCATCTGTATATAACTGGCTGTAATAGTTTCCTACAATAGTTGGTGACCAGGCTTTACGGTTGGGAAAATTCCATGTGATGAAAAAGGTGAAAGTCTCTTTTCCATTGGCAGGAATCGTTTTCCTGACTGCCAGTGAAGCCATCGGATCTTCATCTTCGAGTTTGGATCGTTCAGTCAACATGCCGTCATCGCTAAAGTCATCCCAAAAATTTAAAATCCCGTTGTTCCAATCGTCTGATTTTGATGATGTACGGTAACTAACACCCTCTTTTGTTTGTGTAGAAAGTGCTATGGTGCCCCAGGCTGGGTCATCCCGGTTCACACTATCCGAATAAAAATAAATTCCCTGCAGATTGTCTGTCTTTTTATATTTGTTTTTATTCTCTTTCGCTCCGGTAGGTATATAATCTCCTTTCCAGTCGGTACGGAACTGACTTCCGTCTTTTCCTATGAAATTACGGATCGAACCGCACACCGACACTTCCAGAGGCTCTCTACCGGTATTCTCTACTTCATATGTGAGTATAGCTACCGGAAGTCCGCTTGCTTCTTCATCGGTCGGTACAAAAGGATTAAAACCTTTAATGGTTACTTTTACCGGTAGTGCCTTATCGGATAAATGTACCTGACCAAACGGATAAGCAGCATCAAAGGACGCATTTGAAAAACGAGGTAATCCATGATGGTTTACCGGACGTCCTTCATAATGTAAATATTCCTGTGTGTATAGCGGGCCGGCAAGTAGGGTAGCAGAGGATTTCCCATTCTGGGATTTCGTATAAATAGCAAAGAACGGCGCATTATTACCGGTTGTTACCGTGCTGTATTTTTTACCCGGGATATTCATGATTTCCCAGTCACGAAGTTCGCCACGACCACCTAAGGATACCGTACCTGTTCCGATTCCTCCCAGCGGCAAAGCTACCTGGTAGAGATGATCCTGGTCATAACTTTTTAAAGCCGGCCATTCTTGAGGACTCCATTCCTGAGAGAATGCCGGTGAACATATCAGAAAGCTTAAAAAAGTCCATTTAAATATTTGCATAACTATATATTTGTAAAGCTAAAGCAACTGCTGGTTTATCAGGAGATAAAGATATTGAATAATTTAATATCTGCAGTGGCTTTAGCTTTATGTAATAAATAAATTTTTACCAGTTTGGATTCTGCGTCAGGTTTGGATTATTATCCAATGAATTCTGAGGTATTGGCCAGAGGTAATGTTTGGAAGGATCGAACGTTCGGTTTTGTCCTAAAAACTTTTCTTGTGTATAGTCGCCAATAGCACTGTTTTCATCTTTATTAATTCCATAACCTGGTTCATTCAATACGATTTCAGCCGTTTTCCAACGAAGAATATCAAAGTAGCGTTTGTGTTCTCCTACAAACTCATGACGTCTTTCTTCCCGGATGTAAGTGCGCATTTTCTCCTGATTGCCTAAAAACTGATTTACTGTGGGTAAACCGGCTCTGGCGCGAACCGTGTTCACATATTCGGCTATCTTAGCATTACCCGGTTCATATTCGTTCAATGCTTCTGCTGCAATTAAAAGGATTTCGGCATAACGGTACAGGCTGAAATTTGTCCACGAATCCGCAGGTTTTGTTAATGTCTGATCGTTATATTTCAGATACATGAATCCTGTAATACCGCCTCCCTCATTGTTTATACGTTCCGGTTTATTAAATGCCGGATGTGGCATATATGGTTCATATTGTCCGTTAGGGCGTAAGCATTCGTAGCCTGGTAGGAAGAATGTCTTCTTTAGCCGTGCATCCCTGTTCTCCCATGGATTATTCATATCATACAAAGGTGACTCATAGATGGTTTGACCGTCCGTCATTTCGTATGAATCAACCAGATCGCGTGTCGGGCAGAAGCTGGCCCAGCCCTGACCGGTTACTCCTGTTCCTGCAGGGGAACATAAGATTGGTAGCATATGTGTCCGTTCGTTTTCTTTGTATTGATTGGCCAATATCACTTCCGTATTGTTATTATTAGCTTCTGCTTTGAATATAAAGGCAAAATCATCTTCCAATTCATATAGGTTCATATCAATTACCTGTTGAGCGGCTTTAACTGCTTCCTTCCATAGTTCCGTACCATCTTGTCCGTTATGGAATTTTTTATAGCTGGCCATATCTAAATACATATCCGCTTTTAATGTTAATGCTGCACCTTTGGTAATGCGTCCCACATCATTTCCACTATATGTTTCGGGAAGATATTCAATCGCTTTATTTACATTTTCTAAAGCATACTCCAGTACCTCTTGTTTTGGAGATCTCGGCAAAGCCGAATTTTCCAGTTCTACCGGTTTCTCTTTAATCAGAGGTATATCCCCAAAAAGACGTGTCATCCGGTAGTATTTCAGTGCAAGGATAAACCGGGCTTCCCCTTCAAACCGTTGTTTTTTTTCCGGATCTATGGTCATTTCGTTTAGTTTCTCCAGGTAATAAAGAATACGGTAAAGATCCTTATAAATCCATTCTTCTTTAAGATAACCTGTAGCTGCATTGTGGATACCCTGGCAAATGTATCCCAGTCCACTTTCTCCCCATGAATTTGTCATCAGGGAATTATCACTCTGGCAATCCCGCCAGAAGTCACGTTCACCGGGCATGATTTCATAAAGCGCATTCACACCTTTTTCAGCGTCTGATTCCGTATTCCAGAACGTATTTTCAGAAGCCTCTGATAACGGATCCCGATCCAGAAAATCGGAACAACTGTTCATTATGATAAGAACTGCGGCAAATAAAAAATATATATTAAACTGTTTCATTGTGCTTAAAATTTAAGATTAAAACCAAATGCAAATGTACGGGGCAGGGGATACCATCCACCTTCCGGGTCGAAGCCGTCATAATCGGTAATGGTTGCTATATTCTGTCCGGAAAGATAGAACCGCACATATTGGATATTTACTTTTTCCAGTATACTCCGTGGAATTGTATAACCGATCTGAATGTTCTGTATTTTCAGGTAATCTGCTTTACGGAGCCAGTAGCTGTTATACTGTGTGTCGTTAGAAGTGTTAGTTAATGTCAACCGGGGATAAGAAGCATTTGGATTGGTTTCACTCCATGAGTCCAGGTGCATCGGACGTGCATTCTGTGAAAGGTAAAATGCCCAGCCTTCATACCCACTGATATATCTCATTGTGTTTAATTTACCATACATATTCATAGAGAAATCAAAATCTTTATACCCGAACCGGATATTCATACCATAGTTGATCGGTACTTTTCTATTTAAAGCAACCCGGTCATCGCCGTTAATGACATTATCTCCATTCTGATCTTTAAACTTAATATTTCCAGGCATTACATTTCCCTGGCTGGCATGATTGTCAATATCTTCCTGACTCTGAAACAATCCTTCCGCTTCGTATCCATAAGGTAATTGATAGCGATCGTTTAAGTAGGTAACTTTATTATCTTCGATCCATCTGTCTGAAGCGCCCATTTCGAGTACTTTGTTTTTTGAAAAGCTGGCATTCAGATCGATGCCCCATTGCCAGTCATTACTATTATCATTGTATGCTACCAAAAATTCCATACCTCGATTACGCATTTTCAACAGATTCGAATAAGGTGCTGTTAAACCGAATTCGGTAGGTACAGGCGCCTGATAAAGGATATCTTTCCGCAGATTATTAAAATAATCAAATGAAAACTTGATTTTTTGATTCAATACACCGAAATCAAGTCCGATGTTGGTTAATTCCGAGACTTCCCAAGTAATATTCTTATTAACAGCCCGGTCATTATAAGCCCCTCCAACAAGCACATCATTGAAAGAATAAATTTTCGGGTTATACTTTAGTATCTGCGCTGTAGCATAATAGTCTACTTTTTCAGCATCTCCCAGCGTTCCCCAGGAAGCCCTTACCTTTAGTTCAGACAACCATGACGTTGTTTCCAGGAATGCTTCCCGGTTCAGGTTCCATCCGGCAGAAAAAGATGGAAAGACACCCCAGCGATGTCCTTCGGCAAATCTTGAAGAACCGTCGGAACGTACATTTGCTTCAAATAAATATTTCCCGTCATAGTCGTAATTGATACGTCCGAATACTGATTGGATCGCGACATCGTAAGTATATGGTTTTTTGTCGCTATCATTACTTCCATTTTGGAAGTTACTGCTACCTACCTCTAATACGTCGATATCATCAAAAGGCATATTATCCCGCGAAGCCCAGAAACCTTCCGATTTAAAGTATTCCTGTGAATACCCGGCCAGCGCTTTGAAGTTATGTTTGTCGGCTATCTGAAAGCTATAATCCGTCAGAAATTGGATTTGTGTCCGGTAACTGTAAGTACTTGTTTCTTTTAATTTTGAAACAATATTTTCAGTTTTGGCTACATTTCCTTCCGCATCATAAAGATAATAGGTTTTTAACCGGTCTTTATACTCAACGTCGTTCGTATAGGCTGCTACATTCCCATTGATATTCCAATCCTTTATGGGAGTATAGGTTACATCAAAAATAGCAAGCATTTCTTTATGCCGTTCTTTTCCATACCCTGCTTCATTCACGCCGGCAATCGGATTGCTTCCCATAGAGGAGCCTATTGCATATAAACCGTTTTTCTCTTTGATAGGTGTTATCGGAGAAATACGACTAGCCTGAGATTGCCACGTATTCATGTCTCCATTCGGCTTTTCAATATTGGTCTGAGTATATTGCATATTAACCCGTGCTTTCAGGTTCTTCAATAAATTGAATTGAAGGTCAGGCTTAAATATTAACCGGTTGTAATTATTTTGGGGTAAATTTCCCTGTTGATAATCGTTGGAGACGGATACCCGGTACACGATTGATTTTTCAGCACCGGATAAGGCTAGATAGAGATTGTTTATAACCGTGTTTTTCCGGTAAATTTCCTTGTACCATTTGTTGTCCGGATATTTTCCGGCTTTCAGATCCAGAATGCCTTGTTCACCGAAAAAGGCGTCTTTACCATCGTTGATAAGTGCCTGATCATATAAACGCATGTAATCTTCTGAACCCACAAAGTCGAGTTTAAACTGAGGGTTTTGTACGCCTATATTAGAAGATAATTCGACAGTTGGTCGTTCGGAGGGTTTAGCTATTTTGGTGGTAATCAAGATAACTCCGTTGGCTGCACGAGAACCATAGATCGAAGCTGAAGCCGCATCTTTAAGTATGGATATACTTTCAACATCATTGGGATTGAGTGTGCTGATATTTCCGGGCACTCCATCAATCAGGATAAGCGCTCCGGAACTTTTCCCGATAGTGGAAGTTCCGCGTATATTTATTTCACCGCCTGTTCCGACAGCACCTCCTTTTTCTTTCGAAACAAATAAACCCGGGACAGAGCCCGATAGTAACTCTTGTATATTGGTAACCGGACGTGCTTTCATTGCTTCATCCGTTTTGATCGTGCCGATTGATCCGGTAAGGTTTACTTTTTTCTGTACACCGTAACCGACAACTACGACTTCTTCCAGACTTTTGGTATCTTCAACTAATATGATGTTCAGATTCGTTTGATTTTTAACCGGGATTTCCCGGATAACAAACCCTATATAAGAAATCTGCAGAATCGCATTTTCCGATATTTCTAACGAGAAACGACCGTCCATATCGGTGATTATCCCATTGGTGGTTCCTTTTTCGATTACATTGGCTCCGATAATCGGCTCGCCTTGTTCATCCGTGACTGTTCCAGTAATATATTTGTTTTGCTGTCGGGCGATTGTGTTAGAATCTGTTCCTTTTTTGTGAATAATAATATGTTTATCTTCGATAAGGTAAGTCAGATTTTCACCAGCTAGCAGATCGTCGAGTACCTGATAAATGTCTTTATTCTTAGCTTGAATAGACACTTTTTTATTCAGATTGATTTCTTCGTTTTTATACCATAAGGAATAGTCTCCTTTTTGCTTGATTTCATCCAGTGCTTCTTCTAATGTTACATTCTTCAGGTTTAATGAGATATTATTAACCTGTGAATAGCTGGTATTAGCTGATGCACAAAAGAACGTGATCATAGACAGTATGATAATCAGCTTCATAATTGTTAATGTTTTCTTTAAGTTACAAACATGATAAGTTTGTATGGTATTTGAATTAAAATCCATATTTTTGTATTGATTTTTTGGTTTGTAAATCCGTGAATAAATGCAGACTAAGAGTCTTTTTAAAACGGGAAATGCGTCAACATTTTCCGTTTTTTTGTATTTTATTGTTTTGTTATTTTTCCATAGGCAGGTATTTTAATGGTTAGTGATTAATTATGTAATTGCTAACGTTGTCTTTCATTAATATATATTGCATCTTCATCTATCTGGTAATTCAACTGATTATTTGCAGTTTTTTCTATTATATGTAGAATTTGTTCCAGGTTTTCATTTCGTACGAAATCACCGGTTAACTCCATATTTTGTAATTCCTGTGAAGTAATATAAATGCGGACATTAAAAATACGTTCCAGTTGGTTGGTGATTTCTTTTAACGGTAGTTTGTTGAAATAATATTTTCCGTCTTTCCATGATGTATAATAAGCTAAATTTACATTACGTGTAATCAGCCTCCTGGTCTGTTTATCGTAATAAGCTTGTTGGCCGGGAGTAAGCATTGATATCTCTTTCTGGTTTGCTATCCGTACGCCAACTTTACCTTCAGATAAAGAAACTTCTACCCGCTCATCATCTTCATAGGCTTTCACGTTAAATTGGGTACCCATTACTTCCACATTAACATAATCTGTTTTTACAATAAAGGGATGGCTAATGTCATGAACTACTTCGAAATAAGCTTCTCCTTCTATGGAAACTTCCCTGTTCTTAGAAACAAAAGCATTCGGATATGAGATGGTAGTACCTGCATTGAGAACAGCTTTACTACCGTCAGGTAAGGTTATGGTTGATCGCATTCCTAACGGATTATGCATTTCTATTTGCTGGTTGTTTATTTTCTTGAATCCTTGTTCGTATGAAAAATAACTTGTGATACTTAACAAAATTAGTAAAGAAGCTGCTATTGTACTGATTCGTAAAAGCCGTCTGAACTGTTTTTCTTTATCTATCCTTTTATTTATCTGCATTAGGATAGTTGGTTTCATTTCTTTGGCTGTTTGTTCTACATTGTCAGAAAGCTTCAACCCATTTATTAACCGGCGGAATTTCCGGTTATCTTCTTTTGAGTTACTCCATTCTTCCAGTATAGCATTATCGTGGGCAGTGAGATCATTCACTAACTCATCACAGAGTGTATCTATTTTATTTTTATTTTCTTTCATGGTATTGTTTTTCAGATAGAGGAGTATAGATAACTAGAATTCGTTTAAACGAATTCTGTTAATTTTTATTTTTTAACAAGTCAATAGTGACATTGTTTAAAAAAGAGACGCCAAAAGTATTGAAAAGGTCAGATCAGGATAATATGGTTTTATTCGTACAATAATTTTGTCTATGGCTATCTTCATTTGTACACGAACTGTGTTTTCAGATATGGTGAGTTTTTCGGCGATTTCTTTTGGTTTCAATCCTTCCTGGCGTGCCATCATAAAAATGATGCGGCATTTTTCGGGTAGTTCACTGATTATCTCATTTAATAATTGTTCCATTTCTTTGTAGACAATCTGATCATCCGTAGATGTGTCGCTTGCTGTTTCCGGTAGGTCAGGGAGATGATCCAGTGAAAGTATATTTGTCGGGTGTGATCGTTTGTTATAACGGGTTACCTCATTTCTTACTGCAATAAACAAATAAGTTTCCATGTTTTCGATCTGCAACAATTTCTTGCGGGACTGCCAGACTGAAAAGAACACATCAGCAACTACTTCACGGCTGGCTTCAGCGTCTTTCAGGAAATAGTAGGCATAGCGGAATACCTGGTCATAATATATATCATAAAACATATTAAATGCCAGCCTGTTCTCTTGCTCAATCATTCCTAAGAGCGCATGGATGTCTTTCCTGTTATTGTCCACAATACTCCAAATCTTATAAAGCAAACTTACAATATTATTTATTTTCTGGCAAAATTATTCGTGTTTTCTACTTGCAGGTTTTTTATAAATTCATGGATTTTGTATTAGTTGGTAACAGTATGAATTGAATTAATACGTATTTTCCGCATAAATATAATCTTCCAACAGCTCCTGCAGGTTTTTTACTTCCATATTTTCTGCTCCATATATAACATTATCCAGTTTCCAATCTGTATTTTTGATGAGTACCAACTGGTCATTCCATTCAACTTTGCTGTTATAACCTGAATTTCCGAACAATACGTTCACCCAAGCTGTATCAGCTTTAATAGTCGTCTGGAGAATGCGGATCGAATCGGCACCTTCTGTCAAACTGGTAAAAACATCAAAATCCATCATGAATGGTTTATCTGTTGGGTAATCACTATTCAAAACAATATCGAACTCTTTTTTTTCCCTTTCTGTAGCCTGATCCAGTAGTACAGTCAATTTGTCGGAGAACAAACGGCGGTCTATTTCCTGGTAACTATCCTGCCTATAGGCAGAGAAAAACTCCATTATAGCTTTGTTTACTTCTTTTTTTTCTTGTTGCCGATCGCAACCGGTAAACAGGATGCATATGGACAGTATAGAAATACAGCATATAAAATACGGTTGCTGTAGTTTCTTTTGCATACGGATTGATATTTGATGTCTCTAAGATAGAGATTATAAATGGATTTATTTTCCATAAATATCACGTATTTTTTCTCCTTGATTATGTATGATCTATTTTGTAGGTATTGGTCTTTTATTTTTGCATGATGCAGTATCGGAAAAGGGTTTATTATTTCTTTTCCTGGATATTACTCCTATACTCTATCGGCGTAAACCCCGAATGTTTCTTGAAAAACTTTCCGAACGATGATTGATCGCCGAAATGCAATTCGTCCGCAATTTGCTGGATATTCATATCCGGGTTACGCAGTAATATCTTAGCCTCGGCTATCAGCGCTTCACTTATCCATTTCATGGGAGCTTTACCGCTGGCATTTGTCATAATGCGGGCAAGGCTTCCGGGGGTCATGGATAATTTTTGTGCATAAAACGATACCTCGTGCTGTTCCTTACAGTTTTCGAGAATCAATTTTATAAATTCATTGATCACTTCTTCTTTTCTGCTATTCTGCCCTTTATTCTCATCAGCCTGCATCTTTTTCAAACGGATATCCACAACTTCCAATAAAAAATTGGTCACCTCGGTTTTGACAATATACCGCTGGAAAGTATGTTCGGGCGTATTCATGTTTTTCTTGATGCGTTCAACAATAGCCACAAGCCTGCTTTGTTCGTATTCATCGAAAGTCATCAGCGGTCCCGAATCAAATGTGGACGGAATAATCGTGTTTTTCAACGGGGGTATCCATTCCAGCATAGACATCAAAAAGTCCTGCGATAAAATAAGGGTGTACCCCTTATATGTATTCGGTATTTGGACATCATCAATCACGTGACGCCCATTTAAGCACAGCATAGTGCCTTTTGTCAGTCGGTATTGCTGATAATCCACATTAAAACAGGCTTCGCCATACCTGCAAAAAAAGAAAACAGCCGCATTGATTCGCATCGGTGGATGTGTTTTGGAACTACGTATTTTTTTCGATGACAACACCTCATTATCATAAAAGATAATATCGCCATCCATCGAAATCTTCACATTATCCTGTCCCATGTGGTGCTGGGATGCCTTCGTAAAATCTGAATTAATAATATCCATGATGCTCTTTTTTGCAAAGATACACTTTAAATCGGACTTGTGTTACAAATGGACGAATTTGAGTTAGATTTCGACTATATAGCAAAATAGAAATATCATGAATGCACAATTTGGACGAACAACAGATAGACTTCAACTACCAACCACCTCTTTTAAAGGCTCACCTTTGCATCAGAATTAAAACGAAAAAGTAATGATTAGAGATCGAATTATCCAAACAGCCGGAAGCCTCTTTGCACAAAAGGGTATCAATTCGGTAAGCATGGAGCAGATTGCCGAGAGAGCAGGAGTTTCCGAAAAATCTCTGTATGCGGAATTTACCGGTATGGCGGATTTACTGGAAGAATGCCTGAATAGGGAAATAACGAAAATTGAAACGGGCATTTCAACGGCTCAATCTGTTTCCCAATCCGTATTGGAAACATTGATACTTGTTATGTACGTGGCTTTTAAAGAAAAATCCGACTTCTGCACCGCTTTTTATGAGGATTTGAGCAAGTATCCGGCTACCCGTAAACACTTAGCCATTTTCAACATGAAAGTTCAAAATAGCTGTGCAAGCTATTTCATGAAATGTATGGAAGAAGGCTTCTTCGTCACTAATGAGAATCAAGAACGCATGGCATTGATATACATGGAAGAAATATGCAGCCTGGCAACGAAGTATCAGCACACCATGATAAAAACCCTTATAAAAGGGATTTGTACCCCGAAAGGTTTGAACGAAGCAGCGCGGATACAAACCGTCCTTGAAATAAACATCAACAGAATATCAAACTTAAAATAAAAATAGAAATGAAAACAAAATCAATCAGTTTAGTTCTCGCACTTTTGGCTTGCAACCCGTGCTTTGCACAGCTTCGGATCGAAGACTGTTATCAAAAAGCACAAGCCAATTACCCCCTCATCAAACAGTATGATTTGATTGAGAAGACGAAAGAGTACAACCTGTCGAATGTCAACAAAGGCTATCTGCCGCAGGTGATGTTTTCCGCCAAAGCAACATACCAATCGGATGTAACACAAATCCCTATCGACTTTTCGCAAATGGGCATACAGGGCGTGGATATTCCTACATTGAGCAAAGACCAATACGGCGCGACTGTCGATGTGAACCAAACGATATGGGACGGCGGAGCCATCAAGTCCCAAAAGGAAGGTTTGCGCACAGCAGCCGAAGTTGAAAAAAAGAATGTCGAAGTCAGTATCTATTCCATTAACGAAAGGGTGAACCAACTCTATTTCGGCGTTTTGCTGACTGACGAGCAAATCCGCCAAAATCAATTGTTGCAGGACGAATTGAAAAGGAATTACGACCAAGTGCAATCGTATGTGCAAAACGGCATTGCCAACCAAGCCGATCTGGATGCCATAAAGGTTGACCAGTTGAAAGCAGAGCAGAATAAAACGCAGTTTGTTAACACCAAAAAGGCGTATACCGAAATGCTATCGAAACTAATCGGCGAGGAAGTAACTGCAAATACCGAATTTGTAAAGCCCGATGCTATACGTCCCGCGACTCACACGATTAACCGCCCCGAACTGGAATTATTCAATGCGCAAATCAAAAATCTTGAAACAAAGAACCGCGAAATAAACGCCGGGTTGATGCCGAAATTAGGGCTTTTCGCTACGGGCGGATACGGCAAGCCGGGTTTGAATATGCTGTCCAACGATTTCGATGCCTACTACATTGCCGGGGCTAAAATCTCATGGAATATCGGAAATTTCTATACCCGCAAGAATAGCAAGCGGAAGGTTCAAACCAGCATCCGTTCGGTGGAAACACAACGAGAAACATTCCTTTTTAATACCAACCTCGATATCGTACAAAAAGACAATAACATTAACAGTTATTTCGACCAATTGAAGTACGACGACGAAATCATTGCTTTGAGAGGTTCGGTAAAACGCGCATCGGAAGCGAAAATGGCAAACGGAACACTATCGGGAAGCGATTTAACGCGCGACATCAATGCTGAACAAATGGCTATGCAGGATAAGATTCTTCACGAAATGGAACTCTTGCTTGCCATCTACAACCTCAAATTCGCAACAAACAATTGATCAGAAAAAAATCATAAACAATTAAAAAATAGAAAATATGAAAACGAGTAAATTTTTTGTAATCGGGATAGCCGCTGCCATTTTAACTTCATGCGGAAACGGTAATAGAACTTATGACGCTTCGGGCGTTTTTGAAGCCACAGAAGTCATTGTTTCCGCTAAAAACACGGGCGAGTTGGTACAATTCGACATTCAGGAAGGCCAAGATCTGGAAGCAGGCAAACAAATAGGCTGCATTGATACCACCCAACTGTATTTGAAGAAAGTGCAATTACTGGCGAACATGAAAGCCGTAGATAGCCGCCATTACAATGTTTCCAAACAAATCGCATCCATTCAGCAGCAAATCGCCACGCAGAAAACAGAGCAAAAACGGTACGAAAATCTGGTGAGATCTAATGCCGCCAACCAAAAACAGTTGGATGATGTCAACGCCCAAATCACCTTACTTGAAAAGCAACTGGTTGCCCAAACGGAAACGCTGGAGAATAACAACCGCAGCGTATCGGGCGAAAGTATGGGGCTGGAAGCACAGGTAGCACAGATTGAAGACCAAATACGGAAAAGCATTATTTCCAGCCCTATCAACGGAACGGTTTTATCCAAATATGCCGAACAGGGCGAGTTGGCCGCACAGGGAAGAACCTTGTTCAAGGTTGCCGATATCGATGATATGAAGTTGCGGGTTTACATCACCGCCGATCAACTGACTTCGTTGAAAATCGGGCAACAGGTGAAAGTCTATGCCGACCAGGGAAAATCGGACAGAAAGGAATACCCCGGAACGATCACATGGATTTCGGACAAAGCCGAATTTACCCCGAAAACCATTCAAACCCGCAACGAACGCGCCAACCTGGTGTATGCCGTAAAGATTACCGTGAAGAACGACGGTTATATCAAAAAAGGAATGTACGGAGAAATTAAAATCAATTAGTCATGATAGCATTGTCAGCCAATAATATCAATAAAACTTACGGAAAAGTTCAAGCCCTGAAGGATTTGAGTTTTGAAGTAAACAAGGGCGAGATCTATGGCATTATCGGTCCCGATGGAGCCGGAAAGACAACACTTTTCCGTATACTGACGACGCTTTTGCTTGCCGACGACGGTAACGCTACAGTGGACGGGCTGGATGTGGTAAAGGATTACAAGCAAATCCGCAACATCATCGGCTATATGCCGGGTAAATTCTCGCTCTATCAGGATTTGACGGTGGAAGAAAACCTGAACTTTTTCGCTACGGTTTTCAACACCACCATTCAGGAAAATTATTACCTGATAGAAGATATTTACAAGCAGATCGAGCCTTTTAAAAAGCGGAGGGCGGGAAAACTTTCGGGCGGTATGAAGCAAAAACTGGCGTTGAGCTGCGCCTTGATTCACAAGCCGACCGTGTTGTTCCTCGATGAACCGACCACAGGGGTTGACCCTGTGTCGCGCAAAGAGTTTTGGGAAATGCTGATAAAGTTGAAAGCACAGGGCATTACCATTATCGCATCGACACCCTATATGGACGAAGCCACGCTTTGCGACCGCATAGCACTGATACAGGACGGTGAATTTATGCAGGTGGATACTCCGCAAAATGTTATCGCCGGATATCCCGACACCCTTTGGGCTGTGCAAACCGACCAGATGCCCCGTTTGTTGAAAGAACTTCGGAATAATCCCTTAGTGAAGTCTGCCTATTCGTTTGGCGAATCCATTCACGTCACATTCAACGGCGAATTGAGAATGGATAATGGCGAATGGATTATTATCAAAGAAAACAATCATTTTCAACTTTCAACTTTCAATTTTCAATTCAACAAGATAACGCCGACAGTGGAAGACTGCTTCATGTTGCTGTCAAAAAATCAAAACAATGAAAGATAGAGTTATACATACGGAAAACCTGACCAAACGGTTCGGAAACTTCACAGCGGTCGATAACATTTCATTCGATGTTGACCGTGGCGAGATATTCGGATTCCTCGGAGCAAACGGAGCGGGTAAAACCACTGCCATGCGTATGCTGTGCGGATTGAGTCATCCCACATCGGGCAAAGGAAGTGTAGCGGGATTCGATATTTTCAAACAATCGGAACAGGTCAAGAAAAACATCGGCTATATGAGCCAAAAGTTTTCGCTGTACGAAGACCTGAAAGTATGGGAAAATCTGCGGCTTTTCGGCGGAATCTACGGAATGAAAGAAAAGGAAATAGCCGCCAAAACAACTGAAATCCTGAAAGAACTCGGATTTGAAGCGGAGCGGAACACCCTTGTGAAATCTTTGCCGCTGGGTTGGAAACAAAAACTATCATTTTCGGTATCCATTTTCCACGAACCGAAAGTTGTTTTCCTCGATGAGCCGACCGGAGGCGTTGACCCCGTTACCCGCCGCCAGTTTTGGGAACTTATCTATCAGGCGGCGGAGAGAGGCATCACGGTTTTTGTTACCACCCACTATATGGACGAAGCCGAATATTGCGACCGCGTATCTATTATGGTAGATGGTAAAATCGAAGCATTGGATACGCCTAAAAATTTGCGTAATCAATATCAAGTGTCAACAATGGATAAGGTTTTCCAACAGTTGGCGCGAAAAGCAACCCGAAAAGCAGATTAATCATGAAACAATTAATAGTATTTATAAAAAAAGAATTTTACCAGATTTTCCGCGACAGGCGGACGATGACGATATTGTTGATAATGCCGATTGCGCAAATACTGCTATTCGGATTCGCCATCAATACCGAGGTGAAAAATACACGGGTGGCCGTGTATGACCCATCGAAAGACGCTTCTACACAACTTGTCATAGACCGTTTTCAGGCAAGCGACTACTTCACCATCGCTGAAGAACTGACAAACCCCGACCAGATAAACGATGTGTTTAAGAGTGGTAAAATCGATCTGGTAATGGTATTCAGTGAAAATTTTGCCGAAAACTTACTGAATGACGGACAGGCGGCAGTCCAGTTGATAGCAGATGGAACCGACCCGAATCAGGCATCAATCCTTACCGGATATGCTTCGGGCATATTGAGCTCGTACCGGCAGGAACTCATGGAACAATACAATGTGCCGTTCCAGATTACACCGGAAGTAAAGATGTTGTACAATCCGCAATCGAAAAGCGCGTACAACTTTGTGCCTGGCGTTATGGGGCTTATCCTGATGCTGATATGCGCTATGATGACATCTATCGCCATTGTACGCGAAAAGGAAACGGGAACCATGGAAATCCTGCTATCATCGCCATTGAAACCGACCTATATCATTCTTGCAAAGGCTGTCCCGTTTTTTGTATTGTCCGTTGTTAACCTCATTACCATCCTTCTGCTGTCGGTATTTGTTATCGGTGTTCCGATTGCCGGCAGCCTGTTCCTGCTGGTACTGGTATCTCTGCTACTTATTCTTGTGGCATTAGCCTTGGGATTACTCATCTCGACTTTGGTCGATACTCAATTGGCAGCGATGATGGCTTCGGGTATGGGATTGATGATGCCCATTATGCTATTGTCGGGTATGATGTTTCCTGTAGAAAGTATGCCGGATGTATTACAATGGCTTTCTTCCATAGTGCCTGCCCGATGGTTTATAGAGGCAGTAAAAAAGATAATGATTCAGGGTGTGGAGATTCGATTTGTCGCCAAAGAATTGTGCATCCTTGCGGCAATGGCATTTGGTCTTATCGCGTTTGCCCTGAGTAAATTCAAAAACCGTTTAAATTAAACAGTCATGCTAAAGTTTTTAATAGAAAAAGAATTCAAACAAATCTTCCGGAACTCGTTTCTTCCGAGAATGATTATAGTGATGCCATTGATGATGATGTTGGTTTTCCCCTGGGGGGTCAACCAGGAAGTAAAGGATGTCAGGTTGAGTATTGTCGATAATGACCACAGTACCTATTCGGAGCGGCTGGTCAACAAAATCACGTCTTCCGGTTATTTCAAACTGACCGACGTGTCGGCTACCAACAGCGATGCCATGAATAGCATCGAATCGGGAAAAGCGGACATTGTCTTCGAGATCCAGGATGATTTTGAGAAAAACATTACCACTGAAGGAACAGCCGGAGTAATGATTTCCGCCAATTCGGTCAACGGAACAAGGGGAGGCTTAGGTTCGCAATACCTTTCGGCCATACTTGCCGATTTCGCAGACGAATTGCGGGAAGAATACGGCAGTCAAACCGTAGGAGCCACTGCGGATATTCCTTCATTCAGCATAATGCCACAATACAGGTTTAATCCGCATTTGGATTATAAAGTCTTTATGATTCCGGCTTTAATGGTTATGTTATTGACTATGCTTTGCAGCTCGCTGCCAGCCCAAAATATCGTAGGGGAAAAGGAGGCGGGAACCATTGAACAAATGAACGTAACTCCCGTGCGGAAACTGGATTTTGTATTGGCAAAACTAATCCCTTACTGGATTATCGGTTTTATCGTACTTAGTGTCTGCATAGGATTGTCTGCATGGGTATATGGACTTTACCCCGCCGGAAGTTTACTTACGATTTTCCTGTTTGCAAGCATTTATATCCTTGTGGTTTCAGGCATGGGACTTGTTGTATCCAACTATTCGGATACCATGCAGCAAGCCCAGTTCGTGATGTTCTTCTTTACGATGATTTTACTTTTGATAAGCGGCTTGTTCACACCCGTTTCCAGTATGCCGAAGTGGGCGCAGGCGCTTACTGACATTAATCCGTTGAAATACTTTATAGAAGTTATGAGATTAATCTACCTGAAAGGAAGTGCATTTATCGAATTGATACCACAATTCCTCACCTTGTGCGGCTTTGCTGTGGGTTTCAGTGTTTGGGCGATGTTAAGTTACAAGAAAAATCAATAGGACTATAAATGTCATGAAGCCGGGAAAGTTTATATTTATTGTATTGTCCGTTTTTGCGGTATATACATCCATCATCGCTCAAACCGATGACGCTAAGAAAAGGTGGGAAGCACAAATTGACACCAACCGTGTCAATCCTTTAAAACCGGAATACTTGCAACTCGACAAGGATATCGTGTTGGAACAGTTCAACAAACAGCCGAATTTCGGGATGTATAAAGATAATTATTTTATCACAGGTATTCCGACCAACAAAGCTATAACCCATCAAACTGCAGATGCTAAGTTCCAAATAAGCATCCGCCAGCGATTGTTTAATACCATCATGCCGTTTAATACTCAATTGATGTTGATATACACTCAAAAATCATTCTGGGATATTTATGACGAATCATCTCCCTTTGCTGACAATAACTATAATCCGGGGCTTTTATTGATAAAGCCGATTATGGACAAAAATCGCCTTAAAGGGATGGCAACCCTATCTTTTGAGCATGAATCGAACGGCAAAGATAGTCTTGATTCACGTAGTTGGAATTATTTCACCCTGTCCGGCGTGTATTTCTATAATGCTTCTTTTTCAGTCCAGGCCAAAGTATGGTATGGATGGTTGGACGGTGAAAACCCCGGCTTGTTTGACTACCGGGGATATGGATTGCTTGCACTGAACTACAGGAGTTTTAATGATAAGTTCGGAGCTTCATTGGTCATGAATCCTTGCAAGAAGGCGCTAAACACCCAACTGGAACTTACTTTTAGACCAAACAAAAACGCAAACCAGTATTTCTTCCTGCAATGGTATCAGGGGTATGGCGAAAGCCTGTTGGAATATGACCGATACACGTCAATGGTACGGGTGGGAATATGCATGAGACCTCCGATGAGAAACTTATATTGATTAAAGTGAAAAAGTAAATTAATCCGAATTAGCCCAATCGGATCAGAGTGTTTCGGCGTAAAATTTTGGAGGCTTGCGGGTTAAATCTAATCTTGGGTGCGCAAAGAAACGTATCACTCTTTCATACTACATGTAACGCAGTCTTCACTGAATAGAAATGGTAGAACATTTCTCTATTCTCTCTAATGTTGCTATTTATCCGGGAGCTTTTTGTCTTTTGCCAGGTTAAAGATTACATTGAGATTCCGGCTTTAACCTCGTAGAAAATAAATAACTACATCATGGCAACTTCGATCAAAGACAAATTAGTGATTAAACCGGTAACTTTGAAGTATATCGACCAGTATAATGAGCTGATGCGGTATGTTTTCCAGGTAACCGACAGGCAATTGCAGGAAAGTGGCTATGAAAAAGGCGAACTGATACGTAGTAAGCGTCCGGTGTTACAGGAGGCTGATGTCTTCGGTTGGTTTACAGAAGACGATGTATTGATATCACAAATATGTATTTATCCTTGTGAGGTAAATATTCATGGTAGGATTTACCAAATGGGAGGCGTAACAGGGGTAGGGACGTACCCGGAGTATGCTAACCTGGGTCTTATGCATGACCTGATCAAACTTGCCCTCGAGAAAATGCGGGAAAGCAAACAGTTTATTTCATATCTGTTCCCTTATTCCATTCCTTATTACCGTCGTAAAGGCTGGGAAATTATGTCTGATCATATGACATTTTCTTTTAAAGATACCCAATTGCCTAAGTTGGTTGATGTATCGGGTTATGTTGAAAGGCTTGATGTGAATGATGAAAATGTTATTTACATATATGACCGCTTTGCACGGATTACCCACGGAGCCTTGATACGAAATAAGTTCGAATGGGCTGAATACTGGCGGTGGGAAAATGAAGAGGAAAGGACGGCTGCTGTTTATTTTGATTCGAATGAGCAACCGCAGGGTTGTATGTTTTACTGGGTCGAGGGGGATGTGTTTCATATCAAAGAACTATTTTACCTGACTCAGGAGGCTTGTCATGGGCTATGGAATTTTGTAAGGGCTCATTTTTCGATGATTGATGAAGTAAAAGGCGACATTTATATGAATGAGCCCATCGCATTTGAACTGGATGATAGCCAGATTGTTGAAACTATTGAGCCTTATTATATGGCGCGTATCATAGATGTAGCGGAATTCTTATCAATTTATCCATGGGATGATGATATAAAGCCGTTTCATTTTATTGTTAAAGATCCGGTGGCCGAGTGGAATAACGGCGTTTTCGGCATAAAGCAAACCGGCGAAGGCAACGTGGAAGTTGTCCGTGAGCCGATAGGCAAACCGGTAGAATTGGATATCCGTACGCTTTCAACTATGATGATGAGTTACAAAACACCGGCTTATCTTCATAAAATCGAATGTTTGCGCACGGATCCCTATACACTCCGTCTTCTTGAAAAGCTTATCCCGGGTGAACAGCCTTATTTTTCGGATTATTTTTAAAGAAGGCTCTAACTTTGTCCACCTCTCACTTGGTCATAAAATGGAAATTATAATCGCTGAATGACCATACCTTTCCATTTTCCGTGAAGATTACCTTCTATATGTTCCCTGTCTCATTTATTTTCAGGCGGACTTTTTGCCCGAATTATTAGCAAGGTCAGTGCACTTGCCATACTCCAATATCTAGGCAACATGAATAACGGTCCTATCGATCCTGGCTGGATATTTTGGTCTAATTTCGCTCTAGGTTTGCTCTGCCTTCGCTCTGCCTTCGCTCATTATTTTATTTTTCTGGTATATATTGAATATATAGAGCCAGGGATAATCATGTTTTCCTATTTCACCATGGCAGCGGTATCAGGAAGTGAAGCAGGCAACCAGCTACTATAAAAAACTAAGCATAAAGCCCGAAGAGGGTAAAAATAAAAACATTACGCTATGACTTGTGCTGTTACCCACATATTTAGTAATTTCGCGATCTAAAATCAAAAGTAAAATGAAGAAGATATTATTTTTATCGATATTTATTCTGCTGTTATTTCCAATTTCAGCACAAGATACGATTCCGGTTCTCACATTGGGAACTTTTCATTTCAATTTCCCAAACCTGGATAGAATTCAATTCACAGAAGATGACCAAATAGATGTTTTAGAACCAAAATATCAAGATGAAATTAATGATCTGGTTAAGTTGTTAGCAAAGTTTGAACCTACGATTATTGTAATAGAGAGACGTCCCGAATCGCAGAAGAGAATAGATTCGTTATATCATGAATATTTAAAGGGAAAATATGACTTAAAAAGAGGCGAAGACGAACAAATTGGATTTCGATTGGCTCGGCAAATGGGTATAAGTAAATTATATTGCGTAGACGAATGGGGTGGAAGCTATAATAGGATTGAGAAATTATTAGATAATGAAAATAGCGAAGAATATATCAACTTTGAAAAAAGTTTTAGCGAACATCCTGATTCGGTGAAAATGTTTGAGCCTAAAAATATATTTAAAGAGAAGGGCATTATTGCAGAGTTGTTAGAACTTAATAATAAAGAAAACATACACAAAAGTCTTGGAAATTACCTGATAGGCCACTTTAAGTATGAGTCATATCCTTATGACTACACCGGAGTGGATTTTGAAACCGGGCGATGGTTCAATAGAAACCTAAGAATATTCAGAAATATTCAACGAATTGAAGCAAAACCTTCCGATAAAATTCTTGTTATTTTTGGTGCAGGACATTTGAATATTCTAAATTATCTTTTTGAATGTTCTCCTGAATATTCTTTAGAAGATACGGGTAAATATTTGGAATAATAAATTGTTTCGATAAAGACTTGATTAACCTCTTAGCTGTATTTCTGCAATTTGAAATCGCGTATTGGTTCCTGTGGAAAGGAAATAGAAAAAGTACTTCCTTTTTCTTCTTCGGAGGTGACGGAGATGGAGCCACCATGACGATTGATAATCTGGCGGCAAAGACTTAAACCGATGCCGGAACCTCCTGGCTTTGTCGTGAAAAAAGGAACAAAGATCTTGTCCATCGCTTCCGAAACAATACCTCTTCCATTGTCAGAGACTGTAATCATGGAAGATCCTTCTTTACGGAATGCCTTTATTTGTATTTCACCGTCGGGTAAATCAGCACATGCTTCAATGGCATTTTTTACCAGGTTAATTAAAACCTGTTCGATCAGTGAACGATCAGCCGGGATATGTAAATTGGAAGGAACGATTGAAAAGTGAAGTGACGTTTTTTCACCAACAAACAGCTGTTCTATATGATCAAACAGTTCAGAAACCGGAACAGACCGAATAACCGGTGCAGGAATCTTCGTTAATTTGCGATAGTTTTCTACAAAATCAAGCAGGCCTTTACTTCTACGGTGGATACTTTGGATGGATTGCAGCATTGTTTGGTAATCGTCTTCATTCATTTCATTCTGTATAGCACGTTCAGTAATTGTTTCTGACAGGGAAATTATCGGGGCAATAGAGTTCATGATTTCGTGGGTAAGTACACGCACCAGTTTTTGCCACGCTTCATTTTCTGTTTCAATTACCACTGAGTTATACAGGCGTGTGCGGAAAGTCGATAATGCTTCATTCATGGAACGAGCTAAATTTCCTTCCGCACCTTTGGCTGTGGAATAGAAAGAGATATTCAGGTCGCCGTAATGGATGTTGTTGATCATGTGCTCCATCTTTCTGATTACTTTTTGCTGGTCATAGTAGAGGGAATAAGCAACCAGGAGGATGATCAATACGATCAGTGCTGAAGTAAAATAAAGCGCCTTGTTTATAAGAAAAGCTAAAAGGAAAGCCAATAATACCAGCAATGTTACTTTAATGAAAATCCGGTATTGTTTCATACGATATTTTATTTTTTATATTGATGTGTAGGATGAATCTAACGAGTGATTAACGGTTTGTAATAAACGATTAATTAAACACTAATTCCGTTGCTTCGTTCACACGTTTAATTTATCCAGTTTACGGTAGAGTGCATATCTTGTAATGCCTAGTAATTCTGCTGCCTGTGTAACGTTTCCTTCGGCGCGGCGAAGCGCCCGTTCAATAGCGTCTTTCTCCAATGAACTCAGATTCAGTTCTTCATTTTCTTCATTTCTTTTTAATACAGGCGACTGTAAAACAAAGTTTTCTGGTTTGAGCATGTATGTTTCCGAAAGAATGACTGCCCGTTCAATAGCATGTTGTAATTCCCGGACATTTCCAGGCCATGTATATTTCTGTAGTATGTTTTTTGCTTCGTGTGTAATGCCTTTTATTTCTTTTTTATATTTACGGGCAAAGCAGGACAGGAAGAAATCGGCTAAAAGGAAAATATCATTGCCCCGTTCACGTAGAGGCGGGATATGTAGTTCGATGGTGTTGATCCGGTAAAGTAGATCCTGACGGAAATTGCCTTCTGTAACCATACTATGTAAAGGCATATTGGTTGCTGAAATCAATCTTACGTCAATTGGTATAGGGTAGGAGGAGCCCAACCGGAAAATTTGTTTTTTCTCAATTGCTGTAAGTAATTTGGCCTGCATCGGTAGACTTAGATTTCCAATCTCGTCCAGAAAAAGAGTACCCCCTGAAGCAATTTCCATGCGCCCGGGTTTGTCTTTTCGTGCATCGGTAAAGGCGCCTTTTTCATACCCGAATAATTCACTTTCGAATAATTGTTCCGGGATGCTTCCTAAGTCGATACTTACAAAGACCTTATTTACACGAGGAGAATGATGATATAATGCACGTGCAACCAGGTCTTTACCTGTACCATTCTCTCCTAAAACGAGGATATTTGCATCAGTATTGCGTAGTTTTTCGATGGTGGCGAATAACTCCTGCATTTTATGACTTTCTCCAATGATCTCGAAGCTGGTATCTTCCTGTGTGCTTAATACGGCAACCTGTTGTTTCAGATTCCGGACTTCATTCCGGCTTTCGCGCAGTTCAAAGGTGGCAGACAGGGTTGCCAGTAATTTTTCTTTTTCCCAGGGCTTGGGTATAAAGTCCGTAGCTCCTGCTTTAATAGCTTTGACGGCCTTTTCCGTATCGGCATAAGCTGTAATAAATAAAACGACGGCTGCCGGATCGAGTTGTTTAATCTTTTCCAGCCAGAAAAAGCCTTCCTGTCCACTGATGGCATCCCGTTTAAAATTCATATCCAGCAGAATGACGTCCGGAGAAAACAGTTTTATAAAGTATTCTATTTTTTCAGGCTGGGTGGTGACTTTAATCTCCTCCATATAAGGTTTTAGCAGGAGATTAAGTGCAAAAAGTACATCTTCATTATCGTCGATAATCAACAGCTTGCCTTTGTTCATGCGATTATTTATTTTTATATTAAGGTTGCATGGAACTTCGCATAAAAATATTGAATTAGTGAATGCTTCGTTTCATATTGCTTGCTTTATTGCAATACAAATATAAAAAGAATTCAAAAGGACAAACCGTGCGAATCCGCACATTCTTATTCGGTTTTTATTACCTCAGCAGGATTTAACCGTGAAACAGACCGGATATGGTATATAACAGTTATAAATACAATGCCTGTTACCAGAAGAATGATACTTATCCATAGTAACGGGTTATTAATCCAGCTGTTCGAACCGGAATCGATCAGGCGGGTTAGGCTTGAAATATAAAGATATACAATCAATAAAGCAGGAAGAACGGTTATACTTAGCAAACGGATATATAATTTTCCGAATAATAAAGATATAACACGATATCCAGCCCCGTTTATTTTGCGTATGGCAACTTCCTTTTTCCGGGTTTCGGTGTCGATCGTTATCGCAGAGTAAAGACTAAATGTGATTATGATCATTGCGATTATTGTAAAAAATATAAATACGTCTCTCATCATTTGTCCTAATCCGCCGTTCATAAACTGATTTTCTTTCATTGAGAAAAAAGTAAAAGGAATGGTTTCAGGAAGCCAGGTGCGAATCACAGTTTGTATATTTTCTTTTGCTTTTTTCCCCTGACCGGAAACACTTTTTACATATAGCTCCCTCTTATTTTGTTCATCAGCCAATGTTATGATACTAAATCCACGGTTGCCTTTATCGAATTCTTCTTTTGAACAAATAGCATTAAAAGGCAAAGCTTCATATATGCCGGTAATCTGATAAGTCTTGTCTTTGAAGACAACCCAATCGGTTGAGGCACCTTCTTTTTCTAAATTCCAGATTAGCGTACGGGATACAATTGCTTCATTGGTGGTATGTGGCATTCTTCCCTGAAGCGGTAGTTTCATGAAACCGGCATAATTTTCACTAACCAGTTTACGGGTTCCGTTTATAATTTCTCCTTGTTGTGTTTCGTATACTGCATTGGGTCCTTGCATGTCGATGGTGATATCTTCTATCCAGGTTTGTTTTTTTAGGTGTTCTATAATTTCATCTTCCCGTCCCTGTAGTTGTACATCTTTTAAATCGATTTTCCAGATTTCTGAAGTCTGCTTAGTTGTTAAAGTTTTATATATTGCTTTTTGCCATTTCTCATTTTGTATGTAAGTAACAACTGTTATACCTACAAATAAGAAGGCAATAAAAACCTGTATGCCGAGTAATGCATTCCGTACAACATTTTTTTCCCTTTTATTCCGGATTGTATTTATAATATGAATTTTGTTTATACGATATACGGTCCACAGGCAACTCCCTGCTGAAATGATAAACAGGGCAACCAGGAATTTTAATTGCAGGCTCATTAACCCGAAGTGATCAATTTTCAATGCAGTGGCTCCCTTTGGATGGTACATATATAGTAGCGGGATGAATAATTCGCTTAAAATGAATGTAGCGAAAACAGCGAAAAAAAGAAGAATGATGACTTTAATAAATAAAAGGCAGAATAGTTCTTTGAATGTAGAGCCCAGATTTTTTCGTAGGCCGAGTTCGCGTGTACGGCTATAAAAATCGTTTATGCAAAGTTTCAGAAAGTTAATCATTGCAGCGATAAGAATAAGAGCTCCCATCAATGGGAATAATAACCCCAATAAGTATTCCGGCCTTTTTATCTGTTCATAAAAAGTTTCTACAGTCAGATAACAATCATTATGCTCTCCAAAGCGGGGAAATTGTGTTTGTAAGCGTTTATTTATTTCGTTAACAGGTATTCCTTTTGCCAGCAATACGGTAACGGCTTTGTTATAGTTATATTCTATTTGGATGGGTGCGGTTTGAGGAAAGTAAAGATCAGCTTCTTCTCTTGTCATCCTTGGCAGATCTTTTATTACTGCACTGATTGTATAATAATCTGTTGTAGTCGTATCTTGTTCTGACTTTGTGAAATAAAGTATTTTTCCTACCGGGTTCTCAGATGCAAAAATCTTTTTAGCCATTGATTCGGTTATAAATACTTCTCCGGTTTTAAGCGTAGGGGTTTTTCCGTCTGTCGTTTTCACAGAATAAACGGAAACGAAGTTGGGGGTTGTTTTTAAAATATTGCACAAAAAAGGTTTGGTGACATCATCGGATGTTTCAAATGTAACATTTACTTCGTGATTTTTTTTCAACCATGTTACATGTTCGATGCCGGCAACAGGATTGTTCATCAATGCATAGAGTTCTTTTCCCGGAATGTATTCCTGACCTTTAGAATCAGTAGGTGATTTTACATAAATATTAGCCATTCTATCGGTATTGGGCCACGCAATGAAAGCGTTCATCCCTTCTTTGGCATAATAGGTAGTCAGGCTAAAACAAAGTAATCCTAACGCTATACTTATAATTGAGAAAATGTAGTGCGTTTTATATTTGACTAATTGCCTGATTGCTATTTTTAAGTAATGTTTAATCATAGTTGAAAAGTAGTTAGTGGCTAGTAGTTGGTAGTAAGTACTAAATACTAACTATCAGCTACTGCCTGAAGTTTTTATATGATTGTTTCGGTTACAACCTGCCCGTCAAATAAATTAATGATACGTGAAGCATAATTTGCATCATGGTGGCTATGTGTTACCATTACAACAGTCGTTCCTTCTGCGTTGAGCTCGCTAAGCAAACTCATTACTTCTTTCCCGTTTTTACTATCCAGGTTACCGGTAGGTTCGTCGGCTAAAATCAGTTTTGGATTGGCAACAACAGCACGGGCTATTGCCACACGTTGTTGTTGACCTCCGGAAAGCTGTTGGGGGAAATGCTTTTCCCGGTGTGCTATTGCCATACGTTCCATTGCTTGTTTAACTTTTTGTTTACGTTCGGCAGATGAGACTCCCATATATAATAAAGGTAATTCGATATTCTCATATACATTTAATTCATCGATCAGGTTAAAGCTTTGGAAAACAAATCCGATGATGCCTTTTCGTAAATGGGTTCGTTGGGATTCGGTATATTTGGAGACTTCAGTTTCATTCAAAAAATAATCTCCACCGGTAGGGTTGTCCAATAGCCCCAGAATATTCAATAAGGTGGATTTCCCACAGCCCGACGGCCCCATGATTGCAACGAATTCTCCTTTCTTAATTTCAATATTTACGTTGTTTAATGCCTGTGTTTCCACTTCATCCGTACGGAATGTCTTTTCTATGTTTGTTAATTTAATCATGATTTATTGTTTTGATTAATTGATTTTTCTCCCTTTAGGAATTTAGGGTCTATTCACTTTTTATCACATTGACCGGATTAATACGTGCTATACGGTATAACCGGTAAGAAATGGTTAAGGCTACGAACACGCCTGTCAATCCGATAACAGAAATCCATAATAACGGGTTATTATAATTAAACTGAACGGTGAAATTTTGTGTAATGGTTTGTGCAAATAACCATAGTAATGGTATTGCTATGCATGAAGCAATTATTAAAAGTCTGCAATATAATTTTCCGAATAACCAGATAATGTCTTTGAATATTGCACCATTTACTTTCCTTATAGCAACTTCTCTTTGTCTTCTTTGTGTATCGGTTGAGATAGATGAGTATACTCCCAGTAATGTAATTGAAAGAGAAATAATGGTTAAAACCAGTATGATATTACGTATCATCGTTACTTCATATTGTGTGTTTTCGATTTTTTGTTCACAGCTATTTATTTCATAAGGAATTTTTGCCGGTAACCATTCCCGTATGGTTTTGGTTATCAAAGATTGTGTTTCTTTTTCATATCCGGGATAGCTTTTTACATAGAGGTAGTTGTATTGGGTTAGCGGTTTGAAAGAAATATAAGGGGATGCATCTCCTATACGATTAACAAATTTATCGACGATTCCGGTAACCTTGTATCCGATACTGTCAACAACGATTATATCCAGCTCTTTTTCGTTTTGAAGTTGATCCTGTAATTTTTTGTTTACTACCATGAAATTGCCTTTTTCCGATGAAACAAAGCCACTTAAGGGTAGATTAAGAAACGAAGCGAAGTTGTCGCTAAACTCCATATTAAAGATACTTAGCTTTTCGTCTCCGGTTTGTATATATGACAGGGATGTAAGTCCCATGAGGTCGGATTGGCTTAGCAAAATATCTTCGGTACCTCTCCCGGTTTGTAAATTAGTCAGGATAATATCTTTGTATGGTTTAAGTTGATCGTGTTCGAGATTTACCTCGAAGATGCGTTGCTTTTCTTCTTTAGAAAGTGTGGATAGTATCTCATTTTTGAATGTGAGATATTGTGAATGAACAATGGCAGCACCACCTAAGAATATCAACGAGATAAAGAATTGGAATGTGAGTGAAAAATTTCTTATCCGGTGTTTATTCCCGCTTTTATTACCTCCCCGTACTCCGGTAGTTATTTCCATACGTCTCAGCCGAAGCGATGTAAAGTATGCAATGATTGCATTGAGGATGATTAATCCGGGAAAATACTGTAATTCCTGTAATAGCAGGATAGGTAAAGGAATCTCAAATTTTACAGAGGCAGAAAGATTGATGGTAAAATAGGATATAAAGAGTTCGGTTAGTATCATCGCTGTAATTGCGGCACATACAACAATTATCGTTGATTCTATAAATAGCAAGAGGAATATTCCATATTTTCCTGCCCCTAATCCTTTGCGTAAACTCAGCTCTTTTGTTCGATTATAGAATGTTCCGATACAAATAGAGAAGAAGTTGATTAGTCCGGAAAATAAGATTAAAAAGCCAATGGTTACGGGTAATCCGAATTCTATGAAATATTCGGGGCTGGTACGGCTTACTGCTATTTTCCGGGCTTCGGGATAAAATGTTGCACCTCCTCTTCCGGAAGGGATAAATGATAATGCTGTAGTCGTTTTAATGCGTTTATTTATTTCATCCCATGATATGCCGGGGGTACGCATGATGATTATTTGAGTTCGTTGATCATCAGGGGTATTTTCATCTAAACAGATGTATAAGTCGAATGTCTGGAAAGGAGAATATGAATTGCTTCGGGGTAGGTCTTCAACAATTCCGGCTATCGTATATATAGATGCTTTATCTGAACTGTCGTTTTCGTTGTTAAGTGTGATTGTTTTTCCTATTGGCGATTTTTTACCGAACATGCGTTCAGCTCCCGACCGGGTAAGGATCACGCTGTTTGGTTTGCGGAAAAGCGCAGTTGCGTCCTTTTCTATCCATTGGGAAGACGTTAGGTTAATAAATCCTTCATTTACGGTTGTGGTGTAGAGTTTTAAAGCAATTTCATTTTGCCCTTCGGATTGGATTGTCACGTGTTTTGTTTCGGGATATGTGATTATACCCACTGATTCTATTCCCGTGATATGGGCTGCGATCAGATTTTTTCCATTTTCTACTTTCGTAGATAAAGAACCACCACTGCCATTAATCCACATTATTCTTGCCAATTCATTATAATGCGGCATATCCCTATCGAAATCGGTTATGAAACGGGCTATGTATGTACATAAGCTAAAACATAGTATACCTACCGATAAGCCGAGAATACTAATAATTGTTTGTCCTTTATGTTTCAGGATATTCCTGAAAGCTATTTTTAGGTAATGTTTAATCATCATCGTTCCGCTTTATTTTAGTATGAGTTCGTGAGCATCTCCAAAATTACTATATCCTGCTACGATTACTTTATCGCCGGGTTGTAATCCTTCGGTAATTTCATATTGTTGTGGATTTTGTCTGCCAACAGTAATGGGTGTACGTATGGCTTTTGTTTCTGATGCATTTAGTTTATAGATCCATTGTCCTCCGGTTTCCTGAAAAAAGTCGCCACGGGGAATGACCAAAGCATCTTCTGCTTGTCCAAGTTCAATTTGCACGCGAAAACTTTTTCCTATGCGGACATTTTCGGGCTTCTCTTCCATAAATACGAGATCGACATCAAAGTTACGGTCTTTTACCTCGGGTACTACTTTTGTGATACGTAACGGATATTTGTTTCCCTGCCAGACGATGGTAGCCGGCAAGCCTGTTGTTATCCGGTCAATATAATATTCACTTAATGAAGCATGTATTTTAAACTGGTCGAGTACTTTTATTTCTGCGATACCTTCGTTACTCTGCACCTGCTGACCGGGTGTTACTTTTACGAAACTAAGCTGTCCGGCTAACGGAGCGCGTACGATAAGTTGCTCTTTCCGTTCCTGCGAACGTTCGTATTTCTTTTTTTCACGTTCTAAATCAGCTTTCATCAGCTCATTTCTGAATATGGTAGCAGCGCTATCATGGCGCAAACTTTCCAGTTCTAAGGCTGTTCGGTTTGTTTTGTACTCAAATTCATCCTTTTGTACATCTAACTGCGCTTTACTTTTCACCCCCATACGATATTCTTCTTCATCCAATGCAAAGCTTTTCTTCAGCCTGTTTAATTCATAACTTGTTTGTAATACCTGTTGTTGAAGGTCAATGCTTTTTTGCTTCATCTCCAGCTCTTTCTCCCGGAAAGAAATCAACTGCTTATCCCATTCGTCCCGTTGGTCATCAATCGTGCGGAGTAAATCCGGATTGGTTAATATGATGATGGTATCTCCTTTTGCCAACATCGTTCCTTCTTCGGCAACAATATGTTCCACGCTACCTGACTCGTGTGTATTGACCTGAATCGTCATGATGGGTTGAACAAATCCTTCTACATCTACATATTCCATGAATTTACCGGCAACGGTTTCTCCGATAATCAAATTATCTTTACCGGTACGCAATTTTTTGCCTCCTAAAGCAGAAACTGCCGTATATATCAGTAAAGCAAGAAAAATGGTTCCACCTGATATATAATATCTATACCTGTAGTAGAAGGGTTTTTTATTGATTGGCTTATCCATAATTACAAAGTTAATTGTTGAAAATCGGCAGTTAGTTCTCTTTCTTTTTCAAAATCATATCCGGTCAGGCTTCGTATGGCATAATATAGATTCCAGTAATTATACAATGTTGTAATATATGTTCTTCGTGCCCGGTCTTTTTCAGAAATAGAAGCATTCAGGTCGAGTATATCTGATTTTCCCAGCAAATACAACCGGTGTGCCACTTCGCTTCTGCGCTGCGCAGTCTGATCTGTTTTCCGGGCCAAGTTTACCTTATCGGCTTGTATGTTGAACTGTTTGACTATTTTAAGAACATTTTGTTCAAAATCTGTTTGTTGCTGTTCTATCTCCGTGTAGACTTTATCGCGATTGCTCAGTGCTACTTTTACTTTCCCTTTTCCAACTCCCCAGTCCAGTATTGGTATCCGGATGCCTATACTAATTAATTGCTGATCCAAAGGGTTGCTATATGCTCTTTTCAGTTCCTGATCTTTTTGTGTTAAACCGAATTGTACATATAAGTCAGCCTTAAATCCCCGTTCGGATTTGGCACTGGCTACTGCACTTTCGCTTTCTAACCGGGTTCGTTTCAAAGTTTCCGGTTCCGGATTATTTGTATATGCCAAAGTCAGCGCCTGCTCTACCGAAACAATAAAAACGGGTATCTGATCTCCTATTTCAATCACCAGGCTGACAGCTTCATTGATTCCCAGATAACTGCGTAGCACCTGATTGTAATCGTCAACTTCTATCCGGGCATTCATCAGGTTGGTTTGTTCGGTCAGCAGATTAATCTCTAGCTGTAACATTTCGTTTTCGGTGATGGTACCTATGTTATATCGTCCCTGGGCGAACTGATACAGTGTGTCTGCATTTGCGTAATTGTAGGAAGCTATTTCAAAATTTGTCTGTGCGGTTGCCAACTGAAAGAAGTGATAGGTTGCACGGGCGGCCACAAGTTCTAATGTCTCAACCAGGGCTTTCTTCGCTTCTGTATATCGGATAGGTTCTATTTTCCGGTTCCATTTCAATTGGTTGTGGCCGAATAAATTTTGTTCATACCCGATGACAACAGGGGTAGTTTTATAAGAAATCGTATTTTCGTTTAACAGATCCAAACGCTCCAATGTGCTTTGTACATATAGGTTGCCACCAGTAAAAGGGATATTTTGATTTATTGTTAAACCTGCATCAATAGACAACTGATCACGGCGTGCATAGCTGTCGCTGCCGTCGGGAAGTGTAACCGAAGAGATGGAACGGTTGAGTATAGGATCGGAAGAGAATGTCAGGCTGGGTAATAATGTAGCACGAAATGAGCGCCAGTTCCAGTAAGCCGCGCGATACGTATGGCGGGCTGCAACTGCCTCAGGCGAATTCTTTTGTGCCAACTCTATTACCGCCGGCAAGGTAAACCGGAGTGTATCCTGTGCTTTTGCCTGCATACAAACAAGAAATACGAAAATAATATGTGCCTGTTTCAAATATTGCATGTAAATGAGCATTCAAATAATATGCCATGTTTTTATGTTTTTGAATTTCAGAGGGTTATTGGGTGCTGCTGTTGAGGCTCTCTGTGCTATACCGCACGAATACAGTGCGTTTTCGCACGTTCTTACAGCATGTAATTACATATTTCTGAAAACTTTCTTTTTGTCTAATAGGTTATTTAGTATATTAGAAGATCATATATAAACAGATAAAATGAAGAAAGTAATAAAATATCAGGATTTAGCCAGGATATTGCTAGGTGCATTCCTTGTGTTTGCCGGTACCAGCCATCTTACATTTGCCCGTGGAGAATTTCAGGCACAGGTTCCCGATTGGGTACCGCTTGATAAAGATTTAACTGTTGTATTATCCGGAGGAGTAGAAATTTCTTTAGGTTTGGCATTGATGTTATGGGCAAAGCAGAAAAAGCTAACCGGTATTGTTGCAGCCCTGTTTTTTATAGCTGTTTTTCCGGGAAATATATCCCAGTATACACATAAAAGGGATGCCTTTGGCTTAGATACGGATCATAAGCGGTTGGTGCGTTTGTTTTTTCAGCCGGTATTGGTTGGATGGGCATTATTTGGTTCAACGGCGTTGAATAAACCCCTGGCCCCTAAAGGGGAAAATGAACCCTAAATCCCTGAAGAGACTTAAGGGGGGAAAGTTCAAAGGGAATTGGAGCGAAGCGGAAATCGGCCATAGCCAAAAAGGTAAAAGCAATTTACTCAATTAATTTATGACAAAGACAATTATTATTGATGGGAGTAATATATACGACATTCCTTCTTTTTACGAAGAAGTGAACCGTGCATTTATGGATGATGAGGATTGGAAAATCGGCCAGAGTCTGGATGCATTTAATGATCTGTTGTATGGTGGTTTTGGCAAAATAAAAGGCAAAGAAAAGATACAATTAGTCTGGAAGAATTTTGAGCAGAACCGGGAAGATCTGGGGCTGGAATTGACTAAAGCTTATTACCAAAACAAATTAAAGTCACCTGAAGTATACAATGTCAATTTTGTAGAAGAAAAACTTTCTGAATTAGAGAATGGTACAGGCAAGACCTATTTTGATATTATACTGGAAATTATAGGAGATCATCCGAATATTGAATTGGTTGACCAATAATATACTATTCCGGAAACGGAAATGGCGGATATTATAAATCTTTATGTATAATATGGTCTAACAGATGATCATACTGCTCCTTCTGAGGTAGTTCATACTCCACATGCAATTGATTTCTGGTATATATGATCTTTTCCTTTGTTTTTCTATTAAGACCTTCTTTTTCTACTGTTTTGTAGAAAATTCCGACACCTCTTTTTTGCCATGAAGGCAGGTCGTTATAATTGATATTGTGCGAGAATAGTAATTCGTTTTTATCAGCGATACTTATACCTGATATCTTTTTGGTAGCTTCCGTTTTAGACAGCCCGCTTTTGCGTAGTAGCCAATAACAATGGGCGTTTAAAGAGTTACGGTGTGCATCTTCGCTCCGCCAGCGAAAATAATCGATTACAAGATCCGGATTCGGTAATTCGGATATCCGGCAATCAAAAGCTGCGGGTTGTCCTAGTAAGACTGAAAACTTTGCGCTGGCTTCACCTGCCAATACTGAATTGAGTTTTCTTATTTTACGGGAGAACCCATTGTCATTCAAATAAAATAGCAACGATATCTCATCACTTTGGGTGTAGCCATATATAATTTTGAAGCCACAGTTCATCAGGTGTTTAGTCGTTTCGATCATATAATCCCTGAAACGAACATCAAAGGGCACTTCAAAGGGAATTTTTTCTTTTGTCAGTTTGGTAAATCCTCTTCCGTCAATTCGGGCAACGATATACATTTCGGGTGGTACACACAGATCGTGTATCGTTTCATAAATCCGCATTTTTTTATCCAGCTCATCGAAATTCATAGTTCCCAATCTTTAATTTCAAACTTATTATCTTTGATCTCCACATAATATATTTTGTCGAACCCTTCATTGTATACAGGTAATTCCATTTTGCTGAAAGTCGCTTTTATACCAACATCCGGAATCCGGGCTTTGCCGGCACGTCCCGAATTACGAAATAAAGCTTCTTCTACTTTTGATTGAAAGTAATAACATATAACCTCACAATTCCTTATTGCTTTAATTTTGTCAATATATTTAGCGCGGTCTTCGATTGTGGGATTTGTATTGTCTATTACAAATGACTGTTCAGTTTCCAAACAAAGGTCGATAAAACGATTCTCCCTGTTACGTGTTTTGAGTAAATCCATTGAAATATGAACATGTGTGTTGGAAAAATGTTCTTTGTAAAATGAGCTTTTTCCGGATGCTTGTATGCCGCAAAATATGATAGCGTTCATTTCTAGTCTTGTTGTCAGTTTGTAAAGCTTATAGGATTAATGGTATTTTATAGCCTTTCAGCTTTCATTACTACAAAATCGTAATATTTAAAGAGGCAATCAACATTGGCAAAACCAATTTCTTTTAACCATGACAATTGATTCTCTAAAGGAGTTCTTTTATCTAATTTCACTCTTTCCAGTCCCATTTCAATCTCTTTTGCCGATAAACCCGACTTTGTAATTTTATTCAACCATGTGGTCTGATATACTTCTTGTAAATGTTTGCTTGAAGCAAGAACCTGCTCGGCATGCATAAAAATACCTGCTGGTTTTAATCCGCAAAATATCTTCTGATATACTTTTTTCTTGTCTTTATCAGTTAAATGATGTATTGCTAATGAAGAGATAATAGCATCATATTTGTTATTGTCAGGTTGTATATCGTTAATATCTGCTTTTGTAAAAGTAACATTAGGGTATGATGCGAGTCTTTCCTTTGCGATTTGTAACATATCCGAAGAAATGTCTATCAACTCGATATGAGCCTGTGGATATTTTTTTAAAACCATTTCCGAGAATAATCCTGTACCGGCTCCGATATCTAATAGCAACGGACTGTCTGTTTTCATAGTAAGGTTCTCAACTGCTACTCCATAGAAATTGTCAAAACAAGGAATAAATAAACGTCTTTGTTTATCGTAATCCCTGGCAACAGCATTAAATTGTTCTTGTATACTCATCTGTATTGGTTGAAGAATGGTAACTTAATTTCATACGAAAATAATTATTTTTTACATTAAAGCCGCATGGAATTTGAACGACTTTTGATTGTTTTGGTTTACAGACAATAAGAAGCTGTTTTTAATTTTGCAACTAATTATATTTATGAATCAAAAAGCCTGTTTTTCGTATTCTTCCCAGCTCTTTTTCAATCTCATTAGTCGTTTTCATCTAATAGAAAGTGCTACGCTCGGTAATAATTATGCAAGCCTATTATTACCCTCACTTAAACGCACTTTTGCGTGACTCGGCATAATCCAAGCAAGCTTGTCTTCTGCTCTCACTACTTAAAACGTTTGCGCCTTTTCGTTATTATTTCCTTTTAATAGCCCGCTATTATACAGTAAATAATAACAAAAAATCATCAAAAAATAACACAGAAGTTATTACGAAAAAATTCAAAACAACATCTAAATATATTATGTTTTTTTTAGAGAGGGAAACCTATATATGGAGATTCATTCTATATCTTTGTAACAGCTTATTTACAACTATTACTAGTAAGTAAATAATCAAAATTAAGCAGCAATATGAGAGTATTTAATGCACAGTCCTTTTCCCAAGTTTGCCAATGCTCTGTTGGTTGCATAGAAAAGAGAGTCTGTACTTACATAGTCGAG
>JAITVY010000087.1 GCA_031285565.1 Tannerella sp. | reverse complement strand
CTCGACTATGTAAGTACAGACTCTCTTTTCTATGCAACCAACAGAGCATTGGCAAACTTGGGAAAAGGACTGTGCATTAAATACTCTCATATTGCTGCTTAATTTTGATTATTTACTTAGTAAAAATAATGCCTGGGTTTATTTGAATCCGGAAAACTCGGACGGTCTTTATCATTATAGTTCCAAATTGAAAACATGGAAGCATTATACAATGTCGTCTCCATTACCACTTAGTTCGTCCCTGATACGTGATGTTGAAGAAGATATGGATGGTAATATCTGGATTGCGACTGATCATGGAGGGATTAACATTATACAGAAGGACAAAACAATCCGGCATATAAAGAATGATCCCTTTGATCAGAAAAGTATAAGCCAGAACAGTGTTATTTGTTTATATAAAGATGATACGGGGATTATCTGGTGTGGCACATATAAGGGTGGTGTAAATTATTATCATGAAAGTATTTTTAAATTCAGAACTATCCGCTACCCGATCATTCATGCGGAGGATGCTTCGATTAATGATTGTAATTGTGTTTATGAAGATGAATCCGGTAACCTGTGGATAGGTACAAATGGAAACGGATTGCTTTATTATAACAGGAGTACCCGGAAATATCAGCGGTATATGCATGATCCGCTTAATCCGAATAGTATCAGCAGTAATATTATTGTCTGTATGGAACGCGACCATAAAGGGCGCTTCTGGATCGGGTCATATATGGGCGGACTGGATTGCTATGACGGGCAAACTTTTACACACTATTTACCTGCGAAAGATAATCAGAGTAATTATAGCGTTTATAGCATGTTTGCAGATGATAATCATCAATTATGGATTGGAACATTAGGGAATGGCCTGTACAGTTTTGATTTGAATACGAATGTATGGACTCATTTCGGAACATCCGACAAGTTTAATCCGTTACTTTCCGACAATGTCTATGCCATTTCTTCCGGCAACCTGAATGAATTATTGATTGGCACGGATTTAGGACTCAATATATTGGACACGGAGAACGGACAAATAAAAACTTTTCAGGGGACTCAGGATAGTACCGGTATTTTCAGGGATAAAGCTATCAATACGGTTTATATGGATAGCCGGAAGTTATTATGGATTGGTAGTAATAACGGATTAAGTATATATGATTTATTGCATGATGCATTTTATCATTTAGATAAAACCAATGAACTGCCTGATAATGATATCATGTCGGTTGAAGAAGATAAGAACGGTATTATGTGGTTGGGTACCAAGAATGGTCTGCTTAAAATAAAGCCTGTTTATAATGAAGTGGAATCGAGATATCAGTTTGATTATACGCCCTATTATGAGAGTGAAGGTATATCCGGGCGTATATTCAATCGTAACAGTACTTTTTGTACATCTAAAGGCGAATTTGTTTTTGGTGGAACGGATGGACTTACCGTTTTTGATCCTTTAAAAATAAAGTATAATACAAATCCGCCCAACGTGGCATTAACAGGTTTGTTGCTTCAGAATCACCCGGTATTACCGGGAAAAGAATATAACGGAAATATCATTTTAAATCAGGATATAAGTTATACGGACAGGCTTTTGTTGACATATGATGAGCGTAGTTTCTCTTTTAACATATCGGCTCTGAATTATTTTCTTCCGGGTAAAACACAGTACTCTTTTTTTCTGGAGGGCTTTGATAAGACATGGACAACGTTAGATGCCGGTAACCGGAATATAACCTATACCAATTTACCTCCGGGTAATTATACGTTTCAGGTAAAAGCCGAAAATAATGATGGGATATGGAGTACTACACCTACCAGGTTGGAAATTCAGGTAGCTCCTCCCTTTTGGGCTACACCATGGGCCTATGTGTTTTATATACTTATCGCAATGCTGCTTATTTATACCCTGATAAAAGTGATTATCCGTATTCAGAAACGCAAATTTGATAAAGAGCAGGAACGTATTGCCTCTAGCCGGTTACACGAAATGGATGAAATGAAACTTCGTTTTTTTACCAATGTGAGCCATGAATTCCGTACACCATTAACACTGATTATTGCTCCTATTGAAAAACTGATCAAAAAAGAAACGCATGAAGAGAATAAAAAGATGTTGCATTTAATATATGAAAATGCAAGCCAGCTTTTATCACTCGTAAACCAGTTACTGGATTTCAGGAAGATTGATGTACAGCGGGTTCACCTGTTACTTTCGTCAGGAGATATCGTTCTGTTTGTACGTAATATAATGTATTCGTTTCGAAATCTTTCGGAAGAAAAGAATATCCGCTTTTCATATTCAACGACCATCCCTTCACTTATGATGAAATTTGATACGGACAAAATCTTTAAAATTGTCTCCAATTTGTTGAGTAATGCCTTTAAATTTACTCCTGAAGGGGGAGACATTTCAGTGAATTTACAATTACAAAGCAAGGATGAGAATAATAGTGAATTGTTGATACATATAGCAGACACGGGCATTGGCATAGAGCCGGATAAACATGAATTGATTTTTAACCGTTTTTACCAGGTACCTGCTACCGGAAACCAGGTAGAGACTACAGTGGGAACAGGTATTGGTCTGCATATATGCCGCGAATTCGTGAAATTACATAACGGAGCTATATCCGTTAAAAGTGAACCCGGAAAAGGAAGCACCTTTACTGTTGCCTTACCTGTAACCCTCTCTGAAATTGAGGAGATTATATCTACTCCGGATGAAACGGTGATTGATAAACCTGAACCAGAGGTGGAGATCCCGAATGATAAACTGGAAAATACCATACTGGTTGTAGATGATAACAATAAGTTTCGTGATTTCATGAAATTAAGTCTAAGTGATAATTATAATATCCTCACTGCGCCGGATGGCGAAGAAGCCTGGCTGACTATACTGGAAAGTTTGCCGGATATAGTAATTAGTGACGTAATGATGCCGGTTACAGATGGTATTGCATTATGTAAGCGGATTAAACAGGATATACGGACTTCCCATATTCCTGTGATCTTGTTAACTGCAAGGTCGGCCGAAGAAAATAAACTGACCGGACTGGAAGCCGGCGCCGATGATTATATAGGAAAACCATTTAATATGGATGTATTGATTTTGAAGATACATCATATCCTGGAACTAAGGAATCGTATGCAGAAACAGTTTATGCAGTCTGCCAATAAGGGTATCCGGATTACAGAAATGCATATCAATTCGTTGGATGAGGAATTGATGAAAAAAGCGATACTCTTTATTGAAAAAGAAATCGCAAATCCGGAGCTTTCAGTGGAGTGGTTAAGCCGGGAAATGGGAATGAGCCGTGTGAATTTTTATAAGAAGATGATGTCGATAACCGGAAAGACACCGGTGGAACTGATTCGTACGATCCGGATGAAACACGCAGCCGTTTTATTGGAAAAGAGCCAATTGAGAGTGAATGAAGTCGCGTTTAAAGTCGGTATAAACGATAATAAGCTGTTCCGGAAATATTTCAAAGAGGAATTTGGCGTTTTGCCTTCTGATTATATGGAGTCGAAGAATAGAACCTCTAACCCCTAGGGGCGAAAAAATGCTTTTTGAAAGAAATGACTCGTCCTAAACAGGTGTTACAAGTTTATTCAAGACGAGTATATGTAGGTAGACATGGGCGGGGAACCGTTTATGCTGATCCTCTGCAGTAAGGAGGTAACAAAAACCCCCTGTTAAAATCACATTTTACCCCCTTCTGATTTACTTATTTCCCCGTACTGTGAAACATTTTTCCCAAGCAGTTTCATTGTACGGGGTTAACTTTGTACAACCATGTCATACATTTTTTTACTTAAATAAAACCCTGTGATTTATGAAAAATTAGAAAAACACTTCACGATCGTCAATGCTCAGCGATATGTGTAATTATTCTTTTATGAGCTTATTAAATGAATATTGAAATCTTTCACAAATCCAAATTAATACATGTAACAGATAAATGAATGGTTAATTTTTTTAAATCATATCTGTTGCATATAAAACTAACATTTAAAACAAATGATCGCATGAAAAGACACTTTCGAATTTTACCATGTGTAAAAACAATGGGATTTGCTTTTTTCTTTAGCCTGCTTTGTCTGATACCTGCTAAAGCGTTGGCTAATGGTGCAAATTCCGTAACCAGTATGAATCAGCAATCGAAAACGATTACAGGTACCGTTGTAGATGAAAATGGCGAACCTATTATCGGTGCTAACGTATCAGTATCCGGAACAACAACCGGGATAATAACCGATATAGATGGTAAATTCCTGTTAACTGTTCCGGAGGGAGCAGAAATCAGGGTTTCTTATATCGGATATTTACCAATGCAGTTTAAGGTAAGTAACCGCAGTGATTACTCCATCACATTACGTGAAGATGCGGAAATGCTGGATGAGGTAGTAGTAGTAGGTTACGGAACGATGAAAAAAAGTGATATATCCGGTTCCGTTGCATCTGTTAACCAGGAAGAAATGATGAAACGTAATCCGATCAACATTACTCAGGGATTGCAAGGTGCGGCAGCAGGGGTGATGGTTTCAAAAACTTCGGGTGATCCTTCGGGCGAAGCAAGCATCCGTATCCGTGGGGTAGCAACAGTAAATGGTTCAGCCGATCCGCTTTATGTAGTTGACGGCGTACAGGTTGGAACTAGTATCGATTTTATTAATCCGGCTGATGTGGAAAGTATTGAAATCCTGAAAGATGCTTCTGCAACTGCTATTTATGGAGCCCAAGGAGCAAATGGGGTAATTCTGGTAACGACTAAACAAGGAGAGAAAGGAAGGACAAACGTTAATTTTTCAGCTAACTTTGGTATACAGAATATGACAGGTAAGCTGGATGTGGCCGATGCTGAATTATTCGCTTACTCTGTTCGCCAGGGACGGAAAAATGATAATGCCGTCATTTCCAACCAGGCATTCGGAGATAATTATGTCGGACGACTACGTAATATTGATTGGCAGGATGTAATGACACAAACTGCTTTCAGGCAAAACTATATGTTGTCGGTGTCAGGTGGAACTGAAAAATCCCAGTCTACTTTATCTGTCGGTTACCTAAAAAATGAGGGTGTTATTATAGACACTGATTACTCTCGTCTGACGGCTCGCGCCAGCAGTACGTATAAGGTAAAGGAATTTATTGAAATCGGCGGAAGTATTTCTTTTGAACACAATGAGAAGAATATTACAGGTAACTTGCGCGATTATGCAATCCTGACACCAACCATGGACTATGTAGATCCGATAACTGGCGAATTTATCAGTCATAATTACAATGAACGTCAACAGAATGGTTCTTATTATACCTTTATGCAGGTAACTGGCGAAGGTGATATACAAAAAGGCCAGGATAATCCGTATGCAGTCCGTAAAGAAGCCGATAAAACGCCGGCTTACTATAATAATGTTTTAGTAAGTGCATATCTGGATTTGAAACTATTCAAAGGTCTGTCTTTCCGGTCAATCGGATCTTATAAATATAATGCGTACGATGGAAGTGCATTTACTGTAGCTAATACACGGACAGTCACGTCTTCGGGTTTAAATGATTTCTGGTTGAGTCAGAGTCAGTCAAACAATACTGCGTTGGAAAGTTATTTTACGTATAACTGGAAGACTGATATGCATAACTTGAACCTGATGGCTGGAAATACGGTCAGCAACGACTGGCGCCATTGGGTTGGAGCCAGCGCTAATAACTTTTTATCGGATGGTTACAGAGACATATCGTTAACCAGCGATCAGGCTTCCCGTAGCGGAGAAGGTGGTTATAATATCAAGACACGTTATGCTTCTTTTTATGGTCGTGCCATGTATTCATTAATGGACCGGTATATTCTGACAGGTACCGTTCGTCGTGACGGTTCTTCCAACTTTGGGTCAGGAAACCGTTGGGGTACTTTTCCATCGGCTGCGTTAGCATGGCGCTTGTCCGAAGAAAATTTTGTAAAAGATCTGAATATCTTCAGCAACCTGAAATTACGTGCCGGATGGGGAGAAACAGGTAATGCAGGAGGAGCTACTAATCTTTCTGTAATGCAGCTATCTTCTAATCGCGTTTCGTATGACTGGGGTTCATCAGGCGGATCGACCTCTAATAGCAATAAAGTTATCGGGGTAGGGCAATTGAAAGAGATAGATACGAATTTAAAATGGGAAACCAATACGCAAACAAATGTAGGTTTGGACATTGGCCTGTTAAATAATAGCCTGAATATTACATTGGATTATTTTATCCGCGACTCGAAAGACTTGCTTTTATACCGGAATATGCGTCCGTCTACCGGATACAGTCAGGTGTATACGAACGCGGGACATATCAAGAATAAAGGATTTGAGTTCAATATTGCCTATAACAAGAAGGTTGGCGATTGGACTTTGGGAGCTACTTTAACCGGATCAACGTTGAAGAATGAAGTAATAGATGTGGGTGATCCGATTTATTATACATTTGATGAGAATGTGGATGGTGCTAATGTAAAACTGGTAGATGCAGGGGATAATTGGGGTGATCACTCTGCTACCATGAACGGGTATGCTGTGGGTTCTTATTATGGTTATGTGGTTGAAGGTATCTTTCAGACACAGGAAGAAGTGGATGCCGCCAATGCTTATGCTGCCGAACATGGTAAAAGTGCTTACCAATTGCAGGCTACTACGGTTGGTGATTACAAATATAAAGACCTGAATGGTGATGGCGCCATAGACGGAAGTGATCGTAAGATATTGGGAAATGGTTTTCCGAAATTAAATTATGGGCTGACATTGAATGCAGGATATAAGAATTTTGATTTTATGGTGTATATGTATGGTGTTGCCGGAATGGAAATTTATTCTTATTCGGCTATGAAAATGGGTCAATTATATAAAACAGCTGGTGGTATTCAAAATACATTGAAAGAATATATCAATAATGCCTGGACGCCTGAAAACCATAGTACTAAATATGCCCGGATGACAATCGTTGATAATAACCAGAATATGCGTGCATCAAGCGCCTATGTAAAAAATGGGGATTTTCTAAAAATAGCCAATATACAGATTGGTTATACATTGCCGCGATCAGTGTTGGCTCCTGTCAAAATGGAGAGCGCCCGGATATTTGCTTCTGTTGAGAATTTAGCTTGTTTCTCAAGCTATAATAAATATGGTGATCCGGAAGTCGGAAGTACCGGAACCGGTGCTGTACAACGTACAGGATTTGACAGTGGACGTTATCCATATCCGAGAACATTTACACTTGGATTGAGTGTTCAATTTTAAACAAAGTAGATCGTAGTTACTATAATAAAAAAGATTTTATGAAAAAGATATATATATATGCGTTAGCAGCATTACTGTTATCAGTATCCAATTCATGTAACGATTACCTGGAAGTGGATTATTATGACATCCTTCCCGGGGATTATATGTTTGAATCTGAGACGAGTGCAGAATACGGATTAGTAGGATGTTATGACTCTTTTTACCCTACGAAAGGTGCAGAAGTAGATCTGGCAATGTGGGGTTTTAAACCGCAATTTATGTTGGCAAATCATCCTACACTTGACACACAAGCCAGCGGTTGGGACAAAGCTTATTGTACACAGGACTGGACCGCTTCCAGTTCTGAATTCCTGATAGTCTGGATCGGACATTACAGCGCCATTTCACGGTGTAATATTTTTCTGGCCGGTCTGGAACAAATGGAAAATACCCAATTTAAAAACGGTGAACAGACGAAGAAGCAAATGGAAGCGCAGGCTCGGGCTATCAGAGCCTGGAATTATCTGAATCTGGCTAAGAATTTCGGACGTATACCGATGTTACAGGCTGGTGAAACTTATTCGAATACGCCTTCCAAACCCCGGCCTGATACAGAAGATGAAACATGGAACCAGATTGTAGATGATCTGAGTTATGCTGCAGGTATTCTTGACTGGACTCCTCTGAATGATGAGTATGGCCGTATAACCAAAGGGTTCTGCCTGAGCTATCAGGCAATAGCCAAGATGTATCAGGGAAAATATGATGAGGCCAAGACTTTGTTCGGACAAGTGGTTGCAAGTGGTACTTACTCGTTGCTGCCTTGCTATAGTTATCTGTTTGATCCGGAAAGAGCCTGGACAAAAGAAGATGTTTTTGCTGTGGTAATGTGGACCGATAATGGAAATAATATGGGTAGTACGAATGGTTGGGAGCCGCTGGAAGACCATTATATGTTTGCCTGCTATAATACAGCTTCTATGGAGTATAGCGGATGGGGATCACTCTTTATTTCGTGGGAATGCTATAAGTCGTTTGAAGAAGGTGACCGTCGCAGAGCTGCTTCTATGGTTGGATTAGGAGATACTAATCCGTGGACTGACCAGACGATTGGGGCGGCTAACGCTCCTCATGTAAAAACCGGTTCGGAATTTATGCCAAATATCTCAAGTCTTAAATACTGGCGCATGAAGTGTGACTATTCGACTGTCATTAATCAGCCGTTTTCTATCCGTACATTACGTTATGCTGAGGTATTGCTTCATTATGCTGAGTGCTGTTTCCGTACGGGTGATAGTGGAACAGGTTGGGAAATAATCAGGCAGGTTCGTGAACGTGCTTTTGGTAACCAGGAAGTAGCGTTAAATGATCCGGAGTATCCGATACCAATGCAAACTGAAACGGTACAGGTGCCTGATGCACAAACCTACTATACGAAATACAAAGCAGACAAAGGGTATTCTGCTGATACCTGGTTATTAGCAGTCAATATGGAGAGACGCCATGAATTCAATGCTGAATATAGTCTGTTTTATGATCTGAAACGTTCAGGTATGCTGGAAGAATTTATTAATCTTGAATATCCGAAAAACGTAGGTACGGATCCGGGGGCTGATCCGGATGGCGCTCTTGACGATTGGCGTACTTACCGGACTTTCAACAATAATCCGAATAAGATGTTGTTTCCTATTCCTGAACAGGAAATCCTGACGAATGATGCAATTAGTCCGGAAGATCAGAATCCGGGATACTAAGCTAATCAATTGAAAATGGAAAGTTGAAAATGGAAAATGAACATGGCATATTATTTACAGCCCATTGTTTAGCAAGATTTATAATTTACGGTGCTAAAGGGTGTTAATAAAATTGTTTGTTAATTCGATGGCTTTAATTTTCAACTTTCCATTTTCAATTTTCCACTAATGAATCCTTTCACCTTTTCCCTCTAAAGCCCTTTCAGGGGTTTGGGGTACATTACATAAAAAACAATAGATGAGAAAAATAATATTTTATTTACTGATAGGGTTATTAACATTGCCTTCGGCGGCCCGTGAATTCCGGATAAATTCATCCGGGTATTTTCAGAATTACGGAGCAAATGTGATGGTTTTTAGTGATGTATATCCTGAGGGTCATCAGGGAGGAATTACATTTGTTATGAATAGCCTGCGTTTGGCAGCCAATGGAGATATCCGTTTTGAAGTATCTCCCGGACAATGGCAGGGATTACCCAAAATGCGTGAAAGAATTGTAGATGAGACCGGCAATCAAATTTCAGTAACACTTAGCTATCCGGACAGTGCTAAACATAAAACCGGCTTTAATCCGATGCTTTATCCGGATTTTGTATTTAACTATACGATAACGGTTAAGGGTGAGGGAAACCGGATACGTGTACGGGTTGATCTGGATACGCCTGTGCCGGAACGCTTTGCTGAAAAAATAGGTTTTAACCTCGAACTATTTCCCGGTATACTGACTGGAAAACCCTGGATCATGGATCAGCAGACGGGGATATTCCCTACACATCCATACGGACCAACCATGAAGCGGGAGAGTACGACTAAACATTTGGGTGATTTTAACCCTGATGGAAAAGCTGATGTTGCCCGGTTACTGGGTGACGGAACTTATAGCCCGATGGTGGCCGATGATATTTTTGCCGCACCTTTTGCCAGGGGGAAACAGTTTGTACTTAATCCGGAAGATCCGTACCGCAAAATAACCTTTGAATCAAGCAAAGGTGATCTGGTTCTTTATGACGGGCGGATGAACCATAATAACGGATGGTTTATTCTGCGTACGGAAATACCTGCCGGTGTATCTCAAGGGGCTGTTGAGTGGGTAATAACACCGGAAATACAGGAAGAATGGATGTATACACCCGTTGTCCAGACTTCGCAGATCGGTTATCATCCCGGTCAACCCAAAGTGGCAGTTATTGAGCTGGACGAAAAAGATACAGATATCCAACAGGCTATATTGCATAAAATTACAGCCAAAGGAAAAGAAACGGTTCTGGCGGCGGCTCCTGAATCCTGGGGGAAATTCCTACGGTATAATTACCTGCATTTTGATTTTTCGCAGGTAAAAGAGGAGGGGATTTATCAGGTAACCTATGGAAACAGCGCTTCCAATATTTTCAGGATTGCAAACAATATATATGACTGGGGAGTATGGCAACCGATGCTGGAATATTTTCTTCCTGTTCAGATGTGCCATATGCGCATCAATGAGAAATATCGAGTATGGCATGACCTGTGCCATATGGATGATGCAAAAATGGCGCAGGTTGACCTGAACCATATTGACGGATATGTGCAAGGACCTTCTACCCTGACCAAATACAAGCCGGGCGAAATCGTACCGGGACTCAATGTCGGCGGTTGGCATGATGCAGGCGATTATGACTTGCGGATCGAATCGCAGGCAGGAGAAACATACATCCTTACACTGGCTCAGGAAAATTTTAAAATTGATTACTGGGATGAAACAACGGTTGATCAACAGAAGCGTGTCACGGAAATCCATCAGCCGGATGGAAAACCGGATATTCTTCAGCAGATCGAACACGGCGCCTTATCGATTGTTGCCGGCTACCAGGCTTTGGGACGCCTCTACCGGGGAATTCTATGCCCGACGGTCCGCCAGTATACCCATCTGGGAGATGCTAGTGCCCATACGGATAATCATTCCGGCAATGAAGATGACCGCTGGGTATTTACAGAAGATAATCCCAGAAGGGAGTTAACAACTGCTGCACAATTGGCCGCAGCATCAAGGGTTCTGAACAATTACAATGATACGCTAAGTACACATTGCCTGGATATTGCGAAAGAACTTTATCAGATTACACGTACGGATGACCGGATCAAAAGCGCTAAAATACATGCGGCTGTAGAACTTTATCTTACTACTAATGCGAATGAGTATAAGGATTATGTACTTTCCGAACAAAAGTATATTGTTGAGAATATAGACCGTTGCTGGTTTATCGGACGTTTTGACCGGGCTGTTAACAATAAAAAGTTCTCGGAAGCAATAAGGAAAGCTTTACCAAAAGTGGCGGAAAGCTATAAAGAACTGGCTTCGCGTTCGCCTTATGGCTTGCCACCCGACAGGGGTAACCGAACTTCCGGTTCGTGGGATGTACAAACACTTGGTTATTACTATACGTTTTTCCAGGATGCTTATCCGGATATTTTCGCAGCGGATTATATATTCAATGCAGTCAATTTTATATTAGGCTGTCATCCGGGATCAAACACTACCTCTTTTGTCTCCGGAGTAGGAGCGCGGTCTGCAACTGTAGCCTATGGTGTTAACCGTGGGGACTGGTCTCATATACCCGGGGGAGTTATTCCCGGAACGGTTCTGATCCGTCCTGACCTGCCGGAGTTGTATGATTTCCCTTTTATCTGGCAGGAAGGCGAATATTGTATGGGAGGTGAAGCGTCTTATTTTATGTATATGGTGCTTGCAGCACAGAAAATATTGAACCCTGAAAGGGTTCATTAATTGAAAATTGAAAGTGGAAAGTTGAAAATTGACAGTCATTCCGAATGAAATGAGAAACAACGTTCGCAGCTATGCAGCAATTGAAGCGAAGCGTAAATCGGCCATAGCCAAATCGCATAAAAGCAATGGATAATTGAATACATTTTCAACTTTCAACTCTCAATTTTCAACTGTTTAAATTGGAAATAATGTGAAGGACTTTAGGGTAATGAGATGTTAGGTTAAATAGGGATTGTTGGTAGAAGTTATAAGGTATTGTTATTGCATGATTCTAATGAACCGGGGGAGGAGAACCCGGATTTTTCTCCCCCTTTATTCCGTTTCCAATGTCCCTTGTTAGTATAGCATCATTCGCTATATCAAGTTAAAAAAAAGGCTTCAGCCTTGCGGTTAATAGGTATAGATAGAGATTTGGTTGAACATGGACTTTGGTAGAAAGTTTGTAGGATTAATAAAACAGATTGATATGAAACGTATACTTTTTTGGGGTTTGCTATTATTTACAGGATTTTATACGAATGCATGGGCAGGGAATTATAAGAGTTTTAAAGTCTCTGTATATACCCGCGCCTATGAAGTGGAAAAAATGAAAGATCTGCATTGGCTTGATTCCACCTGGAATATTATATCCCGGCAGATCAAAGTCGATAAAATATATCTGGAGACCCATCGGGATTTGTTGATTGTACCCGGTGAAACACTGGAACAGGCAAAGAAGTTCTTTCACGACAGGGGTATAGAGACCGGAGGTGGTATCACATACACGATTGATGAATCAAATAGTTTTGAGACGTTTTGTTATTCCAACCCCGAACATCGTAAACTGGTGCAGGAGATAGCAGAACATACGGCTAAACATTTTGATGACTTTATCCTGGATGATTTTTTCTTTACGAGTTGTAAGTCGGACATAGAAATCAAAGCAAAAGGAAATCAAAGCTGGACAGACTACCGGCTTAAACTAATGACAGAAGCCGGGAAGGAACTGATCATGAAACCAACCAAAAAAGTAAACCCAAAGGTAAAGGTGATTATAAAATACCCCAACTGGTACGATCATTTCCAGGGTTTAGGTTTTGACCTGAAAAACGGTCCTTATTTGTTTGACGGAGTGTGGACGGGAACGGAAACCCGTAGTCCGGGCAATGATCAACATTTGCAGAACTATTTAAGTTATAATATTATACGTTATTTTGAGAATCTACGTCCGGGACATAACGGAGGCGGATGGGTTGATTCAGGCGGATCGGAGTTGGGAATGGACCGGTATGCCGAACAATTGTGGTTAACCATGTTTGCGAAAGCTCCCGAAACGATTCTTTTCGCTTATAACCAACTGCTGGATGTTACGATACGCCCTCAGCACCGTACAAGCTGGCAGGGACAGGGTACCAGTTTCAGCTTTGATGAAATGATGAAACCGATTGTGCTGGAGAATGGAGAAACCGTAAAACCGACAACCATTGCCCGTGCGGCAGCCATATCGTTGGAGCAAATAGATAAGTTTGTTTATAAACTGGGTAATCCGGTAGGAATTAAATCTTACAAACCTCCTCATTCACTTGGAGATGATTTTCTTCAGAACTATCTGGGTATGATAGGTCTCCCGATGGATATGTATTCGGATTTCCCGACCGGTCAAAAAGTTGTTCTGTTAACTGAGCAGGCTAAATATGACGATCAGATTATTACAAAGATAAAAACACAATTGCAAAGAGGTGGTGATATTGTTATAACCAGTAGCCTCTTGAAAGCGATACCGGAAAAAATAGCAGATATTGCCGAGTTGCGTTGTACGGATTTGAAAGCATTAGTTTCAGATTTTGGACGTTATGGAACGATTGACCGGGATATTTTGATACCACAGGTTCGTTTTCAAACGAATGATGCCTGGGAATTAATAGGCGCCGGGCGACCGTTATCAGGAGGAGTAAGCGGTTATCCGATTTTGTTGAGAGCCCCTTATTCCAAAGGAAATTTATTTGTGCTGACAATACCGGACGATATGGGAAATTTATATGATTATCCGGAAGAAACACTTAATGTCATACGGCGGATTATGATCCAGGATCTGGATATACGGATTGAAGGACCATCTAAAGTCGCTCTATTTGTTTATGACAATGGTACCTTCATTGTTGAATCTTTTAATGATGCACCGGTTAATATAAAAATACTGACAGATGAACAGGTGACTAAACTAACGGATATTACGGACGGAACAATGCTTTCTCCTTCGGAAAAAGATGCTTCCGGTGACCGGTTGCGCCGCTACAGGCAAGTGGAAAGTAAGAATGAATTTACATTGACTATTATGCCGCATTCGTATAGGGCTTTTTCAATTGGAAAGTGAAAAAAATACGAATCGTCATGTTGACAATGGGAGATCTCTTATGAATGCAATGCTGTGTTTTTGTAAAGTGATGATTATCTGTTTAAAACAACAGTTATCCTATATCGCTCTCTTCCGGCCTTGTATGGTGAGCCTGAAAAGCAGTGAAGACGGCGTTAAGAAATCTATGTTGTTTGAGCTTCTAAAAGAAGCGAGTTCATAGATTTTAGACGGCAAGCGCCACTTTTCAGTGTGAGGCGTATGAAGCCTTGATCTTTGCCTCTTTGGATCAAGCCAAAGAGGGGAGAAGATGATACTACAATAGAAATAAATAACTTAAAATAAATTTCAATGAAAAAGATAACGAACATACTTGTTTTTACATGGTTCCTATGTCTGGGAACCGTTATGAATGGTAGCGCCCAACTCCAGATTAACTCGGGGTCGCAATACCTGATGAATATAGCTAAAGATATGAGTACGGATTTCGGTGATTTTACCAATATTTTCTTTTTTGCAGACGAACTGGCATCTTTTAATGCCAAAGAAGGGGTTGGAACCGTCAGATGGAAAAGGTCGGTATTGAATTCGCGCCAGGCATTTAATACCAATACGGTTGTTGCCAACAATCTGAATATGCTGGATTTCCCCGGTCCAGCTTATGTGAACGATCCCGAATATAAATTTAGTATAGACTTTATTTCTCCGCGAGCAATTCGGGTACGTATGTTAACTACTCCGGTTGAAATAAAAGAAGAAGCTTCGTTGATGCTTGCCGGGACTCCCGGTACTGATAAATCGTGGGTCGTATCTGAAACGGATAAGGAAATAACTTACAAAGGTGCAAATGGAAGCTTGACGATAGAGAAAAAGCCCTGGCGGTTGGTTTTGAAAGATGCACAGGGGCGTGTGATGACAAAAACCTATTGCAGTATAGATAATGATGAATCGCAGGTAAAAGCTATTCCGTTTTGTTATATTAAACGGGGTTCGGATAATAGCCGTAGTATTAATCCTGTATTTTCTTTATCTCCGAATGAAAAGATATTTGGTTGTGGCGAATCATTTACATCCCTCAATAAGATAGGACAAAAAGTAAACCTTTTTGTGACGGATCCACAAGGACCCGAAACCGACCAGATGTATAAACCGATACCGTTTTTTATGAGTAATAAAGGATACGGAATGTTTATGCATACTTCGGCTCCTGTTACATGCGATTTCGGAGCAACGAATATTGCCGTTAATAAGCTTTTTATGGCTGATGAGAAAATGGACTTCTTTATTTTCTTTGGGGAACCCAAGGATATACTGAATGAATATACGGAGATTGTAGGTAAACCCACTATGCCCCCTCTGTGGTCGTTCGGAACCTGGATGAGTCGTATTACGTATCTGACTCAGGAAGACGGGTATAATATTGCTGAAAACTTACGTAAACATAAAATACCATCAGATGTGATCCATTTTGATACGGGTTGGTTCGATGAAGACTGGCAGTGCGATTATAAATTTGCTCCATCACGTTTCAGCAATCCGCAAAAAATGTTGGATGATCTGAAGAATAAAGGTTTTCATATTAGTCTTTGGCAGTTACCATATTTTACTCCTAAGAATGTATACTTCCCGGAATTGATCGAGAAAAACATGTATGTAAAAAACGGGAAAGGTGATATGCCTTATGAAGATGTAGTGCTTGACTTTACCAATCCCGCGACCGTAAAATGGTATCAGGAAAAACTGGGCGGATTGTTGAAAATGGGAGTAGGTGCAATCAAAGTGGACTTTGGTGAAGCTGCTCCATATAACGGTTTGTATGCCAATGGACGAAGCGGATTGTATGAGCATAATCTTTATCCGCTCCGTTATAATAAATCGGTAGCCGATATTACCCGCGAACTTCATGGCGAAAATATTATCTGGGCACGAAGCGCCTGGGCGGGTTCGCAACGCTATCCGTTGCATTGGGGAGGCGATGCCGCCACGAATAACAATGGTATGTTAGGAACAATCAGGGGTGGGCTGTCTATTGGTTTGAGTGGTTTTTCTTTCTGGAGCCATGACATAGGCGGATTTGTGATTTCAACTCCTGAAGAACTGTATCGCCGCTGGTTGCCTTTCGGATTCCTGACTTCACATACCCGGGCGCATGGCGCTCCTCCAACAGAACCCTGGCTTTATAATGAAGGATTTGTAAAAGCTTTCCGTGAAAGTGCGGAATTAAAGTATAAGTTAATGCCGTATGTGTATGCCCAGGCAAAAGAGTGTACGGAGAAAGGGCTTCCTATGATGCGTGCATTGTTTGTTGAGTTCCCGAATGATCCGGGTGCATGGTTGGTGGAAGACCAATATCTTTTTGGCAGCCAGATACTGGTAGCACCTTTGTTTGAGAGCGGAACAAAAAGAAACGTATATTTGCCGGAAGGAAAATGGATTGATTACCAGACCGGGAAAGTCTATGCAAATGGCTGGCATATGATAGAAGTTGGTGAAATACCTGCGGTTATTTTGGTGCGCGACGGTTCGGCATTACCTCATATTAAACTGGCACAGCATACTGCTGAAATGGATTGGAGCCAGATCGAATTAAAGTTATATGCTGCCGATGCTGCTGAAGCTACCGGACTCGTTTGTTTGCCGGCAGACAATCAACTTCATCAGGTAAAAGTAACTGTCAGTGATAAGACAATTAATGCCGGTACATTGTCGGATAAGACGAAGTTGAAAATAACTAATTAGTAGTCAAGGTAGTCAGAGTAGTTAAGTAGTCAAGAAGATGGAAAATTACTGTCTCCTTGACTTCTAAGGAGCGAAGCGACTGATAACTCCTTGACTTCTTTAACTTCTTGAAAGAAATGATACAATTTTAACAATTTCTTGGCTATTTATATTCATCAGGTGTGATCTGATATATTTATGATTATCTTTCGATATTATTTAATAATGCGAATCAGTAGTTGAAAACCTAACGAATCGCAAGATGTTTAAAATATTTATTATCAATAAAATAAATGCATTAATATTTGCTCAATCCCCTAGGAATCATTAACTTAGAA
>JAITVY010000057.1 GCA_031285565.1 Tannerella sp. | reverse complement strand
GACTGATGCTAAGTATTTTTTTTGGCACAGCACAGAATACCCACCACTTTTTATATTATAAATATACCTACCATTTTTTTTATTTCCAACCTTTGTGGTATTATTGCGGATAATCATTTAATTTATAAATGACAAATAGATTATGAATAATGCAATTTACAGATTTGCAAATCCGGGTAACGAACCTGTCAAATCGTATGCTCCGGGAACTGTTGAAAAAGCAGAGTTAAAAAAGACCTTAAAGCAAGTCAGCACAGAGGAGTGGGATATTCCTTTAATTATCGGGGGAAAAGAAGTCAGGACCGGAAATACCGGAAAAGTAGTCATGCCCCATGATCATAAACATGTATTGGCAACTTATCATAAAGCCGGCGAAAAAGAAGTTCAGATGGCTATTGATGCAGCTATGAAGGCGCATAAAGATTGGTCTGAGCTACCCTGGATTGAAAGAGCATCGGTGATGATGCGCGTTGCAGAACTATTTGCTACAAAATACAGATATTTACTGAATGCATCAGTAATGTTGGGGCAAAGTAAAAGCCCGTTTCAGGCAGAGATTGACGCTCCATGTGAGTTAATCGATTTCTTGCGTTACAGCGCTTTTTATGCCGGACAGCTTTATGCAGATCAACCATATTCGGATAAAGGTATACTTAACAGAATGGAATATCGTGCATTAGAAGGATTTGTATTTTCCCTTAGTCCGTTTAACTTTACTTCTATTGCCAGTAACCTGAACATGGGACCGGCTATGATGGGTAATGTAGCCGTATGGAAACCTTCTACGACAGCCATCCATTCCAACTATTTGTTGATGAAAGTATTTCAGGAAGCCGGCTTACCTGATGGTGTAGTGAACTTTATTCCGGGTCAGGGCAGCGTGATCGGAAAAGTAATTACAGCAAGCCCTGATCTGGCAGGATTCCACTTTACCGGTTCTACTGCTACATTTAACACGCTATGGCGCCAGATGGGTAATAATCTTGAAAATTATAAATCTTATCCGAAGATTGTAGGTGAAACAGGAGGTAAGAATTTCATATTCGTACACCCATCGTCACCGACAACAGAAGTCGCTACAGCGATTGTTCGCGGCGCTTTCGAATATCAGGGACAGAAATGCTCGGCAGGTTCACGTGCTTATATCCCTAAGTCGCTTTGGCCATCGATTAAAGAACAAGTAGGAGATATGCTGAAAGAAATAAAGATGGGTGATCCACAGGATTTTACCAATTTCTTTAATGCAGTAATCGACGAAGCATCGTTTGATAATATTATGGATTACATCAACTTTGCCAAACAGGCACCGGATGCCGAAATTGTGTTTGGAGGAAACGGAGATAAATCCGTAGGATATTTTGTCGAACCAACCGTTATACAGACTACCAATTCGCAGTTTAAAACGATGACCGAAGAGATTTTTGGCCCAGTGATTACCATCTATGTGTATGATGATAACAAATACGAAGAAACACTGGAAATTTGCGACCGTACATCTCCGTATGCTTTGACAGGTTCTATCTTTGCCCGTGATCGTTATGCAGTACAAACAGCATTTGATAAGCTTCGTTACTCGGCCGGTAATTTCTATATCAATGATAAACCGACAGGCGCTGTAATCGGACAGCAACCGTTCGGAGGTTCCAGAGCTTCGGGTACAAATGATAAGGCCGGTGGTCCATTGAATTTAATACGCTGGACAAATCCGCGTTGCATCAAGGAAGCATTCGTTCCTCCAACTCATTTTGGTTATCCGTTTTTAGGGGAGGAATAAGAAGAAATATTGAATTTTCAATTTGATAGAAGGTGCAACATCTTATCGAATGGCAGATAAGGTGTTGCATTTGTTATAGTGTTTATCCCGCTCCTGATAACGTGCGTATCTCGTTCCCGATAAGGTGCTTTATCAATGTAGATAAAATATATCCTCTGCCCGTCATAAGCCCCTTGCTCATACCGGATAATTGCTCAATATCGCTATTGGAATAGGGCTATGAATTGGATAGGTTGCCATTGATATTTAATGTGTAGTTTGTGCTTCGTCCTGCAGAATTTTGTAGTAAAATATCAAGTTCTACAAGTTGTTGCAAGTCTCGGGTGGCTGTTGCTTTTGTTGTTTTAGCTATTGAAATGTACTTTTTTGCTGTCATTCCGCCTTCAAAACCGTCTTTGCCTGCGTCAAGCATTTTGTTAATTACTTTTAGCTGTCGTTCATTCATCTCTGACTTGTGCTGGTCGAGAAATTGTGTTTTTCTGAGTGAAAAATCTAAAACATTCAACGCATCTTTTTGGGAATCAGTGAGTAATTGGGAAAAATAGAGCAGCCAATTATTAATATCGAGAGTGGATTGTGCTTTTTTCAGTTCATCGTAATAACGATTTTTGTCTTTTTCTATCGTTTGCGAAATAGACATAATTGTTTGCCTATTGAGAGATTCTGATAAACATTTTTCTATTAATGCCCTGCCAATACGTCCGTTTCCGTCTTCAAATGGGTGAATACTTTCAAAATATAAATGAGTAATTGCAGTTTTAATAATAACTTTTTGAATGTTACCTTTGGTTTTGAACGCATTATACCATTTTATGAAACGTTTCATCTCTTGTGGTATTTGTTTTGAAGGTGGGGCTTCAAAATGCACTTTTTCTTTACCTATTGCACCTGAGATAATTAGCATTGCTTCTTCACTTGTCCGATAAGTGCCTGAATTAATATATTTTGAATTTGAGAATAACATTCCATGCCAATGTTTGATCAACTTTTCAGAAAGTTTTGTTCGAAAACTGTTTCGTATTTCCAGCATCAATAGAGCTACATTTTCGGCGCGTTTATCTTTGATGTTTTTAATAGTAGTTACCAGACCGAGTTTTTTCAGGAAAGACGAGCGGACATCTTCTCTTGATAACATTTCGCCTTCAATTTCAGAAGTTTTTATCGCTTCTGAAATCATTATATCAAGAATTTCGTTCTGTTGTTTTGAATAATTAAATGTTTTAAAGATACCAAATATTTCCCCTGAAAGTTCTGCGAACCTCAAGGCATTGCTGCTTATAATATCTTCATTATAAATGAAATTGGGCCAATTGCTGTATTGCCAATTATACATATTTGAGTCATTTGATTAAATTATCCGGTGCAAATATACAATGTTTTTGATCCAAATGCGACTTTTTTTCGGCTCAAAACAATTGCTGAACTCGTAACGTATACTCCGTTACGTTATTCCAGAAATCATTTTCTTCAATAAAAACACTTAACCGCTTACTCTCCGCCTTGCTTATGTTTTTGTATCTTTGTGCCCGAAATAGTCTTTTTGACAGTTCATGCAACGAAATATCCTTCTCTTATACCTTATAAAATTATCAAAGTGGTTCTCTTTGGTTATGCCGATCATTGTCCTTTTTTATCAGGATCATGGGCTTGGTTTACAGGATATTTTTATGCTGAAAAGTATATTCTCTATTGTCGCAGTAACCCTTGAAATCCCTTCAGGCTATCTGGCAGATGTCTGGGGACGTAAGAAATGCCTTGTGCTGGGAAGCTTTTTCTTTTTCTTCGGCTATGTATGTTATTCATTCACCGGAACGTTTGCCGCATTCATTATTGCAGAAATTCTCTTGGGAATGGGACAAACCCTTGTGAACGGTGCAGACTCGGCACTGCTTTACGACACGACAGAATATTATAAAAAGGAGGAACTATACCTTAAGTATGAGGGTCGGATCACGATGATCGGTAACTTTGCCGAAGCGGCTGCCGGTATATTTGGCGGACTGTTGGCTGTTTACTCACTTCGCTATCCGTTTTATGGGCAAGCTGTCGTCGCGTTTATCGGAATACCGGCATCATTTGCATTGCAGGAAATACCAGCTTTGAATAAAATTAAAAGTACCTATTCACAAGTTATTGCGATCATCAAATACGCTCTTTTCGAAAACAAGCAATTATGCTATAATATTATGTTTTCAGGAATTATCGGTGCGGCAACATTGACCATGGCCTGGTTTATACAACCCCTGCTTATACACATTGACATGCCAACCGAATATTTTGGCGTTATATGGACTGTTTTGAATCTTACAGTAGGCATTGCAGCATTATATTCCGATAAAATAGATAAGCATTTCGGTGTTAGCAAAACCTATCTTGTCATATTGTTTTTTATTGTCGGTGGATATGTTGCATTGGCTTATAACCTTAGTTATTGGGGGCTGGTTGTTATTTTTGTTTTTTATATTTTCCGGGGTTTCGCTACTCCCATCCTTAAAGGATATGTTAACCAGGTCGCTAATTCTAATTCGCGTGCCACAGTACTTTCTATACGGAATTTCGTAATCCGTCTGATCTTTGCTGTTATTGCTCCGTTCGTAGGATGGCTTAACGATTTTTATTCTTTAAAAACAGCTTTATTGGTTTGTGCTGTAATTATCTTTATTCCAGGCCTGATCTTTCTTTTCTTACAACTCAGACAGAGGTAAACTCTTTTTAAGCCTTAGAGTATGTTTTGAAATCAAATAAAAAAATAACTATATTTGACAATGATTGTTCTTGACCACTTGAATTGCAATACAAGCATTCAATAAAAGATATAAGGATTGGAAAAACCATAGGACTAAAATGGAGAATCCTTTTGAATTTGATTAAAATGGCATTTCTAACAAGAAATAATTACGGTATTGTGTAATACTGTAATTGTTTAAATATATGAAAAGATGATGACTAATATTGTTTATGACATCTTTATAGAAGAACTAAAGAAGAAGTTTCCTGAAAAAAGTCAGATGGCAAATGAACTTGCAGCAATTTTGTTTATAGAAAAAGAAGCTGCTTACCGGCGATTAAGAGGGGAAGTTCCTTTTTCTTTTGCCGAAGTTGTTAGTCTCTCATTGCATTTCGGGATTTCCTTAGATGAAATTATATGCCAGGATGTTTTGGCAATTCCCTGGATATCTTTTCTTCTGTGCGATGTTGATATCATAGAGCCTAAAGAAGCAGACTATGAAGTGATTCAAAAACAAATTGACTATATAGGGATTATGGCTCAGGATTCGGAATCGGAATTCGGTTGGATATCCGACATAATAACCTTACCATTGGTTTCTATTTATGAACAACTCTATAATTTTTATTTATTTAAATGGAATTACCAGTTTAAAAATATTGATGTCATCAAGAAATTCGGTGAAATAAAATCAACAGAACGTTTGCGGAATATTAGTATAGAAAAGTTTAAGCGGATCAGGCAGTTTGAAAAATCAATTTTAATCTTCAATGATGATACATTTATTGATCTTATAGATGATATTTGCTACTTTGTAAATGCATGTTTGATTACGAAAGAAGAAGCCTTGTTGTTAAAGAATGATCTCCATTTACTGATGAATAATTTGGAAGGATTAGCTATAAATGGATTTGCTGATACAGGAAAGAAGGTAGAAATGTATATATCTCTGCTGAAAAGCTACTCGGACTATGCATATTTTAAGAGTAAAAACCACCAACTCACTCTGATTCGTTCATTAACGATAAATGGTGGATACTCTGCAGATAAACATATTTTACAGGAAACAAAAAACTTAACAAGTTCATTAATGCGTACGGCTACATTAATTTCGGCAACCGGAGCTGTAGAACGTATTAAATTTTTTGAGAAACAAAGAGCATATCTTGAAGAATGCATTTTTTAGATATTTGTTTAGTACTGTATATTCAGTTGCCCCTCATCCTTTAAGATAACGATAAAAAAATATATATTATGATTTCACAGCACGCCTATGATATATTCATAGAAGAAATGAAAAAACGGATGCAAAAAAGTACTGAAATAGTACTTGTATTGAGTGAGATCTTATTTATAGGGAGAGAATCTATATATCGCCGTTTACGTGGAGAAGTCTCTTTTACGTTTGCCGAGATAGCAAAGATCTCAAACTATTTTAATATTTCATTAGATGGGATTTTGCAACAAAGTGCAACGGTTGTCCCTTGTAGTTCTTTTTATTTACAAGTTGTAGATTTTATAAATCCTGGAGATGCGGATTATACAGCACTTCGGAATCATGTTGATTTTGTTGAATGCATCAGCCAGGATTCATTATCCGAAATTGCCTGGATTGCTAACATAATAACTGTTCCCCTTATTAAAGCTTATGAGTATTTGTACAACTTTTATTTATTTAAATGGAATTATCAGTTTACAAGTATTCATGAGATAAAAAAAATGGCAGATATAAAAGCAACCGATCGTTTGAGAAGCATTAATAAAGATTATCTGAAACGAATAAAACAATTTGAAAAGAATACATATATTTTAAATGAAAAAACAATTGCCAATTTAGTGAAGGATATTAGTTATTTTGTAAACGCACAGTTAATAACAAAAGAAGAGAGTTCAAAGCTAAAAGATGAACTTTATTTGCTTATTGATGAATTGGATAGGCTAACGTTGAATGGGGCTTTTGAAACCGGGAAAAAGGTGGAGATTTATATCTCTCCTGTAAAATTTGATTCAAATTATTTTTATTTCAAAAGTCTGAATTATTGCTTGACACTGATTCGTTCATTAACATTAAGTTCGGGGTATTCAGTTGATACGCAGGTTTTCGACAGGACAAAACGGATCACCGTAAAAATTTGAGGGGCAAAAAATATAACTTTATCTTTGCAAGAAAAAAAGATATATGCAAAAAGACGGTTATAGTTTACTGTTACCATCGGGTTTGTTAGATTACTTC
>JAITVY010000115.1 GCA_031285565.1 Tannerella sp. | reverse complement strand
AAAAAAAAAAGTATCTAATAATTTTTCAGTGCAGGGAGTTTATGAGTTATCTTCCTGCACTGTTTTTTTTGTAATATTCGATTAAAGATAATATATTTGAATTATAATAATGCTTGTGGTATTATTGCGGATAATCATAAAATAAAATATTATCGTATGAAAAATAGAGTAGTAATTACGGGATTAGGGATTTATTCATGTTTAGGAAAGACCCTCGATGAAGTAAGAGACTCATTGTATAGCGGAAAATCCGGAATTATATTCGATCCGGCACGAAAAGAAATGGGATTCAGGTCGGCCTTAACTGCCGCCATTGAAGTTCCTAATTTAAAAGGAATATTAAGTCGCAACCAACGTGTCTATATGCCAGAACAAGCTTTGTATGCTTATGTTGCTACCTGCGAAGCGCTTGCAAATGCTAAATTAGACTCCGATTATATCGAACAACATGAAGTAGGTATCCTATATGGAAACGATAGTAGCGCTGATGCAGTGGTAAAAAGCGTAGATACAATGCGTGATAAAAAAGATACAACTCTGGTGGGATCCGGAGCTATCTTTCAGTCAATGAATTCGACAGTCACAATGAATCTGGCCTGCATCTTCAAACTGAAAGGAATGAATCTCACGATTTCAGGAGCATGCGCCAGCGGTTCACATGCAATTGGCTTAGGTGCTTTACTGATTCGATCAGGATTGCAGGATTGTATTGTATGTGGCGGAGCACAGGAAGTCAACCCCTTTTCTATCGGAAGTTTTGACGGAATCAGTGCTTTCTCTGTACGTGAAAACGAACCGACCAAAGCATCGCGACCATTTGACCGCGACAGGGATGGATTAGTACCCGGAGGTGGAGCAGCAACCGTTATTATCGAAAGTTATGAATCAGCAGTACGCCGTGGAGCACCAATCATTGCTGAAGTATGTGGTTATGGCTTTTCATCAAACGGGGATCATATTTCCGTACCAAATGTTGATGGTCCGGCCAGATCATTACAAATGGCAATAAACGATGCAGGAATTGATATCCGTGAAATTGGTTATATAAATGCACATGCGACATCCACACCGGTCGGCGACCGTAATGAAGCAAAAGCCATTTCACGTGTTTTCGGCGATTACAAACCCGAAGTGACTTCTACCAAATCAATGACGGGACACGAGATGTGGATGGCAGGAGCAAGCGAGGTGGTTTATTCGATATTAATGATGAAAAATAATTTCATAGCCCCCAATCTGAATTTCGAAAATCCGGACGAAGATTCTATACACTTAAATATTTCCGGAAACAGAGTAGAGAAACATTTCGATACATTTTTATCAAACTCTTTCGGATTCGGAGGAACAAACTCTACTTTAATCATAAAAAATTTATAATAAAAAATATTTTAAATATTGGACAATGGAAAAACAAGTATTGATTACACAGGTAAATGAAGCATTAGCTGAAGAGTTCGAAGTAGAAGTAACAGACATCATTGCTGATGCAAATATCAAAGAAACATTGCAATTGGATAGTTTAAGCTTGGTTGATATGGTAGCTTTGATAGAATCAACATTCAATGTTAAAATAAAAGGCACTGAAGTTGCAGAGGTACAAACATTCGAAAATCTGTATGATTTCATTCATCAAAGAATGACAGCTTAATGAAAGAAAGTACGCTTTTTCAAGGAGATCAGGTCTGTACACTGATACCGCAACGTGCACCAATTATAATGCTGGATGCATTCTTTGAAGGAAGCGAGACACATGCAGTTACAGGATTAACAATCCAATCAGAAAATTTATTTTGCCAGGCAGGAAAATTTACTGAGCCGGGGCTAATTGAGCATATTGCTCAATCAGCTTCTGCAATGGCCGGATACACTGCATATCGTAACCAACAAGAAGCTCCGGTTGGTTATATCGGAGAAATCAAAAAGTTTCGCATATTCCGTTGTCCGGATGTCGGAGAAGAATTGCGTACTACGATACAGGTACTTTCTGAAGTTATGCAGGTATCTTTGGTTTCAGCCGAAACCAAATCAGGAGAAGAAACGATAGCTTCATGTCAAATGAAGATATTCATAAAAAAAGCATGAATTCATTAAAAGAAATAGTCCGTATTCACATCCGTTTCAGTGAAGTTGATTCACTTCGTATGGTATGGCATGGAAATTATGTACAATATATGGAAGATGCACGCGAAGCTTTCGGACGAAAACACGGATTGGAATACATGCATATTTACGATTCAGGTTATGTAGCGCCTATTGTAGATTTGCAGATACAATACAAACAAACGGCAACAATAGATGATGTACTATTGGTCGAAATTACCTATCGACCGGCAAAAGGAGGTAAACTAATTTTCGATTATATTGTTTATAAAGAGTCGGATCATTCGGAAGTGTTGACAGCCAATACTACCCAATTATTTATGACACATGAAGGTATATTTGAGCCGTCTTGTCCCGATTTTCTCAGTACATGGAAAGAAAAAAACAAAATTAACATATAGTATGCTGTTAAATTATTACTATACAATTAATGATCAACAAACAGAAGGTGAGACTACCCGGTTTTATGTTACATTAAATAAAGATTGTGAAATCTACAAAGGACACTTTCCCGGAATGCCTGTCACACCTGGTGTATGTAATATACAGATGATTAAAGAATGCATAGAGCAATTAACCGGTAAGCGTTTGTTGCTTGAATATATTGCACAATGCAAACTAACAACACTCATCACACCTCAACAATACCCCGAATTACAGATATGTATTCATTTGTCCGAACAAAACGACTCGCAGGTTAAAACCAAAGCAACTATCGGACAAAATGAAGAAGAATACCTGACATTCAAAGGAGAATATAAAATTCTAAACGAATTAACAACCTCAATATAATGATCTCACTTTTTTATTTCTTTCAAAAACATAAAGTTCTACTTTATAGCCTACTTATTATCAGCAGTGTCTTATTTGTTTATTTAGGAAGTAAAGTTGAATATGAAGAAGATATATCCAAGCTATTGCCATCTACAAAAAATGATGGCTCTGTAGGATTAGTTTTTGAGAACCTGAAAGTGAAAGATAAAATATTTCTATTGTTTATTCCAAAAACAGATTCAATAGATGCAGGGATATTAACAGAAAAATGTGACGAATTTGTTGCCGATTTACTCGAAAAAGATTCAGCCACACATGATATTCAAAATATACTTTACCGGGTTGACGACGAACTGATGCAAACCGGGATCGGATTTGTGTTTAATCATCTACCGATATTTATGGATACAGCAATGTATCCCCAGATCGAGTCATTACTTACCAAAGAAGCCATCGAGCAACAAATGGCAGCTAACTACGACCTGATCGTTTCGCCACAAGGAATGGCTTTCCGGGATGTTGTACGACAAGACCCAATCGGCTTACGTAATCTGTTTATGGGTAGTACCTCATCAATGGCCGAAATGTTCGGAGGTAACTATAAAATGGTTTACCGTCATTTATTCACACCCGATTCCTCTATTGCATTAGCATTCCTTTCACCCAACTTCACATCTTTCGACTCCAAGACCGGAACACGTTTAATCGAAACAATTGAGTCTACGATTGCGACTTTCAATGTAGAGAATCCGGATATTGAAATCCTATTCCATGGTGCACCTGTACAAAGTGTATTTAACTCGCGCCAGATCAAAAAAGATTTAGCATTCACACTGGGGCTTGCCATATTAATTATTTGTGTCATCATTGGTTTCTGTTTCAGAAACAAATCTACATTACCGATGCTGCTAGGTCCCGTTGTCTATGGTACTTTTTTTGCTTTAGCCTGTGTATATCTGATCAAAGGTAGAATGTCACTATTAGCGCTTGGAATCGGAGCGATTGTCTTAGGAGTAGCTCTAAGTTATTGTATACATGTAATAACACACTATAAATATTTAAGCGACCCTATTAAGGTACTGAAAGATCAAATTAAACCCATATTATTAGGATGCCTCACAACCGTCGGAGCTTTTCTGAGTCTACTATTTACACAGTCTGCCCTATTGCAGGACTTTGGAATATTCGCATCGTTTGGGTTAGTAGGTACTGCCGCTTTTTGCCTGATCTTTTTACCGCATTTTTTCCGGCCCGAAAAGAATAAACGGTCAGACAAGGCCTTTGCATGGCTCGAAAAAATAAATTCATTCCCATTAGACAAACAAAAATGGCTAATCATCTCTATTACGGCCATTTGCCTGATCTGCTTTTACACATCGCGTTGGGTTACATTCGACTCTAATTTGAGAAATATAGGCTACCATGAACCAAGCATTCTACGTTCTACCGAACTACTGGCAGAAAAGACAACAAAAGGAAACGCTTCTATTTTCTATGCTACAACCTCACGCGATTTAGATTCAGCTTTATTATATAATAAACAGATGGTAACCATGCTGGATTCAATGGCCGAAGATGACATGGTTAAAAGTTTCTCTAGGGCAGCATCATTGATTCCGTCAGGAAACGAACAGACAATACGTATCCAACGATGGCATGATTTCTGGACACCGGAACGGATTGCAGAAACCCGTGCACACCTGATTGCTGCCGGTTCGGAATATCGGTTTAAACCGGAAACATTTGATCCGTTTTATGAGATGTTGACCGACGAATACGAACCGACATCCATATATCACTCAGGAATAATACCCGAAGAACTAATGTCGAATATTATTGAATATACGGATAATACATATATGGTATTTACTTCGGCACAAATTCCACCGGAAAATAAGGATATGGTAAGTCAGGCAGTAGCATCCCATCAGCATTGGGTAGTAATTGATCCGTTTTTCTACACAAATGATATGGTCCGGGTAATGAATGATGACTTCAATACCGTATTAGGTTTCTCTTCCATATTTGTATTTATTGTGCTGCTGATAGCTTACCGAAATATACCGCGTGCTATTCTGGCATTTATCCCCATGGGGCTAAGCTGGTATGTTGTATTAGGTATTATGGGTATTTTCGGCCTTCAGTTTAACCTCATCAATATTGTTATATCTACTTTTATCTTTGGAATCGGAGTCGATTACAGTATTTTTGTGATGGATGGACTTTTGGCTGGGGCGCGGGGAAATTATCCACAATTATTAATGTATCACAAAACTGCAATCTTTTTCTCTGCAATAGTACTAATTATCGGAGTAGGTTCACTGATACTTGCAACACATCCGGCAATGAAATCTGTTGGTATGACTACAATGATTGGTATGACCACTACTGTATTAATAACTTATACTATCCAGCCTTTTTTATTCCATTTAATATCCAAAAACCAGTTCCTGAAAAAAGTGTTTGGAGACAAATAAAAATTATTCGTTGCAAAAAAAGTCACAAAATTTTCCTCTTTTTCGCATTATTGTAAATAATCGCTGTATACAGATTTTTTCAAGGGAAAATAGCCTGGCATCTTATTCGGATTTTCTTTTAACGCCATAAACCAATCAAAGCATATCTATATTTTTGTTCCAGTTTATAAAACTAATTAATCAAAATATAGTTATGAAAAAAAGAATACACGTAATTCTAAGTCTTGCTTGCTTATTGGTGTCATTAGGTTCGGTAAAAGCACAATCACCAGGAAATTACCCTCATATTGACACTCTATATGTTGTTGAAAACTATAATACTGAATATTTTGGAAAAAACTGGCCGGCAACCTCTGATCCTGACACTGCTTATCAAAGAGATGAAAAAGCTGCAGCATATTACAGGTCTCAATTTGAGCCTTACAAAGATAATTTTTTCCCATTTGTCTTTGAAAACTGTACCTCTATGGTTCGCATCGAATTTGATCGACCGGCACACCCGGATTCAACCTTCTATGTATCATTCAATCCATATCCAAGTCCTCCGGATTTCCCCAATGATATTGGGAAGATGGTAAATTTAATTTCTGAAAAATTTTTAGTTCCTAAATATGCCACATATATGGATATACCCATTATTACATCCCGTGTACCTGATGAATTAAATATGGATTATTTTGCTGTAGAGGTTTTTATAAATCAACAGTTAGCTGAATACCTTCCATTCTATTGTATAAACAAATTTAGTTATAACATTAAATATACTCCTCCTACAGTTAAGTATGAAGGCAGGCTAAAAGTGGATATTGATAGCCCTTCCGGACAAACACTATACAGCTTAAACGGGGGTCTGTCATGGAAATTATTTACAGATACAGCCACAAAATCCGAAATAAAAAATCTGGAAAATTATAATGTCATTATTATAAAAGAACCACTTACATGTGACTATACTGAAATACCAATAGAAAGAGGAGGAGAACAGCCTATTATTTATCGCCAGATAAGAATTCCCCAGGTTACAGATGCAATACTGGATAAATTACCCGGTATGTATAGTATACCATCCCAGGAAAACTTCACGTTTACAATTCAGCCTACAGGCGAAAATATTGGAAAAATACCGGTTGTTCAAACAAATAGAACTTCAATACCTGATTCGGAAGGAGTGATTATCACAAAAAATGAAAATGGAACATATACTATTACTATACGATATATTCAACAAAATATTGACATCAGTATTGACTTTGCTACCGGAAATGAAATAGTTCTAAACGAAAATATCCGGACTCATAATGGTCAATTATACATCACAACTACAACTACCGGAAATGTCAAAGTTTATAGTGCAACAGGTGCATTGGTAAAAACAATTCCAACAATAGCCGGTGAAACTGCTAGTACATCCTTACCAACTGGATTTTATATTATAAACATGGATGGAAAATCATATAAAGTAGTATGTAAATAGTTCCCGTATTATTGTTATTACTTACCATCCTAAATGCGAGTGTATTATAATGATACACTCGTTTTTATATAGATAATTACCTTATCTGAGCAAATATTTTTAAAACGCTAAAAACTTGTACTTCAAAATTACAAACTAAACAGGGGGATGATTAATGGCAAAAAATCTTTCAATTCGGTACGCAGTTTTTTCAAGGCCTGCTGGATACGATAATCTATTGTTTTGGGAGAAACACCTAAATGAACAGCGATCTCACTATACGTTTTTCCTTCAAACCGGCTTAAAACGAAAGCTTCTCGGTATGTTTCAGGAAGCCTCCACAAGACTTCTTCTATTTTATGTAAAAGTTCTTCCACAACATAAAAGTCAGGATCTTCAAATTGCTCTTGCAGATAGTTCAAAATAGATTCATGTATTTGCTCGTGAAGCTGGGTTTTATGAATATGATTGATACATTTATTCCGGACCGCCCTGAATAAATAACTACCTATTGAGGATCCTACAATAATATTGTCACGGCTTTCCCAAAGCCACAACATCAAATCCTGAATAATCTCTTCGGCATCATCAAACTCGACAAACCGAACTGCATAAGCGCACAATGCAGGATAATACCTCCGGAAAAAGGCATCAAATGCTTTCTTATCCCCTTTCTGGACAGATATAAAAAGATCAGTATCCGATTCCATTCCATGCATAAAAGTGATGTTACCGCTGTGGTCAAAGCTGATTTTATGTCAATCCAAAAACAAAATTAAAAAAAATTATCATTATTCCGGCTTTTTGTTTAGGAACTTTCGTTTGTGAACTGCCATATAAATAGGAGGATCTGTCATGAAGGAAAAAAGAGAAATAGATGAAATCATTTTACTTCAATACGTCGAAGGCGGGTTGAAGGAAGAAGAACGCCGTGAAGTTGAAGAGTGGATAAGCCATTCCAAAGAAAACAGACTGCTGGCAGAAGATTATTTTCATCTTTCTTTTGCTGTTTCATCACTGAAAACCATGATGCGGGCCTCCCCCGAAAAAGCATTACAGAACATAAATAAGCGGATATTAAAAAGAAACGTGCATCAACTATATCCCCGGCTTCAGCAAATTGCCGCAATATTATTTTTACCCCTGCTTGTCCTTTCAGGTTACTTACTTTTCCATCCGGAGGAGAAGCCGCATGCATTTTATCTTGAAACACGGATGACACCAGGTATGATCGGTTCAACCATATTACCCGACGGGACTAAAGTCTGGCTGAATTCCACTTCCTGTCTGAAATACCCGACTGTTTTCTCTGAAGGGATCCGGGAGGTTGAGTTGGATGGAGAAGCCTATTTCCAGGTCACGCCAGACTCCATCCGGCCTTTCATTGTCCACACAGAGAAATCTTCAGTGACAGTCCTGGGTACTGAATTCAACATCGACGCCTATAGTTATAACAACTTCATAACCGCAACACTGGTAGACGGTTCGGTTGTATTTGATTATAAAAACATATCCGATCGCAAAAAGTCAATAAGGATGGAGCCCGGCGAACAGATTATTTATGACAAACAAACCAGCCTGACCCGGAAAAATGATACATATGTACCCAAAGATATCGCCTGGAAAGACGGACAGATCATACTCAAGGAGACTCCCCTGTCTGAAATCATGTGGATACTCACCAAACGGTTTAATGTGGAATTTAAGATAAAAGACCCCGCTCTATACCAGCAATCATTTACCGGCATATTCACCAACCAGCAACTCGAACGGGTTTTGGAACATTTCAAGATCTCATCGGGCATCCGCTACCATATCGACTATTTAACGGATGAAAAAAACGAGGTCACGAAAAACATAGTCACATTATATTAAGTTTAACCTTAAAAAAAACGATTTATGAATACAAGAGATCCTTAAACTAAAAAACACACGAATAAATATTGGCGTATCTATCCGTGTGAAAAAACAACGTTCGTTTGAAAACAAACTTACCTTATTTTTTTATCATCAAAACATTACAAATCTATGCAAAAAAGAAGTAATACCAAAACGAAAACACTCTTACGTATGAAAATAACTGCATTATTGCTAATAGCCACACTTACCATGGTAAACGCGGCAAATACGTATAGTCAGACTGCTACGCTAACTGTCGAAGCAAAGAACCAAACCATACAAACGGTCTTAGATCAGATTGAATCGCAATCCGAATTCCATTTTTTCTATAATACCAAACAAGTAGACACTAAACGTCTGGTATCAGTCAAAGCCAAAGGCAAAACGGTTTTTGATGTCCTGGATGAAGTATTCAGGGATACCAATATTACCTACGAAGTATTGGATAAAAACATTATTCTATCTACTGGAAGAAAGGAAATATCAACGTCCGGCAGGGAGGCCCCAGGCATACGGCAACAAAGCGGTAAAAGGATTACCGGTGTCGTTTTAGACCAGGACAGCGAACCGGTTATCGGTGCTAATGTGGTAGAAAAAGGGACAACCAATGGAGTTGTTACCGGCCTGGATGGCGAATTTGCATTAAACGTGTCCGAAAATGCCACTATCCAGGTATCTTTTATCGGTTATAATGCACAGGAAATCGTGGTCGGTTCCACTACTGAATTTACCATCCAACTACAGGAATCATCTTTGGAAATTTCGGAAGTAGTGGTAACAGCATTGGGTATCAAGCGTTCGGAGAAAGCATTGGGATACTCCGTACAAAAGATAGACAGTGAGGAACTGACAAATGTCAAAGGCACCAACATCGCTACATCCCTTTCCGGTAAAATAGCCGGTGTGACCGTGTTGAATAAGAATGCCTTTGATACTGCTCCCGAGGTGTTGCTGCGTGGAGAAAGACCACTTATTGTAATTGATGGTGTACCATTTGAAAATACAGGATTAAGCCAGGTTGCAGCAGATGATATCGAATCCATGAGTGTATTGAAAGGAGCTACAGCTTCTGCTTTATATGGTTCGAAAGGGGCTTCCGGTGCCATTATGATCACGACAAAACGCGGAACCAAGGAAGGGCTTTCCGTAAGTGTGAACAGTAATACTATGTTCAAAGCTGGTTATCTCGTACGCCCGGAAGTACAATCATCCTATAGTAGTGGCTCAGGAGGTAAATATCTGCAGGAAATGAGCGAATATATCTGGGGAGATAAACTGGATATAGGCAGGACAGCCGTACAATATGACCCCTATACATATGAATGGCGTGAGATGCCCTTGGTATCCAAAGGAAAGGACAATTTCAACAACCTGCTGGAAACATCGTTTGTGACCAACAATAACGTAAGTGTTGCCTACAAAGGTCAAAACGGTAGCTTCAGAACCTCTTTAACCCATGTATACAACAAAGGACAGTTTCCCGGAAATAAGCTGAACAATTTTACCTATACAGTTGCCGGAGATATGAAATTCGGCAAATTCTCACTCGATGCTTCTATTTCTTACAATGGAAGTTACAGTCCGCAATTTCGTGGAGAAGGATATGGTTGGGATGGTTACCTGTACAATATGGTCGTATGGACGGGTACAGAATTTGATATCCGTGATTTTAAAAACTACTGGAAAGAGGGAAAAGAAGATATAGAACAAAACTGGCATTATAAATATGACTACAATAACCCCTATTTCCTGGCTAAAGCCGCTACTAAAACCAATATGCAAAACCGTGCAAATGCACAAGCTACGCTTAATTATGAGATTACTGATTGGGTGAAAGCAACAGCGCGTGTAGGATCGGATACATATTCAAAAAAAGAGGAATACACGGTTCCCCTCAGTGCCAGAAATAGCCAGACCGGCTCTTTCGAAAAACGGAACTACCGTGGATACAGCATTACCGGAGATGCATTGTTGATCGCCGATAAAAAACTGGGTGATTTTAATGTTGGGGGAATCTTTGGCGCTGGCCTGACCTATTATCAGGACGATTATTTCAGAGGCTATACAAATGGTGGATTAACCGTCCCGGGATTCTATTCACTCCAGGCATCCAAAGACCTGCCGAGTGTTTCCACAACAGTAAAAAGTAAGCAAACAAACAGCTTATATGGTAAAGTCGAAGTATCCTGGAGAAGCGCTATCTTCCTGGAGGCAACCGGACGTAACGACTGGGTTTCTACATTAGATAAGTCCGAAAACTCTTATTTCTACCCGTCCGTATCCGGTAGTGTTATCCTATCTGAACTGGTCGATATTTCTCAATGGGTCAGCTTCCTGAAAATCAGAAGCTCCTGGACAATGACTAAAACACCGGCAGATATCTATGACATCAACAAAGCATATACCATCAAACAAAACGTATGGGACAGTAAGTCAACCGCTTCCTATCCGACTATGATGCGCGACGCTATGTTAGTACCTCAGCAATCGACTTCCTTTGAAGCGGGTGCCGCCGTTCATTTCCTGAATAACCGCTTACGGTTTGACGTTGCTTATTATACCAAGTTGTTTACAGATATTCAACGGGAAGCTCCTATAAGTCATGCTTCCGGATTTGAAAAAACATTGATCAATTTCGATGAAGAACGCATTAAAAAAGGTTGGGAGGTAACCATTACAGGTGATGTGATCAAAACAAAAGACCTGAACTGGACCGCGACCGTTAACTGGGGACGTGACCGTATCTATTATCACAAAGTGGACGAAACTTATTCTACCGATAAGCCTTGGGTAAAGAAAGGAGCACGTTACGACTGGTTCAATTTCTCAAGCTATAATGGTATTTATGACTGGGAAAGAGATCCACAGGGAAATATAGTACACAGCGGAGGTATGCCGGTATTGAGTAACTATTCCAAAAAGATCGGTCATTCGCGTGCCGACTGGGTATGGGGATTCAATAATCATTTGAACTACAAGCAATTTTCTCTAAACTTCTCCTTTGACGGCCGTGTCGGAGGTAAAGGTTATAATCGCATGGAACAGGCTATGTGGAACTCCGGTACACACCCTGATAGTGATAATGAATGGCGTTATGACGAAGTAGTGAACGGGAATACCAGTTATGTCGGACAAGGAGTAAAAGTGGTTTCCGGTTCAGTCAAATATGATTCTTACGGGAATATCCTGGAAGATACCCGTAAATTTGAATCGAATGATGTTGCTGTCTCCTACGAAGCCTATACCAAGACCTATCATCCCTGGAACGGAGGCGCAAGAATTCAGAATGTGCATGATCTGACCTATTTCAAACTACGTGAAATATCACTGGGGTATAAATTACCGAAAAGTATTCTGGATAAGGCCGGTATCGACAACCTACAGGTATCTGTGGTTGGACAGAACCTGTTGATTTGGACGAAGGACTTTAAGTTCTCCGATCCGGATGCTATTTATGAAGACTATGATACTACCAGCCATGCAGAGCTCCTGAATGCTCCGTCTATGCGCTATGTTGGTTTGAACATTAAACTTGATTTCTAAAAACAGACTACTATGAGACATATAAATAAATTCCTGTTATTATTCATCTCACTGACACTGATAGTGGGTTGCGATAAATTTGAAGATATCAATACAAATCCGGATACACCCACTACGGTACCTTCTTCCATGTTGGCAACAAAACTGGTGCATGAAATGCTCCGTAAAGACCGTACCGTAAAAGAATCGGCTAATGATGGCGTACTGGCTAAACAAATCACCTGGAATGAAGGTTCTTCGGATCTGCAATATAACAATATCGGCCGGGGCGACTATGAACTATTCTGGCAGGTGACCAACTGTAATGATATGGTAACCAAGTCTCCCGGACATAAAGGATATGAAGGTCTGGCTCTTTTCACGAAAGCTTACTTTCTTTATTATATTTCATTGAATATGGGAGATATTCCTTACAGTGGTGCAGGTCAGGGAGAAGATGGTAATATCAAGCCGAAATACGATACCCAGAAAGAGGTTATGCAATCCGTTCTGCGTGATCTGGAAGCAGCCTATCAATGTTTCTCCGTAGCAGATGAAACGGCATTTGAAGGTGATATTATCTTTAATGGAAACCGGGAGAACTGGAAAAAAACGATTACAGCATTCCAGTTAAAAGTCCTGATAAACCTTTCAAAAAAAGAAAGCGAGTCGGATATGAATATCAAGTCCCGTTTTGCCGGAATCGTGCAGAATGGTTTGCTTATGACTTCCAATGCAGATAATTTCCAACTGACCTATAAAGACCAGCAAGGTATGAAATACCCGTTCAATGACCTGACATCTAATCAGACCAAATACGCGATGATGTCGACAACACTGGTAGACCGGATGAAAGAATACAACGATTACCGCTTATTCTATTATGGTGAACCTGCCAGGGCAAAACTTGAAGAAGGGAAAGCTGAGAGTGATTACGATGCGTATGTAGGTGTCGATCCCTCTCTGCCTTTCGGAGAAGTATCCAAAGCGCATGGTGCCAACCTGTATTGTATGCCTAACTATCGCTATATTTCTGAAACACATGTGGAAGGTGAACCAATGGTTCGTTTGGGTTACAGCGAACAGCAGTTTATCCTGGCAGAAGCTTGTCTGCGTGGTTGGATCAGCGGCAATGTGAGTACTTATTATAAGAAAGGGATTGAAGCACATATGACGTTCATAAAAGACGTAACTCCGGATGAGTATGCACATGGTCGTTTGATTACTCCGGATTATATTGCTTCCTATCTGGCAGGTGATGTTATACAACTAACCGGAAACTTCGAAAAGGATCTGGAAAAAATCATTACACAGAAATACCTATCCTATTACCTCCAACATGCCATGGAAGCTTATTACGATTATAGAAGAACTGGTTATCCGGTATTACCTATCAATCCGGAATCCAGTAAAAACGTAACAGCTCCGGATCGTATTCCGGTTCGGTATATGTATCCAAACGGAGAATATAACTATAATCGTGAAAACCTGGAAGAAGCTTTAAGCCGCCAGTTTAATGGAAATGATGATATTAATGATGTAATGTGGATACTGAAATAAAGTAAAAGCCTGAAATACTCAAAGCTCATGAGGGTGTCCAATTTTTTTAGGCACCCTCTCTTTTTCTTTTACATGCTGTATGTTAAAATAATCACTATCTTTGTCTGCATAAAATCAACATGTAAACTATATTTATGTAAATGAAAAAGCATCCAAAAAAGATCGTTCCTCAGCCTAAAAGCATTCGCGAACATCGTATATCTTTTATGATGAATGATGATGAATATAATGCTGTTGAACGACATTTGGCTAAATATAGAATTACGAACAAATCGAATTGGTATCGTACCACTATCCTCACACATGTCTTGAAAATCATGGAGGAAGATTACCCTACGCTGTTTAACGAAAACGAAATGAGGCGGTGAGCAATAATCCGATAAATATTTTCACTGACGAATACTTCATGAAACAGGCATTGGTTGAAGCCCGTATGGCAGCGGCTGAAGGTGAAGTACCGGTCGGTGCAATTATTGTCTGCAATAATCAAATTATAGCAAGAGCACATAATCAAACCGAACGTTTAAATGATCCCACCGCCCATGCCGAAATACTTGCAATAACTGCAGCAACCGGTGTACTGGGAGCAAAATATCTTACTAATTGCACAATATATGTGACTCTCGAACCCTGTATAATGTGTGCAGGTGCTATCGGATGGTCGCAGATCAGTACACTTGTATATGGTGCCGGCGATGACAAAAGAGGTTTCTGCCGGTTTGCACCTTTAGCCCTTCATCCTAAAACTATTGTAAAAAAAGGAGTCATGGAAACTGAATGTGCTGCTGAAATCAAAGATTTTTTTCAGGCAAAAAGATAAAAAAAGCGTAACAGATAAAAACCTGTACGCTCAAAACCCACACCCCAAAAAGGACTTTTTATTTTAAGTCTTTTTTAATTGAATCTACTGCTTGTTTCACATCAGTCTTTATTTCATCAGCTTTTTTCCCTGCCTTCTGTGAAGTTTCATCTATTTTATCCGAAGCTTTATCTACCGCATCCTTTGTTTTTTCCTGTGCTTCTTTGGTATTTTCATCTAAATTTTTCTTTGCTTCATCCAAAGATTCATTAACATTATCCTTCAGTTCTCCCCAGGCATCTTTCACTTCATCAGCAGTTTTATTTGCAGCTTTTTCAATCGTTTTTTCAGCCTCTTTAGCATCCGATTCTATTTCTCTTTTTTTACTATCAGAGCAAGATCCAATTGTAAAAAGAAATCCTATTACCAATAAAATACATCCTATATTTTTCATTTTATTATCTTTTTAATTACTAAACCTAAAGACTATAATAAAACAGAAAAAGAGTAGGTTTTGTTCAGCTATTTTTTTAAGAATAAGCAGATATGTATATTATTTCAGGAAACCCTGATCCCTTAGGACCTGTAGAAACACATCCGAAAAATATTCATTATTTTTCCTGGTATACCGAATATCAGTAAAGACTTGTGCTAAGGTTTCTTTTTTATTCTCCTTGACATATTGCATGTTTGCTTCCAAATCTTCTTTTTCTTTATATAAACTATCAATAACAGTAGGTACAAAATCTACATAAACCTCATTATGCACAATAGCACCCAAAGGCAAACGCTCCACTTGTTCAGGAATCGGCTCAACTGGATAACCTACTGTCACCGAAACGATCGGTACTACTAAACGGGGTAAAGACAACGCCTCAATTATTTTATCCGCATTATATGCTGTTGTTCCCAGATAACAAATGCCCAACCCTTTAGCTTCGGCAGCATCACAAAAAGCTTGAGCAAACAACATAGCATCAATCGTTGCTGCTAAAAAAGTCTGCATATTATCAAAACCGGCATCCGCATCGCGTTGCTCCGCCCATTTAACAAAACGGTTTGCATCTGCACAGAAAGTCAATAAAACCGGTGCTTCCGTTACCATTTTCTGATTAAAATGAAAAGGTGCCTGCTTCTCTTTACTTGCCCGATCACGAGTTACAACTACGCTATATAGCTGCATATTACCTGTATTAGATGCCCGTGATGCAATCTCAAATAACTCGTTTAGTAACAACTCCGAAATATCCTTCTTCATATACTGACGAATGCTTCGCCTGTTTTTCATACTTTCTAATAACATAATATTTCATCTTAATGTATGACAACAAAGATAATGAAAGAAAGGCATGTTTTGAAAAACAGATAATCCTTAAACTCAGAATTTCATTTGTTATAAGGCACAAAGAAAGGCAAAACAACTAATTCAAGGAATCAAAAAGTATGTCGTAAAATAAAAATTCGTATGTTTGTCTCAAAGAGGGTGTCTATAGATGGAAGATAAACATACGGAGATTTTACTGAAACGGATAGCTGCAGACGATAACGAAGCATTTAGGTTATTCTATGATCGTTATTATTTGCAGGTGTATCGTTTTGCGTCTTATTTTGTAGACTCTTCATTGTTGATCGAAGAGATTGTATCCGATGTATTCTGTATTATCTGGCAACATCGAAAGAGACTTTCCCAGATAGATTATTTCGAACGTTATCTGTATACGATCACGAAAAATAAAGCATTCCATTATCTTCGTAGTGAAAATAAAATGTCATTAACCGAACTGGATGCTGTCTCTGATAAACTTTCGCATGATGAAGATCCGGAATATCTGATTGTCGATAAAGAACTGAATGTTTCGTTGAAAAAAGCTATCGATGAATTACCCGAACGATGTCGTCTGATCTTCCTGATGGCTCGCGAAGAAGGATTGAAATATAAAGAAATAGCAGAAATTTTGTCCATATCCGAAAAGACCGTAAATGCACAAATGGTACTGGCAATAAAGAAGTTGACCAAAACATTGGGAAATATAACCCTTTTCCTGTTCTAGTTTTTTCAAAGAAAAATCGAAAAAAGTACGAAATAGCTTAGATGTCTTTTTAATTTTAAGACTCTATATAAATAGAAGCATTTATCATACGCCGTTGCATAATGTATAAATATGGATAAAAAAACAGATATATGGGTCTCGATTTCCTCTGTTCTTGAAGGAGAATATACCGCGGAAGAGAAACAGTCGGTCGATAGCTGGCTGCTTGAAGATGAGAAAAACCAAAGATTTTTCGATAAAATCAAAAACAGCTCTTTCAGCCAGGATATAGAACAAAGGGCACATGCCGCACAAGAACGGGTCTATTGGGAGACACGAGAAAAGATCAGCCGTATGCAATTCAAACGAAAACTTCGCTTATGGCAATATGTAGCGGCTGCCTCCATCGCTATATTACTTATTGTCAATGCATTTAATTTCCGAAAAACAGAATCTGTAACTCCTATTTATATGGAGTCGAAAAGCCCTATCGGCAGCACTTCCCGTCTGACACTTAGCGACGGAACATTGGTTGAGCTAAACGCAGGCTCTTCTATCAGCTATCCATTATCTTTTCAGGGTAAAAATCGGACAGTAACATTAAACGGTGAAGCTTATTTCGAGGTAGCTAAAGATGCGAAGCATCCTTTCGTTGTTGAAGCAAATGAAATGCAAGTGGAAGTATTGGGCACTCACTTCAATGTAAAATCGTATGAAGAAGATCAGAGAATGGTAACAACGTTAATGGAAGGATCGGTAAATGTAAAGATTGAGTATGCGCATAGCCCTTCCGATCCACAGGTAATACTAAAACCTGATCAACAGATCGTCTTTGATAAAACGACAAATAAGACGGAAGTATCTAATGTGAATGCAGGGCTTTATGCCTCATGGAAGAATGGGGAGTGTTTCTTTGAGAATGAAAAATTTATCGATATCGCAAAAATCCTGGGGCGCCAATATGGAGTAAGGATTACGATCTTATCGCCTAATCTGGAGAATCAGCTCTATTCTGGTTATTTCAATAAACAGGAAGGACTTTTCCATATCCTGAACTCCTTTAAGAAATATCGCAATTTCGAATATCAACAAACTGATACCGGTATTGAAATATATGAGAGAGAATAAACAAATTGTTCAACCTTAAAATAACATCTACACATGAATACATCATAATATAAAAAAGAATCGGGAAATGCGGGCACATCTTCCGATTCTACATACAGTTATCAAATACACAGATTTTCTAACTATAAATTATTACAAAAATATGAATAAATCTTTTATAAAAAGGTTTTACGGCTATTTTTTTACATCAAAGAAAATACTAAGAACCATGAAATTATCCACTCTTCTTATAATTATTTCCACCTTTTCCATGATGGCAACCACTTCTTTCTCACAGAACAAGAAGTTAGACATGAATGTGGAAAACGCTACCATCAAAGAGGTGCTTTTGGAAATCAGGAAACAGACCAACGTCTCCTTCCTTTACAACAATGAGGAATTGAACGACAATAAACGTGTGACATTAAATGTTAGTAACAACTCAGTAGACGATATCCTCACTCTCCTTTTAAAGAATCAAGGCTTAGCCTATTCGGTGGAGAATAATGTGATATTGATTTATAAATCGGAAAAAGAAAAACCGTCTCCCGAACAACAACAGCAAACGAATAAGAGACTGATCACCGGCATTGTCTCCGACGAACATGGCGAACCAATTATTGGGGCAAATGTTGTGGAAAAGGGAACCACAAATGGAGTGATTACCGATATTGATGGCCGGTTTAATATCTCGGCAGGAGCAAATATATTGTTACAAGTATCTTATATCGGATATCTTACGAAGGAAGTTCCGGTAGGAAATCAAAACAACATTCGAATTACGATGTCGGAAGATTCTCAAAGTCTGGACGAAGTAGTTGTTATTGGTTTCGGGACAAGTAAACGAAGGGATGTGGTAGGTTCTATTACTAAGATTAATAGTGAAGAATTAACTAAATTATCAGTTACAAATGTCGCGGATGGTTTACAGGGTTTGTCGAGCGGTTTGATGGTCACCAATCAGAGTGGACATCCGGGTAGCGCTCCGGAAGTAAAAATCCGGGGTATAAATTCAATTAATTTAAGTTCGGACCCTCTTTGGATAGTAGATGGGATGCCCATTCATACCGGTGCATCTGACCGGACAGCGGGAGGAACGAAATCAGTTTCTGCCATTTCTATGTTGAATCCGAATGATATTGAATCAATAGAAGTGTTAAAGGATGCCGCCGCAACAGCCATTTATGGTAGCAGAGCTTCCGGTGGGGTAATTTTGGTAACAACCAAGTCAAACAAAGGGAAACTGACAGGTTTACAACTGAGTTATGACGGAGGTGTATCTAAACTGCCCTTTTCTCAAAATGATGTATTCATGGATTCCAAATCCTGGTGGAAAATGAAAGACCTGGCTCATACGAATGCCGGAGAATCACTGACGAATCCGGATCTATGTATGGCTATTCAATTTTATGGAGAACGTCCGTCTATGACTAAAGAAGAAGCGATCAATACCAATACGGACCAATTAGGAGCATTAACACAGTCTGCATTTTACCATCAGGTGGGACTAACGGCAAACAAAGGATTTGAAACCGGCGGTGTTATGTTTTCTTTTAATTATCGTAACGAAGATGGTTTGATCCGGAACAATAATTTTGATCGCATAACAAGCCGGATCAATTTCAACTTCAAACCTCTCAAATCCCTGGAAATGGGTATTAACTCCAACTTTGTTTATGTAAAGACAAATGGAGTCCAGTCTCGCGATGGAAAAGGAGGGGCCGGTTGGACCAATTGGAGACGTACTTTACCCTGGTATAAAATATATGATGAAAGTTCACAAACAGGTTATTGGGCTGTAAACAGCGGTTTTAACCTGCGGGCTTCCGTAGACCGGAACCTGATACGGAATGATGTAGACTCTTACCGGAATATCAATCACTTTTTCGCTCAATGGGATACACCGCTGGAAGGACTAAAGATAAGAGGAGAAGTCGGAGTTGACCTGATGGTCACCAATACATCCTATTGGCGTTCTGCCCTTTTGGTTTCTATTGTTCCTTATGTTTCTTCTGCTTACGAACAATCAGTTACGAAAGCGAATATGAATTATGATACGTATGCCAATTATAATAAAACATTCGGTATACATAATATAGACTTGACTGCCGGTTGGGAAGCTTTTCGTAATTGGAATTATACCCGGTATGCCGAAGGACAGGATTTACAAACAAATTATCCGGAGTTAATTAATCCATTGACCATGCTTCAAATGGGTGGATACCAGGGAGGTGACCAGTATTTAATGGGATTTTTTGCCCGTGCTAATTATAAACTGTTGGATCGGTATATCTTAAATGCCAGTGTTCGCCGTGATGGACACTCCGCTTTCAGTAAAGATAACAGATGGGCAAACTTTTATGCTGTCGGAGCAGGATGGATCCTTACGGATGAAGAATTTATGGAAGATATGTCCTGGCTGAATCTTCTGAAACTAAGAGGTAGTTACGGAACAACTGGAAATACCAATGTAAATAATTCAATGACCTATATGTCGTGGGGATTAAGTACAAATAATATTTTTGGAGTGAACTATGCTATCAATGGATCCACTACAGTAGGACCATTAGGAAGTACGAGTTTGAAATGGGAAACCACAGCCAATATGGATTTGGGTATTGATTTCGGTATTCTGGGAAACAGAATCAACGGATCTCTTGCCTATTACACGCAAAAAATATCAGACTTGATCCTGAGAGGAAGTGTTCAGCCTTCCGTTGGATACTTTACCAATGAGATCTATGAAAATGTAGGAGACCTGAAAAACTGGGGGATCGAATTTAATATCTCATCCGTAAATATCGAAAGTAAGAATTTCCGGTGGAAGACTGATTTTAATATAAGCACCAATAAAAATAAGGTACTTAAGTTAAATGAAGCAGAGCAGGGTAAAGGCCGTGAATACGATACCAGTATCAGAAAAGAAGGTGAAGCCTTAAATACCTGGTATCTGGCAAACAACCTGGGGGTTGATCCGCAAAAAGGAGTGTATATGATTGAAGAACGCGATGCGGATGTATGGGATACGGAATATAAGACGGTTTCTACCAGCAAAGTTATCCCAATGACAAATAACAATGTGACCAATAATAAAATGATCCAGCACGAAAAAACGCCGTTACCTAAGTTTTATGGCGGTCTCTCCAATACATTTTATTATAAAAATTTTGACCTGAGTATATTGCTCAGTTTCGCTGGCGGACATTGGCTGATGAATGAAATATACGCCGATTGTGATCAGATGGATAGTAATAGTAATGCAATTAAAGACCTGATTGGCAATACATGGGAAAAACCAGGAGATATAGCAAAATATCCACAGGTAATGTCGGGAGAAAGTTATTATTTCGATAATGATGGGAATCCGTCGGAGACACGCACCCAGTTTATCCGTACAGAATATACAACACGCTTTTTGCAAAGAGGGGATTTCATTCGACTGCGTAATTTACAATTAGGATATACACTGCCTAAGTCAGTCTTAAGCCGGATCAAATTAAGTAATGTAAGACTATTTGTAGGAGGATCGAATTTATTTACCTTGACCGGATTTGACGGACTGGATCCTGAGACGGTAAATGACCTCCCTATCGCTCGTTCTTTTAATTTCGGAGTTTCTTTAAATCTATAATATATCTGAATCATGAAAAGTGTACTATTAAAATCATTCATACTGATCATATTGATCGTTTCATCAGTATCTTGTGAGGATTTTTTTGAAATAAAAAGACCACAGGAAACGCAATGGACAAATACGGCAACTTTTGAACAGGGACTCAACTCCGCGTATTGGCTAATACAATGGGGTAACGGTTTGGGAAGAGGATATCCCATGTTCCATGATTTTGCGGCTTCCGGAACAGCACGTAAAACAGTAACAGGCGCTGCCGGGATAAATGGAGATGAGTTTTATTATAGAAAATTTGGAGAACGGTTAACCCGTTTACCGAATATTTGGGAACAAGGATACCAGGTAATTACACTGGCTAATCTGGCTCTTGACCTAGATGAAGAACGGAATGGAAATCCGTTTAATCTGGATATTAATGGAACAGACTATAAAAATAATTATCTCAGACAAATTGGCGAATACTATTTTTGTCGTGCATACGCTTACTTTATTCTAATGAAAACATTCGCTCCACCCTACGACCATAGTGGAAATAATAGCGTTCTTACAATTCCTTTAAAGGATAAAGCCGCTTATTCGAAAGACGATGTATTAAATGAAAAGATCGGAACCCGGGAAGAAGTATACCAACAGATCATCCACGATTTCAAAAAAGCAAAAGAACTTCTGCCGGATCAATTTACCTTAAATTCCTGGAACAATGTAACCGGTTACGAAGCTGGCCGGGGTAATAAATGGGCAGCTGCCGCGTTCCTGGGCAAAGTTTATTTTCTGATGGGCAGATATACCGAAGCGAAAGCCGAGTTCGATGATTTAATAAACTATGCGGAATCAACTGGCACTTATTCTCTTGAAGAAGCTCCGAAAGAAGCCTTTAACAAAGATAAGGCGGAAATATATCCCAAGGAATCCATTTATGAATTTAACGGAGGAGATCCTTTGGGTACTTCCGGACAACGCAATCTATACTTGTATACAGGTATGGTTATGGGATTGCGCTTCCGTGACTCAAATGGCGATGAAATTATGAATATTGCTACAAACGGACAAGGAACAGTAATTAGTACCTGGAACAGTTTTGCCGTATCTTATACCGCTTTGAAACAAATGGGTTGGATGGTCGATCCGGTAAATGGCGATTATACGATAACTACCGAGGCAGAAGCCGACCTGAGATACCAGCAGGTCTATCATTTATTGTTGCCGATGCCCGAAGGTACACCCGGAGATAATATTCCAAAGGGAAGTGAAGGTTACGTAACCTACGAATCATTTCCCGGACATGCTCATCTGACAACCCCTCATGTCTATATTGATAAATTTTTCAGGGGCGAAGCGCCTTATGGCAGACTTTCCAAATTTCCGCTGATAAAACTGGCTGACATTTACCTGTTGCGTGGATGGCTCAAATGGAAAGCCAATGACCTGCAAGGTGCGGCCAATGATTTGAATAAGGTATGGAATCGCTCGAACCCTCATAATACAAACCGGCATACGACTGCAAATATCACGCACGAATCAATCTATTCCGAATACCTCCGTGAAACGGTTGGCGAAGGCTGGACGGTAGACTTTATAATGGGAACACAAATGGTAGCTCCACAAGGCGATGATCCTTTGACTCCGGTTATTCAACCACCCTATTCCAACTGGTATTGGCCGATACCTCCTCAGGAAGAAAGTTTGAATCCTAATTATCAGTATAGCGAAGATATTTAGAGAGTTTTCAACAAGCGTCTGATCCGTGGAACAGGCTATTAACCAGACAGAAAACAGAAAACAAGCAACAATAACACAACGTTAGTTCGATATAAGAATTTAATTCAAATGTTATAACATTTGAAGATTATTTTACCTCTTTGCGCCGCGTGAAGGCGAAGCCGTAATGCTTCCCCTCTTAAGAGGGGAGGCTCGGGAATGTCTTGCTGAAATAATGCAGAATATTCTGATTTTTTCGATTGATGGTATTATCTTATATCGAACTCGCATTAAAACAATAAAACAATGAATAAAATAATTTTCACCCTATTAGCAGTAATACTATCCTTTCACTTGCATTCTCAAGACTTATCCACTTATGAAAGACGTAAAGAGGCGGTCATAACTAGTCTGAAAGACGTCGACCTGTTACAACGAGGAAAACATGGATTGTCCAAAGCCGTAGCCCGTCTGGAATCAAATCCGCATGATGGGGCTGCCCTGACCTACATCAGTAATGTTTTGGAGCACAGACATCAGAGCATGTTTGCTTTTCCCGGAATGGCGCTCGCGTTATGCCGCTATTGGGACAGTTTTAATGAAGAACAGTTAAAACAAATTCAATCCCAATTGGAGCGATTAGCAAAAACGGACAAAACAGACGGCCAGGGCTTTTTATTGCACGGAACAGAAAACCACGCGACTATGATGTGGGCCAGCGCTTTCCTGTTCGGCCAACTCTTCCCCGATGCCAAGTGGGTGAACGGGATGACCAGCCAGGAATTGATGGATGATATGAAAGAGAGGATGCGAAAAATGTTCCGAAGTATGTATCAGAAAGGGTATGCGGAATATCTTTCCTCAACGTATGAAGTAGTCATGAATTTTCCGGTCGAGATCTTACTGGAATATGCAAAAGATCCTGAAATGAAGGCAATCGCAGAAGCTTTCATGTTATATAAATGGTCACTTCTTTCTCTGAACAATTTCGAAGGATACATTATAGCGCCCGATTCGCGGATGTTTCTGCAACAGGATCACGCGCCGGCAGAGGCGAAGGTATCGGCTACCTCCTACTATAACTGGCTGATGTGGGGCTGGGGACCGGCTACCGACAATCTAAAAATCAGCGATTTTACAGATCATATGGAAACAAATTATGCTCTCTTTTCCGCACTATCCAATGCGAAGCCGGATGAGGTGTTTTTCCGATTGGCTGATTCCTGCAATCAGCCTTTTACCCTGAAATCTTCCGCCTCTACGTTTGGAGAATACGGTACGGGCATACCCCACATGGTTATGCGTAAAGCCTATCGCGGTAAATCGTACGCCATAGGGACAGGAAACTTCCGCTGGGTACCCGGTTTCGACTATGCCGATGATAATTACAATGGTTTCAGTATCACCTGGAGCAGCGCGGATCGATTTAATTATATCGGTTGTTTTCACCCTTACTGGTACAGTGACGGTGACGATCCCACCTTGACTCCCGACACATGGGATAAAGGCAATATCTCTCCGTTTCAACAAACCGCGCACCATGAGAACACCGTGATTATGCTATTCGATATTCCCGAAAAGGACCCTTACCTCAATTTGCCCAACCCCCGGAAATGGGCCTGGCGCGATGGGCATGCTGATCATCTGATACAACGAGGTATGCTACGTTATCCGAAATCTGTCGATGAGAAAATCGATGAAAAAGACTGGATTTTTCTTCGCGAAGGCAAAACTTATATAGGAATTAAACCATTGAAAAGTTATTATGAACAAACGGATCTTACAAAAAATGGATGTGACGATTTTAATATCATTAAGAGTGATCATGCAAAAACAGGTTTTATCTTTGAATTGGGAACGGAAGAAGAATTCGGCAGTTTTCAAAAGTTCAGAGAGCGACTGTTGAAGAACAGGATCAGTATAGACTGGGATCATATGATCGTAAAATATACGAACTCTACTAATGACAGATATTTATATTTATCTGGTTATTAACCATTTCCACATCTAGCTCTTTTGCTAATTTATTAAGCGTTTTCATTTTATTAGCTATCAATTTTTGTTCATATTGTAT
>JAITVY010000113.1 GCA_031285565.1 Tannerella sp. | reverse complement strand
CAATGTCTTTGGATATTGGACGCCGGGCAATACCTTCACGCAGAATTTGAATCAAATCCGGATTAAAACCCTGCTCTATCAGGGACGCAATGACTACCTCAAATTTAAAGTCGGTGTCGGTGGTGTTGGGTAATGAGATTGGATTGTTCATGATTTGTGTTTCTGCACCTAATTACTATTTACCGATGAGAATTGTTGTTTAAATTCATCTTTGGGCATCATGTAGGTCAGGTAGAAAAGTACGGTTCGTTTATATTGTTCTTCCGTAATCTTTGCGTTCAAAAATGATGGATGATCTTCGTCAGGAATTTCGAGCATAAATATGGGTATTGGATTGTCGCGGGTTCCATAATTTGCATTTTCCAGTTCAAAACGATTGACTTGACTATAATTTTTTTTTCGCGCATAGTTGCATCATATGCTTCTGCTTGCGCTCTTTTTCCAGGTATGATAGAAAAACAAAAATACTTTTGATATTTATCGCTAAAAAAACGATAATTGCGAATTGTTGCACCGGACAGTTTTCCTCGAAGAAATGCGGTACGAAGTCCGGTATAAACTCGTGTTGTGTTAAAATTTCCATCTTTATTATGCTCCTCTGGATCGAATTCTATTTCAACTGAATTATCAATATAATCCGCAACATACTTTTCCGCATCCCCATTTTCAGGAAAGAACAAAAGATTAATCAACATTACCGTACATGGGGCAATGACAAAAATCACCAATAACCAACCCATAGTTTTATTTACTTTCATGCTATAAATTTTTCACAAAAATACATATTTCCTATCAATTATGCTTCAACAGCAACAACACTTATAGCATTACCTACCTTAGCATCATCCCTATTTGCTGCCCTACTTACATCAATAGCTATGTCTTCTTGAATATTTTCGTATATGTCTGAACCTACGCCGATTATCATATTGGCAATGAAAGCGACAAGCCCCTCTTTTAATCCACTTTTCATCATTTGCCAATCAACTCTATTCTTGAGTATATGTCGTCCTATATCTGCCCTCAAGGCCCCTTCTCCCATAGTGCCTAAATTGTTTGTTGCCGCTCCTGCACCATATTGGATAACTCCGGCTGCATAATTTCCTGCACCTTTCAATAGTTGTGGGTTTTCAACTCCTACCGTAAGAATTGTTTCAGGTATTTCTAACAGTATGTCATCTTTCACATTTCCTTTTGCATTGTCCCATATATTATTTTTCTCTGTATCATCATCTTTATCTTCTTCACCCCAAAAATAACCGGGTAGGGCAAGTCCAGAAGATACAACAAATCCTATGCCTCCTCCACTGAATATTCCACCAATCAATCCCATTGCAAACTGGGAACCCATCTGTGCATAGAACTGGTTCATATTGTGGTCGCTGATTTTCATTGCGGCAACAGAGGCAGTTACTGGGTCTATGATTAAGTTAAGCACGCCGCCTTTGCTGCACAATAAATGCGATTTATTCAATAACGCATTTTTACCTTCAATCATTACATCGTTGTGAAAAAAATCCCACTGCGAACTTAAGGTTGCATCACAAGCATGTGCAATCTGACATAAAGCAGTTACACCGGCTCCAATTCCAACAGCACATGCAGTCAAGCCAACAGCGCATATAACAGCTAAAGCGATTCCACCTGTTGCAACAGTCGCCAAAGCTAATGCTGCCACTGCGATTCCAAGACACAGCGCTTGTAATCCTCCCCAAAATATTCCAGGTACAACACAGGAAAAAGCACCGCTTAACTTCCGGTCATCAATATTCAGCAGGGGTTTATTTTTTGCATCATGCAGCGTGTATGCCAACGACCTTTGCTGCATAATCTGCATCGGAACACCCCCTGTCATATTCGTACAGATAATGCTTGTTCCTTCCGGAATATACGATTCTGCCATTTTACAATTCTATTTTTTTAAGTTTATAATCCGTCAAAACATCAATATTGTTTTTTACACGTTCCAGAATAGATACATCAGACTGTTCTATCCAGTAATTTTTTCCTGTGCTATACACGGTATTCTCAATAACCTTATAATCGTATTCTGAAAAACCGTATTTGATTTGGGGTTTAAATTTATTGTCATACATCTCAATAATTCGATACAAATCCAATTTCTTTTTATCTATTACACTGTGTTTTTTTACCATAAACATATCAGGAGATTCTCTCAATACTTCCTGTGTGAAATTCATGATAATTTTAACTCCTTCAAATAGTTGTGAATAAAATACTCTTGAATATGGTTGAAATAAGTCTTGCTTTGTAATCAAATATTTATCAAAGAACAGGTCGAAAAATAGTTTTGTTTTCAAATCCTGTAATAACAAATCATGAGATTTTATCATATTTTCAGCCATATCGACAAAATCGTGCAATTTCTGACGGTTTGCTTCAGCCCGTATAAATTTGTATTTGTCAAAAAGAGAATTCTTGAATTCACCCCATTTTAAAACGATATCTTTATGGTTCAATATTTTATAAATCATTCCAGTGGAGTTATCCAATGAAACTAATACGTTGGACGATTTTACGTTATCCAAATCAATTAATAACTGTGCAGCATCTTTAATAGTTTCCGGCTTAATATTGATAATATTATCAACCATACAAACCTGAATATGAGTATTACCAGCTGTTGTATATTTTTTAACGGTAAATTCTCTTTTGGTGTCAGCATGGCTTACAACCACACCATTTGACCTTATTATAACTGTTTGTTCACAACGATACCTTGCCTCTTCAGCGGTATCGTTTATGGCTTGCTGTTCCTGCTGTTTTTCTATTTGTATTCTCCTATTTTCAAAGTACTTTTTCCTTTCGTTAGGACTCATGTCTTCTATAAATCTCATACTCTTTTTCTATTAATTGATATGTACCTTACCGTCTTCTTCTATAATTGTTCCACCACCGCCATCTACTTGTGTACGGTCGGATGCGGATATACCAATAAAAGAACTGCTAATATTCACTTTGTTTTTCGCTGTTGCACCAATCCAGTCCAATGCAGTAATTTCCACTTCTCCTTTAGAAATAGGACTGCCATCTTCATACACTACTTTTGGTCCCCATTCCGGGTCATTCGTAAAAGCAATTTCATCATTGGTCACCATTTCTTCAATCGCTTTTAAGACAATCCTTGATCCTGTCAATTCGATATGTCCCCGCTTATTCATAATTAAAGTTGCACCGGCCTGTCCGATCACTTCTCCCTTATCGTTTACCAACTGCATTTTCTTGCCAACATGGATTCCTAACGTTTCTGCGCACATGATTGTTGCATTTCCGCTTCCATCCAGATGGATCGTACTGCCGGCACGGTCGATAATGGTAATGCCCGCTGCACTGTTCCATTGGATTGTATTATCCGCTTTGTCCGAAATCGCCCGTACATGGTTACCTTCTCCGCCTCCCAATTTGGTTGCATTATTACCATGAAAAAACGATCCTGCCACAAAGGGTTTATCCGGATTGCCCTCCATGAAGTCCACATA
>JAITVY010000088.1 GCA_031285565.1 Tannerella sp. | reverse complement strand
TCCGGATCGATCCACCTGGTCATACCATCTGGCTAACCGGGTTAAGGCAACATCTTTGAACTTGCATTGATGATAGATCAATCCTAATTGCATAGACAGATAGTACGCCTTTTTAATATGCGGATACAGTTTGAAAAGGATATCTGCCCTCTGCTTTTGAGAGATAGTCCACAGGGATTCTTTCTTAAAAAGTAGGTAGCGGCTTCTGGCTAAAAGCTGTTTAAGGGAGTCTCCATTCTTATATACAGGAGCGATGTATTTTTCACCTTTAGTTTTGGCCAGGTGTATATCAATCGCTTCCCTGTCTAAAGCTTCCCATATATTATATTTAATCCATTGATAGTTTATAGGATGTGTTTGCCGTTTCTTTGCTTTATGAAAAAAACAGACGATATACAAATACGGAATATAACGGTCTATGGTCATTTTTCTCCAAGATCGTATCATGGGGAGTGCTTGGTTCCTCAAATTCGCTTAAATGGAAAATGGCTCAGAGAGGCAGGTTTTGATGTTCAAGACCGGATAAAAATAGTGGTTTCTAATAAATGCCTGGTAATTATTCCCGATGAAGAAAAGAAAGATGACTTATAAACTTCTTTCCCTCTTGGTTGGATTAAGCTTTATATTCATACTTATTTTCTTTTTGAAGGTATTATATTTTTCTTAAACCAATCTATGATAGAAGTGTCTGTCGCTCGTATTTTTATTTGTTTTCGTCGGGCATGATTGAACATTTAATCTTCCAGTTCAGCTTCAATCTCTTCTACAGTAGGTAAACTGCCTTTGAAGTCTTTTGGGAATAGTTTAGTTAACTCATATTCGGATACACCTATTGGCTGGTTTATGTCTTTAAGCGCATATTCGGCAATGAAGTGATCTTTACTCTTACAAATCATCAATCCGATAGTAGGATTATCGGTAGGATGCGCAATCAAATCATTTACAGCTGATAGATAAAAACTTAGTTTGCCAGCAAACTCCGGTATAAATTCAACTGCCTTTAATTCGATGACAATGTAACAGCGCAGTTTCAAATGGTAGAACAGTAAGTCTATGAAAAATTCTTTATTGCCTACCAATAAAGGAACTTGACGTCCAACATAAGCGAAGCCGGCTCCGAGCTCCAGGAGAAACCTTGTAATATTCTCCGCTAATGCGCTCTCTAATTCTTGTTCTTTATATCCTTCGGTTAAGGTGAGAAAATCAAAATTATATGGATCCTTCAGTGTTTGTTGCGCCAAATCACTTTGAACAGAGGGTAATGTTAGTGAAAAATTTGTTGCAGAACTTCCGATGCGCTTATATTCATTCAGCTTTATGTGAGTATCTAGCGTATCTCTACTCCAGCCAAGTTCTATTGTTTTATTGATGTAGAATAATGCCTCATCAATATTTTTACACTTCGAAATAATCCTCAAATTATGCCCCCATGGAATTTGCGCAACAAGCTGTTGCACTAATTCCAATTCGGCAACAGCCTGTTGCCGAATTGTATCATTTTGGTTATAAAACAAATACCACTGTTTTACATATCTTAGATTACGTACAGAAAAGCCTTTTATAGCCGGAAACTCCTTTTTCAGATCCTTACTTAATTGTATCAGAAGCCCTTCGCCCCATTTTGCTTTTTCTTGTTTTTCAACGATTTCATTTCCCAAACTCCAATACAGGTCAATCAATTCAGAATTAACTTTAATTGATGCCCTCAGTTGGCTTTGTCGGATACGCAATTTCAAGTCAGAAAGCCATATTTTGTACTCTTTATTTGATTTTAGAATGTCAACCATAAAGATATAATTTGTTTTAGTTTTTGAAATCCGTGAGCAATTTAGCATTTTTTTTCCGTTCATCTCGCTCGAAAGAAGCGAAATAATTTTCAGCGGTCTTTAAATTGCTATGTCCCAGACTTTCTGAAATATAAGCGATATTAGCTCCGGAGCGCTTTAAAACCGTTGCATAGGAATGACGTGCTGAACAGGTACTTAATCCGTCAATACCGATTTCTTTTCCGATTTTTTTGAGATATTTGTTCGTACGGCTGATAATATCGCGTGTTTTGTTCTTGATTTGGATAGGTGTTTCGTTTCCATTTAAGAAACCAAATATGTAAGATTTCGGTTCAATCCCGGGTCTCGCTACTTGAGTCCTTATTGCATAGCTATAGGGGCTCTTGTATTTAACGGGCATAACATAATCAAAAAAATCTTGATAATTCCTGTTATATTTCTTATTCTTGTGCAAACTTGAAAAATACATGTTATGAAAACAGTCATTGTAGCTACGTTGGATAGTTTCCAAGCTGGTATTTTGCGAAATGTGTTACATAACGAAGGCATAGAATCTTTCATCAAGAACGAAAATATGTCTTCCATATATCCTGGTATACCTCCTTTTGAGATTGAAGTGGAAGTTTTAGAAGAAGATTATCTAAAAGCCAAAGAGATTTTAAAAAAAGGATTTCCAGATTTGGCATAATAATGCGTATCTAAATATCTATTTTTTGATAACAAGAATCTATTTGTTTTTATTCTTGCATTTAGGCAACAACTTGTTGCCCAAATGTCTGTTGTAAATCCTCTAACTCTTCAATGCTCGGTAATGTAGATTTCAATTCTTCGGGGACAGCTTTTGATAATTCATAATCTGCTATACCCAAAGGTTGTTTTCATTCTTCGCAATGCGTATTCAGCTATAAAAATCTATCTTCCCCTCCCCAAATCTATCCTACAAATGTATCGCCTAGGCTATTTATTCTGATTTTAAATAAAATGATGAATATAAATAGATTTAAAATGTTTATAAAATGGAACATAAAACTATATTTGTAAAATAAATGCCTATTAAAGAGAAAAGTCCATGGAAAAGCCCGAACGTACCAAAATTGAAAGTATATTGTATGAAGTAAATGATAACTTTTTACTGGCGATGTTAATTGCTTTTATCGGTTTGTGGTTATATATGTACCACTTTATTATTACTGAGACCATGAATTTTGAAACAACTGAAAAGCTTATATCATATGCATATGTTCATTTAATAATCTCAATAATAATATTGTTATTAATCGTAGCATATTATGCAAAAGGAATAGGAAGAACGAATAAAAATTACGAATATCTTTTTGAAAGGAAGATTAGACTTTTTAAAATATATATTTATTTCATTAGGGCTGCAGCAAGAGTCTTAAATATTTATTGGTTATATCTTCTTCTTATTTGTGTTTTGATGATATTATTGTCTTCACTTAAAGATTATCTAGGTATACTTTTAAATTCAATGCTTGTGATTATAGCTATTCTATCTGTATTTGAAAAGAATAATCAAGGTATAACAAGTCTGGCATTTCTTTCAATAATTACTTTGTTTTGTACTGTCAGTTTATTTTTTGTCCTGAATATAATATCTGCTGATATAGAAGTAGAAACCAATAAGTGCTATTTTGATGAAAATGAGATGGTTGAGTTGAGGGTGGAATCTAAAGGATATATTATTAAACCTCAAATAGAAAAAATCATATTTGACGAAGAGAATGATATTCGAATCAAAGAAGGTATTAATATTATTCCGAGCAATAAATTCACAAAGCAATACTACATAATATCATTTAAACTGCCTTATTTGCCTTATATTTTGGAAAAAAGGAATAGTATTTTAATAAACTATCAATAGTTACAATTTTATGATTTAATAAGGAACAGATTTCTATTTCAAATTATGCAATTACATATACAAAGAGACAGGAACAAAAGAGAACTATATATAGTGATTTTCTTTTAGTGGATATTCCGTTGATAGTTTAAAACCGGAACGGGCATGTTCACTACGAGTGGCGTCCATACGGTCACAGGCACATTCTAGATAACCGGCTGAAGATGTCCAACTCATGGGCAGGATCCGTATCCCAGGCTACAAACACCGCATGGGAGATTACCGGAACGGTTTCCATTGGAAGGACATTAACGCTTGCCGGTGGTAATATCGCCATGGATATCTGCTGCACGAACGAGAGAATCTATTTTTGTTTATGGGTCTATATGAACTTCATAGTTGGTTTCAAAATTATCAACAACTTCCTTACCTTTTTGGAATAACTTTTATAATTTCGGTGCTGGGTTAGCTGTAGCGACACGATAGCTCTGAATGGTGACAGTTAAGATTGTCAGCATTGTTATTGCTATCAATGCAACCAGAAATACCCATAGGTAGAGTGGTGTTTTATAGGCAAAGCCTTGCAACCATTGATTAACCCCATAGTAGGCAATAGGAGCAGAGATAATGAATCCTACTGCTACGATTCTTAAAAAGGAAGAATTAAACATCCAGAGTATCTGTTCGATAGTTGCTCCAAAGACTTTACGTACAGCAATTTCTTTTTCGCGTCCCTGGGATTCAAATATAACCAATCCGAATACACCTACCAATGACAGGATGACTGCCATCAGGCAGAGCAAAGTGACCAAAAGCCCTTGCTGGTGGCTTTTGTTATATAGTTCATCAAGGGCTTTGTCAAAGAAACGAATATCTGCAGGATAACCTGGATTTAATTCATTAATAACATTTTGGATATGATTAATAGCAGCCTGAGGATTTCCGCCTGCAATCTTTACATACGAATAATTTTCAGGTAAAACCCGGCGATATTGATTCTTGGCAGACACCCAAATACCTAAGGGCCGTATTTCTTTATAAAGTGATTCATAATGAACATCCTTGAAAATACCGACGATCTGTACAGGGATATTGTTTTCATTGATACTTGTTCCTACCAGTTCTGATATATCCTCGATATCTTCGGATGTAAACCTGGATATTATTTCCCGGGCAGCAGTTTCATTAATCATACATACGGCACGGGTATTGTCCGGGGCTTCATCTGATGTTCGGAAATCGCGTCCTGCAATTAATTCAAAATCCATTAATTGAGGAAAATTGGGAGATACTCCCAGCCAACTCATATAATAATGTTGGTTTCTATAATTATATCCAATACTTGACCTGGATTCATCGGATACGAATTTAAACTCGTTAAAAGCAACATCTTTGATATCCGGATGTTCTAAAAGACGAGTCTGAAATAAATGACTTTTTGATAATCCTGTTCCCATGCTTAGTCTTACTTCCAGGACGTTCTCTTTGTTATATCCCAGATTAATGTTTCCAAGATATTTGTTTTGCATATAGACAAATAGTGAACCGATAATCAGTGTAATTGAAATGACAAACTGAAATCCGATTAATAATTTACGTGTATTTTTAGCTTTATTACTTAGTGAAAAAGAGCCATTGAGAGCCATGGCAGGAGGGAAGGAGGTTATATAGAAAGCGGGATATATACCAGCCAGCAGACCTGCTCCTATAACAAGGAGAAAAGTCCATACAACTATCATTGAATTTGCATACAAATTTACCGGATGTCCTAACATACCTGTTACCAGTTGGGTATTTTGCAAAAGAACGATGAAAACCAATGCAACAAAGAATGCGAGTATGGATATTCCTACAGATTCAAAAACCAGATATTTCCGGAGTACATTCTGCGGACATCCCAGGACTTTCTGAGTTGTAATTGATTTTGTACGTATTGGAGCTAATGCAACTGACAGATTGATATAATTGACTAATGCAATGCCAATAATCAGGATTGCAACAAAAAGCAGCATATTAGTTCGTAATTTATTGCCGGTGGGGGCAGCGTCAGCTCTTACCTGTTTTCCAAAATAAAGCTCCGTGAGTGGGCGAACCCTGATATCATCTATGGAAAACCCTGCCAGAAACTCTTTATTTTCAGTTGCGTATTCTTCAACTGATGTCGCAGCAGTTTCAGGAGATGACACTAACAAATAACAATAATAGGGCCCTGTAAACCAGTCATCCATCATTTCGTTTTCAATGATAGGTGTATACAGCGCATTTTTCAGGCGGGTATTTTCCGGGAAATCACGGTATACTCCACCTACTACATATGCATCTTTAAAATTTAGTCCATACATTGTGAAGCTATCAGAGCCTCTGAATTCATTAAAGTAGACAGGTTTATCTACCGGATCTGTTTCTCCGAAAAGCTTTTTGGCCATACTTTCTGAAATTAGAACCTTGTCCGGTTGCTTCAGACAATCCGTACTTCCTGAAATCATTTCAAAATCGAATACTTTCGTGAAATCCGGAGTGATTCGTTCCAGTCGTTCCATATAAGTTTGTGAATCAGGACCTGAACCGGCTGAAATGCCGAATCTGAATGAACTATGAACCAGATTGTTTGTAATACCGGCAGCCTCAATAAAAGGTGAAGCAGTAATAAAACGTTCAAGTTGCGGACGTGAGAAATTAGATTCCCAGATTCCATCGTCGCGTAGATTTTCGAGTTGAAAAATCCGATCCTTATTTGCAATAGCCGAATCAAATCCATACTCGTGAGTTACATGGATGCATATCAGCATAAATAAGAAAAAAGAAAGGCTAAGACCTAACAGGTTTGTAGTAGTTGCTAATTTAAAACGTTTAAGGACGAATATCAGGTTTTTGAATGTACTTGGCATAATTTATTGTTTTTATTTTATTGATTAATATCAAAATCTATGCCGAATGTGTAAGTGGTTTATTTTTAATTGCATGCACTTTCTGTAATAAAGGTGTTTGTCTAAAAAATTAACATGGTTGTCAAAAATATTGACAAAAAAATCGCAGATTGAGAAACAGAATTTCTATAAAAAATAACTGTCGATCTTCTCAGACCGACAGTTTCGCAGTTTTTCATATATAGCGCAGGCTTATTTATTTTGGCTTTTCTATTGAACCAAAAATTTTAAAATAGAGTATAATACTTTTCTTATAACCTAAGCCTGTATTTGTAATTTAGAATTTATTTAAAATTTATTTCAAATAAAGCTGAATTTAATAGTATAATTGATACGAATAATGCAAAAAGCAAAATCATTTTATTACGTTTTCCGGAAAAAAGTCTATCTATATGGTAAAAAAAGAGGTCTTTGTAAGATAAATTATTAGTTGTTTTTTTAATTAAATCAATAAAGGTCAACAAGGAATGAATTTTAAGAAGGTTCAAACAGGCTGTAAAGCCTGCTTGAACCGTAGCATATCTCAGACTAATATCTCAAATTTTATTACAAGGTTATTATCTAACAATTTTACTTCAGATTTGTTCAAAAAGATATTTTTTATTGATCTTTTCCTTTTAGATAGATTCTTTTGTACATTCTTTGAGCTAAGTTGTATATCGGGGTAATTTAAACAGGAATTCCAGTCCGCCCCCTGTCTTGTTTTTGGCCACAATGGTGCCTTTGTGAAACAAGATAGCATTCTTGACAATAGATAGACCCAGTCCGGATCCGCCGGTATCTCTGGTTCGTCCTTCATTTACACGATAAAAGCGTTCGAACAGACGATTCAGATGGCGTTCGTCAGGAATACCCGTTCCGGTATCGGAATAGGAAAAGTAATAAAAGTCTTTATCTTCATTGTATTTGTGGATATAAATATGGGTGTTTTTACCGGCATACCGGATGACGTTATCGGTCAGATTTCGGAATACCGAATATAACAGGTTATGGTTTCCTTTTATTATAATGTCGTTATTTATATTCCAATGCATACAGATATTATTCTCTTTAAATAAGATATTAAAATCAGCCTGCAGGTCTTCAAGTAAATTTATCAAATGAATAGGTTCTAACTGAAATGATTGAGGGGCTCCTTCTATTTTTGTAATCAAACTCATATCTTGTATTAATTCAGATAGAATAAGCGTTTGATTGTATGTTTTCTCTAAAAAAGCTCTGGTTTTATCGGAATCAGGTGATTGTGATAAAATAATTTCCAGATACCCCCGGATACTGGTAACGGGAGTACGTAACTCATGTGCGATATTACCGGTCATTTCTTGTTTTAATAAACGTGTTTTTTCCTGTTTGGTAATATCATTAATGATCATTTCGAAACTTTTGTTTTCAAAAATGTTTACCTGGATATAAAAACTTTTACCATGTTTGTTGATTTGAGTTGCATAATAATTGCTATCCCTTTCTTTTTTTGATAAAAATGAACTAACCCCGGCGAATGCAGGATCATCATATATGATTAGAGGATCGGAAGCTGACTCTTCGGTAATAATATTCAGGTACTGAATAAATAAGCCGTTGTGAAACTCGACTTTTTTATCGGACGAAAAAAAGCAAATCCCTTCACCTGAGGTATAAACGTGTTGTAATAACTTTTCACGTTCAGCTTCAATCTCTTTTTTGCTGCTTTTCAGACGCTTATAGTCGTCGTAAATTTTACTTCCTAACATTCCCAGTTCATCTTCGGGAAAATTGATGGGCGATTTGTTATTGTCATTACCTACTGTTTGTGCAAATTCATTCAGGCGTTTAATAGACTGGCCAAATCTACCGGCTACGTAATTGATAAAAAACAGTATGATGATAAATAATGCAGTGATATAATAAAGAAATAAATTATCGGATTTGAGGAAGTTTTTCACCTGAATATCATACGGAAGGGCAACACGTATAAAGTAGGTATTATAACGTTTTGCATAATAAAGATATTCATGGTGGTTAGAAGCAGAAAGACGGATATCTTTCCCTTTGGATTGCTTTTCGGCTTTCGTGATTTCCGGCCGTCCTGCATGATTCTCAAGATTGCTTATTTTTTCTAAGGAATTGTCATATAAAACAATACCTTGTTTATCGATGATTGTAATCCGGATGTGCTGAGGGAATATTTTTGTAAGACTGTCTATTATTTCAAAATTATTGTGATTTATGATTAATGAGGAGTTAATGATTTCGGCATATATATCCAGTTTTTCTTCTAACGCTTCAGTTCTGAATTTTTTATCCTGCGATTTTTCAAAAACAACTATTCCAAGCGTAAAGACTGCAAAGATTATTATGAAATAAAGAGATATTTTTTGTCGGTAAGAAAGTTTCATGCGTTAGGTATATTAAAACGGTAACCATATCCCGAACGGTTAGATATAAGTGAAGAATGAGCTCCTAGTTTTTTACGCAAACGTGTGATATGTACATCAACTGTTCGTTCGGTAATGAAAGGAGTTTCTTCCCAGATTGTATTGATTATTTCTTCCCGCGAAAAAATTCTGCCGGGATGTTTTGCCAGGAATGTCAGGATTTCAAATTCGGTTCTTGTGAGTAGTATGGTCTCCGGACCGATTGTTACATCCTTTGTCTCAAAATCAATGCAGAAGTCTTCGAATATGAATTTATTTACTGGTTTAGGTTCTGAAGACTGTCGTTTTATCACAGCTTTTACACGGGCAGATACTTCTTTCAAAGAAAAAGGTTTGGAGATATAGTCGTCTCCACCAACAGAAAAACCCGTCAGCATATCATTTTCGGAGTCTTTAGCAGTCAGGAATATGATTGGAATCTGATTTCCATTGCTACGCAAGACCTCAGCAAATTTATATCCTGACATACCCCCCATCATCACGTCCAGTAATATGAGCGAATAGTCGGAAGTTAGCTTTTTCAGTGCTTCTTCTGCCGAATAAGCAGACACGGTCTCATACCCATCACTGGTTAGATTGTATGCTAATATTTCACATATATCCGGCTCGTCATCTACAATTAAGATCTTCTGTTTTTTCATATATTATTGAAAATAGGATCGATATATTCTCTTTAGTATTCCGCTGTTTACAAAATAAATATAAAAAATCCGGATCGTATCATCAAAATCAGTTATTTTTTAGATCCATGTTTCAGAACTTTAGCATCAACGTAGAAAACGATTTCTTCAACAATATTACTACAATGATCTCCGATGCGCTCCAGTTTACGTATCAGAAGCATCAGTTTCAATCCGCAACGGGCGAGTGATGTGTTATTTTGCAGACAAGTTGTTAATATTTCGACTGAATTAGCATAAAGTGTATCTATTTCATCGTCTTTTGCCAGAATTTTACCTGACAGTTTAGTGTTTTCGGATTCTAATGCCACATAACTATCCGAAAGCATGGAGATAAGTCCGTCGAACATTTTTTCCAGCTGTAGCTCTTCTAATATGTGTGGATCTATTTTATTGCAATCATCGTCGATTACATGGCGTGCAACTCCTTCAGCAAAATCACCGATTCGTTCCAGCGTACTGCTGATTTTTATAAGTGAAAGCACTAACCGGAGGTCAATAGCTACAGGACTATACAAGGCTATATAGTTTTCGCAATCGCTGTCTATTTTCAGTTCGAAAGCATCTACTCTTTTTTCACGGCTGGCTATTTCGCGTGCCAGTTCGATATCGCCGTTTATGAAGCTTTGTTTAGCTTTTTCGAGTTGCGAAAGTACCAGTTTCCACATTTGGCTGACTTCCTCTTTCAAAGACTGTAATTCTTTTTCTGTATGTTTCATTATATTTAGTTGAAAGTTGAAAATTGAGAGTTGAAAATGAATAAAATGATTTTATCCGAACCTGCCGGTTATGTAATTTTCTGTTTGTTCTTTATCCGGGTTTAAAAAAATCTTTTTTGTGTCGTTATATTCAATCAGTTCCCCCAGCATAAAGAAGCCTGTTTTGTCGCTAATACGAGCCGCTTGCTGCATATTGTGTGTAACAATCACAATCGTATATGCTTGTTTAAGTGTATGGATTAATTCTTCGATTTTGGATGTAGAGATCGGATCGAGTGCCGAAGCCGGTTCGTCCATTAACAGAATTGATGGTGAAACAGCCAGAGCACGTGCTATACACAGTCGTTGCTGTTGTCCTCCTGATAATTCAAATGCTGATTTTTTTAATTTATCTTTTACTTCTTCCCATAGGGCAGCGGATTTTAATGATTCCTCTACTTTGGCTGCAATAAAAGATTTATCCCTGATATCATTCACGCGCAGGCCATACGCTACATTTTCAAAAATGGTTTTCGGGAATGGGTTTGGTTTTTGGAATACCATACCTACTTGTTTCCGTAGTTCATCTACCCGGACCGATTTACTGTAAATATTTTGTCCGTCGATAAGGCATTCGCCTGTCAGACGTGTATTATCAATCAGATCATTCATCCGGTTGAATAATCGTAAGAACGTAGATTTTCCGCAACCGGACGGACCGATAAAGGCTGTAACGGTATTGGATGTAATTTCCATCGTGATATTCTTTAATGCATGGAAATCACCGTAATAAAAATTTATGTCTTTTGCTTCTATCATATCAGTTTGTTTTCACTTTATTTCCGAAATATCTTCGAAGAGCAGATGCCAGAAGATTCATTAGTAATACAATGACAATTAAAACGAGTGCAGTGCCATAGGCAATTGGGCGGGAAGCTTCAATATCGGTTCCGCTTGTGGCAATTACATATAAATGATAAGGCAGCGCCATTACCTGGTCAAAGATACTATTGGGGAGTTTAGGTAAAAAATAAGCTGCTACCGTAAATAAAATAGGCGCTGTTTCACCGGAAACCCTTCCGATAGAGAGAATTAATCCAGTGATGATATTGGGAAAAGCCATTGGAAGTGTTACTTTCCAGATCGTTTGCAGTTTACTGGCGCCTAATGCCAGACTGCCTGTCCGGAATGAATCGGGAATAGCTTTCAGCGCTTCTTCGGTTGTGCGGATGATGAGTGGCAATACGAGTAGGCCAAGTGTGCATGATCCGGCTATAATTGAGTCTCCGAATCCCATTGTATTAACGAATAATGACATCCCGAATAATCCGAAAACAATGGAAGGTATACTTCCCAGATTATTAGTCATCATACGTATAAATTTTACGATTTTGCCGTCGCCGGCATATTCATTCATATAAATGGCCGACATAACCCCAATCGGAAAAGAAATAATCACACTTCCTGCAACCAGGCATAGTGTACCGACAATTGCCGGAAATATTCCTCCTGAAGTCATCCCTTCAGTTGGTGCAGCGGTAAGAAATGTCCAGTTTATTACACCGATTCCGTTATAAATAATAAAACCGAGTATCCAGCATAAAATGGCTACTACCAACAGGCCTAAAAAACGCAGAACGAAAAATGCAATTTGCTGTTTAGTTCTTTTATTCATACGTTGTTTTTTATTTTTCTCTTAAATACCTTTATTTCGTTGTTGTTTGGATATTACTTCTGATAATACACTAATCACCATCGTTATAAGAAATAATATGCATCCTAATAAAAACAGCGCCTGATAATGAGCGCCTCCGGCAGGTGCTTCGCCCAATTCTGCAGCTATTGTTGCCGGAATGGTACGTACTGCCTGGAATAGTGATGTGGGCATAACAGCTGCATTACCGGTTACCATTAAAACTGCCATAGTTTCACCAATTGCTCTGCCGATACCTAAAACTACTGCAGCCATTATTCCGGAAGATGCGTATGGTATAATTACCCGGTAGATGGTTTGCCATTGATTGGCTCCTAAGCCCAGGCTGGCTTCACGCATTGCTTTCGGAGTATTCCGCATGGCATCTTCTGCAATAGTGATAATAGTGGGCAATGCCATAATAGCTAATATTAAACTACCGGCAAAAGCTGTTTCGCCCACCGGCAAATGAAACACTTGCTGAATTAAAGGAACGAGTACGACTAAACCGAAAAATCCATATACTACCGACGGAATCCCGGCTAATAGTTCGATGGTTGGTTTCAGAATTTTCCGTACCCGCTCACTTGCCAGTTCCGACATATAAATAGCTACGCCTAATCCCAGAGGTAGTGCGATCAGAATAGCAACGATACTGACAAGGAGCGTTCCCAAAATCAGAGGTAATACTCCGAACAGGGGAGATGGTGATGCAGTAGGCAACCATTCTTTTCCACCGAAAAAATCCTGGATGCGGATAGATCCGGCAGGTAAGATTTTGACTGTACTATTATCCGAAGGAATGTATTTTTCAGGAATGAAAGCAATAATATTTGTATTTGCTTCGATTACTTCTCCTAATTTTTCCGGAAGAAGCGCATATTCTTCACCAAATTCTTCTTCGGGATAAATGGAAAATACTTCTTCGAAGCGAAAGGGCATTATTTCCCCGTTTTGACTTCCCACTTCACTCCAGTCGGTTATTTCCCAATCAAAAATCTGCTTTATTTGTTCCGGTGTCAGATTGTTTATATGATTTGAAGAATGTACGCAAAGTGCATAACCTGCTTCCACCGAAGGACTTTTAAATAATCCAAGTCCTTCTTTAAAAAGAAATATAATGATCAGGAGAATCACTATACTTGTAATACTGCCACTTACGGTCAGTATTACATTTATAATGCGTTCAAAAAATTCTCTGACTCGTTTCATTTGGCAGGTATAAAGCCGGTTTCCGATACGATCTGTTGCCCTTTTGCCGATAATACAAAATCAATAAACGGTTTTACAGTTTTTTCTACTTTTGTATCATAATAATAGTATAAGGGCCGTACGATAGGGTAGGTTTCATTCTTTGCATTTGCTACTGAGGGTGCTACAAAAGTTTTTCCGCTATCATAAGAAACATGGATTGCTTTTACATCTTTATTCAGGTAAGCGAGTCCAACGTAGCCGATGGCACCCTTTGTCTGACTGATGGATTGAATAATAGCTCCGGTTGCCGGCATACTCATGATTCCGGACATGTAATTTTTATTTTTAAGTACATTTTCCTTGAAGAATTCATAGGTTCCCGATGAGGTTTCACGTGCATACGGAACAATTAATATGTCGTCTCCTCCAACTTCTTTCCAGTTTTTAATTTTTCCTGTAAATATACCTTCCAATTGTTCGCGTGTAAGATTGGTTACTTTATTAGAAGGATGTACTACTACTGCAAGTGCATCGTAGGCTGCAATTATTTCTTTTACCGTTTTTCCGCTTTCCTGTAATTTCTGCCGTTCGGTAAATTTAATTTTTCTGGAAAGCTGTGCCAGGTCGGTGGTTCCTTCCAGTAGGGAAGATATACCAACGCCGCTTCCTCCTCCGGTAACGGTGACAGTTTGTGAAGCATTTGCTTTCATAAACGTTTCTGCTTCTTTCTGAGATAAAGGCAACATGGTATCGGAGCCTTTAATTCGTTGTGCCTGTACGCCCGTTAATGCAGCGACCAAAATCAGTACGGTTAGAATTGTTTTTTTCATTGTTATACAATATTATTAATGATAATGTTTATAAAACAAAAGTAGACTGGGAAGGTTACAATATGTATACTTTATTGTTACGATTTGGTTACGATTTGGTTTTTGTAGTTCATGGGTAGCAAATTAAAAGCCAGTGTCTATTATCGCAATGGACACTGGCTTGTTTGATAGATGATAAATAGGATAGCTTATTTTTATTCCATCCTTCTGCCCAGTCGTTGCCGGCTGTGACGGCTCCTTTGTTGGTTGCTTTCGTGGGGAAAACTATCGGATGACAGATTTTAATTGCCGCCTGTTATTATTTATATTACAAAAATGGGCTAATAGAATTACAGAATATGAACAATAGAATTACGATTTCGTTAAGATTTACGTGTAGATAGAATGACTCAGAAAAACTCGTAACTTTTGGTTTTTAAAATTTATATTGCAGTCTCAGAGTAAATAAATCATCTTTGAGATTACCTGTAAATGCTGGAAGATTTTCTGTCTTTTCGTTATTTTTGAAATCGTAATATGCCTGCAGGCGGAGGGAGTTATTAATCCTCCATAACATACCAACTCCGAATGTATGCCTTAATATATCAGTCTCACCGGTATGGTTCAGACCGACTTCATCTTTTTTTACTTTTGTATTCGGGTCATACCAGTCATATTTTAGAACAGCAGATAATGGCATGGAGCCTAAATCCTGGATAAAAATAACGTATCCTCCATTGAATTGACGTATATAGGTATCAATAGCCAGCAATACGGATGTATTGGGGCTTTTTGACCCGAGTTCCTGACCTGGTTGTTGTCCGAATAGGTATTCGCCTCTCAGTTGGGTCATACCTAAAGCGCTGTTTACATATAGTTGTGCATCTATGCCAAAATACTGGCGTTTAGCAAATTTTCCTATATTATCCGGATTGCTGTTTAATACAAATGATTTGCCCTCCATTTTGTAGACATTTTCCGTGCCCTGGTGAACGCTTCCATGATAATAAGAAATACCTCCGCCTATTGCCAGGTTACTATTAATGTCTTTATTGGCAAACAAGTGTCCGATAAAATCTTTCCGGCTGTCAGTTTCTTCTTTAATGCCATTTCCGGCAAACAGACCGGCTTGTAATGTGAGGAAATGCCAGGGTGAGTTTTTACCAGCCTGCAGGTGTAACATTGCACCTAGATCGCGTTCTTCCGGAAATAATGTCTCAAAGACAGTCGAACGTTCCGGTGATTCACGCCGGGAAGAAGAGTAGCTGATTTCAAAGCCGAAAGGACGATCAAAAATACCGGCTCTTAAAGAATTTGTTTTCAACCAGGGATCTTTGACCTGCAGGTAAGCGTCTTTAAATTTAATACCCTTTTCTGTCAGATCTAATTGAAAAACACCGGAAGCAATATTTTCTTCATAAATGAATTTAATACGTCCGCGTCGGATTCCAAATCTGCTAAACGATTTATCCAGATCATTATTGAGACTACCAACCTTGAGGAGTGCATATTCCTCTCCCCACTGGTATTGTGTTTGGATATAACCGGATACTTTTAATTTCTGAAGTTTTTTGAGTATTTCACTTTGTTCGGTTACTTCGCTTTGTAGTTTTTCTATCAAGCCTACTTCTGCTTCTTCCTGTGCTAAACAAATGGTAAGTGATAAACAGCAAACCAGACTCATTATCCATTTTTTCATGTGGTAATATTTATTCCCCATTTTTATATAGGATTATTCCGGATACAAAAGTATTTCAGTAATATTACAAATAAGCCACAAAATTGTTACAAAAATGTGAAGACTGCATTTTTTGATTGTTTTGTCAATTTTACGGATTCAACTATACTGATTCGTTTTTGAACAAATAAAAACGGGTAAGTGAATTATACTTACCCGTTAATTTTAGATTATTTCTGATTAATAGCGATTTCTGTTATATCCACCGCCGCCACCGCCACGGTTATATCCGCCGCCACCGCCGCGATTGAATCCGCCACCACCATTGCTTCTTTCTGTTCTGGGGCGTGCAACATTAACATTGATTGTTTTGCCTTCGAATTCAGTTTCGTTAAGTTCGTCAATAGCTTTCTGACCTTCTGCATCATTCGGCATTTCAACAAAACCGAATCCGCGTGAACGACCAGTTTCTCTGTCTGTGATAATTTTTACAGATGTTATTTCTCCGTAATCAGCAAATAATTGCTCTAAGCTTTCAGCTTCTGTGCTATAGCTTAAATTTGAAACATAAATGTTCATTTTTTTTGTTATTAATGTAAATACTTATTGTTCTATTTTGTGAGAACTATTTTTCCGGCAATTATACCTTTTTTATTTTGTTCTAACTAATGTAACCATCTTTTTTTTTTCGACAATGTTTGTCGGAGCATCTTAGTGTTGCAGTTTTTCTTTTTTTATCTGTTTTTTTCTTATCTGTTTTTAGGGTTAATTGAACTTGCTATTTATATGGTTTTTTAATCCATCGATGTTATATTCAGTCTTTTACCGGTTAATTTCTGAATGTCCTTTACCATTGTCTGTTCTTCCTTAGAACAGAAAGAAAGAGCTGTTCCGCTTTTGCCGGCACGACCTGTGCGACCTATGCGGTGAACATAAGTTTCAGCCACATCCGGTAAGTCGTAGTTAATCACTATTTCCAGATTGGTTATGTCGATACCCCTTGCAGCAATATCTGTTGCTATGATCACATGTGTTTTACCAGATTTGAAGTTGGTAAGAGCACGTTGTCTTGCCCCTTGCGTTTTGTTGCCGTGAATTGCCTCACAACCAATACCTTTTTTATTCAAAACCCTTGCAATTTTATCAGCACCATGTTTTGTCCGGGAAAAAACAAGCACTGATTTACCTTGTTCTTTTTTCAGTATACTGAAAAGCAGATCGCTTTTTTGCGGTTTTTCTACAAGGTACAAACATTGTTCGATCGTATCTACTGCTGACGAAACAGGTGTAACTTCTATTTTAACCGGATTAAACAGGATCGATTTTGACAGGTTTGCAATAGCCGAAGGCATCGTTGCCGAAAAGAACAATGTTTGTTTGCGTTTCGGTAGCATCGGTAACAGGCGCTTAATGTCGTGTATGAAACCCATATCAAGCATCCTGTCGGCTTCATCAAGTATAAAATGACGGATATGGCTCAGTGTGATATACTTTTGTGCTATCAGGTCAAGTAAACGTCCGGGAGTAGCGATCAGTATGTCGATTCCTTTTTTCAGTTTATCAATCTGCGGATTTTGGTTGACACCTCCGAAAATCACGGTATGGCGTAAATCAGTATATTTGGTATAATCACTGAAGCATTCGTCAATCTGTATTGCCAATTCACGTGTAGGCGTCAGTATTAAAGCTTTTATCTCCCGTTTTTGCCCTTTAGGCATTGGTTGATTGAGTTGCTGTATAATAGGAATTGCAAAGGCAGCAGTTTTACCTGTACCTGTTTGAGCTATTCCCAACAAATCCCGTCCGCGAAGTGCTACGGGTATCGCCTTTTCCTGTATAGGAGTGGGCGTTTCATATTCTTTATTTATCAGAGCTTTCAATATTGGCTCCGAAATATTTAATTCTTTAAATGTCATAATTTTTTGATTGTGTTGTTTCTCCTATATTGGCTACGGCAGGAGTAAGTCCTGATAGAGAAACATCTGTATTATTTTGAATAATTGGCAGCTGGCTTTTTTTGTTTCCGGTAAAAAATGAATTCATAATTGTTAAAAGTGTATCACGACGCTGTATTACACAGCTTAGCGACCGTTAATACAAACAAAAGAAGCTGATTTTGAAGTCGATCTTGACGATGAGAAGACTGCCGGAAGGAGACGGGACGAAACATTGTTATAAAAAGATTCAATATAAATTCTATTGTTTTAGGATGCAAAGATATAAAAATAAGTTGACTTATCGTCTAATATGTAATATTTATAAAAAAACAATCTAATTTATGATTTGATACAATTGTAAAATTCTTAACAGTTACTTGACATAGGGCTATAAAATTCAGATTTTGTTTAGGTATCTTTGCAAAATAGGTAAAAATATGAACGATATGAAAATCCAATCTTTAGGGGATATGAGCCTCGATGAGGTATTCGAAGCATTCCGGAAGGCTTTTGCCGATTATGAAATGCAGTTGAACAAAGACGAGCATCTGGCGATGCTAAAGCGTCGTGGTTTCGATCCGGCGCTCTCTTTTGCCGCATTTGACGGAGATAAGATTGTGTCGTTCACTTGCAACGGGATCGGGGATTTTTATGGGATACCGACGGCCTACGATACGGGAACCGGAACCCTGAAAGATTACCGGGGAAAAGGATTGGCTACACAAGTATTTGAATATTCTATCCCTTATTTAAAAGAGACCGGTATTCAGGAGTATCTGTTAGAAGTATTGCAGCATAATACAGGTGCGGTATCTGTTTACAGTAAGATCGGTTTCGAGGTTACACGGGAGTTTTATTATTTCAGGCCCGAAAATAATCAGATCAGGAATGAAATGAAAGTGATTGATTTTCCCTATACGATACAACCTATAAATATCAACGAATACGATGGGATACCAACGTTTTGGGATTTCAGACCCTCCTGGCAAAACAGTATTGAGTCTGTTAACAGGTCGTTGGAAGGCTTTGCCTGCATGGGGGTTTTTACGGAAGAGAAACTTATAGGTTACAGTGTGTTTGAACCCGCATCCGGGGATGTCACCCAGATAGCAGTAGACAAACAGTACCGTCGCAAAGGTGTCGGCTCATTGCTGTTTCAAAAGATGTTAGAATCTAATAAATACGAATCTATCAAGGTTGTAAACACTGATATCAGATGCGATTCGATTACGGCTTTCCTTAAATCGAAGCATATTGAACCGACAGGCAAACAGTTTGAAATGATAAAGAAATTATAAATGAGCCGTTTTATCTTTCTTAGTAGCTGTGACTGATTTTTTAGTGAATTAAACGTCAATGACCAGCTTCGTTGACGCTCAGTTCATCTTTCAAAAACGGGGCGGTAAAGCTTTTGGTTTTACTTGCAGTCATTTCTTCCGGAGTTCCGGTAAACATCACTTTTCCACCATTTCTTCCGCCATCCGGTCCCATATCAATAATATAATCGGCCGATTTGATCACATCCAGGTTATGTTCGATCACAATAATCGTATTTCCTTTGTCGACCAGACGGTTCAATACGCCCAGCAATACCCGGATATCTTCAAAATGAAGTCCCGTCGTAGGTTCGTCAAGAACATACAATGTCCGACCCGTATCGCGTTTTGCCAGTTCGGTAGCTAATTTTACACGTTGGCTTTCGCCTCCGGAAAGAGTTGTAGACGGTTGTCCCAGTTTGATATAGCCTAATCCGACTTCTTGTAATACTTTTATTTTTTGAAAAATGGATGGAATGTTCTCGAAAAATTCAACGGCCATGTTAATGGTCATATCCAATATATCGGCAATTGATTTACCACGGAAACGAACCTCTAATGTTTCACGGTTATAACGTTTGCCATGGCATTCTTCACAAGGAACCATCACATCCGGTAAGAAGTTCATTTCGATAGTTTTGTAGCCATTCCCTTTACAGGTTTCACAACGTCCCCCGGTTACATTAAATGAGAAGCGTCCGGGTTTGTATCCACGAATTTTGGCTTCGGGCAAATCTACAAACAGGTTACGTATATCTGAAAATACACCTGTATATGTAGCCGGATTGCTCCGCGGCGAACGACCGATCGGGGATTGGTCTACATTTACGATTTTGTCTATATGCTCGATCCCCTCAATTGATTTATATGGTAAAGGCGGTTCTAAAGAACGGTAAAAATGCTGGCTTAAGATCGGTTGTAAGGTTCCGTTAATTAATGACGATTTGCCGGAGCCTGAAACGCCTGTTACACATATGAATGTTCCTAATGGGAAAGAAGCATTTACTTTCTTCAGGTTATTCCCGGAAGCGCCTTTTAACGTCAACCAGTTGCCGTTTCCTTCCCGACGGACAGCAGGTATTTCTATACTGGTGGTTCCGTTCAGGTAAGCTGATGTTAATGTATCTGCTGCCAGCATTTCAGCAGGCGTACCTGCAAATACAATTTCACCTCCCAGACGCCCGGCCTTAGGACCCATATCAACAACATAATCGGCATGTAGCATCATTTCTTTATCGTGTTCGACTACTACAATTGAATTACCTGTATCGCGCAGGTCTTTCAATGATTGGATCAAACGCATATTATCCCGCTGGTGAAGTCCGATGCTTGGTTCGTCCAGGATATAGAGCACGTTAACCAATTGGCTCCCGATCTGGGTTGCCAGGCGGATACGCTGGCTTTCGCCACCGGAAAGAGTGCCAGATGTCCTGTTAAGCGACAAATAGTCTAATCCGACATCCAGCAAGAAACGTAACCGTGAGCGGATCTCTTTTAAAATTTCGGCAGCAATAGCCTTTTGTTTGGAAGATAATTTCTCTTCCAGGTGATTTACCCATTGGGTTAGCTCCGAGATGTCCCATGAGGATATTTCGGCAATATTTTTCCCGTCGATCAGGTAATGTAAGGCTTCTTTATTGAGCCGTTGTCCGTGACATTCGGGACAAACAGTCATACTGATAAACTGTTCGGCCCATTTCTGAGCAGAAGCAGATGCATCGCTTTCCTGCTGCATCATGATGTATTTGGCAACTCCTTCATAAGCATAAAAATAATTGGAGTGTCCTAATGATTCATTTTGGATATGCAGGCGTTCGTCTGTTCCGTTCATAATTTCGTCCATTGCCTCTGCCGGTATATCCTTAATAGAAGTTTTAATCGTGACACCATGTTTTTTGCAAAGTGCTTCGATTTGCCAGAAAATCAATGAATTCTTATATTTACCCAATGGTGCAATACCTCCATTGTATATGCTTAACTCAGGCTTAGGTACGATTTTATCCATATCGAGCAGGTTAACCTGTCCCAATCCTTTGCATCGAGGGCAAGCGCCCTGAGGTGAATTAAAAGAAAAGTTATGTGGCGCCGGTTCGCTATAGGATAATCCGGTAACCGGACACATTAACCGGCGACTATAATAGCGAATATCATTAGTCTCTGCATCAAGTAGTAAAATCAGTCCGTCACCTTGTTTCATTCCTACACGAAGGCTTTCTTTTAGCCTGCGTTCGTCTGAAGCCTGTACAACCATTTTGTCAATCACGACCTCAATACTATGCATTTTGTAGCGATCGAGTTTCATGCCATGAACGATTTCTTTCAGTTCTCCGTCGACACGTACATTCAGATAGCCTTTTTTACGGATTTGTTCGAATAGCTCTTTATAGTGTCCCTTACGGTTTTGCACTAAAGGTGCAAGCAGATACATTTTTTTACCGTTATATGTATTCAGGATAAGATCCAGAATCTGTTCTTCGGTATATTTTACCATCTTTTCGCCGCTCAGGTACGAATATGCTTCGCCGGCCCGTGCGTAAAGCAAACGAAAAAAATCGTATATTTCAGTAGTCGTACCTACAGTCGATCGTGGGTTTCTATTGGTCGTTTTTTGTTCAATTGAAATGACAGGACTCAATCCGGTGATTTTGTCTACATCCGGTCGCTCAATATTTCCGAGGAAATTACGGGCATATGCCGAAAAGGTCTCAATATAACGTCTTTGTCCTTCGGCAAAAATGGTGTCAAAAGCCAATGATGATTTTCCGCTACCACTCATTCCCGTTATAACGGTGAGTTTATTTCGCGGGATTTCGATGTCTATATTTTTGAGGTTGTGCACACGAGCTCCCCAAACGGAAATACGCTCGTTTTCTGACAATAATTTATTTTTGGACATGTATGTGTATTACTTTATCTTGCTATCCATCGCTGGTCATGTACGGTACGGTTAGGCGTTTGATAGTACATATCCTTTTTACGAGGTATTAATATTATATATTGTTTCCCGTTTGTTAAGAGCTTAGTGTCTCGTAACCATGGGTTAAAACGTTTTAAGTCGGCGTATGTAATGTCATGACTTTTGGCAAAAGCAACTAAATCGGAGATATCATTTGATACTGTGACTTCATCGCATGTAATGGGTTTGTATAAATCGCTGGCCTTTAGTGCAAAACCGTATTTGTATGGGTTTTCAAAGATCAGCTTGATTGCAAACATACGGTAAGCGTAGCGCATCGTTTCTTCTACCAGCCATAGATCTAAAGAAGAAGGTACCTGTTGTTTGGAAAATTCGGACGAAATGCGTCCCATTCCTCCATTATAAGAGGACGCTACAGAAACCCAGTCTCCATATTTGGCATAGGCCTCTTTCAGATACTTACACGCAGCTTCGGTCGATTTCTCTACATGATACCGTTCATCAACAGTTGTCGTAATTGTTAATCCTTTCTCTTTACCTGTAGACTCTAAAAATTGCCACACACCGATAGCACGGGCCGGAGATTTGGCTGAAGGATCCAAATGACTTTCTATCACTGCCAGGTATTTGAAGTCGTCGGGTATATTATTAGCCTTTAAAATCGGTTCAATAACCGGAAAATAACGATTTGCACGTTTGAAAAGCAACATCGTAGTCGAATGGAAATACATAAAACTACTTAGTTCACGATCTATACCTTCATACATATTATATCTGGTAAGATCAATCTTCTCTCCGCAGAAAGTTATTTGTGAAGGAACTTCGGGCGAAACCGTCATAGGCGAAACTCCCGGCTCCTGATCTTCTACTTCTATCACTTGCTCTGCGACTTGGGGCTCTGTGGTTAAAAAACCTGCTGCCAGGCATACTCCTCCGCCTAAAATAAAACTTAATAAACAACTAAACCATTTCATCTTATTCTGTTATAATTTCATCTTCTTTTAAGTGAATAACATTCACGTCTCCGCTTTTTTTTCGTTTTTTTCCGTCTGTGCCTGTGTATTCGATCACATAGAAATAGGGACCTGCCGGTACATATTTTCCCCTGTATTTACCATCCCATCCCTGCGATGGATCGTTCCAATGGAACAATTCGGAGCCCCAGCGATTAAATATCCAGCCTTTAAAACTGACAACCGATTGGTAGGCAACTTTAAACACATCATTAATACCGGGAGAACCCACCGGAGTAAATGCATTGGGAACTTTCATTATCGTTTCTGTGATTTTGAAACTACATGAATATTCATCATCCACACATTTTCCCGGACGACTGCTACTAACTTCCAGTAATACTTTGTAATCACCCGTCTGATTAAACGTGTATTCAAATTCTTCGAGCATAAAAGTAAGCGTATCCCGTCCATTGGGAGGGACTAATTTCCACTTGAATACCGATGCTACCGGTGTATTGGCTACAGCCGAAAAGCGGATCTCAGTCGGTGCATATAATTCCCTGTCACAGGGAGATTCGTCAGAAGATCCTGTAGTCGTTTCTCCTATATTACCTGTACCGGTGGATAAAATAATGGCTTTTGCATGGGCTTCAACCTTGGATGCTTCAAAATAATCAATTGAATACTCTTTCTCGACTCCGAAGTAGCGTGCATAAAGATCTCCGGTTAAATCTATATCCGTATCCTGTAATGGTATTTCATCTAAAGACGTACCGATCGGATTGGTTAAAGTGTCTGTTTCCGATATACTTATAAAAACTTCACTTTGCTCATTCCATAACAGAGTATTGTAACTGACCTCATATTTACGCTCGACTTCTGTTTGCACTCCTGCAAGGGTACGATACGATAGAGCCGGAGTGAGGTCTGTTCCAGCCAGCTGAAAGCCCATACAAGGATCAACGTCCGGATTGACATGCAGGTTTTGTATATTCACCGGATACTTGCTATAGTCAATGATCCAGATATATTCGGCAACAGTATAATGATCTCCTTCAACAACTCCATATCCATATCCTTCTTCCAGGTTGGTTATAGTAGAAGTAGAGCCTTGTTGAGTAGATGGAACTTTTTCGTGTATGGCAACTTCGGTTTTGTAACGATACCATTGATGAGAACTTTCTGAAGATGTATAACTGATGCTGACCCCATCCATTCCGTAGACCAAATATACTTTAATAGGTTTTTTATCTACTGCTAAATACGGTTCTTTTTTCCCTCCTTCCACCGTGTATTGTGAATATGCAGACGGGATAAATAGTAGTAATACCAGTAATACCCAAACGATCTTCCGATTTTTAAACTCTTGCATAACCCATTTAATTAATTTACAAAAATACGATTTTATCTTTCAATTACAAAGCTACCTTTGCCACATTATAATATAACCGATTGCTTTTTTTTCTAACAAATGATTATATTTGCCTTAACAAAGTGAAGATAGACGGAACCCCGGAACAAAAAAAGGCATGCCTTATTGTTCTTCTCTCGGCTTATGCTATCTTTGCCATAAATTTTCATACTATGAGAAGGTCTTTTATTTTATTCATTATTTTCTGTTCTTGTTTTGTTTCACAGACATTGAAATCGCAAGGGACAACTCCTCAGGTTTCTTTTAGTAACGGACAAGACGGAAATATATTTTACCATACAGTAGAGCGTGGTCAGACAATTTATGGTATCAGTACGATGTATGGAGTCACTGAAGACGAAATTTACCGCCTGAATCCCGGAAGCCGCGAATATATTAAAGTCGGCGAAAAACTAAAAATACCTCAAAAAGAAATGACGGCATCTTCTACCGGAAGAGTAGAAGATATGTATATTTTTCATACGATTCAATCCAAAGAAACTTTGTACGGTGTATCCAAACAGTATAATGTTACTCTGGAGCAAATAACAAAAGCGAACCCGGGATTAACAAGTCAGACATTTTCTGCCGGCAAGATCATCCGTATTCCCGCTGTTGAAATCGCATCGTTGCCTACTACTGAAATCAAGACGGTTGTAAAAGAAATTGAATATAAGATTAAGAAAAAAGAGACGATGTATAGTCTTTGTAAACGATTCGATACAACCAGTGATAAATTAATCCAATATAATCCGGAATTAAAATCGGGACTGAAAGCCGGTATGGTTATTAAGATACCAGTAGAAACGGAAGAAACCGTGACGACCTACCCGAATCAAAACGAATTCAATATAGATGCGCTTATTGCCTACCGGAACGAAATACAGAAAGTCAGTGTTGTGAAAATAGGGCTTTTGTTGTCGTTTAAAAGTTCGGATGCTAAACTCGCTGCGGCACGTACCGAATTTTATGAAGGATTTTTAATGGCTGTAGACAGTTTGAAGAAAAAAGGTGTTTCGGTCGATTTAACTGTATATGATATTGGTGATGGCGTGCAGAAAACCAAAGAAGCACTGCAGACGGAAGCTCTCCGAAGCTGTCATCTCATTATTGGCGGTACAACCAATGAACAAATAGAGTTGATGGCTGCTTATGCATTGAAAAATGGAATTAAATATGTAGTGCCATTTTCGAAATGCGATAAGTTAACATCGGAAAATGGCGCTGTTTTCCAGGTAAATACATCTTATCAAAACTTATACTCATATGCAACTACCCGTGCCTGCGAGCTTTTTGCGAATTATAATGTTATTATTGTAAATACACAGGATAAGGATGAAAAAGATTTATTCATAAGAACGTTGAAAGCAAATATGGCAGAGGTGCACATATCATACAGGGAACTTTCGTTCAATGAAAGATCATTCCAGGCGGATATTTCGAGTATGTTGTCTACCACCAAACCTAATCTGGTAATTCCCATTTCCGGATCATTAGAAGCGCTGGCAAAGATAAATGCTCCTTTACGTATGATTGCCGATACCAAATCTAATTATAATCTTACACTCTTTGGACATCCGGAATGGCAGAAATATACAAATGACTATGTCGAAGATTTCTTTAAACTGAATGCGCATATGTATACGTCGTTTTACGCCAATAATTTATCGCCGGATGTGCAGCGGTTTACCAATAAGTATTATCGGCTATACAAAAAAAGTATGATTGTTTCTTATCCGAAATATGCAATGTTGGGATTTGATACGGGCATGTATTTTATATCGGCAATAAATCAATGGGGATCAAATTTCGAGGATAATATTCAGTCTATAAAACATAATAGCCTTCAAACCGGTTTTAATTTTCAGCGTGTAAATAACTGGGGTGGATTTGTAAATACAAACCTGTACTTTGTCCGGTACAATAAAGACCATACAATTACACGATTTTGAAAAGGAGGAAACAGCGTTGGCTGCTATGTAGCAATCGCATAAAAGCAATGGATAATTGACAAATGAAATATAAGCGTATTCTTTTTTGTTTTTTGTTTGTGGTATGTGTGTTGAGTGGATCTGCTCAGAGTACATTTCAGAAAGAGCGGGCGATTGGTGTATCCGGAGGAGTTAATTTTTCGAAAGTTAATTTTGTCCCGAAAGTAACTCAGAATATGCTTGTGGGGTTTAATACCGGAGTAATGGTTCGCTGGAGAACGGAAAGTAATCTGGGATTGCAGGTTGAGTTAAATTTTAAACAAGAGGGCTGGGATGAAAAATTTGAAAATGTAGTAGCTGAAGATGGTACTACGGAAGATTATTCAAGTTTATACTACCGACGGAAAATGAATTATCTAGAAGTACCGTTTCTTTCACATATCTATTTCGGAGGCGAAAAAGTACAGTTTTTTATTAACCTGGGACCGCAGATAGGCTTTTTTATTGGTGATAAAGAAGAAGAAAATCTGGGCGGGGTAATACCTAATGGACATGAAAACACACAGCATGGGATGGATATAGAGAAGAAATTCGAATGGGGGCTGTGCGGCGGACCAGGTATCGAACTTCGTACCGGTATCGGATCATTCCTTCTGGAGGGACGTTTTTTTTATGCATTAGGCGACTTTTATAATACACGTAAAGAAGATGCTTTCTCGAAAGCATCCAGCCAGGTTATTTCGGCAAAGCTCACTTATCTGATCCCTTTTTGAAATAGCTTATCGTAATTAATTGACAGTTAATGTAGTATTGCCTGCCTTTCATTTTTGATTCTTCATTTTTAATTAGACTACCCCTTTCTCCTTTCTCCTAATATCTTCTTTAACTATTGATTCACATAATATACATGTTTTTGGTTTTCGTTTCAGTAAAAATCCCTATATTTGTCAATCAGACTGCGAATCTGTTTAAATTTTGCTCGCTGAATAATTTATAGCGAAAAGCCTCATTAAGAAATTCCTTTGTGGAAAATTTAAACAGTTTCTGCATATTTGCAAAAACAAAATAAAGATTATATGGCAAGAGTATTAGTGATTGGAGCCGGAGGCGTCAGTACGGTTGCAGTAAAAAAAATGGCGATGAATAATGATATTTTTACGGATATCATGGTAGCAAGTCGTACAAAAAGTAAATGCGATAAGATTGCTGCCGATATTAAGAATATGACTGTTCAGACTGCACAAGTTGATGCAGACCGGATTGATGAACTGTTGACACTTTACAGAAGTTTTCAGCCGGATTTGGTCGTAAATCTGGCGCTTCCATATCAGGACCTGACCATTATGGATGCATGTCTGTCGTTTGGTGTAAGTTATCTGGATACGGCAAATTATGAACCTATAGACGAAGCAAAATATGAATATAGCTGGCAGTGGGCCTATAAGGACCGTTTTGAAAAAACGGGACTGACCGGTATTCTGGGATGCGGATTTGATCCGGGTGTTACTGGTGTGTTTACGGCTTATGCAGCGAAACATCATTTTGACGAAATTCATTACCTGGATATTGTAGACTGTAATGCGGGTGACCATCATAAAGCGTTTGCAACTAATTTTAATCCCGAAATAAATATCCGGGAAATAACACAGAAGGGACGTTTTTATGAAGATGGCGAATGGAAAGAAACTGATCCATTGACTGTACATCAGGCTATTAACTATCCGAATATCGGGCCACGCGAGTCTTATTTGATGTATCATGAAGAACTGGAAAGCCTGACAAAAAACTTCCCGACTATTAAACGTGCACGTTTCTGGATGACTTTCGGAGAAGAATATCTGACTCATTTGCGGGTGATGCAAAATATCGGAATGACAAGTATCAAGCCGGTTTTGTTTAATGGTGTTGAAATTGTTCCGATTCAGTTTTTAAAAGCCGTGTTACCCGATCCGGGTGAACTGGGAGAAAATTATACGGGTGAAACATCAATAGGCTGCCGTATCCGTGGAATTAAAGACGGAAAGGAACGTACTTACTATATCTATAATAATTGTAGTCACCAGCAGGCATATAAAGAAACAGGAGCACAAGGGGTAAGCTATACGACAGGTGTTCCGGCTATGATAGGCGCTAAAATGTTTTTCAAGGACGCCTGGAAAAAACCGGGTGTATGGAATGTCGAAGAATTCGATCCGGATCCGTTCATGAAAGAACTGAATGAACAAGGTCTGCCCTGGCACGAAATTTTTGATGGTGATTTGGAATTGTGAAACGACTGATTTCACGGGAAATTCAATGAACAATAAAAGAGAAAAAAAAGTTGATATATGGCTATACAAGTAGGTGATCAGGCTCCTGAAGTATTAGGACTCGATCAGAATGGAAAAGAAATAAAGCTAAGTGATTATAAAGGAAAAAAACTGGCTTTGTATTTTTATCCTAAAGATAATACAAGTGGCTGTACCGCTGAGGCATGTAGTCTTCGCGACGGATATGAAGATTTAAGAAAAGCCGGGTATGAAGTACTTGGAGTCAGCAAAGATAGCGCGAAATCGCATCAGGGATTTATAGCAAAGCATGATCTTCCTTTCAATTTAATTGCTGATACCGATGTCAAATTGCAGGAACAGTTTGGCGTATGGGCCGAAAAAAGTATGTATGGCAGGAAATATATGGGAACACTCCGGCAAACTTTTCTTATTGATGAAAACGGAATTGTTGAAAAGATTATAGAAAAAGTGAAGACGGGTGATCATGCTGCACAGATTCTGGGGCAATAAATAAATCAGGATAAGACTAAGAATAGTGATTCATTTGACAAACAAAATAAACCAATATGGCAACAGAAGAAACAAAAACAAACAAAGAAGAAAATGGTAAAGCTGCTGTAAATGCTGATAAGTTAAAAGCATTACGTGCAACAATGGATAAGATAGAGAAAAGTTATGGCAAAGGCTCTATCATGAAACTCGGTGATGAGAAAATTGAAGATATAGAAGTTATACCGACCGGATCAATTGCATTAAATGCTGCATTAGGAGTAGGAGGGTATCCGCGCGGACGTGTTATCGAAATTTATGGCCCGGAATCATCAGGGAAAACAACATTGGCCATTCATGCTATTGCTGAGGCACAAAAAGCAGGAGGTATTGCCGCTTTTGTAGATGCCGAACATGCTTTTGACCGGTTTTATGCCGAAAAACTGGGAGTCGACGTTGAGAACCTGTGGATTTCACAACCCGACAATGGCGAACAGGCATTGGAAATTGCGGAACAACTGATTCGTTCTTCGGCAGTTGACATCGTAGTAATTGACTCGGTTGCAGCGCTGACACCGAAAGCTGAGCTGGAAGGTGAGATGGGTGATAGTAAGATGGGATTACAGGCCCGTTTGATGTCGCAGGCATTGCGTAAATTAACGGCTGCTATCAGTAAAACGAATACTACCTGTATATTTATTAATCAGCTGCGTGATAAAATAGGTGTTATGTTTGGCAATCCCGAAACAACCACCGGAGGTAATGCACTTAAATTCTATGCTTCGGTACGTTTAGACATACGTCGTATCGGCTCGTTGAAAGATGGTGACGAAGTAAAAGGAAATCAGGTGCGTGTAAAAGTCGTGAAAAACAAAGTAGCACCTCCGTTCCGTAAAGTTGAATTCGATCTGATGTTTGGAGAAGGTATATCACGTACCGGCGAAATTGTAGATTTAGGAGTAGAACATAATGTGATTAAAAAGAGCGGTTCATGGTTTAGCTATAACGATACAAAACTCGGACAGGGACGCGATGCAGCCAAACAATGCATAGGTGATAATCCGGAATTAGCAGAAGAATTAGAAGATCTCATTTTTAAAGCATTAAAAGGATAATTTCAATCCAAATAGAAACATCCCTAAATGTCTAAAGAAGCATACCATGCGCTTTGCCAAACAGAAGATACAATCCCTGTTTTTTCACAAGACTGGTGGTTGGATATCGTGTGTGGCAAGGCTCAATGGGATGTGCATCTCATTGAGCAAAATTCCCGGATCATGGCGGCTCTGCCTTACTATATGCCCCGTCCGGGTATTATAACAATGCCTTCTTATGTTCAGACTATGGGCATCTGGTTTGCTCCCTATGCAGAAGATACTAAATATACAACGGTTTTAGAACAACGGCAGGCAATCTGTAAGTTGCTGATTGAAAAAATAAAAGACTGTAAAAGCTTCAGGCAGAATTTTCATCATTCGTTTACCGATTGGTTACCTTTTTATTGGAATAACTATACACAAACCACACGTTACACCTATATTTTGCCGAAACTCGATGATACGGAACATTTATGGGCTAATATGAGTCAGCATACACGGCGTAACATCAAAAAAGCGAAAGAACAATTTCAAATCACCGTTAAGAAAGGAATTCCGGTTGAAGATTTTTTTAAGGTTCAGGCACAAACATTCGAACGTCAGAATATAAAAAATAAACAAAGCTCTGAAGTTTTGCAGGAGCTGATTCATGCTTGTCGTCAGCAAGAGCAAGGTGATATCTGGGGAGGGTATGATAAGGAAGGAAACCTGCATGCAGCAGTATTTGTCGTATGGCAAAAAAAGGTTGCTTACTACCTTGCCGGTGGAGGAGATCCTCAACTTCGTAGCTCCGGGGCACATAGTCTGGTGTTGTGGGAAGTAATTCGTGAAGTAGCCTGTTATTCCGAATCGTTTGATTTTGAAGGTTCCATGATTCCGGGTGTTGAGCGTTTTTTTCGTGAGTTCGGCGGGATTCAGACACCCTTTTTTGCAATAAATAAGGGGAAATTAAGTTTAATAGACAGAGCGTTTATCAAATTTAGTTCAAGATGAAATTGAGCGATAATGCGCGTTAATCTGCGGTTCAATAAAAAGAAACAATGAAATTGCTTACTTGCAAATGAATGATATCATCCGATATATCATACAATTCTTGGTAGGGACTGATTCTGCTACCGGAATTTCCGACCTGATTGGTTATACCTCGGATGAAACCTCTTTTCATAATTATAAAGTAATAATCTATCCATCCGACTTTTTCGATCAGAAGATATATGGTACCGCTCACTCTATGCCGGTATTACCTCTGAAACATATAGATGATATCCCTATACTTTTTGGGCAGGCTCTCGTTGAACAAAAGGATGGAAGGCTGATTGTGTATGCCGATATTATTGCAGGCTCCTTTTTTCTGTTGAGTAGGTATGAAGAAATTATACAACGGAATATACGTGATAAACATGGGCGTTTTCCCGGAAAAGAATCACTACCATTCAGAGCCGGTTTTATCCACCGTCCGGTAGTTGATGAATACGGGCGTTTATTGCGTGATTGGCTTTCGCAGGTGGGAGTCAATGTCGAATCTCCCCCGGAGGTCTTTCAGCGAATCAATCTGACACACGATGTTGACGCTCCGTTTTTTATGCGGACATGGCGAAATATTGCGCGGGGTATAAGAGATAAAGAGAATATTCGGAAATTGTTGAAGATAAAGTTCGGCCCGTTGGAAAACGATCCCTTTTATACATTTCCCTGGTTCCTGAAAGAAAATGAGCAGGTACAAAATTGTTTCGGTAAGGAATTGTGCACATCCGTTTTCTTTATGAAAGCAGGAGGGAATGAATTAAGAGATAAGCCACGTTATAATTTATATGGGAAAGATATCAAAGCCCTTTTTAAATTAATAGCTAACTATGGCGGGATTATCGGTTTGCATAGCAGTTATCAGGCTGGCAGGTATCCGGACATAATTCCGGAAGAGAAAAATTCTTTGGAGAAGGCAATTGATACAAAAATCACTGCCAACAGGCATCATTTTCTGGCATCACGCGAACCCGAAGATATGGCAGTGCTCGAACAGGCCGGTATAACAGACGACTATACGATGGGATATGCGGATATGGCAGGTTTCAGACTGGGAACGAGCCGTCCGGTACGGTGGATAGATGCTGGCCGGAAACGTTTATCCTCATTACAGCTTCATCCGTTGACTATTATGGATGGTACGCTTATCGGATCTGAATATATGGGCTTAAATCAACAGGATGCAACTTTATATTGTCAACAATTAATCAGGCAGACACAAATGCATCACGGAGAATTAACCCTTCTTTGGCATAATACATCTGCTGCACCGGGTTGCGGATATCTTAAAGAGTTATATCATGATCTATTGGAGTATATAAAAGGACAAAAGTGAAAGAGGTGAAAATAATTACGATTGTGGGAGCACGTCCGCAATTTATTAAAGCGGCAATGGTCAGCCGGGCGATTATCAAATGTCGTCAATCCGGTTATTGCAATATTGAAGAAAAAATCCTTCATACAGGACAACATTATGATGCAAATATGAGTAGCATCTTTTTCGATGATCTGAATATTCCTTCACCTACATGGCAATTGCAATCGGATTATACAAGTCATGCTCAAATGACGGCGCATATGCTGGTTGAAATTGAGCGTATTTTAACAGACGAACATCCCGATTATGTATTGGTATATGGTGATACGAATTCTACACTCTCGGGAGCATTGGCGGCGGCAAAACTTCATATACCGGTTGTTCATGTTGAAGCCGGACTACGTAGCTTTAATAAACAGATGCCCGAAGAAATAAATCGTGTACTGACGGATCATATGGCTGATATTCTTTTCTGTCCGACATTTGCTGCGGTACAGAATCTGAAGAATGAAAATATAACCGGACATATATATCACGTGGGTGATGTGATGTATGATGCCGCTCTTTCGTTTGGTAAGCTTGCAGAGAAGACATCTGTAATTATACCTTCATTGCAGTTGACTCCCAAACAATTTTACCTTTGTACGGTGCATCGTGCCGAAAATACGGATAACCGGGAACGGTTAACCGGAATTATCCGGGCAATGATTGAAATCGCCACACCTGATTATCCTGTTATACTGCCATTACATCCGCGTACCAGGAATTGTTTCGAAAAATATCAGTTAAGCGAATGGATTCATCAAAATCCCGGGTTGAAGCTGATTGATCCGTTAAACTATCTTGATATGGTGATGCTTGAGAAACAGGCGGCAACTATATTTACAGATTCCGGAGGCATTCAGAAAGAAGCTTATTTTCATCGCACTCCCTGTATTACATTGCGCGAAGAAACAGAATGGGTTGAAACAATTGGAGCCGGATGGAATCAGTTGGCCGGTTATCAGACAGCAAATATTCTGTCATGCCTGAACAGGCAGATTCCAAAAAGGGATATTGGAGAATATGGAGACGGACATGCATCGGATAAAATTGTAGAACATTTTCATTAAATGAAAGTATTAATTCTTTGTGATATGTTTCCGCCCGCTTTCGGGCCGCGTATGGGGTATTTATGTAAATACCTCAAACAATCCGGTTGGGAGCCAACCGTAATTACGGAACATATTCCGGATACAACATTTACTTTCCTGAAAGGTGATTTTCCGGTTATTTATATTGACTATTATAAAAATAAGAGCAAATTAGCCTGGATTAAAATCTTCCTGCTTAACCTGTTTTTTAATTATAAGGACCGGAAAATCTATAAAGAAGCCCTCCGGCAAATCCAAAAACAACAATTCGATCTGATATTATGCAGTACTTACCGTACATACCCTTTACTCGCTGCTCAAAAAACAGCTCAAAAAGCAAAGCTTCCGCTGATTGTTGATTTGCGTGATATTATTGAACAGTATACCGGTGCCGAATTTATATCGTATCCTTTGCCCCGGTTATTCGGACTTGAAAAACAAATTGTTTCGATCTTCCGGAAGAAAAACCTGAAACAGCGAAACCGCGTATTGCGGCAGGCGAACTATGTAACAACCGTATCTCCATGGCATGTAGAAACATTAAAGCCTTATAATGCTAATATTTCATTGATATACAATGGATACGATCCGGATATTTTTTATCCGGAGGCGATTGAAAGCGACCGGTTTTATATCACATATACGGGGCGTTTGTTAAGTATTGCGATGCGTAATCCGGAATTGCTTTTTTTATCCGTACGAAGGCTTTCGGATGAACATTTTTTCACCTCTGATACATTCCGTATGCGATGGTATGTAGATGAGGCATCCCGCGAGATCCTGCAGCATGAAGCTGAAAAATGCGGGATTGCAGAATATATGAGTTATTTCGGATATATTCCTGCTTCCGATGTTCCAACCGTACTTAACGAAAGTTCAATATTGTTGTTGCTGACCAATAAAGCTGATGCATCCGGTCCGAAAGGCATTATGACAACTAAATTCTTTGAAGCATTAGCTGTAGAGAAGCCGATTCTGTGTGTAAGAGGAGATGAAGGATGCCTCGAAGAAGTAATTCGTCGTACGCAGGCAGGTTTATCAGCTCATACGGAAGAAGAAGTTTATCAGTTTATTAAGAAGTACTATTTGCAATGGAAGGCTGTAAAACATGTCACTTCGAATCCGGATAGGGGAGAAGTAATGAAATTTTCGCGTAAAGAGCAGGCGGCTGATTTTATCCGTATCTTTGAACAAACAATCAGAGCCAATGAATAAAACATTGCATATTGTGTCGTTAAATATCCCGTGGCCTGCTAATTATGGCGGGGTGATCGATATATTTTATAAGTTGAAGGCATTACACGCATGTGGCGTCCGGATTATTTTGCATTGTTTTGAGTATGAACGTCCCAGGGCTGTTGAATTGGAGTCCTTTTGTGAAAAAGTATACTACTATCGTCGGAAAACAGGTCTTCTCAGTAATTTATCCTATCTGCCGTATAATGTGTATAGCCGGAAGGACAAACGATTAATAACTAATTTATTAAAGGATGATAATCCGATTCTTTTTGAAGGATTGCATACATGTTATTATATAAGCGATAAACGTTTAGCTAACCGGTTTAAAATCTTCCGAAGCAGTAATATTGAGCATGACTATTACCGGGAAATAGGAGTTGCAGAAAGAAATCCGGTAAAGAAATGTTTTTATTATATAGAATCCATCCGTTTTAAAGCATTTGAGAAAAATGTCAGGAATGCAGATCTGATGATTGCCGTATCACAAACGGATACCGATTATTTTAAGCAGACATATCCTGATAATGCTGTTGAATTTATACCGTGTTTTCATGAAAATGATCATGTTACGGCTATTCCGGGTCAATCGGATTTTCTGCTTTATCATGCCAAGCTTTCTGTTAAAGAGAACGAAAAAGCAGCTTTGTATATTATTAACAAGGTTTGCAATAAAATCCCATATAAGTGTATTATTGCAGGAATGGATCCCCCGGAGTCACTGTTTGAGGCAGCAGCCCCTTATCCCAATATTGTAATTGAAGCCAATCCTACGACTGAACGGATGCATACGTTAATCAGGGAAGCGCAGATCAATCTGCTTATAACTTTTCAGGGCACAGGGCTGAAATTAAAATTACTAAACAGCCTTTTTGCCGGCCGGCATGTGGTTGTGAATCCGCTGATGTTGGCAGGGAGTGGGTTAGATGCACTTTGTCATATTGCCGATACTCCCGGACAGATGATTGAAACCTGCCGGCAACTAATCTCTCAACCTTTTACGGAAGAAGAGATTAAGAAGCGCAGACAGGTTTTATATCCTACCTATTCGAATGAATACCAGGCACAAAAATTGGCAGAATTAATCTTTGACCCGGCAAAGAAGCCCGGTTGTTAAAACTCTTACGCCGGTCCTGTATCAGTAGCTAATTCGTTCCCGTATAAAGTGTATATTCAATTATATAGTACTTGCCGGTTTTGCTGTTGCATTCGATCACGATCACCCCGCTTGGAGAGCAACTGTAATATTTACCGTTGGACATCCTGACAGACATAATCCGGTGGCAGAACTGATTGTCCTGCAATACACGGCTATTACCGAATTGTTTCTGATAGGATTCCTCACTCAGCTCATTGCTCATTAAAATGGCGCAGGAATACACCTGGGACAGAAAATCCTGAAACGCGTTGTAATCAACCGAAGCTGCCAGAAGGCTTTCGTCAACAGTACCGCCTGCATAGTCTTTGGATAGCCGGGTGACTAATTCCCCGGAATTGCCGGCTGTCATACCTCTTGACTCGTTGGGGTCTTTGGGATCATCGTCCGACTTGTCACACGATGTCACGGTAAACAAAAACATTACCAGACCAATACTCGCTGTAAGAGCGATCATTTTTTTTCTCATATTCATTTTTTTTACTGGTTTTCACTGATTACCGGCTCTGGTGAAAGTTTGGCTGTTTCCTCAGGAAGCAAGGTGTATTTTCCTACTGTGGATTCCTGTACCACAAACTTGCTGCCGACGCCAATTCTGACAGGATAAATGTTATCGTTTACCTTAAATTCAAACTGTAATATTTCGTTCTCGTTAAGAAAGAAATAACCACCAGAGTCATTGTTGCCTGGATTGTAACCGAAATGTGTGCCTTCGGGAATCATGACACTTTGTATAACGATGGCATTTTCAAACCACTTGTCTCTATTGTTAAACAACAGCGAAACTGCATTCTCTTTTTCATCGACCACTTTTAATTCCTGTACGTTCATCTGCTCCCTGTTCCCTACAATCGATTGACTTATATTTACAACAATTTCCTTTACTGTAAGCGTTGTTATCTCCGGAGGAGGAGCATCGTCGGTCTGTTTCTTGTTTGCATTGCCGCCACACGATACGATCAGTAGTATTGTTATCACGAAAAGGGTAACCATAAATAAGATTCTTTTCATCTTTTTTCTTTTTATGCCCCTCGCTGGGGGCGGTTAATACTTATTTCTTATAAATAGTAACTCCGCAATCCTGCGCATTATTAAAGGCATTAATGAAATCATCGTCATTGGCATAATAGCCATATTCATCATTCAGTTCGTCCTCACACTTGCTTACGCTTTTTTTCTTAATACATTCGCACATTTCAGCTGCTGCTCTTTCGGCTTTTTCTTCTGCAATATCATCGTCACACGAAGAAGACATGGCAAAGCATGCCCATGCAATCAATACCAGATGTAATACTGTTTTTTTCATTTTATATCATTTTTATTCCCCTTGCGGAGTAGTTATTATTTTGCATCGTATATTTTTTAATATAACATCTTTTTACATACGGCAAATGTAAATAGTTCCCAACAGATATATTACCCCACAAATGGGGTTTCTCAATATGAAACTCCGTAATTTCTATTCACACGCCGTAAATGTTTTGATATAAAGAATTGAAAAAAGCATAACATTTTTTATGGTAAAAAAAGAAAATAATAATATATTTGAACAGGCGTAGAGAGTGTAGTTTTGTTGTTACGTTTTCGATAAACTTTTGTGAAGTGTATACCTTCACTTAAGTGTTTTTGTAAAGACTGATAAACCAAAACCATGAAACGAAAAGGAATATTATGTTTTATTCTTTCTATAATAGCATTTCATTTAGGTGCATTGGGTAATTATGCGGATTCCTTATTAAATCTGCTTGAAACCAGGACGCTGCCATTGGCCGATCAGATAGGCGCTTATCATATGATAGCAGAATGGTATTCCGGACATGATTTGACGAATACGTATACATATGGTATGAAAGGACTTGAGCTTGCTAAAAAAGCAAAGGACAAATATATGATTGCCACGTTTTATCGGTATATTGGTACTGCATACGTCTACCGGGCGAATTACGATACGGCACATATGTATCAGCAAATGCAGCTTGAAATTGCAGAAGAACTTCAGGACAAAAGATTGCTGCAACAGGTTTATTTTACTACCGGGAATATCTATGCAAGGCAGGGATTATTTGATAAAGCAGTGAATAATTACCTGAAATCGATGTCTTACTATAGTGAAGATATGCATAAAGGTGTGACTATGCCAATTGTACTGAGAAATCTTGAAAAAAGCTATTTGTTTTATAGTCCGGTGCGTACCTATATATTATCTATGGGAAATGCAGGAGAATGTTACCGTAGGCTGAATAACCCGGAAAGGGCTTTATACTATTTAGAGCAGGCAAAAAATATAATCGAAGAAAAGAAATTTTCCGATAATACTTGTAGGATGCAGGTTTATAGAGAATTAGGGAATATCTATTTTATAAACGGGAATATGGATAAAGCCCTCGAAGCTCAATTAGAAGTTCTTCATATACCGGGGGGATTGAATCCCGTTGGAGAAAGCGATTGTAAAGAAGCATTGATTAAAATCTATATTATAAAAGAAGAATATGACAAAGCGCTGGAATATGCACATGATTGTCTACGGTTGGCAGAATCGTTAGGTGACCCGTATATCGATGTACATGCCTGGAACTCATTTGCAAATATCTATAGGGCGCAAGGAAAATACCCTGAATGCGAAGAAGCCGCCCTGAATGCCTGGCGTATCGATTCCACTTCAATAGATACGGCTCCCGAATCGGCGCTTAATATAGCCTATGCCAATCTCTATCTGGGGAATAAAGAAAAAGCAGCGCTTTATTTTCAAAAGAATGCTGCTTTTAACGAACAGAAAAGTAACCGTGATTTTCAGGAAGTTTTGGCTGATCTGGAAGTCAGATACGAAACCGAAAAAAAAGAAATGCGTATAATGTCTCTTGAAAAAGAAAAGCAGTTGCATCTCTGGTTAAGCATTGCGGGAGCAATTGCTTTGTTACTGGCATTCGGAGTATTGTTTTATCGTTATCGACTGAACATTCAAAAAGGGAAAATTGCTGACCAGCAATGTGGAATAGCCGAACAACACATCAGGCAATTGGAACAGGAAAAACAGATCGTTGCTGCGCAATCGCTGCTCGAAGGTGAAACCATAGAACGCTCCCGTCTGGCACGCGATCTGCATGACGGTCTGGGAGGGATGTTGTCGGTCGTAAAATTAAATTTAAGCGGAATGAAGAATTATGCGGTTTTGAATGGGACCGGTATAAATTATTTTAATACGGCACTGAATATGGTGGATCAGTCGATAGCCGAGTTGCGTCGTGTGGCACATCATATAATGCCGAAATCATTAATACGGTACGGATTGAAAACCTCCATTGAAGATTATTGCTGTGCAATCCCGGATGCCCGTTTCTACTATTTTGGTGGCGAAGAACGATTGGATGGTCGGCAGGAAGTCGTTCTGTATCGTTGTGTTTACGAGTTAGTAAATAATGCCGTTAAATATGCCAAAGCGACAGAAATTAATGTTCAGTTGATTATAGATAATGGATTGGTATCACTTACTGTTCATGATAATGGTGTCGGATTTGATCCCGAACGGATCACTTCCGGTTCCGGTCTCGACAATATCCGTGCCCGTGTATCAGTCTATAATGGTAAAATGATTATTTATTCAGCTCCCGGTAAGGGTACGGAAGTGAATGTGGAGATTGAAAATTTAGAGATTGAATAATTAAACAGTTAAACAAAACAGTGGTACATATTGAAACTAATTCATTAAAAACCATGAAACGAAGAGAGTTGTTCTGTTTTATTTTTATTATAGCATTTAGTGTAAATGCATGGAGTAACCGGATGGATTCCTTATTAAATTTGATTGATTCTCAAACACTATCGTTGGCTGAGCAAATAGGCGCTTATCATATTATAACAGATTCGTATGCTGTAAGCGACATGAGTAATACATACCTGTATGGCATGAAGGGACTCGAACTTGCTAAAAAGGCAAAAAATAAACGAATGATCGCTACATTCTATCGTTTTATCGGTTCTACGTATACCTACCGGACAAGTTATGACACTGCACACATATATCAGCAAATGCAGCTTGAAATAGCAGAAGAACTTCAGGACAAAAAGTTACTGCAGCAGGTTTATTTTACTACCGGAAATATCTATGCAAGACAAGGATTATTTGATAAAGCTGTGGACAATTATCTGAAATCGATTTCCTATTATAGTGAAGACATGCGTGAAGGGATGAGTCTGCAATTTATCCTGAAAAATCTCGATAAGAGTTATTTATACTATAACCCGGTTCGCACATATCTGTTGAGTTTGGGAAATGTAGGAGAATGTTACCGTAGGCTGAATAACCCGGAAAGAGCTTTACATTATTTAGAACGTGCGAAAGATTTAATTGAAAAGCAGGAATATCTTGATAATACTTGTCTGGTGCAGGTTTATAGAGAATTAGGGAATATTTATTATATAAATGGAAATATAGATAAAGCGTTGGAGTTTCAATTAAAATTTCTGGATTTACCGAGGCTCAACCAGGTTCAGGAAAGCGATTGTAAAGAAGCATTGATTAAAATCTATATTATAAAAGAAGAATATGAGAAAGCGCTGGAATATGCACATGATTGTTTGCAGTTGGCTGAATCGTTAGGTGATCCATATATCGATGTACATGCCTGGAACTCATTTGCAAATATCTATAGGGCGCAAGGAAAATACCCTGAATGTGAAGAAGCCGCCCTGAATGCCTGGCGTATCGATTCCACCTCAATAGATACGGCTCCCGTAACAGCGCTTAATATAGCCTATGCCAACCTCTATCTGGGTAATAAAGAAAAGGCAGCGCTTTATTTTCAAAAGAAAGCCGCTTTTAGCGAGCAGAAAAGTAACCGGGAATTTCAGGAAACATTAGCCAATCTGGAAGTCAGATACGAAACCGAAAAAAAAGAGATGCGTATAACGTCTCTTGAAAAAGAAAAGCAGTTGCATCTCTGGTTAAGTATTGCGGGAGCAATTGTACTGTTATTGGCATTCGGAACACTATTCTATCGTCATCGGCTGAATGTTCAAAAAGGAGAAATGGCTGATCAGCAACGTGAAATGGCCGAACAACAGATCCGGCAATTAGAGCAGGAAAAAAAGCTTATAGCTACACAATCGTTGCTTGAAGGTGAAACTACAGAACGCTCCCGTCTGGCACGTGATCTGCATGACGGGCTGGGAGGGATGTTGTCGGTCGTAAAATTAAATTTAAGCGGAATGAAGAATTATACGGTTTTGAATGGAGCCGGTATAAATTATTTTAATACGGCACTGAATATGGTGGATCAGTCGATAGATGAGTTACGTCGTGTAGCACATCATATAATGCCGGAGTCATTAGTACGCTATGGATTGAAAACCTCCATTGAAGATTATTGCTGTGCAATCCCGGATGCCCGTTTCTACTATTTTGGTAGCGAAGAACGATTGGATAGCCAACAGGAAATCATTCTGTATCGTTGTGTTTACGAATTAGTAAATAATGCCGTTAAATATGCCAAAGCAACAGAGATTAATGTTCAGTTGATTATAGATAATGGATTGGTATCACTTACCGTTCAGGATAATGGTGTCGGATTTGATCCCGAACAGGTCATTTCCGGTTCCGGGCTCGACAATATTCGTGCCCGCATATCGGTCTACAATGGTAAAATGATTATTTATTCGACTCCCGGTAAGGGTACGGAGATAAGTATAGATATTGAAGATGATTGCAATGCATTAAAATAAATCGTCTAAAGATGTACCTCAAATATCCTTGAAGATATGCTTTTTTAACCCCCCCCCACAAATGGGGTAACACAAGATAAATCCACTTGTTACCTTTGCATCAAAACCTTCACTTTTTTACTAAACGAATGAAATCATAAAGCAAAAGCTGATATTGATTTTTTAGGCGGATTATTATTATTAACATCTATAAAGAAAAACCCCATTTGTGGGGTATGGCAGAAGGTTTATGTACTTTACTTTTGTGCTTGAATTGTAAACTTATTACTATCTATATGATTACTGTGCATATTACGGATGACCATAAAATGCTGATCGAGGGAATTTCAGCATTAATCAACGAATCAAATATCGCTACCATAACAGGCGTGTCGTATACGTTGGAGGTATGCCGGAAAATGCTTGCTTTTCAACGGCCGGATGTTCTTCTGTTGGATCTGCAATTACCGGACGGTAGCGGACTTGACTTCTGTGCTGAGATAAAGCAAAAATATCCGCATCTGAAAGTACTGGCCCTTACTTCCTATTGCGAATATTCCACTGTACATCAGATGATGGATAACGGAGCCGATGGATATATCTTGAAAAACGCGATTTTTGATGAAATGCTGGAAGGCATTGAAGCGGTGATGAGGGGCGAACAGTTCCTGTGTAAAGATGTCCAAAGCATGTTAAGAAAAGTCCCCAATCCAAGTGCATACCTGACCACAACCGAACGATCTATCCTACGCCTGATCGCAGAAGGATATAAAAACAAAGAGATTGCCGATCAGCTATCGCTTAGTGTAGAAACCATCAAAAGCTATCGCAAAGATCTGATACTGAAATTTGATATGCGGATTGCAGCCATCGTCACCATGGCTATCCGGAAAAACTGGATCTGAGCAGATGAAAATAATATTCCGGAGCTTATATTTTATGTCAAAATATACAATAAGGTAAGAAGATAATAAGTATTGGGAAATAATGGAAATGGTATGTATACAATACAAATAAGTTACACAAAGGTACAACCTTTTTTTGTAATTACCAACTAATACGATCCTAATACGATCCTAATACAAGAGCAATAAAAAGAATAAATATGTCACAGACCTTTCGGAGAACTACTGTCAAAATGTAAAAATAAAGCATACTCTGAAAGTTAGTTTACGACAATGGAGCCATAGTATTTCTTTAAGTAGGCCAAAAATGACAAATTGAATCCGTTTTGACTGTTTTGATTGCATATAGTCAATATTGACACTCTTTTTGGTTTTGAAACTTTATGTATATTTAACTAAATCATGCTCTCCAAAGACTTGATTTTGCATTTTATCAGTATAAAACGCAAGATAATTACATCGCAAAATCAAGCATTGATATATGTTAAAATATACAATAAGCCTCCTCCACATTTTTGCCTCTATACTCCAACCTTATAGTCCTGTTGGATAATAATTTTTTAATTTAACGGTCTAACTGGAAAGAAAATCTTTTAAATATTTAGTAAAAGAACCTCCTGCAATTTGTTTCAATTCTACAGCGTTTAACTTAGTAAACTTATCCAAATTGGTCTTTTTTTTCTTCTCTTTCTTTTTCATTGTCATTAAATTAAAAAATTACTAATAGGAATATACATTCTATTTTATTAATACTATTATTCTAAGATAAATCATTTTCAAAAACCCCACAAATGGGGTAGTAGCAGAAAAAAACACCCCGTACTTTTGCCTCCATACTTCAGTATTACATTTTAATTAAATGAAAAGAACCATGAGGCAAACTATTTTTCTTTTGATTTTTATAACAGGCTTTTCTTTTATGAAAGCACAAACGAAAGAGGATTCGTTAGTGAATGTGTTGGAGGATCTTAAAAATATAACGTTGATTAAAAACAATTATCCAAGTTTGTTTGGATCTTAAATGGGGAAAATACTATGAAAATCAGAAGTTTTTTTTTGAATGCTTTATTCTTATTTTTTGTACATACAATTATAGCACAACAACAAGAGATTGACTCTTTACAGCAAAAATTATCTACAGATAAGTTAACGAGAAAAGAACAAATAGTTATATATCGAAAATTATGCTCTCTTTATGAAAACTATAATATTGAGGAACTCTTTGCTTCTGCCGAAAAAGGTCTTGAATTAGCCGGAAAAGATAAAGATCAAACCATGATTGCTGAATTTTATCAAAAAATGGGTTCTGGTTTTATATCAAAAGGAGAGCATGATATAGCAATTAATTATTTTGAGAAAGCACTTAAACTTGCATTAAACGTAAAAGATGATGAATTACAGGCTATTATATATGGAAGTATTGCAAATTCTTATAATCTCCAAACTAAATATGAACAAGCGTTGGATTATTATATGAAAGCTATGTCGCTGTTTGAAGAAACAAATAAAAAAAGGCAATATATTTTAGCTTTAACAAATATTGGAAGTGTACATAGGTCTTTATTCAATACAGAACAAGCTATTCTTTATTTAGAAAAAGCCGAAAAACTATCTGAAGAATTGGATTATGATAATGGAAAAATGTATGCTTATTATAATTTAGGCGATATATATACAAGTCAGGAGGAATACAATAAAGCGCTGGAGTACAATCTTAAAACAGTAGAAATCAGTCGTACTATCGGAAATAAACAAGCTGAAATTTTAAGTCTTCAAACCTTGGCTTTTAACTATTGCAAATCTACTCAAGAATATAAGAAGGCAGAACAATATGCAATGGAATCATTACACATAGCCGAATTATATGGAGAGCCACGATTGATTCAAGCAGCTTTTGGTATTTTAGCTACTATATATCTCTATCAAGAGCGTTATGAAGAAGGTGAATCCTTATTATATAATGCATGGCAAACTGACTCGACAAACTTAGATGAAGGTATAAAACTCACTTCAGGATTGGCCAAAGTTAATATCCAACTGGGAAATAAAGATAAAGCTATTTATTTCTTTGATAAATTTAATGATATCATTAGCAAATATAGCAACAAGACATATCGTCAATCCTTAGCCGATATGGAAGTCAAATACGAAACCGATAAAAAAGAAATCCGCATTGCTACATTAGAAAAAGAAAAACAATTATATATATGGTTAGGTATTGCAGGAGGAGTTGTACTACTCTTGGCATTCGGCGTTTTATTTTATCGTCACCGGTTAAATGTACAAAAAGTTGAAAAATTAGAGCAGGAAAAACAATTGATTGCCACACAATCGATACTGGATGGTGAAACCACTGAACGCTCACGTCTGGCACGCGATCTGCATGACGGACTGGGCGGAATGTTATCTGTTGTAAAATTAAATTTAAAAGAAGTGAGAAATTATTCGATACTGGACGGTCCGGATGTAGATCGTTTTAAAAATGCACTGGGTATACTAGATCAATCGATTACGGAATTACGCCGTGTCGCACATCATATGATGCCTGAAACGCTCATGCGCTATGGATTAAAAGCTTCTGTCGAAGATTTTTGTCGGGCGATACCCAATGCACATTTTCAATATTACGGTAGTGATGAAAGATTAGAGGACAGGCTGGAAGTCGTGCTGTATCGTTGTGCGTACGAACTGGTTAATAATGCGGTTAAATATGCCGAAGCTACTGAGATTAATGTTCAACTGATGATTGATGAAGGTCTGGTGTCACTTACAATCCAGGATAACGGTATTGGTTTTGATCCCGGGAAAGTAACTTCCGGTTCGGGATTGGACAATATCCGTACACGGGTATCTGCCTATAATGGAAAGATGACGATCCTCTCTTCACCTAGTGACGGTACGGAAATCAGCATTGAAATTGAAAAACTAATACCCCTGACACCTAAAGGGGAGCAAAGCAATTAAATAATTATTCATGTTTAATTAAAAAAGAGAGTCTTATGAAAAAGTTTTTTATTTTGTGTGTTATTGTATGTGCCTGTGCATCTGTTAAAGCACAACTGTATGTAGGGGGAGCATTAAGTTTTTGGGTTAGTGAAAATGGAGATGTTGAAACAACAACCGTTAAATTCTTACCTGAAGTAGGTTATGCCATTTCTGATAAATGGGCGGTAGGAGGAGTTTTGGGTTATACCCATACCGAAGTAGATGACTACGACGCAACTAAAACGTATAAATTTGCACCGTATGCGCGTTTTTCATTCTATCGTACAGACCTGGTTCGTCTATTTGTAGACGGAGGTTTCTCGGTTTACTCCAGTAAAGTCGGAAAGGGAGACACCAATACGACTTTCAGTACGGGATTTGAGCCGGGGGTAGCGCTCAATTTATCCAAACGGGTTAGTTTGGTTACCAAATTCGGATTCTTCGGCTATCGTGAATATAGCGATGATCATGATGCTTTCGGTTTGAATCTGGATGGTAATACGCTGACATTCGGAGTATACTATTCTTTTTAAAAATACCCCACAAATGGGGTATGCCGGAAAACATATTACCTTTACTTTTGTTTAGAATCTGTTAATATTTTGCTAGTCAAATAAATTATAAAAATTTTCTTGTGGAAAATATAAACAGATTCTGACATTTTTAAATACTAATAATTGCATTTATCTGATAAGAAAATGATTAAAGTACATATTACAGATGATCACAAGATGTTAGTTGAAGGACTATCCAACTCAATTAATGAATCCGGAGTTGCTATAGTCAGCGGGATTTCGTACACATTGACTGAAAGCCGGAAAGCTTTGGCTTTTCAGAAGACTGATGTTCTATTGCTTGACCTTAATCTACCGGATGGAAACGGAATTGATTTCTGCATTGAAGTGCGTAACAAATATCCCGATATTAAAATTTTGGTACTTACTACCCATGATGAATATTCCGTAGCCAAACGTGTCATGAATAATGGAGCTTCGGGATATATTCTGAAAAATTCATTATCGGAAGAAGTGATCGCAGGTATTGAAGCTGTAATGAAAGGAGACACTTTTCTCTGTGAAGAGATAGACATACTGATGAAGAAAGAAGCAGAACGTGCTATATGGCTTACCACACGTGAACAGGAGTTATTGCGCTTGATTGTAGATGGTTGCACCAATCAGGAAATAGCTGATATATTGTTTCTGGGAGTAGAAACCATTAAAACATACCGGAAAAACCTGATACAGAAATTAGGCGCACGCAACTCGATGGCGTTAGTAAGGATGGCTATTGAGAAAAAACTAATCTGAAACTCAAAGACGAAGATGCTCCAAATACCTAAAAGTAGGTATATATATACATGAAAAAAGCCTTATCTTTGCACACTATTTGAGCAGATGAGACTATCAGAGCTAAAGACCGGCGAAAAAGGAGTGATTGTTAAAGTGATGGGACGTGGAGTCTTTCGCAGACGAATCACAGAGATGGGTTTTATACGTGGCAAAGAAGTGCAGGTTATCCAGAATGCACCGTTAAAAGATCCTATCCATTACCGCATTATGGGGTATGATGTATCATTACGCCGTAATGATGCAAGTTTAGTTGAAGTTATAGCATACTCAGAAGAAACAGAAACCGATACCGGAAATGCCTATTCTGAGAATCATGAATTTATCCTTCCTGCTGACGAATTGCATTCAATAGCAATCAACAAAGGAAAGACGATTAACGTAGCTTTAATCGGTAATCCGAATAGTGGAAAAACATCACTGTTTAATTTTGCATCCGGTGCACACGAGCATGTCGGCAACTATAGTGGTGTAACGGTAGATGCCAAGGACGCTGTTTTTAAACAAGATGGTTATACGTTTAAAATAGTCGACCTTCCGGGAACTTATTCTATATCATGTTCTTCGGCCGAAGAAATGTATGTGCGTAAATATTTGAATGAAAGCCTTCCCGATGTCGTTGTCAATGTAGTAGACGCTTCCAATCTTGAACGTAACTTATATCTGACCTGCCAGCTTATTGATAAAGATATGCCTATGGTGATTGCCCTGAATATGTATGATAGTCTTCAGAAAAGCGGCGATCATTTTGATTATCAGTCTTTAGCTAAAATGATAGGAATACCCATTGTTCCGACGAACGGGCGGACAAGCCACGGTATTAAATCATTGTTTTCGCATGTCATTAAAGTATATGAAGAAACCGACCCGGTGGTGCGTCATATTCATATCAATTACGGGGAAGTATTGGAAAATGGTATTCGCAACGTACGCGATGCCATTCGTGCCAAAGCACAGGTTGAACGCAGCCAATCGACACGTTATCTGGCTATTCAGTTATTGGAACGGGATAGTGAAACCGAAAACTATATATTGCAAACACCTTCGAATGAAGTAATACTGGAGGTGCGTGATAAAAATATTGCGGAAATAGAAGGCTTACTGAAAATGGATTGTGAGACTGCCTTTGCGGATGCTCGTTATGGTTTTATCTCCGGTGCCTTACGTGAGACTTACGAACCCAATAAGATTAAAGAAATTTCCCGTACTCAGATTATCGATACGATTGTTACACATAAATTCTGGGGATTCCCGGTATTCCTGCTTTTCATGTGGATCATGTTTGAAACGACTTTCCGGTTGGGAGAATATCCGATGAACTGGATTGAAAGTCTGGTTGGACTGATCGGTAATTTTGTTGAAGGTCACATGAGTGAAGGGCCATTCAAGGATTTATTGGTTGATGGTATTATCAGCGGGGTCGGTGGAGTGATTGTCTTTCTTCCAAATATTTTGATTCTCTATGCATTTATCTCATTGATGGAAGATTCGGGCTATATGGCTCGGGCTGCCTTTATCATGGATAAAATTATGCATAAGATGGGGCTTCATGGCAAATCGTTTATTTCACTTATTATGGGATTCGGATGTAATGTTCCTGCCATTATGGCTTCGCGAACGATCGAAAGCCGGAGCAGTCGGATGATTACCATGCTGGTGAATCCGTTGATGAGTTGTAGTGCCCGTCTGCCTGTCTATTTGTTGTTGACCGGAGCTTTCTTCCCGGATCATGCAGGTTCGATTCTATTCTTATTGTATGGTACAGGCATTCTTTTAGCCGTTATATTAGCACGATTATTCAAGCGGTTTTTATTCAATAAAGAAGATGTCCCCTTTGTGATGGAGCTTCCGCCTTATCGGATGCCAACCGGACGTTCAGTCCTGGTTCATATGTGGGATAAAGCCCGTCAGTATCTCCGTAAAATGGGGGGAGTAATCCTTGTTGCATCTATTATTATTTGGTTTTTAGGTTATTTTCCGCGTCATACCGAACAAGATAAGTTCTATGAAGAAAAGGTGGCGCAGATAGAACAATCGCAACAGCCCGATGAGGAGAAAGAACAATTGATTGAAGATATCAACCGGCTTCAATTGATTAATCATCAGGAAAAGTCATATATCGGACAAATAGGCCGGACAATTGAACCTGTAATGCAGCCGTTAGGCTTTGACTGGAAGATAAGTGTTAGTCTGCTTACCGGAATGGCTGCGAAAGAAGTGGTAGTCAGTACGCTTGCCGTACTATATACGGGCGAAGAAACCGATGAGATAAATCTTGCAGGCAAATTAAAGGAAAGCAAAAATGAGAAAGGTAATCCGTCATTTACTCCATTGATAGCCTTTAGTCTGATGTTTTTTGTTTTGATTTATTTCCCCTGTATAGCCACTGTAACTGCAATTGTTAAAGAGTCGGGATCCTGGAAATGGGGGGCATTCGTAGTTATCTATTCATGCCTGCTGGCATGGCTCGTCTCATTCTCTATTTATCAGATTGGTAGTCTATTCGTTTAATATAAACTCGGTCTTATCGTTTATTCTAAATGTGGCAGGAAATATTGGTAGTTATAATAGGATTGTTTACCGTAGGATATGTTATCCTTAAAGTAATTAAAATCTTTACGCGGAAAGACTCTTCTCCCTGTTCCGGATGCTCTGTGGGTTGTGCATTAAAAGACACAAAAGAAGCGTTGACGGAAAACTGCGAGAAAAAACGAACTTAGTTGTTGCGAAAAACGCAACAAATTAGCTTAAAGGTTGATAGGTGAAAAAAGTAGAAAATATGTATATTTGGTCGCTATTGCATCTAAACCTATATATTTTATGTATCATACCAAAGAAAAAACACTACAAGCAAAATTTATTTCTTTGATAAAAGAGAAAATTCCCGGTCAACAAGTCAACACACTTATGGAAATACTGCCGCTGACCAAGGAAGCGGTTTACAGGCGTTTACGGGGTGATGTCCCTTTTTCTTTTGTTGAAATGGCCACTTTGTCGGCATATTTGGGTATATCCCTTGATTATGTGGCTGAAACTATATCAATCTATCGATCTCAGTGGTATAAGCTACATATACGCAATTATGATGAATTTGAGCCGATAGATCTGAACATGAGCCATAACTTTGTGAAAGCAATAAATATAGCGGCTGATGATCCGGATTCGGAGTTTGGCATTGCGGCAAATATACTGCCTTTGCATATTAGCCTGTTACATTTTCCCGTTTATCGTATTTATTTGCTTAAATGGAAATATCAGTTTGGAAAAACCCCGAAAAGCGAATTAAAATATTCAGACATCCTGGTACCTGAAGCTGAAAAAGAAACGTACTGCCTATATTTGAACGCAATTAAAAAGATTAAATATACATATTTCATTTGGGACGGTTCTTTTCTTTTATCACTGATTAACGATATTAATTATTTTCATAGTATTCGTATTATCAACCGGGAAGAAATGCATATGCTTAAGCAGGAGATAAATCGACTACTTGATACATTAGAGTCTTATGCTGATAATGGAAAGTTTGAACGAACCGGGAATAAGATTGAAACATATGTTTCCAGTTTGAATTTTGAAACTACTTATTCATACCTTATTAGTAATAATATGTTTATAGGAATGGGTAGTGCTTTTTGTCTGGGCGCTTTTACTACGCTTGATAAGGAAGCTTGTCAGGATATGAAGAAATGGATTCAGGGATTAAAAAAGAGCTCGACCCTTATTTCGGGTGCTGCGCAACGGGACAAAATTCTTTTCTTTGAAAAACAAAGGAATGTGTTGGATGAAAATTTTATTATAAAATAATTCCCTAAAAAGATGGTATTATTCAAAAATGTTTTATATCTTTGCACTCGCAATTGAATCAATTGTGACTCGGGGTGTAGCGCAGCCCGGCTAGCGCACCTGCTTTGGGAGCAGGGGGTCCCAGGTTCGAATCCTGGTACCCCGACGAAATAAAATTTAGCACTTGCAGTAAAGTAAGTGCTTTTTTTATATCTTATCATTTCGGATTTTAGCGACTGTTCGGTTTTTTTTATGCATACCTTTATATTTTTGTGAGAGAGAAAAAGTATTTATTTGTAGTGGTTCTGTGCTTAATTTTTGCAGATATTTCTGCAGAAGAAATAACAGAAAGGCAAAATGTCATAAAAACAACATTCCTGTCATGGTTTACAGGAAGTTGTAAGTTATCCTATGAACGTGCTGTTTTTAATAATCAGAGCATGGAGTTAACAGCTGGATATATCGGACTTGGGTTTGATAAGCATGACAACAATCCTAAAGGTTATACAGCCCGTTATGCGCATAAGTTTATACTTTCCGGCAATGAAGTTCAGCCTTTGAACGGATTTTACTTACGCCCCGAACTGATTTATTCGCGTTTTAATTATGACCAGAAAGATACCGGCTTACGGAAAACTTCCGAAATGGGAAGTCTGGTGTTTACAGTCGGTTATCAGTACATAGTACGCCGGTTTGTTGCAGATGCGTTTTTCGGTGGAGGTTATGCATGTGGTAACCCTGCTGATACCAATTACCAACATGGCTTTATGTTATGGGATTTTCTCGGTACGTATAATAAGAATATAGCCATGACTTTCGGGGTAAAGCTGGGTGTCTGTTTTTAAAAAAAATAAACTACTCGTATTTATCACGGATCACCGTAAAAACTTGAGGGATTTTTGTATTATGCATACAATTTACTCAATCTAAACAAGAAAAAGGCTTTATCTTTCACCCCCCTGAAGACTCTTCTAAATGCTTTAATTTTTG
>JAITVY010000081.1 GCA_031285565.1 Tannerella sp. | reverse complement strand
GTATGGTTATGAATCCTACCGGTACCTGCGAACTCTGATTTGTAAACAACATGGACAGTCCGGCTGATGCTTCTATCTCGTACAATGGTATTTGTTGAATATCTATTCTTTTATCGTTGTTATTTGGCAGATATAAAGGGAATGTGCTTTCGCTTTGACTTGCACCGAGATCTATAGCCATATGATCACTTGAACCATCTTTTAACATTTTTCCTTTTCCGGTCAGAAGCCACTCAATATTAATACGAGGATAATTTTCCGCAATACTTGCGAGCCATTTACTTTGTATATCTGTTTTGTTTGTAATAGCTTTCCTTATAAGGCCATTGCTTGCACCTATCTGTTGTTCGAAGGCTCTTATGCTTATGCCTAATGATTCAGTAAATTGCGTTATTCTTTCAGTCATCATAATTTTATTGAGAAAATTTTCCTCTAATAATTTGTTTAATGAGAAAATTATCTATACGTTTGCAATCAGGTAAAATATTTACGGCTCTAAAAGTACAAAAAATAGATGATATGAAAAGATTTATCAAATTGGAAAATAACGAAACGCGACTGAAGATCGCGAAAGCGTACGATGCCAGCCTTCCGGCTGTGAGCATGGCGCTAAATTTTAAAAGGAATAGTCGGAAATGCATTGCCATGCGGACAATGGCAATCGAAAACGGCGGGGTATTGTATGAGGAATCCATTAACCAGAAAAATGTAAAATAGTTATGCAAAGCTTAAGACGTGCAATTAAAAGAGGCAATGCGGTTATCGCATTCAACCATGTGACGAAACGCAATGAACCCGTATGGCGCAAAGGTACGGAGTTGAAGCAATGGAAGTATGCGCTGCAGAATGCTGTAGTTACCGGCAGGAATATCGACGAATACGATAAATGAAATTACCATGAACGCAAAAGAATTAATAACAGGAAACGAATACTGGTACACAGCCGGTGCCGAATGGGTGAAAGTGGTATTTAAGAATGAACGGATCAACGGATATGTGTTTACGTGTGATGGCGTAGAACGCGAACTGCATGCTCATTCGGTAGAAGCTTATATAGAGGAGATACGGTAATGAGAACAGATACGGATATGATCGTGTATAACGCAGGTGTAATTACCTCTTTTAGCCTGCTTGGATGCTTAGGCGTCTATGGGTGCTTTAGCGGTGCATTGCAACATATCGGTACCACAGCGATCTGTGTTTTTGTCGTATGGTGGCATTATAGGAATTTACGTAAAATATTAAAAAGAAAATGATTATGAAAAAGAGAAAAGTAGAAGATTATTTTAAAAAATTAAATCAGAGCCAATCAATTGCCGGCAACAGTAATTATCAGGTTGGTGGTCATGTAATTGATGGTAGCAAACAAGTCGATCCAACCAAAGTTCACGCCATAATTGAATTAAGAAAGCGTATTCGCGATGTGAATGTACTTATTATGGCCTTAAATGCTATGGGCGTTGTTATAGACCTTATAGGTGAGGCGGATCGACTAAGTGTTGAAATCTTTGAGGTAAAGGTTCCTGAATTCGATCCAGAAGAGTCGGAGGCAACGCGTCCATCATTGCATGATAGGTTTTGAATATATAAACTGTCATAATTATGATTACAAGAAAAATTACAAAAGAATACGGAATACGCAGGTTATTAAAAAAACTCCTGAACCCCATCGTTCAAGAAATTATTAACGAGGAAAACGATCATCGTGCGTCTGTTTCCGCAACGATACGCCAAGTTCTTCAAGAAATTTCCGAAGACGCTCCTTTGTCTACCTCAGTAGGGAAAACGTTTGTAGAAAAAGAGTTCGGGCAGCTCTCTAAAAGACAATTCAAAAAGGAAATAGACAAAATGTTCAGTGAATATCCCAAAGGCACTACCGTACGAATTGGGAAGTTCACCGGATTGTTTATTACATCAACAGAATATCAGGATGCTTCAGGAAGATTAATCAAGAAGAATAGACTTTTCCCGTTCGCTGATAAGCTCTCCAAGTTCTTTATGGCAATAAACAGAATTATAGGAGTGTCTCCCGGTAATTTCAAATGAGGCCTTACGACCACAAATCGGACATTCGACATCGTGAACATCTTTCACGTTGTCCCAAAATACAGAATCATTCATAATGCTTATAAATTTTTGTTTGACGACGTAAATGTAAGCATTTTTACAGAAAGCCCTATGCTCGGCAACGCTTAAACAAGTTTAGCCTTGCACTCACTTAAACGGGCTTTTCCCGCAGGACAGCTAACGACTGGCAATTTCCGGAGCGAGACCGGGGCGGGATCAAAATAAAAAAGTAAAAGCGTATGCCACATATGTGGAATGACATATTAGTAGTAACAAAGGATGAACTAATTCCTGACTTTTTCCCGTCGTGGGAAGCATTAAGGAAAAAACTTTATCGGGAATCCCGCAAACCCTATGGTATGCGTCGCGCCCGTGAAGGCCGGGGACTGGGCAATGAGGTACTGATTATGTTCGATACATTGCCGAAGTATATCCGCGAATCATTGCGCGATCCGCGTAAAGTGGACTGTATCCTGGAACGGTATTTCTGGGAAGATGCAGCTGCAGTAAGGTATTTCACTACTGTCAGGGTAGGTAAGAA
>JAITVY010000052.1 GCA_031285565.1 Tannerella sp. | reverse complement strand
TCATGCTATTTAAGCATTGCTAATAACAAGGTTCAAAATCGAAAATTATAATTCCAAATGTTATATTATTTTATACTTTTAAAAGTTGAAACGAAAAACATTTGGAATTATGGAAAATAGTAAGAACCTGTATTCATTCACATTGATTATTTTGTTAACCTATTTATGCGAGGGCTATTTCAATATGTATGTATTGATTCCCCGTTATCTTATAAAAGAAAAATACAGGTCTTATTTTTCCTTATTTTTTCTTATGGTTCTTCTTTTTGTTTTTCTTCAGTACTCGGTTGAGTATCTGTTTTTCCGGTGGCATAATGTTGAACCGGGAATTTATTCTTTTTTCAAATCATCCGGCAGCTCTTTCTTGCTGGAATTTTTAGCCTCTTATTTTGTGGATTGTATAGCCATACTGGGTGCTGGAATGATCGTACTTTTAAAGTATTGGCTGATAAAAGGAAAGCAAAAGAGCCTGTTAGAGAAGGTGCATATGCAAACGGAAGTAGAAAAACTGAAAGAACAGGTCAACCCTGAATTCCTGTTTACAATTCTTCATAAGATGGGAGATGTTACCATCGATGATCAGCAAAGGGCATCAGATATGCTATTGGAATTAAGCGAATTGCTTCGTTACCAACTTTATGACTCTAATCGTGAAAAAGTGCTGATCAATGCAGAAATCAATTTTATCACCAACTACTTACGGATAGAGAAATTGTATTATCAAAAGATGGATTTTACGATAAGTAAAACAGGTGATGTACAACGGGTATTAGTGCCTCCTCTTTTTTTTCTGCCTTTGGTTCAATATGCGGTAAAAGACTTTCAGGAAAAGGGAGACTCTTTTTGTATGAATATACATTTCCGGTCGACGGCTGATTTTATTTCATTTTCATGCAATTGCTATAGTACAGAATTGTTGGAGTCGACTGACTTTGATAAAGTTAAACAGCGATTATATACGTTGTATAAAGATCGTTATCAATTGAAAGTAATATCTGGTCAGGAAGACGGGCAACCTGCCCTTTATTTGCAAATAGATATATAATGAAAAATCTGTTATCCAAAAATATCATCCCTGATTTTTTCCTTAATCCGGAATATAGGAAAGTACGTTATCTGACATCATTATTTATAATGACTATTATAACCATAAGTATGGTGCTGAATAATATACATTATTTGGGTAGTACAGCTTACGAAGTTTTGGAATGGGTTATTTATTTTGTGCTTACATTTGGCCTGATTATAGCCAATGTCTTTATCTTAGTCCCGCATTACCTGCTAAAAAATAGAGTCGTGGCTTATTTTGTTGCTGCATTTGTAATAATAGTTATAGGATTGATTCTTATCGTGTACTTGCAGATATTTGTATTTTCGGGCGGAACATTAATCGAAAAAATGGGTGGAACTGTAATTATCGTGAATTGTCTCTCATCCTTGGTTTCGATGGGGTTTCTTGTTACAGGTTCTTCTGCTATTCAGTTATTAAGATACTGGATAAAGGATACAAGGCGTATCGGTGAACTCGAGGCGGCTACTTTACAATCTGAACTGGATCTACTTAAAAGCCAGATTAACCCCCACTTCCTGTTTAATATGCTGAACAATGCCAATGTGCTAATATGGAAAAATAAAGAAGAGGCCCAACAACTTCTTTATAAACTCGAGAGTCTCTTAAAGTATCAATTGAAAGAAGCTACCAGTGATAAGATATTACTTTTGTTTGATATCCGCTTCCTGAATGACTTCCTGAATCTTGAAAAGGTTCGGCGTGATAACTTTGAGTTTACAATTACAACAGAAGGAAATGCAAATGAGATATGGATGCCTTCCTTACTGTTTATTCCTTTTGTCGAAAATGCCATAAAACACAATCCTGATAGTAACCATCTTTCCTATGTTTATATTCATTTCAAGATCGCAGGCCGCAAACTTGAGTTCAGGTGCGAAAACTCAAAACCTGCAACCAAACCTGTTCAAAAACAAAGCGGGGGCTTGGGGCTGAAAAATATTCAACGCCGTTTGTCGTTATTATATCCGGGTAAGCATATCCTGGATATTCAGGATGAAGCAACCCGCTATACGATTACGCTTAAACTCGAATTAGAATGAACTGCATTATTGTAGATGATGAGCCTTTGGCCAGGGAAGCGATTGAATTACTTGTCAGGCGGCATACCGATCTTAACCTGCTCGGTTTGTTTAACAGTGCAGAGGCCGCTTCTGCTTTTATGAAGGAAGCCCCGGTCGATCTTATTTTTCTGGATATTCAGATGCCTCATACGAGCGGACTGGAGTTTGCCCAATCATTGTCCCGTAATACACTGGTGATTTTTACAACAGCATTTACCGAATATGCCTTGGACAGCTATGATGTTGAAGCTATTGACTATCTGGTAAAACCGATTAAATCCGAACGTTTTGGGAAAGCAGTCAATAAAGCAATCGCTTATCAGTCTTTGCTAAAGAAAGAAGAAAAGGAAGATATTGAAGGCATTGATACTGAATTTATTTTTGTTAAGTCTGAGCGTAGATTCCATAAAGTAAAACTTGTTGACATCCTTTTTATTGAAGGTCTAAAAGATTATGTGATTATCCATTTGGACGGAGATCGTATCATCACGAAGATGAATTTGAAGAATATCCACGAAAAGCTTCCCGGAAAAACGTTTCTTAGGGTAAACAAATCCTATATTGTGAACTCTCTTCAGATCAATTCGTTTGATAATAACGACCTGTATATAAAGACACATATTGTCCCGATCGGAAATGCCTACAGGGATGCCTTTTTTGATGAGTTTGTGACGAAGAGCATATGATTTCTTTTCAGGAACTAGGGGTGTTCTTTATGGCAAATAATTACCATAAACTTCATTGGTGGATGATTCATGTTGTTTTTTACAAAGATGTCATTTGCCAGCATTGCCGATTCAGCCGGCTCAAATCCCCACATGGTTTGCTTTTCAATAAAGTTTGTTTCCCAGAATTCACCCATATATACTTTTATCAGGATAATTTCTCAAAAATAACAAAATGTTTTAAGTGCCCGGCATAGTTTTATCTAATGAGTTTCTAGTTGATATCCTGATTGCTTTTTTTACTGCTTTTTCGCTTTATCTGAGAATCATATAGCCTGACAGGCTTACTTTTTTTGCTTAACCTCATATTCAGCATTTCAACCAGAAGTGAAAAAGCAATTGCAAAATAGATATACCCTTTTGGAATTTCGTTTACTTCGGTGCCCAATACATTCAGATGAGCAAGATGGGCAGCATCAATCAATAAGGTAACTCCGATCAGAATAAGAAAAGAAAGAGCCAACATTTGAATAGTCGGATGATTATTAACAAAATTACTGATCGGGCCGGAAAAGAACATCATAACTGTAACTGCGACAATGATAGCGGTTATCATAATTGTCAATGCACCTCCATACCCAAAATCCTTAAAACTGACCATACCAACTGCAGTCAATACACTGTCGAATGAGAAGATGATATCCAGCGCCACGACCTGAAAAATAATAGACCAAAAACTATTCTTCCGGGAATTCGCATTTATTTTTTCATCTTCTGATGCTTCTAATTTATGATGTATTTCGGTGACACTTTTATAAAGCAGGAAGATACCTCCAAAAAGGATGATAAGACTTTGTCCTGTGATAGAGCCTTGTATCCATGAATATTGAAAAGAAAATAATGGTTGTGTAAGACGCATCAAAAGAGAAATACAAAATAGCAATCCGATACGGGCCAGCATAGCAAGTAGCAGGCCAATAAAACGTCCTTTGGGTTGCTGTTTTGCCGGTAGTTTGGAAGTCATTATGGATAGGAAGACGATGTTGTCGATACCTAAAACAATTTCCAGAAAAGCAAGTGTTAATAATGCCAGCCAGGCACTTGGTAATAAGAAGGTCTGAAATATTTCCATTTTATATTTTTTCTATGAAATAAAAATTCCCGGACTGCGTAATATAGTCCGGGAAGATAAATTTGAATTAGATGCTGTTTATATCTTAGATTGCAGATAATCAATAAAAGCCGGATCCATCCAGTTCATTTCAAATAGTTCACCATTTATAAAGAATGTGGGTGTTCCTTCTACTCCATGCCGAATTCCGGTATCATAGTCAGACTCTACTTTCTGGAAATAGATCTGATTTTCGAAATCGTTTTCAAACTGTTGCATATCCAGTCCGATTTGTTTGGCATACTCGAATAAAGAGCTATCCTCGAGCCTTTTTTGATTTTCGAACAGCATATCATGCATTTCCCAGAATTTACCCTGCGCTCCGGCAGCTTCGGCTGCGATTGCCGCATGGACAGCATAAGCATGAAGTTCCTGTAAAGGGAAGTTCCGGAAAATAAACTTCAGATCATTACCAAGCTGTTTTTTTACTTCTTTTAAAGTGCGATATGCCTGTCTGCAATAAGGACATTGAAAGTCTGCATATTCCATTAATACGAGTGTGGCATTCGGATTGCCCCAGGTGTGATCTTCTGAATTTGTCTTCATCTATAGTTTCTTTTATTTCTTGAAAAATAAAATATATGTATGTAACACGTAATAGTATGTTTTTGTTTGTTTCTTTCTGCTTTTTATCTGTTCCGGGATAAATTAGAAAGACTGCAGGCATATGAAACAGTCCTGTGGAAAAAGTCATACATGCTTGCGATACTCACATGATTATATTTTGAATAAATTTGGTTTATATTCTATTAAGTTCGGAAATTGCAGTTTTAATGCCGAATTAGTGCCGAATTAGTGCCGAGTTTGATCACTATAGAATAGTGAATATTAGGCCTTTAATTATTGCATAATCCTGCGTAAAATTTTTATACAGAGAAATTATCTATTTCCTACTAGCTTTATATGGTGTAAATTTAATTGTGAATGCCTGTTAAATATAGAGGTGGTCTTGTTTAAAGTATTGAAATCCATTGCGTAATAGCTAAAAAATGAGAATCTGTATATACCTCTTTCTGTGATTTCCGGTTATTATTGTATATTTACGGCTTATTTTAAGAAACTGTTTCTAAAACAGGCGTTGAGCCTGATAATCCGAATATCTATAAAGAAAGGGCATTTTGGGGAGCTATATGAAAGATGGGATGCGGATATGGTGTATTATGGCTTTTTTAGGCATAATGTTTTTTTTGTCGGATGCAATTCATGCAGAAGGGCATAAAGATATACCGGAGAATGATACTGATACCCTTTCGTCTGCGAACCGGCTCATCCATAGGGTAGGGATGGAAGTCCGGCCGGGTTATATCTTCCCTTCAAATTCATTCCTTAAGGGTGAAAATTATAAATGGAAGCCAATCCGAAACTCACTTTCTGCTCATTTGAGATATTCATTCAAATTTCGTCCTGATACATATACAGACCAGATTTATCCGGGTGTTTACCAGGGTATTGGGTTGACATATTATTCATTTGGGAATCCAGAAGAATTGGGAAATCCTGTGGCACTTTATCTCTTTCAGGGAGCGCGTATAGCCAGTATTAGTCCCTTTTTATCTTTCAATTATGAATGGAATTTTGGAGTATCTGCCGGATGGAAACCATATGATTTTGAAAAGAATTATTATAACAAAGTAATCGGTTCAAAAATAAATGCTTATCTGAATGTGGGTTTTTTCCTGAGTTGGCGGATTTCGCCTGAACTTGACCTGAACACCGGACTTGCTTTGACTCATTTTTCCAATGGAAATACTAAGTTTCCGAATGCAGGGTTGAATACTGTTGGGCTAAAATTAGGGTTCGTGTATAACTTTAATAGGGAAGAAAAATCATTTTCACCATTATCCTACCGGCCATCGATTCCGCCATTTTCCCGTCATTTCAGTTATGATTTAGTTTTATTCGGCTCCTGGCGCCGCAAAGGGGTTGTGTTCGGAGATAAGCAAATACCTTCACCGGATGCATATCCGGTATTAGGATTTAATTTTGCCCCGATGTATAACCTTGGGTATAGGGCGCGTGTAGGAGTCTCGTTGGATGGTGTTTATGACGGAAGCGCTAATATGTATACGGAAGACCACATTTCAGGTACGGATCCGGAGTTTTTCAAACCCTCCCTTAATAAGCAACTGGCATTGGGGCTTTCCGGGCGTGCAGAATATGTCATGCCCTATTTTTCTGTTGGAATTGGATTGGGTACCAATATTATACATGGAGGAGGCGATTTGAAATCTTTTTATCAGATACTAGCCCTTAAAATAGAAGTTACCCGGAATTCATTTCTACATATAGGGTATTGCCTTCAGGATTTTCATGATCCTAATTATCTTATGTTGGGTATCGGTTTTCGTTTCAATAATAAATGTCAGTGCTTTCATCGATAAAGCGATATAATTTTATTGTGTTCCCATTACTTTATATTTATTGGAGTAGACTTTTCATGTCTTTATTAGCATGACATGTTACAATAAAAAAATCCCGGCGTTTTTTTTTAACAGCCGGGATTGATTTCCACGTTTTCAAAATAAATAAATTGAAGTAGAGCTAATCAAAGACCTATATGAATTTATTTTTTGTATATAACAAAAGGATGTTCCAAATGTTCATGGGGGGATAATTTTCTGTAGTTATTTACCGGAATAATTGGGTCGAAAACACTTTTGAAATAATCTCAATGTAATATCAAACATTTGCGGTAAAGGAATTGTTTTTTCATATATATGGAAATTACATGAGAAATTTTATAGGCTTTTACATATTCATTCTGTTATTTTCCACATTCGGTGTTTTTGCCCAGCAAACAATAACATATGATCTTTATGTAACAGACACAATGGCAAATTTTGCCGGAAAATCAAAGATGGCTATAGCTATTAATGGTACAATACCGGGCCCCGTATTACATTTTACAGAGGGTGATACTGCTGTTGTAAGGGTTCATAACAGGATGAAAGAAGAAACATCTATTCATTGGCACGGGATCCTTCTACCTGTCGAACAGGATGGTGTGCCTTATCTGACAACATCTCCAATCAAGCCCAATACGATTCATACGTATAAATTTCCAGTTATACAGCATGGTACATACTGGTATCATAGCCATAGCGGACTGCAGGAACAGCTGGGTATGTATGGTGCTTTGGTGATTTGTAAAAGAGGAGATGATCCAAATCTGTTGCCTGAAGATAATTTACCGGAACATACGGTTGTATTAAGTGATTGGACAAATGAGCATCCGATGGAAGTGAACCGTAAACTACATATTGGTTCCGATTGGTACTCAATCAGGAAAGGGGCTGTTCAAAGTTATTATGAAGCAATTCGTACCGGACATTTCGGAACAAAGGTGAAAAATGAATGGAAACGTATGCATGCGATGGATGTGAGTGATATATATTATGATAGATTTCTGGTGAATGGTCTGCCGGAAGAACCGGTATCTCCGTTTGATCCGGATAATACTAAAGTTCGTTTGAGAATTATTAATGCAGGTTCGTCTACCTATTTCTGGATTCAGTATGCAGGTGGGAAAATAACGGTAATCGGGAATGACGGCCTCGATGTAGAGCCGGTCAAGGTAGATAGATTACTGGTTGCTGTAGCTGAAACATACGATATTGTTATAGATGTACCGGATGATAAAATGTCATATGAATTACTGGCTACGGCCGAGGACAGGTCAGGTTCTACTTCTTTATGGTTTGGTGAAGGCCATAAAATGCATGTTCAGCCCATGCCCAAACTTCGTTATTTTGAAGGAATGAAAATGATGAACAGTATGATGAAGATGAACGGGGATATGGATGATATGGGGATGGATATGAGTATGCAGAAAATGGATATGAATGCTGTTATGTATCCTGAATCAACAGATAAAAACAAGTCATCACATAATCATTCCGGGCATTCAATGGATATGGGTCATGACGGAGGAATGCATGGGCGGCATACTATGGATTCAGGCGATATAGCAACGCTTAATTATAGTATGCTGAAGTCACGGATAAAGACCAATCTTCCGCAAAATGTACCAACCCGGGAATTGCGGTTTGAATTGACGGGTAATATGGATCGCTATGTGTGGACGCTCGATAACAAAACCTTATCCGAATCAGATAAGATTCTTATAAAAAAAGGAGAAAACCTGCGGATCATATTATATAATAATTCCATGATGCGTCATCCGATGCATCTGCACGGGCATTTTTTCAGGACACTGAATGGTCAGGGTGATTATGCCCCACTTAAGCATACCCTGGATATTATGCCTATGGAAACCGATACCATCGAATTCACTGCCATGGAGCAAGGAGGAGACTGGTTTTTTCACTGCCATATCCTCTACCATATGATGAGTGGCATGGGACGTATATTCAGCTATGAAGATTCACCTCCTAATCCGCAGGTTCCTGATCCTGAAAAGTCAATCAGGCATTTGTATCATGACGATCGCATGTTTTATTTTACGGTTCAGAATGATTTTGCCTTCAATGGCAACAATGGACGGTTGGAATATTCAAATACCCGTTGGAGTGTGCAGGGAGAATGGAGTGCGGGGTATAACGACAAGCATGGTTATGAAGCAGAAGGACGGTTTGGTCGCTACATTGGCAAAATGCAATGGCTGTTTCCTTATGCAGGAGTTGCATGGAATTACCAAAAAGGGGCGGCAGATGAAGAAAACCTGTTTGGACAATCGTTTAAGAAAGACAACAGAATAGCCGGAGTCTTAGGTGTGCGGTATACATTGCCTTTGTTATTGGTTGCTGATGCACGGGTTGATACGTACGGGAGATTCCGGATACAGCTTGAAAGGGAAGATATTCCGATTTCTTCGCAACTTCGTATGACGCTGATGGCTAATACTGATGGAGAATACCGGTTTGGATTACGTTATCTGATTCTGCCTTATTTGGGTATTTCGGGAAACTATGATCGTGACATGAAGTGGGGAGCGGGAGTCACGCTTATCTATTAACTACTTGACTATTGTGACTATTGATTCACATAGTTTTTACTATTTTTGTTTCGAAACAGAAATAGTATGCTGAAAGTTTATTTTGGGGTTTTTGTGTATCTGCTGGTTAGTAATAGTATAATTGCACAGCAAGAGACCTTTCATATTGCAGGTAAAGTGTTAGCTGATGATTATTATTGTCTTACACCTATTAATGGAGCTTATATACAGATGAAAGGCCAAAAGAAAGGATATATAGCCGATTCATCAGGTATTTATAAGATTGATAATCTTAAGCCGGGTAAATATAAGTTGCGGTTTACCTGTGTAAGTTGTTTCGATTACGATACTACCATCATTATACAAAACAATTCTATTGATTCGCTCAATGTTGTACTTCCTATGTGGTATTATAAAAAAGCATTTACCTCTCAGGCAGTCAAAAAAGAGATAGAAAGTGGATATCCGGCATTATATGTTTATACAACAACAAATAATCTCGAAAATATATTTGTAGATCCTTTCTGGGAAAAATATAAGATAGGGTATCGCATTTTTGAAAAGGACCTGATAGAAAATAGCAGGCAGTTTTTTTCGGCGCCTCAACATGTCTTGATAAGGTTTAATCAGGATATATTTAACTATTTGGACAAGACATACGGTAAAGAATGGCGTAAGGAAGCTCCAATTGATATACTGGGATTAGATGAGTGAATGAAAAATAAGTTGAATTTAATCATCTAATCATGTGGAAATTTCCCATATAATGCATCATAGATTTGTGACAATATTTTTTTAGAGAAAACAAGCAGGTCGATGAGACGAAAATCACAAATGCAGTAAAAACATTCGGAAAAATGGAAAAGTTTTATCAGGAAGAAGGTATTCTGAAGAATATCTATATTACAGAAACACATGTAATGGCTTCGGACGAAGATTATGGTAGTGTTGGTACCTTTCTCTCAAAGGTGAATCAGGAGAAAAAAGGATTGTTGGATACCATACACAAATACGAATATAGTCAGATAGAGCGGGTCAACGTGATCAGGGAAAACAATGTTATTCAAATATATTTCAATGAAAATGGTAAAACGGAGCTTTCGGCTTTTATCTTCGCCGAACAAAAAGACTTCGAAGATGTTTTGAATTTTATCCTGTCTAAATGTCCTAAACTCCGGCATACCATCGAGCATGTAAAAACTAAAAGTGCTATAGTGAAACCTGTTTTATATACGTTTTCTGCTGCTGCGCTCACCGTCGCCCTTGTATTAATTGCTAATGACATCGAAGCAGGAGAAACGGTTAGGGTCAGCGGAAGCAAAAGAGGACTGAAAACAATTTTCCTTGGAATAGCAGAAACACTCGGGGTCTGGGGTTGCTTAGTGTTAGGGATTGTCGTAACATGCGGGTTTGTTTATTACACCTATAAAACATATCAAGACTCGGAATTCGAACGGGAAGTTTATTTATGATCAATTTTTTTTACCCGGAAATGGAATTTTAAATTCAGGTTGGTATGTCGGGAATCTAATATTTGATTGTTTTCTGACGTGGGTAGTTGTTGTAGTTTTATATGTTTTTTAAAGGTAAAGAAAGAGAAATAATAAGCAATGATATATGGATTCAATAAATAATAAGCATCTCTATAGAGATAATAATATTTCAGAACAATGGACAAATTAATCCTATCCCTGCTTATCGGTCTTATAGCAGGAATCATTGACATTATTCCAATGATACTGCAAATGTTAGACAAACACTCAATTGTATCAGCATTTCTGCAATATATCTTCGTCTCCGTCATTATTATAAATATTGACCTGCCCTATGTGGTGTGGTGGCTTGAAGGCGGGTTGATTTCGCTGGCGTTATCGCTTCCCATCGTGGTGCTTGTTTCGGCTAAAGACAAGAGTTCTGTTCCCATTATCCTGACGATGTCGATCATATTAGGAACGCTTATCGGCCTTGCCGGACATTATTGGGCATAAAAGAAAGAATTACAAATTATGGCGGCTGACTCTACTATATGGAGTATAACCCCAAAAAAGAATAATAAATCATGAAAATCTATTTTATTTATAGAAGTGCCTACATTCCAAATTCAAGGCATATAAAAGCATTCGAGGCAAACTCAGTACTTGATTGGTTCAAGGATAACTGGCCGCAATTAAATGACGAAGAGGCATATTCCGGATTGTTGGGCACTGCCCATGTTTATGGATTTCCCTTTTCCGATTACGAAGGTGAACAACCGATAAGTGAACCATCTTCGCTGAGTGATTTACAGGATAAAATTGAAAAATATGTTTATTCCAACGAAGTTCATACGCAGGAACATTGTATAGAAGTACACACCGATGATGACGAAATTGAACTGATGTGGGCTGTTTTTGATGAAATATATGTCAATGAGAATAAAGAAAAAGTAAGCGTGTGGTTTAATGACGAACTACCTGTTTCTTTTAGTGATACATTATTTAATGAAGAGATAGATTCCGAAAAAGTATCCCCGGAAGGAAAAGAAAGCGGTTGCCGTACATATTACCTGTCATCATCCATTTATGATAGTGGTAACTTTGACGATTTATACAAACCTCATGTCCTGACAGGTGTTAGTATTCCGGGGTTGCTGGATTATTTTCGTAACAGCAAAGACATAAATACCTCAGAAGATGATGAGTCATACTACAGGAAAACGGAGATCTCATATTTACAGCAATTATGCAAACTATATCCTGACGAGGATTTGAAAGAAATAATAACCGCGTTCAGCAAAATCAATTTTGCTGAGATTAACGACAACTTCGACGAAGAAAATATGGATAAAACCATTGAACTTCTGGCAGAAAAAGAAGGAACATCCGAAGGAAAATCAATAACGAAAGTCAGCGACCATTTAATTGAAGTTATGATTTACTGGTCGGAGTTTTATGATTATGTTGTCATTTTCGATGATTATTGGGCAAACGCTCATCCGGAATTAGCCAGGAGCCTGTTCTATTTCCATGAAACATGGGAGGTATAAGAATACATGTTTCTCTCCTTAATTAAAAATACGAATGCTTATAACTATCTGTATTATCATTTTTTGCATTGGCTTTCCGCTATTGCTTTTCCAGATGTTACGGGCATCAGGTTCAACCATCCCGGCTAGTATTGGAGGAACCCTGTTCTGGTGTATCTATCTGTTGGCTATTCCCTATTTTGTATTTACAACAGTGCTGGGAGCCGACTACAACGAAGCTATAGACCCTATAGACAACAAATATAATGCTTTTTGCAGCGACCATACGCTGACCCTGTTTATGTTCCTGTTGATTTTCTATGTTTCCCTCATTCTGCTAAATAAAAAGAGAAAACAACTTCCACCACTTGCTTATGCACTCTGTATGGCTTTTCTTATCATTGGCATAGCGATAAGCTTCATCGTCATCCTCCAGGTTTCCGGCGAATATGAAGACCGGGAGTGGTCAAGAGACGGTGGCATGATTGCAATATATCCTATAATGAACATTCTTCTAGCATTATGGTGTATGTATAAGGCTATTGAACAGGAGATTACTAATGCAACTGCACGGCAATATAAAAACAAAATATTGAATTATCTGAATAGCTCACTCACCTATAGCGCCCGTCTCTCCGTATGGGTAGTCTTTCTGTTGGTACCTGCATTTGCTATCGTTACCGTGATACTAATGCTGTTCGGACAAGATTCCGACTCTATGATAAAAGCCTTCACAGAAACAGCGACTTGGAATTTCTCCCGGCATGAGCCGCTTCCATATCTTGACCACGAAGGACACTATTTGTGTACAGTAGCAGCATGCGGCCACCCTAAAATAGTAAAACCCCTGAGGCTGGGAATACGGCATGGGCACGAAATAATCGTCAACCGCCAGCTTATGGTAGCCAATGCCTATGAAGAGATGATACAAGACTTTTTTCCGCACTTTCACCGGTTTATACGACATGCTTACGACAAATACGGATATCCGTTGTCCAAACATATTATTAAACCCATTCATTCGGATATTACATACATACTGATGAAACCTTTGGAATGGTTCTTCCTGATTAACCTCTATCTCTTTTGTACAAACCCCGAAGTCAAAATCAAAAAACAATACAGCAAATGAACACTTAATAAAAATGAATATGACACAAGAAGAACAAATTGAAATTCCATTGAGTAAAAAGAAAATGACTTTGACACTTTTAGGTTCAATCATATTTGTTGGAATTGGACTTTGGTTTTTAATTAATCCTCCCCAAATTAACAATCCGGTTTTTGGTAACCCAACAGTGATTTTTATTGCAGGACTTGCTTCTGTTTTATTTTTTGGACTTGTTACAGTAATCGTATTTCGTAAACTCTCCGACAAAAAAGCCGGGCTTATTATTAATCGGCAAGGGATCATAGATAATTCAAGCGGCGTTTCAATAGGACTTGTTTTATGGGCTGACATTGAAGAAATTATAATTTCACAGGTTATGGATCGAAAGTTTCTGGTGTTTATTGTGAGGAATCCGCAAGAATATCTTGATAAAGTAACAAATCCATTAAAAAGAAAGGCAATGGAAATGAATTACAAAAGTAATGGTTCGCCTATTAGCATTTCTGCAAATTTGCTACAAATAAACTTTGATGACTTAACTAATTTATTGATACAGAAATTGAAAGAATGCAAATGAAATCAAAATGCATTTTAATCATTTCATTGATTTTCTCTGTGAGTATTTTATTCGCCTATGGGCAGGGCGACAACTATCCGCCACTTACTAAGCGGGATTTCGAAACCGAGAAGATATGGAAAGAGCATGAAAGCAAAGCCTACGTTGGACAATATCTACAATACAAGTTGTTATCAACGTATAATAGCGCAAGCAGAGATGAACTGCGTGAAGCAATTTTCCCCTGGAACACCAGTTTGCCACCAGCAAAAGAAGTATTGGATTTACTAAACAATCGTCTTATTCTTTTACAACCTGAATTTGCACATGAACAAAAGTATATCATGTTAGAAACCGCTCTTCCCGAAAGTTTGGGCGACATCAGTGAGTTGCTGAAGGTTGAATTGTCGGATGTCAATCTTACGGATGCCGGAGAAAATATAATCAACATTGCTGTCAATGAGGGTATATCGCTGTCTTTCTCTTCATTGTTTAATAGATATTAAGGTTATGTATATAAATCCACTTGAAAACATGAGAAGAATTTGTTGTTTACTGGTTTTTGTTTTCACCTTTCTACTAAGTTTTGGGGGTGGATATTTTAGGTATGAAATATAAAAGCGAAAGAACCAGTCGGTCTATTTATAAAATGACGTATTTGCCAGTCACTATTGAGCAAATAAGATATTAATTATATAGCTTTGTAAAACTAAAACAAACGATATGAAGGTTAATGGGAAAAAACTGGGTATATTAACAGGTACTATATTTATAGCAGGCGCATTAATTTCTGCAACGATTTATGGATTTACGATTGGTTATTCGATTCCAATAATCATTGGTCTTTTATTGATTGCAATCTCTCTCTGGTTTAAAAAACTTCCCCGTAAATGGAGAAAAATAGTATCAACATTGATTATAATCGGTATTAGTTTCTTTTTAGTCGTAACAGGTGTAGTAGTTGTACGCGGTACAAAAAATACAGTTGATTATACCGAAGATTGCGCTATTGTGCTGGGAAGCGGTATTCGTGGAGAAACGGTTTTACCTACGATGCAGAACCGTTTGGATGCTTGCCTGGAATATCATCGTAAAAATGAACAGGCAATTATTATTGTCAGTGGCGGACAAGGACCTAACGAAGCGATCAGCGAAGCAGAAGCCATGAAGAGATATCTTATCAATCATGGCATTCCTGCATCACAAATCATTAAGGAAGATCGTTCCCATAATACCAAAGAGAATTTCAGTTATTCGAAAAAGATATTAGAACAACGTTTTGCCGGAAGACCTTATTCGGTTGCATGCATCACCAGCCACTATCATATTTCAAGGGCAGAGAAAATAGCGTTCAAACAAGATATAGATGTCCGTACATACAGCGCTGATGTAGACTGGCATTTACTTCCGTTTGCCTACATCCGGGAGTTTTTATCTATTTTGAAGTACTGGATATTGGGATAACTCAAACCTCATTAGTCTCTTTCGTCCATAACTTCTACTTCTTCTTTGCCCGCAATTCCTTTATCTTTGACCTGTTCCATGAAGTTAATAATCTCGTTGATTTCTTCTTGTCCTATTGATTGTTTTTTTACTTTTTCAAGTGCATAAAAAAGGCTATAATTTCCATAAATCAGGCGGTAAGCAAAGAGTATCTGCTTGATTACACTCTCAGAGAAATTGTTTTTGCGAAGAATAGTCGTATTGATGCCTTGCCATTCAATAGGACTGCCACCTATCCTGACATAAGGGGGAACGTGTTTATAAATTACACTTCCGGCCGAAATAAATGACCATTTCCCTACTTTGCAGTATTTATTTAAAACTGTAGAAGCACCGATATAAGCAAAATCATCTATTCTGCAGTTGGGTGTTATTTTAGAATTGAAGGCAAGGACGCATTCATTACCAACTTCAACATCATGTGCCAGATGTACACCCTCCATCAGGTAATTTTTATTACCGATTAGGGTTGCATGCCCCGGGTCGATGCTTCTGTTGATCACTACATTTTCACGAATCGTATTACCATGTCCGATTGTTACTTTATTTTTACCTGAATTTTCTTTGGAAAACTCTTGGGGAAGAGCGCCGATGACGCAGCCTTCAAAAATCTTGTTATCATTTCCTATGCTTGTCCCTTCCTGTATGGAAACAAAAGAACGGATTTCACAATTATCACCGATAACAACCCCTTTGTCAATATTTACAAAAGGATGGATGATTACATTTTTGCCTATAACCGCCTCCGGGTGTATGTATACTAATGTATTGTTATTCATATTTCTTTATTTTATCTTATTCATTACTTTTACCTTTATCCTTTTAACCTAAAACCTTTAAGGGTTTGGATCCTGCCCTCCTCCCAACGCATGATAAAGATTGATAATGCCCTGTATTTCGTCAAAACGGTCTGCTATTTGTGTAAGTTGCGCCTGTAATAACGTTTGCTGCGCAGTTAGTACTTCCAGGTAGGTAGAGCTACCATGTTTCATTAACAATTGTGTACTTTTAACAGCTATTTCCAGTGAACCGATTTGTTTGTGGTCTATCCCGATTCTTTCGCGTGCTGTTTGCCATTGCACCAGCGCATTATTCACTTCGCTTCCGGCAGTAAGTAAACTTTGTTGGAAGTTTATCAGGGCGCTTTCATGTTGGGCTTTTGCAATTTGAAGGCGTGATTTATTTAATCCTTTATTAAACAGGGGCTGTGATAAAGAGCCGATAGCTGTCCATAAGAATTTACCCGGATTGATTATCATAGAACCGGCTTCATTAGTCCATCCTGCTGTCCCGTTTAAAGTAACGGTCGGATAAAATGCTCCACGGGCTTCATTTGTAGCATAGAACATTTGCTGGAGTGATAGTTCGGCGCTTTTTACATCCGGTCGGTTCGACAGGAGCTCAATCGGAACCCCTGTCGCCAGTTTTTCCGGTAATTTCTGGTTGGCAAGATTGCCACGTTTTATACTTTGTGGTGACTCTCCAAGAAGAACAGACATACTGTTTTCAATCTCATTAATCTGACGCTTCAACGTAAGCAGGGATGCATCAATAGAATAGCTGTTCGCTTCGGTTTGTGCTACCGATGCCTCTGTCATCATACCAGCTTCTTTCATTGCTTTTGTAGTCCGTACGTTCTCTTTCCATTTGGCAGCAGTAACTTCTGATATTTCCAGTTGACTATCTAACATCAAAAGGGTATAGTATAGGTTGGCAATAGTAGAGATTAATTGAGTCTGTACTGCCTGTTGATAAGTCTCACTTTGCTCGTAAGCAGCTTTCGACCGCTGTTTGGCATTGTGGAGTTTACCGAATACATCGAGTTCCCAGCTGGCAGCAACAGGTATCTGATATGTTTTGTTGGCCTTTTGCCCGTCAAAACTACTCAGTACACCCTGTGGAGAAAGGAATAGAGATGGATAAAAAGCTAAACGTGCCGACTTTAGGGAGGCTTCTGCCTGGGTTACCTGCAAACGTGCGAGGCGCATGTCGATATTATTCACTAATCCTTTTTTTACTAATTCCTGCAGATCAGGATCAGTAAAGAAGTCCTGCCAGTGGATATATGCGATATTATTTGTATCGCCTGATGGCATATTCCTGTTAAACAGATCATCTGTTTGTATTTCGGGTCGTTTGTAAGATGTATATATACCACAGCTACTCATAAGGGCAGCCAGGCTTATCAGAATGATTATTTTGTTCATATGATGTTTTTTATAATTTCGTTGCATTATACTGGTCAATCTCGGTGCTGATCATCCGGTCGTCAAGTTCTTTCAGTTTAGGAGGAGATACCTTTTCCTGTAAATACTGAAATACAATAAATAAAGTGGGAACCAGGAAGAGTAATGCCAATGTGCCGATGAGCATACCTCCAACCGTTCCGACACCCAGCGATATATTTCCCTGTGCACCTACCCCTGTTGAGAAAACCAGCGGTAACAGACCAAAAATCATTGTCAGTGCTGTCATCAGGATAGGACGCAGACGGACAGTAGCTGCTGACAGAGCTGATTGGATGAGGCTCATACCACACCGGCGCCGCTCTGTTGCATATTCTGTTAACAGGATAGCTGTTTTAGCCAGCAAGCCGATCAGCATAATCAATCCTGTTTGCAGGTAGATATTATTCTCAAGCCCCATTAACTTGGCAAATAAGAAACTACCAGCCAGACCACAAGGAACCGAAATGATTACAGCTAAGGGTATGAGTGCACTTTCGTATAAGCCGCATAAGATCAGGTAAATCAATAATACGCAAATGCCAAAGATGATGATCGTACCTGTACTGTCACCGGTTTCTTCGCGTGTGATACCTCCGAAATCATAACCATACCCTACAGGTAGTGTTGTGGCAGCTACTTCCTGAATAGCTTTAATTGCTTCACCAGTACTGTATCCGTCAGCCGGCATGCCGTTTATGGCAATACTGTTGAACATATTAAAACGGCTTACGGATTCTGAACCGTATATTTTAGTCAGTGTTACAAACTGGCCAACCGGCGCCATCTCGTTTCCGCTACGTACAAATATATTATTCAGCGATTCCGTATCCAGACGATATTCCGGTGATGCCTGTATCATTACCCTGTAGAGTTTTGTGAAACGGTTGAAATTAGATGCATATAAACCACCATAGTATCCGGCAATTGTACTTAATACTTCATTCGGGGAAATGCCCATCCGTTTACACTTTACAGCATCTACTTCTACCAGATATTGCGGATAATTGATATTAAAAGAGGTGTAAGCTGTGCCTATTTCAGCTCGTTCCCTTAGTTTAGCCGAAAATTCCTGACTGATATTATAGAGTGTTTCCAAATCACCACCTTTCCTGTCTTGTAAATAAAGCTCGATACCGTTACTTTGTCCATAACCTGTAATCATTGGCGGGGCAAAGGCAAAGATCTGTGCATCCTTAATATCTGCTGTTTCGGCATATAACTTGCCTATCACTGCATTAACATTGTCTTCTTTGTCAGGGCGTTCGTCCCAGTGCTTAAGCTTTACGATGAATAATCCGTGCGAACTTCCATCTCCGGATATCATTCCGGTTCCTGATACATTGGTATAGATACTGATTTGTGGATATTGTTTCAGTTTTTCTTCAATTCGTGCCATTACTTCTTTGGTCTGGTGGAGTGTACTTCCGGGTGCCGTACTTACGTCAACAAAGAATACACCGGTATCTTCCTGTGGAACCAGCCCGGTCTTGGTTGTCTTCATCAGTACAACCAAAATAGCACAGGTCGCTACCAGGATAACACCTACGAGCCATTTATGACGGATAAAAACCATTACTCCATTTTTATAGCGATGCTGCACTTTTTCGAATGCAGTTTCGAATGCAATGTGGAAGCGTTCAGAAAAAGACTTTTTCCCTTCACCGTCAGCATGCGGGCGCATGATTAATGCACAGAGGGCAGGACTTAATGTTAATGCGTTAATTGTAGAAATACCCACAGCAACTGCCATCGTTAAACCGAACTGTGTATAGAAAGTACCTGATGTGCTAGACATGAAGGAAACCGGAATAAATACAGCCATAAATACCAGTGTACACGAAATAATAGCCGATGTAATTCCACTCATGGCATCCACGGTTGCCCGGTAGGGTGATTTGTATCCGGCGTCGAATTTTGCCTGGACTGCTTCCACGACAACAATAGCATTATCAACCACTGTCCCGATAGATAGAATAAGTGCAAAAAGGGTTAGCAGATTAATACTGAAACCGGCTACAATAAGGAATGCAAATGTACCTACCAATGAGACAATGATAGCAATCGATGGAATAATGGTGGCGCGTATACTTTGCAAAAAGAGATATACGATAAGTACTACCAGTATAATTGCTTCAAGCAATGTTTTTATAACTTCTGCGATAGATGCTTCCAGGAAATCTTTGGAACTCATCATATGAGCCACTTTCACTCCTTTAGGCAGGTCTTTTTCAATGGAAGCCAGGTAATCGTCAATATTACCGATCACCTCGTTGGCATTTGAACCTGCTACCTGGAATACCATGCAGGAAGCGGCAGGATATCCGCTGGTTTCACCATCCATCGTATAACTTAAAGCTCCCAGTTCTATGGTTGCTACATCTTTCATACGCAATACTTCTCCATTTGGCAGAGCCCGGATAACCATATCTCCGAATTCTTCCGGTTTTTCCAGACGACCTTTATACTTCATTACATATTGGAAAGTTTGCTCGGAATTTTCACCTAAAATACCTGTCGGTGATTCAATATTTTGCTCACCTAATACGGCTGCAATATCTCCCGGTACTAATCTATATTGGGCCATTACATCCGGTTTTAACCAGATACGCATACTGTAATCTGAACCCAACTGTACGACTTCTCCTACTCCCTGTATACGTAGGATTTCCGGCTGTACGTTTATTTTCAGATAATTGGCCAGGAATGTTTTATCGTAGTTCTTATCTTCACTGTAAAGGGAAAATATTTTCAGGATACTATTCTGACGTTTGATCGTGGTCACACCAATCTGGGTTACTTCGCTTGGAAGCAGCCCGGTAGCTTTTGATACACGGTTCTGTACATTCACAGCTGCCATATCCGGATCTGTTCCCTGCCTGAAATAGATGTAAATTGTGGCTGCACCGTCATTGGTAGCTTCTGAAGTCATATACGTCATGTTTTCAACTCCATTGATTGATTCTTCTAACGGCACAATCACACTCTTTTGCACGGTTTCGGCATTGGCTCCCGTATAAGATGCACGAACCATTACGGTAGGTGGTGCGATGTCGGGGTATTGCTCTACCGGTAATATTTTGAGTGCTATAAATCCTACCAGTAGGATCGCAACAGAGATAACCGTCGATAAAATCGGACGGTCTATAAATGTTTTTATTGTCATATGTTTATGTTAATTTATCAGTTTAGATGGCATTGAGCCATTTTGAGGTGATTTGTTATTATTCACGTAATAAATATTTTGTTTATTGTTTGGCGAAAACGTCGCTTTCTTCATTTTTAATTCTGACAGGTGTTCCTTCGCGAAGTAATCCGACTCCTTCGGCAACAATGGTTTCACCTGGCTGGAGCCCTTCTTCGATAATATATTCCCGTCCGTCGTCAACACTGAAAGTGCGTACCATTTTAGATACAGCTAAGCCGTTTTCAACCGTATAGACATATTTTTTGTCCTGAACTTCAAAAGTTGCCGTTTGTGGAATAACGATACAGTCGTTTTTGTCATAGGGAAAAACAACATTTGCCGATCCGCCACTATGCAGGATACGTTCTTTATTTGGGAAAGTAGCACGTAAGCTGATGGCTCCCGTTGTCTGGTCGATGATACCACTAATGGCGTCAATCTTTCCTTTTTCGGCATAAACGCTTCCGTCACTCAATAATAACTCTACTTTGGGCATGGAAGAAACGGCCTCGTGTAACGAACCATTCTGCCGTGACAAAGAGAGTATTTGATTCTCAGTCATAGAGAAATAAGCATATATTTCCGAGTTATCGGAAATGGTAGTTAACGGAGTCACTATATTGGGGTTAACCAGTGCTCCAACCCGGTATGGGATCATTCCGGCAATGCCATCCGAAGGGCTTTTAACCATCGTATAAGATAAGTCATTCCGGGCATTTACTTCCTGCGCTCTGGCTAAAGCCAGTGATGCCAATTGACTTTGATAAGCATTTTCGGCCGTCTGCATTTCATACGAGGAAACGACTTGCTGATTGTAAAGTTCCTTTTTACTTTCTGCAGTTAAACGTGCTGTAGCTACATTACTTTCTGCCACTTTTACATTTGCTATTGCAATCTCGAGGGCAGCCTGATAAGGTATCTGATCTATTATAAATAAAGGTTCTCCTTTACGAACATTTGCCCCTTCTTTTACGCATACTTCGGTTATGGTTCCGGATATTTGCGGACGTATATCTACGTCCTGTTTACCACGAATAGATGCTGAGTAGTTGCTTGTCAGTTTTTTATCGGATAAAGAGACTTTCATTACTCTGTATTCACTTATGTTTGTTTCGTTCTTGCCCTGTTTACAGGCGCTAACAATAACCAGACATAGTCCTCCTATTAATAAATTGCTTATTAAGCTTTTCATTTTCTTCATTTTAAAATTTGTGTTATAAATAATAATTTTACTAACTATATTGATTGGCTTTTGATATGTTTTTTAATTCACATCTGCCTTGTTCGGTACAGACTCCCTGCAAAAAAGCTTTTAACAAAATACCTTGTTTTTCTGAATTTAGCTTATGCAGCTGTTCCGTATAAATACCCATAATTACCATAAAGTCAATTTCCGGTAACAGGGACTCTTCTTTCACCCCATTTTTATAAATTTCCAGTAGTTGTTCATTGATCAGGTCTTTATATGATTCGAACTTTTCGGTTACATCCGGAATACGTTGAATATCCATATGAAAAGCAGGACATAAAACGCAGATACGCCTAATCAGAAGGATATTTGCCTTATATAATGCCTCCAGTGAACTTGCCGCATCTTTTTTGACTTGTATTATTTTCTGGAGAAAATACTCCATTTCCAGGGTAATGCATTCGGATATCAATTGCGTTTTGTTATCGAACTCCGTGTAAAGTGTCTTTTTGGAGATTCTTAATTCCTGAGCAATCTGATTCATGCTGACACTTTTTATTCCGTAGCGTGCATAATGTTCTGCCGCGGTTTTTACGATATGATCTCTTAACATATTGTGGATAACCTTTATTTAAATCGGCGACAAAGATCCTTCAATTCTCCGGAAACTTATTTGGTTTAATCCGACTCTGGTTGGTTTAAATCAGAACGAATAGTAAAAAACGATATATAAAAGGCTTTAATCAGGCAAATAATGGTTTGTTTCTGATCTGATCTGTGTATCTTTGCAGGCTATAAAAACGAAATTATGAAGCTGTTGATTGATATGGCGTTGGATGAGTTTCTCCGGAAAGGAGCATATTTCCAGAATTTTGAAAATGAGATTGCGGTTGTTGAAATGGATGGTAGCCATTATCAACAGGTGGATGTAGACCATGACCTGCCTCTCCGGCTGGATGCACTGAGCATTTTTCTGATCTGTAAAGGAGAAATGAGCCTTGAGATTGATTACTACCCGTATAAAGTCTCAGAGAATACATTGCTTGACCTTGTAGAACAACATATTGTCCAGCACTTTAAGCTTTCAACAGATTTTAAAGGATATAACATTATTGTTTCAAGGAATTTCCTGTCGGATACGCTGGGAAATAACAGGACACTTCCCTCAGAAGTAATTGTTTCCAAACGTACGCGTCCTACCCAATCCATAAAGATTGAGGATGTTTTATTGCTCGAAGAATGTATCAGGAAGTTGATCCAATATATTGGGCAAGCTGATCATTTCTTTAAACGGAACCTTATTATGAGCCAGTTTACTATTTTTATGATGGAGATGGGAAATATAGTCTATCATAAGTTGAAAGATAATGCTGAAACAGTAGAACTTAGCAGTAAAGAACAAATATTCGGCCGCTTTTTGGAGTTGCTTAACCTTCATTCTAAAGAGCAACATAAGGTTACGTTCTATGCGGAAAAATTATGTATTACACCGGAATATCTTACACGCATTTTAAAGTCGTTTTCAGGAAAAACTACGAATAACTGGATTGATAATGCGTTAATGACAGAGGCAAAAATATTACTGAGAGATCCGCAATATACTATTCAACAGATTTCAGATATGTTGAATTTTTCTGATCAGTCTTCATTCGGGAAGTTCTTTAAGAAAAATAAAGGTGAATCACCTTTGATGTACAGGAGAAATACGGGAATAAGAATTTAAAGAAGAAAAAACGGGTCTTCCAAATGATATTATAGAACAGATTCTATGTATCATTTAAAGACCCGCCTGGTTTTTATATAAATTGTCTTTTATGGCTGATTAACAACCACAATCTTCATCTTTTACAATAATAATATCTTCTTCGATAATAATAACAGGTTCATTAATGTTATCTTTTGTTTTTACTCCTTTAGCACGATCTCTTTTTTCGTGTTGTTCCAGATGTTCTTCACACGGTATGCTGGGATCATGATCCTCATTTTTTCTTTCTTTATATTCATTTTCAAGATAAGCAATTACATCGGATATCGAATTAAATTTTAGTAAACACTGAAGAGCATCTCCATCTTCATCAGTGATAGACTCCAGATGACAAGCCATCCATTGTTTTTTATCGCCATCTCCAAATACAGGTACAGCATCTTCTGATTGTTTAAATAAATCAGCTACTATTGATTTTAAATCTTCTACTAACATAATTCTATTAATTTAAATTATAGGGTTATTTCTAAAACAAATATTTTGATTAATAGTTGATTTGATATGTATTATATAGCTTAAATCAGGCTTAATCTTTCTTAAAAGGATGTTCCTGCAAAGAATGCCGGGAGTACTGATTCATATTAATAATCTACCTTTGTCAAAAAAACAGTATAAAATATCATAATAAAACATATGCAAGCGTTAAAAAATATCTGTATCCTCGTGACTATTTTATTGGTTATATCATGTTCACAGGATTCTGAAACTGGAAGCGCCAGTATTATCCCGCACCCCAACCAAATGGAAGCCAGTGGCGAACGGTTTGCCTGGAACAATTTAACATGTATCGTAATAGTGGGAGATGCTCCGGAATTGTACCATACTGCGGAATATCTGCAACACATCATAGAAAAAGCTACTGGTGTAGAACCAGCTATAAAAGTAACCGACCCCGATCCTGTGAATGCGATCGTTCTTACCCTCGACCCATCGGTTGCCGGTGAAGAAGCATATCATCTGGATGTGAACAAAGAGAAGGTAATGATCAGGGCAGGGAAACCGGCTGGTATATTTTATGGCGTCCAAAGCCTTCTGCAACTGATGTCTCCCGGTGTATATCAGGAGCAGGCGTTGGCAAGCGGATTCGCTGTCCCCGGCGTGGTTATCAGCGATGCGCCTCGTTTTGGCTACCGGGGGATGCATCTGGATGTTTCCCGTAACTTTTTCACCAAGGATGAAGTAAAAAAGTACATAGACCTGTTGGCTATGTATAAGTTCAACCTATTCCACTGGCACCTGACTGATGGAAGCGGATGGCGTATCGAAATCAAGAAATATCCCCTGCTAACCCAGAAAACAGCATTCCGCCCTTACGAGGACTGGAAGGCATTCTGGAACGGTGGCCGCAAATTTTGCGACCCGGGAGACCCAGGAGCTAAAGGTGGTTACTACACGCAAGATGATATCCGGGAAGTAGTGCAATATGCGGCAGAACGTTTTATTACGATAATTCCCGAAATTGAGATGCCCGGACACTCTGAAGAGGTTTTTGTGGCGTATCCCGAGCTGTGTTGCTCCGGTGAGCCTTACAAGGATGGGGATTATTGTGCCGGTAAGGAAGAAACATTCCGGTTCCTGGAAGATGTATTAACTGAAGTGATGGATCTTTTCCCCTCGGAATATATTCACATCGGAGGCGATGAAGCCAGCAAGGCTGCCTGGAAAACCTGTCCGTATTGCCAGAAACGGATGAAAGAGCATCACCTTGAAAATGTAGATGAACTTCAAAGCTATTTTGTACAACGGATCAATAAATTCCTGGAATCCAAAGACCGGAAACTGCTTGGATGGGACGAAATTTTGGATGGAGGTCTTGACTCAACAGCCGCAATCATGGTCTGGCGTGGTGAAAAAACCGGGGAAGAAGCTGCCAGGCAAGGTCATCATATCGTTATGACGCCCGGAAACTATTGTTATTTCGACTTTTACCAATCCGACCCTGCCAACGAACCGGAGGCCATTGGTGGTTACCTGCCATTGTATCGGGTTTATGCCTTCGATCCGGCACCTAATGATTCCTTAAAGTCAAAAGTACTTGGTGGACAGGGAAATCTATGGACGGAATACATATCGGATTTCAAACAGGTTGAATATATGGTTTTTCCAAGGGCACTGGCTTTGTCGGAAGTTTTGTGGACAATGCCTGTAAACCGTGACTGGGAAGATTTTAAACGCCGGTTGCCGAACCAACTGGAATGTCTGGGAAACCTGCAGGTCAACTATCACCGTCCATCCGGTCGGATTGATATCCTGGAAGAGCGTATAGATACCGTAAAACACGAAATTGCGATCCGTCTCGAAAACGAGCGCTACCAGCCTGAAATACGCTATACGCTGGATGGTAGCAGACCTACATTGGAATCTCCTTTGTATAAAGGCGTCTTTACAACCAGTGAAAAAAGTGTGGTTGTTACTGCTGCTGTATTCGAAAACGGCGAAGCCATTGAACCGGTTTCGGCCAAAGAAACCGGCTATCACCTGGCACTGGGTAAACCGGTAACCTACAATACCAGATGGAATAATGCTTATCCCGCAGGTGGTGCGACGGCTCTGGTCGATGGCAGACGCGGCGGATTGAACTATAGCGACAAACTATGGCAGGGATTTACACAAGATATGGATGTTGTGATCGACCTGGGAGAATCCATCCCTTTGAATGCATTCAAGGCGAGATTCATGCAACTAACCGGCCCTGACGTATATATGCCCAAGTATGTGGAAGTGTTTCTTTCGGAGGATGGAAAAGAATACCAGTCAGTATTGAAAGTTGATAACATGGTATCACCCGACCACGACCGGCTTATCTTTGCTGATTTCGGCGGAAGTCTCAAACAAATTGCCCGTTATGTAAAAGTATCTGTGAAAAACCAGAGGGGATTTACATTCACGGATGAGTTTGTTGTGTATTAAGTATTTTTTGTAAGTTTGCAACCATAAAAGACAAAAAGTGCCATGGGATTTTTATCATCATTATTTTCTTCCTCAAAGAAAGAGGATACATCATCGGAAGAGAAGCCTAAAGAAGACCTGAAGAATTTTGATATATTGAAATATGACGGTATCCGTGCAATGCAGATGCGGCAGGTTGGTTATGCTATCAAATGTTTTCAGAAAGCATTGGAAATTGAGTCGGATTTTGAAACAATGAACAATCTGGTGAATGCCTATGTTCTTGTTGGTGAGCCTGAAAGTGCTTTGGGGGTGATTGATGAAATGTTCTTAATTGAACCCGAACATATACAAACATTGCTGGCACGAGTAAATATTCTGTTTCATCTGGATAGGGATGGCGATGCTGTTTCTACATGTGATAAGGCGATCGAACTGGAACCGGATAATCATATTGCATGGTTCCTTCGTGCAAAAGCAAAGCGTGCAATAAAAAACCATGCCGAAGCAATTGAAGATGTATCACAGGCTATAACCCTGAAAGAGGATTTTGCTGACGGCTTTTTGTTACGTTCGGAAATATTCCTTTTAATGGAAGAGGGTGAAAAAGCACTGGAAGATGTAAACAAAGTAATCTCTCTGGTTGAGGAAGGTGAAGAAACTGCACATTTGTTACGGGGACGCATCTATGAATTATTAGGAAACGAGGAAGATGCTGCCAATGAGTATAGGGAAGTGCTTGATCTGAACCCATTTAATGAACAAGCTTATTTACTTGCCGGAAAATTAATGGTTACCCGGCAAAAATATGATGAAGCAATGGCTATCTACGATGAAGCACTCGAACATGTTGAATCTTTTGCAAAAGCTTATGTCATGCGCGGAAAGCTGAAAGAATTAACGGGTGATAAAGAAGGAGCTGAAGAAGATTTACGTATGGCTGCCGAATTGGAACCGGAAGGCGGCGAAGAGGGTAAAACAGGGCAGGCTGATTTTGATAACATGTATAAAGGAGGACTCTTTTAGAGGTTTCTACAACTTTTATATGTTCATATAGTTATCACTTTTTGTACATTGCTTCAATCGGATTCTCTTTTATATATAAGCTATTTTTTGCCGGAAGATGAACCGAATAAAATCAAAATTACATTTGTTTTCAAAGATGGTTATCGGTTGTATGCTGTTTTTTTGCACGATAGTCATGGTCTCTGCACAATTGAAAGTTGTAGCTGAAAAAGATTCTGTTGTTTATGATACTTTTTCAGCATGGACGAATGATTGGTTGTATTGGAATGGAGAAATATACAATTATAGTGATACTCCTTTAAACGTTTTTCAGGGATATGATTCTTTGTATAGGCCATGGTTTATACTTTGTGAAAGTTCAGGAACAGTAAGGATGGATAAGGATTATATGGCTATCTGGTCCATCATGGATGACCGTTTATATTTGTGTGATATGGTCATTGTATGTAATGATGATACTTATCCTAGGTTTGAAGATTACAGTAGTGGATTTATGAGAGGTTTAACTTTTGACGATCTATTCCTGATCCGTTTGAATCCCTTGGAAGAATTAACCGATCGAAGATTTAAGAAACAGTTTCCAGCAGGCATATATAAACGGCCTCTAGGTTCGGGGTATGCAATTTCAGCCGACTGGTTTAATGGTACTATTGATATAAAGAGAGAATCATCCGATTATTTTGCATCCTATCGACGATTGATTTTTAAGAATGGCAGGATTGTATCCATACAAAATCTGATCTATTGCGATTATCTATGGGATAGTGTTAAACAAAAAATGGTGAGGAAATTATATTCTTTTTGATACAAGTCTCTGACAATAATCGCATGAAATATTTAATTTGTTGATATTTAGCCTAATAACGCTGTGGGCGAATAGTCTGAATAAGCCGACTACCGGGCATTTTGTTTCTTTTGGTTTCGTTTTGTTTTTTTATGCTTCTAAATTATGCTGAATAACATAAATGCTGTATATTTGCATTGTGTTTTTCATGGTATTAGATTTAAGGTTAACAATGAAGATTGAGGTTGTCGTGAGATAACCTTTTCTTTTTTATATATATACTCTTCTGACTATTAATCCATTATTTGTAGAAATCAATAGTTTTTACTTCTGTCATTATAAGTAAAACGTGAGTTTTCTGATTTAAAACCAAAAAACCCACGTTAAAAAGGTATTCTATCCGATTCCGGTTTATTTATCCGAATACAATCCTACCCGGTTTCCTTCACAATCTGTAAATACACAGAAATAACCTCTGTTTTCAGCTTCTATCTTCGTTTTCGGGATCAGGATTTCGCCTCCGTTCTTTTCGATGACCGGAATAGCATCAGAGATACTTTCGTGGTTCAAGCTTATCAGAACACCTTGCGCTGAAGGTTTAAAACTGAATGCTGACGACCAGGAAATTGCACCGGGACAAGCGTTGTTTTCAGCCGGGAAAAAAGCCATCTTTTCATGTCCGCAATCCATCTGTTCCATCTTTACGCCAAACAGGTTTTCATAAAATGTGATTGCCCTGCCGAAATCGGTTGCAGGAATTTCAAAAAATGCTACTAAACTTTTCATATTCTTTTGACTTTAATTTTTAGACAATGCAAAAGTAGAGAGCAATAGCATCCTGAAATTGTAAAAAAGGGACATCCTGACTATTCCACCGGAATATAAATTTCAGTCTTTAATTTTTCGGGTTTCGTCTTATCCGGATGATTCAGGTACTTCTCAAAACCTTGCTCATTCCGTAACCGCAAATTGTTATCAGGCAATAATTTCGAATAGATGGTGTCGTAAACCGCATCCAGATGATCATAAGAACCTTTATACAGGAACATCATGAATTTACCGCCTTTTATCTCTTTCACTCCGATATCTCCCTGTGGTTTGCAATCTTTTTTAATAACGAGGCAGATGTCGGTACGCAGTTTTTCTGCCTCGGTAACTTTAGGATCATCATAATAGATAGCAATATGTTCCATACCCATTGAAAATAGTTTGTGCTCTTTTACATACTGCCATAAGCGCATCCATGAGCCGCTGAAATCCAGGGAACTATAGTGACCGGTCAATTTGATGTAAATTGCTTTTTTCGTAGGGATATCCATTAATTTCCCTCGCTTGATATCCAATTGGAGATCTTTGATTGTTGATTTCATAATTATATAATCTTTGTTGTTGCGGTAATCGATAGGAGAAATACCAAAATGTTTTTGAAATGCTTTTGAAAGTGATGAAGGAACATCATATCCTATTTTGTAGGCGATGTCGGAAATTGACAGATCTGTGTATCGTAATAAACGTGCAGCGGTTTCTACCCTTGTACGTATTATATAGGCTCCGATAGGTTCTCCCATAAATGCGCGGGTGATCCGGTGAAAATGATAAGGAGAGAAATTACTGATCTCTGCCAGTTTGATCAGGTCAATGGGTTCGTGCAAATGATTATTGATATATTCAATAATTATATTTATTTGCTTCTGATATTCTTCGGTAGTGGATGCTCGTTGTGTCATTGTCTTATAGATTTAGATATTTCATTACTTCTTCCGCGTGTTCCCTGCAGTAAGCCTGGGTAAAGGCAATAAAAGGGATAAACACGATTATACTGGCTAACAGACCATACCCAAGCGCTCTTATGTCTTTATTTTTTAATATAACGTATAATCCCCAGGCAATATTGAGTGTCATGATCATATGTGAGAATTGAACCAGTATATCCATTCCGCTATTCCATGGGAACACGAATAAACCCATTGTTCCGAAAAACATCATAGGTACAATTGCAACTGACAGCCATGCCCTGTCGGAAGTTTTGTAGTAGATAAGTAGTCCGAGAATGAAAGCGATGCCCGATGGGGCACAGGCATTGAAAACAATCCATTGGATAATACTGACTTTGGCAATACCCAGGAAAAACCAGGCGCTGTTAATAATAGTCAGCAAAAGGATACCTGCCAGGGTAATTGAGATGATGCGTTCAGCTTTTGTCATACTTTTGTCTTTTATTTATTATGCGAATCAGTAGTCAAAGTAGTCAACTAGTTATCAGTTGCTTCGCAACTTTGTAGTTAAGTAGAAATACATTTATATTATTCTTAACTTTTTGACTACTAATGAACGTAGTGAATGATAACTTCATTGACTACTTATTTATATTTATTACAAAAGTATGCTCAAAATCACTGTATATCTTTTCCAATCTTGCGGATTTATATGATCAGTTACACAAAACAAAGAGGAACAGGCGGAAAAGAGTGTGCAGGTAGCTATATACTCAATGGGAGTATAAATCTGGAAGTGTATAAATCTGTATTTATAACTCGTACAGAATGTGTATAGATATACTGAATACTAAGATATCGTCGAGCATTTTACAAAAAGGGCAGAATGCTATAGAATCCGGTTTTACTTCGTAGAAGGCTTTTTCTGTATAAGCATTACACTTAATAGAATGATTACCAGTCCGGCAATCTGTATCCAGGTAACATTTTCCTTACCAAGTGTTACGCCAATAAAAACAGCGATGAATGGATTGACATAAGCATGGGTAGCAACTTCTGTTGCCGGACGTACTTTAAGCAACCATACATAAGCTGAATAAGCCATGATTGACCCGAATATAATCAGATAGGCTAAGGAAAGCCATGAGGCAGTAGGGACAGCACTTAGGTCGGTTTTCGCCATATCACCGTTTATCGTAGCACATATCCAGAACATCGCACTAGCGAAAAGCATTTGCCAGGCTGACCCGGCAAAAGCATTGACTTCTTCTTCTCCCGATGAGCGGTATTTGGCATATAGTGTACCGATTGCCCACGATATACAGCCGAAGATTAGCAATAATACACCGTATTCCGCATGTCCAAATGTCTGGTGGTCGAGGTTGAACTGTTCGATATATAGCATCATTACACCAAGGAAACCGACAATAATACCAATGATTACTGTCGGATTGCAGAAGTTTTTTTTCCACATAGGAGCGTCGAGCGCCATGATCCAGATTGCAGTTGAACTGGCAATAATAGCGACAAGACTACTGCTGACATATTGTTGGGCCAGCATAACGACTGCCATGTCGATAAATAACAATACAATACCACTGATGGCTGATTTCTTTATCAGGCTTTTTTTGAATACCGGTTCACCCCGGTACCAGCACCATGCGAGTAGTAATAATCCGGCAGTGGTAAAGCGGAATGCTCCGAGAAGAAATGGAGGTAAGCCACGCAGGGCCACGCCTATGAAATAATAGGTAGAGCCCCAGACTACATAAATGAGGAAGTAAGCAAATATAATGCTTAGTTTCTTTTTATCCATTTCACAAATGGTATTTTATCCGTATATTTTTCTGATTTTTTCCAGTCCTTTCATCAGATTACTACGCTGGGTTGCGATATTGATACGTATGAATCTTTCGCCGGCAGCTCCATACATCGTACCTTCATTGATCCAGAGCTTTTCTTTGTCGAGCAAGGTTTCGGCAATTTCTTCCGATGTTTGTTTCAATGCCAAGCAATCAACCCATACCAGATAAGTTGCTTCAAGCGGCAGTACCGGTAAGTTTGGAAGATATTGTTTAAAAAAATCAACCAAAGTTACATAGTTATCGTATAAATATATTTTCAATTCTTCCAACCAGTCTGCTCCTTCGTTGTAGGCTGCAATCAGTGCTTCTACGGCAAAGACGTTTATTTCGCATACTTCGTTTACATTGAGCGCTTTGTCAATTTTTTGGCGTATGTCTTCATCAGCCGCAATAATATTGGCAACCTGGATGCCGGCGAGGTTAAAGGTTTTGCTAGGAGCTGTGCAGGTTACAGAATTTTGCAGGAACTCGTTGCTAACCGATGCAAAAGGTATATGGGTATGTCCCGGGTAAACAAGGTCGCAATGAATCTCGTCTGACACAACAATCACCTGATTGCGAAGGCATATCTCGCCAATTCGTTGCAACTCTTCGCGTGTCCACACCCTTCCGACAGGATTATGGGGACTACATAGTAGCATCAGTTTTGCTTTCGGTTCGGCCGCTTTCTTTTCCAGGTCTTCAAAGTCGATACTATATGTACCATCTTTGTATATAAGCTCATTGGCTACCATTTCGCACTCATCATTGCGTATACTGGAGAAAAAACAGTTGTAGACCGGAGTCTGTACGATTACCTTGTCGCCCGGTTCGGTCAATGCCTTGATAACGGCAGAAAGAGCCGGCACTACACCCGAGGTAAACAATATCCAGTCTTTTTGTATCGTGAAATGGTGTCGGCGCTGAAACCATCCTGTTACAGCATCAAAATAGGCTTGTGGCACTTTGGTATATCCGAATATACCATGTTGTACACGTTTTGCCATCGCATCGATAATTGCCGGAGCTGTGCGGAAATCCATATCGGCTACCCACATCGGTAAAACATCATTATCTTTTGCAGCGTCCCATTTGTAGGAGTTACTACCCCGGCGGGTAACTATTTCATCAAAATTAGATTTCATCTTTAAACTAAACAAGTATTTTTGCGTGTACTAATCTTACAGGCTCCTGGATTTTTACAGTTTTCGTCTATAATGATTTCTCCGATGCAATCGGCTGTGATATGTCCGCCAGCCGGATTTTTAACGCTGGTAATAGGTCCGTTGATAGTCGCTTCCAGTATACTGTCTTCGAAGCTAAGATCGCTGTCTTTGCCCATCGTACAGTTTTCCATCACCAGGTTGGTGCAATAACACAGAGGTTGTGTTCCGGAGATTTTGCAATTAACCAGTTTCAGGTTTTTGGAATACCAGCCTAAATATTCCCCGTTTATTTCAGAGTCGTATATGGTTACATTTTCTGTTTTCCAGAAAGCGTCTTTAGAATCGAGTTTAGCATTACGGATCACAGCATTTTTTACATCCTGGAATGAATAGTTACCTTGTAAATAGAAACCGTCGATATCGATGTCCGTACCATTCATAAAAATATAGTCACCGCCACGGGCTTCCACATTACGCAACTTCATGCCGCGGCAGTTCCACATTGTTTCCCCTGCACAAGATAATTTTACATTTTCCAGATACAGGTTATCCAGTTCACGGAACATCTTCGGAGCATCTACCCGGCTGTTTATCATTTGTATGTTCCGGGAATACCAGATCGCGGCACGGCTGTATACTGTAAACAGGCAATCTTCAATCAATGCATTGTCATTATGCCAGAACGGATATTTACACATAAATTCACATTTGTATGCTTCTACGTTTTTGCATTCCTTAATGGCGGATTCGCCGGGATAGAACTTTACATTTTCAATACGAATGTCTTTTGATGCAAATAAGGGTCTTTCTCCTTCGAAGAATTTGTTACTGATAACTTGTTTCATACGGTAATATTTTATTTTTTACACTAGTGTCGCATGGAACTCGCATGATTTTTATCATGGACTTTAATGATTTTATAAAAATCATGCTTCGTTTCATTTTAGAATCTGTTATTGACTGATTTTAATTAGCTAGTAAGACTAAATGCATAGCTTTTAGTTTAATGAAATTTGATATTTTTAACACAAGAGAGCCTTCGGATGAAGTGCTTTTCACTTTGATAATTTCAGGCGCTCTCCGTATGTAAGCATACGCCAACCCCATTCCAACGGACCGAACCGATTATAATGGAGCCATAAAGAACTGTATAGTATCTGAAAACCAAAGACGGCTGTTGCAATTAATTCGACATAAATAAGCCCTGTTTTGGCACCTAACCCGAAGCCGATACCATAGAAGATGATCATTCCAATTACAGACTGCATCAGATAGTTGGTAAGCGCCATTCTTCCTGGTGCTGCAAATATTTTGAATATGTTATGTTCTTTATGTTTTAGATACCACAGGCAAATAGTAGCTATATAACCAAAACCCAGAGGCACTACGTTTACAGCATAGATGGCAGAATGCATGACTAATCCCATCGGTTGTCCGTTCATTGCGCTGAATGCGTATAGTAAGGACATCGGGAAACCGATAATAAAGCCGTAGGTCAATACTTTTTTTAATAACGTTTTATTGCCTTGCAAGTCAGCATGAATACCATTTCTTCCAATGTATAAACCTAACAGAAATAAACCCAGGACTTTGAAAGCACGGTTGCCATCGATAAATTCCTGCATCCGGATAAATGACCCGGCCAGATTGAATTTAAGTACATCAAGATAGCTTTTGCTTTCAACTAACCATACCGGAAAATTTTCTTCGGTAATACCCGCCTGTCCGTGGAAATATTGTGTGGCGCTGATGACAGGTGCTGCAAGGTTCCATCCGAAAACTACGACACAGGCATCAATCAGAATGGGAAATAGCAACAGTGCAACTGAGAATATCAATAATTTTTTGTTTGAAACGTTCCTGAATAATGGCAGGAAAAAACCCACGAATGCATAAAGTATCAGGATATCACCCGCCCAAAGAAACAGCAGATGAAATAATCCGATAAAGAACAGGACGCTCATTCTACGATAAAATATTTTCATCCCGTTGCGGTTTTTTCGTGAAGCATTCGACAGTATAATGGAAAAGCCGATACCGAAAAGCAGTGAAAATATAGTGTAGAATTTGCCGTCAATAAAAATATATTGAAGATATTTTACCACAGTATCTATCTCTGCTGTAGGCATAGCAGCTGTTGCTTCGCCGGGCAGAAAAGTATAAAGTGAAAATTCAGGATAGTTAGCCAGACAAATGCCGAATAGCGCCAATCCCCGTAAAGCGTCAAGGATAATATGCCTCTCTTTAGGTTTTACAGGACTGATACTTTCTGACATATTGTTTTGTTCATATTTATAGACTGTTTAAATTTAAACAGTTTCTTGATTTGTGTATTAATGAGCGCCACAAAGATAATAATAATTATAAGTTAAATTTTTTCTATATAGCTCAATAATCTTTACTTTTTAGCTCAAGGGACACAAATAATGCATTTTTAATAACTGTTAGGAGTCCTACTTTAAATAACTTAATAGCGCCAGGAATATTTTCTCACTTACGACTTTTCTTTATGGGTAGCTTTGGGAATAGTTTTCTGAAACGTACCAGATAAGTTTTGATGTTACTGCCTGCAATGATGAAAGTCACCGCCAGAATAATCAATACTATCCCCAGAATTAGCCTGGGAGTCAAAGCTTCTCCAAAAATTGTGACACCAAAGAATATAGCAGTTACCGGTTCCAGAGCCCCTAGAATGGCTGTAGGGGTTGATCCGATATATTGCACCGCGCTGGTGGTACACAGGAAAGATATGGCAGTCGGAAAAATGGCAAGTGCAATCAGATTACCCCACAGGTACCATTTGTTGACGATATGCAGGCTTTGACCAAAGTCAACGCGAACCAGAAACAATGTTACCCCGAAAAGTAATATATAAAAAGTCATTTTAAGAGTTGCCATGTTTTTAAGCGAAGACCGGTTTACGCCTACTATGTAAATGGCGTATGTAAGTGCTGAGACCATCACTAAAATTGTCCCGGTCAGGCTGAGTGTCGTACCGTCTCCGCTTTTATAAAGAAGAGTGATACCACCCAATGCTAAAAAGATACATAGAATAGTCTGTATTGTCAGTTTCTCTTTGAAGCCGAATGTCATAATTAGAGCAACCATTATCGGGTAGACAAACAACAATGTGGATGCAATTCCGGCATCCATGTAATTATAGCTTTGGAATAAGGTAAGGGATGAAACGGACACCAATAATCCCATGGTAATTAACGGAAGTATTTCTTTCCGGTTCAGTTTGAAATTTCGTCCCCTAGCCTTGATCATAATTCCCAGTATCGGTATGGCAAGCAGATACCTGAAAAACAGTACCGAATCCGGATTCATGCCATCCTTATATAACGGGAGAGCAAACAGAGGGTTCATGCCGTAGGTCGCCGCTGCGATTGTTGCGAGCACATAACCTTTGACTTTGGTATTCATGTATTTTTAGAGACTATTTAAATTTGCTGCAAAGATAAGGCTTTAATTTATTTTTTGTTGGCAGTCTTTGTTTCAGCAGATGCACAGTTGTTTTCGATAGTCATCAAATGAATTAATACTAAAAAGATTATTCTATTGTGTAACCCAATGATAGCAATAATATTGTTTTTATCTTTGTTTTTCCTGAACATACTAATTAGGATTGACTTATCACTTGCAGTGTAATTGTGTTATGAGTTAAAGGAATATTATCTAAAAGTAAAATGAATATATGGAATGTAAAATACGCCGTTGGAAAATGGAAGATGCCGGGTGTCTTGCGGAGGCTCTCAACAATAAGAAGGTTATGGATAACCTCAGGGATGGGCTACCTTATCCGTATACGACAGAGGATGCAAAAGACTTTATTAAGGTCATGTGCGATGCCGACGGGAATCAGACATTTGCTTTTGCGATTACAGTTGATGATAAGGCGGTCGGGAGCATCGGGGCGTTCCGCCAAAGCAACATACATTCGAGAACCGCAGAAGCGGGGTACTATGTTGCTGAACCTTATTGGGGACAGGGCATTGCAACTGAAGCGATGAAACAGTTATGTAGTTACATCTTTGAAAATACGGATATTGTCAGGCTATTTGCCGAACCTTTTGCACATAATATTGCTTCCTGCCGTATACTTGAAAAATGTGGTTTTGAGTGTGAGGGCATTTTAAGGAAAAATGCTGAAAAGAACGGGGTAATTGTTGACATGAAGATGTACTCAATCGTGAAAGAGTAGGAGAGTGATGTGTATACATCACTCTGTTTTAAGTTCAAATATCGGTATATTTTTCAAACATCACTGTATCTTCTAGCGGTTTACGCATTTTTGTGTGCCTATCGGGAGCCAGGAAACCATGCTTCGGATAGCCCAGCATAAGAAGGGCGGTCGGTTCTATATAACCGGGTATATTGAATTCTTTGCGGATAATGGCAGGATCGAACAATCCGACCATAACACTACCTATGCCGGTTTCGCGGGCAGCAAGCATCATATGATCAGCAATGATACCAATATCGAGGTCGCCAGAGCATTTATTGTCGAATGGCCGGATAAGCGCTTCGCGGGTATCCCTGCAAATAATCAATATACAGGGTGATCCGAATGTCTTGTATGCTTTTTCCACTTTGCAGATGTTCTCCGGTTTTCGGACTACAATAATACATTGAGGTTGTTTGTTGCATGCAGTAGGGGCTACCCGTCCGGCTTCGAGGATATAGTCGAGCTTTTCCTGTTCGATCTGCTCATCTGTAAAAGCGCGGACGGTACAACGGTGTTTAGCCAAATCAAGAAATTTCATATTACTTTGCGGTTGCTTTTAGTATGCTACAAAGATAAGAAAACCATTTATTAAAATTCTATCTTGTAACTTATCCCCGGCATTACCACTGAACTTCTGTAGGCCTCAACTTCCTGTTTCTTATAATTGTAAAAATGACCACCGAATTCTTTATATCCGTTAGCGTTTATAATTTTCAAAGCAAACTCGTGCGACAATCTGGTTTTATTTAGCTTATAACTTACAGTAAAATTGCTTATAAATGCAGGATCCAGTTGTTTTTCATAAGCTTTGGAAGTATCGTAAACTGCGTCCTGTTCAAGTTTGGATGCCGTTTCGTCAATCGGGGAGTAGCGGTCTCCTCCCTGAAAAGATAACCGTACATTGGCGCTCAATATGTTCTGTTTATGTTTACCTAGTTTCCATTCTTTTCCTCCCAGTGCATTTAGCAGAAAGTTGCGGTTCAGGCGTGTATCCCTCCAGACACTATCTCCTCCTTTGTATTTTGACTCGAAGACGGAAGCCGTAAATAAATAATAATAGCCATTGGCCAAATACCTTTCGAGGGTAATATCTATACCGTAATTTTTCCCATGCCCTTCATTTACCAAAGGTGTATTCAGATACCAATCCTGATGGTTGATGATTGAAAAAGAGCTGTCTTTTGCAACCGGAACATTATATAAGTACTGGAAATAAGGTTCGATTTTTAAGTGTGTATTTTCATTGATCGACCAATCGTATGATAAAACAAAGTGGTGTGCTTTGGCAAAGTCCAGTTGCTTGTTGGGTAATTCATTGCCTGTTTCCGGTGTTGTAACAAAATAATAATCCAGTTTTTCGTGCCTGCTATGCAGACCATATGCCACTCCTAATGAATGTTTGGGTTGTATCTGCCATTTGATTCCGGCGCGAGGTTCTATACTGGCATGTTTGTTCAATTGAAAATACTGTACATTCACTCCAATATTCGCTGTAATTTCATTGGTTAACCGTAGTGTAGAATTTGTGAATGCCGAATATAGCCAGGTATTTCCATCACTTTTAGCAAAATTCTCCATAGGCAGATAATCATTCGGAAATGACGGGCTGATATTATAATCAAGATCATAAGCCAGTCTTGTAATGTTTATTCCTGTACGGTTCGTATGCCTGGAGCTGAATTTCCGGTTCAGATAAGAATTGAAAGAAAGATTCCAGTTGGTGCCTTCCATATTATTTATGCGGGTAGGATTTTTTTGAAGATCAAACAAATCTACATATAATTCATTTTTTGTATAGGTTGCAGCAATGGCGCTTTTGATATAGGTGTTGTTATTCAGGTATATTTTGTGCCCGATCCCTCCGGCTCCCATACTTTGGTCGAAATGTGAATCATTCCTGTCCGTCACACTTTCCCATTTGGTTGTATCTGATTCCATATCTTGTTTATACTTGTCTATCACCCCGATGCCCCATACGGAAAAGGTTCCGGCTTTTTTTGTAGGGAAATTAAACTTGAAAGATAAGTCCTGGTAGCGCATGCCGGCTGCGTCTCCCAGTAATCCGGGAAATAAATCATTAGCCAAAGCCATGGTGGCATACCGGTAATTGAACAGGTATGAAGCCTGTCCTCCTTTTTTGAAAGGGCCTTCTGAACTGACATCAATCCCCATTGTTCCTACCTGTATGGTATGCTCATGTTCCCACCGGTTTCCGTTGCGCAGATTCATATCGAATACCCCGGATAATGCATTTCCGTATTCTGCAGGGAAAGCTCCTGTGAAAAAATCCGAATTGTCAAGCACCTGCGAACTCAAAGCAGTCAGGATTCCTCCGCCTACACCGGTTATATCGGGGAAATGAGTGGGATTAGGTATTTCAACCCCTTCGAGTCTCCATTGGAGAAACTGGGGTGAGTTACCGCGGATCGCAATCCCGTTGCTGGAAACATTTCCCGCTACACCGGCAAAAGACGTAACCAGTCGTGCCGGATCATCGAAGCCTCCGGCATACCGGCTTGCTTCTTCTACGCTAAGCATCCGAGCGCTTGCTGCAGCCGTATTGTTGATCGTTTCCTGCTTATTAATTTTAGGAGTAACCACCACTTCGCTCAGTTCGTTAATGTTTTCCTTTAAAGATAATGTAACATGAGCCTCTTTTCCTGCTGAAATAACAATCTCTTTTGCAATTGCAGGTTCGTAGCCCATAAAAGATGCCTGTATATCATATCGCCCAACAGGTAAATGCTCAAAACTGAATGTGCCGTCAGTATTGCTTACTGTTCCAAGCAGCGGATTTGAGTTTAGGATTACGATTGTAACGGAAGGCAAAGTCTCTCCTGACGCATCATCGACCACGGTTCCCCTCAAAGGACGCCCTGTTTGAGAAGTCGCTACTACAGAAAAACAAAAGAAGAAAAGAATAATGCTGAATAATTTCATACGGTAATATTTTATGGTTTTGATTAAATTTGTTGCAAAATTAGAGTATGTGATAAGCCGTATCAATGGTTAATTATCACCATTTTTATAGCACGATTCGTAGGTTTTTATGATAAGTCAATCGGACAAAGATCGTTTGTGGGAAAAACACAAGCCTTATATAGAGACACTTGCACGAGTGAATAACAGTTCGATATTCGTATCGGAACTGCATGATAGTTATTGGTATATATCACCTAATTTCAAAGAGTATTTCGGGTATGAACCGGGAGCAGGGGATGTTGAATCAGAAGGTCATATTATAGAGTCACTTATTCATCCGGATGATATTGTTGTACTCCTGAATTTACAGGAAAGGGTATTTGACTATATATTTGAGCTTCCTGTAGAAGAACGTGCAGACTATAAGCACATTTTTGAATTCCGTGTGGTAGGAGCCGATAAAGCATACAAACGGATAATCCTTCAATACCATATTTTGGAACAAGCTATAAGCAGGGATTTTATATTACTGCTGGGGATTCTTGATATTTCTCCTGATCAAAACCTGGATGACCCGGTTAAATTCAGGTTAGTAAATTTTAAAACGGGTAAGGTCGTGATGATTCCTGTTGTGGAAGAAACGGATGTTTCATTAACTAAAAGGGAAGTTGAAATACTGAAGCTTGTAAACGAAGGTATGCTTAGTAAGGAAATATCCGATAAATTGTCAATCAGCATTCATACGGTTAACCGGCACCGGCAAAATATCCTTGAAAAGATGGAGGTAGATAATGTGATGGAAGCATTGAGTTATTCCCGTAGATTGGGCTTAATTAGTTGAGTTAGATGAATCAGGAAGAGAAAAACAGGTTGTGGGAAAAGCACAGACCTTATGTTGAGGTTTTGTCGCAGGTGAACAACAGCTGTGTTGCTGTAGCCGAGCTAAAGGAAAGGTTTCTTTATATATCTTCAAATTTTGCAGACTTTTTCGATTATGCAGCTAACTATAACTCAATGACGCTTGAAGAAAGGGGTGAAGTTTTCGATTCATGCGTGCATCCCGATGATTTACCTTTTTTGCTCCATCTTCAGGAAAGGGCTTTTGATTATATATTCAGCCTACCGGTTGAAAGGCGAAAGGATTATAAACATATCTTTGAATTCAGGGTGTTGGGCCCCGGCAGGAAATATGTACGTGCTATTTTTCAGTATCATATCCTTGAAGGAGCAGAGTCGGAAGGAGAACATATTCTTGAAGAGTATTATTCAAGTGATTATATCCTGTTATTGTTTGTTGCAGATTTGTCCCCTGATCAAAATCCGGATGAGCCTGTTAAGTTCCGTTTGTATAATTTTAAAACAAACGAAGTTGTTCAGTTTCCTTTATTGGAAGAGAAAGATATGACGTTGACGAAAAGGGAGGTTGAAGTACTAAAACTTGTCAATGAAGGCATGCTTAGTAAAGAAATATCCGATAAATTGTCAATCAGTATCCATACGGTTAACCGGCACCGGCAGAATATCCTTGAAAAGATGGAGGTGGATAATCTGCACGAAGCGATTAATTACGGACGTAAGCTTGGGCTTATAGGTTAAGTGACTATTCAAAAAGATAATATTACAGAGGAAATAATATGAAAAAAGCTTTATTACTCATAGATATACAAAACGATTATTTCGAAGGAGGTTCGAATACTTTAGAAGGTAGTCTGGAAGCAAGCCTTAATGCAAAAGAAATATTGACACTGTTCAGGCAGCAGAATCTGCCTGTCGTACATATTCAGCACCTGTCTACCCGACCCAGCTCCACCTTTTTCATCCCTGACACAAAGGGGGCTGAAATACATCCGAATGTGGCTCCGCTACATGAAGAGAAAGTTATCATCAAACATTATCCAAACAGTTTCCGCGAAACTGATCTTCTCGATTATCTCCGCTCCGAAGGAATAACCGAACTGGTTGTTTGTGGTATGATGACGCATATGTGTGTCGACGCAACAGTGAGGGCAGCTAAGGATTACGGATTTAATTGTACGTTGATTGCTGATGCTTGTGCTACCCGGACACTGGTCGTAAGTGGAGAAACAGTAAAAGCACACGAGGTTCATAATGCTTTTCTGGCTGCGCTGGCTTATTTTTATTCAACTGTTACTACTGCAAGAGACTATATTTAGGAGCTTGCTGATTGAAGAAGTTGAATGTCTCAACCGTTAGTTTGTGACATCCAAAAGTTTTCGATATTGGTTATTCAGAATGCTTTGGCCTAGCAACTAAAATCACATTTTTTTAGTATGCTAATTGGCAACAAAGTGGTTGATTGATTGTTTTATTATTGGACTAATCATCATAAAACAATAATCATATGACTATGTTTAAATCTATAGTTCCAATTTCTCTGGTATGTCTATTGGCTTACTCATGTACTAATTTACAAAGAAAAACAGAGTCAGTAGCAACAACAAATGATACTATTCAGACAAAGTCGGTACAAGATCCTGTTCTTCATCTGTCTGATTCGGATACCATTCTGTTGGATATACAAAACGGAAAAGCAACCGTACAAATATATAAGCAGGCAGATCAAGGTATCAATCTTCGATTTCCTTCGGGAGATTATACCCGGATGACGGGAATGATTACATCAAAAGATTCAATGGCAAATATCCGGTTTTCGCAAATTGTAATGCCTGATGGTCAAATGGATGGTCCATTCGGAAAGGATATCTCTTACGGCCTTCCTGTAAAAGGGGATTATCTGTTACTACTTCGTGAGAACCTGATGGCAGGTGATCCGTGGGCAGGTGATTTTCAGGTGACTGTGATGTTGAGCAGGTGATGATAATGATCCGTATTTTTTTGTTTGCGTTCGGGTACCTGATCTTGTAATATTGTATTGTACCGAAAATATCTCGTCATCCTAATGAAATGAGAAACAACGTTTGCTGCATAGCAGCAATTGAAGCAGAGCGCAAATCGATCATAACCAAATCGCCTTTGTACTTATGCGATGTCTCCACTTTGTCGATATGACGACTTGTTTTTTTACATTCTCAATAGTCAATTGTCTTTTTCCCTTATCTTTTGTTATATTTCTAACAAAAGTTAGATATTTGCAGGAAGAACCGGAGTGATATGGCAAAAACAAAAAAATGGGCAATACCTGCTGTATTCTTGTCAATGATAAGTATGCAAGGCGGAGCATCCATTGCCAAATATCTTTTCCCGATATTGGGGCCGGCGGGTACAAGTACGCTCCGGCTTGGTTTTGCCGGTATAGCACTTGCCATAATAAATCGTCCAAGGATATGGAAATTCAGGCGTAAAGAATGGACCTACTCATTAGCTTATGGCTTTACTATTGGAGCGATGATTCTTTTATTCTATTTCGGCATCCAGCGTATACCACTTGGATTGGGCGTAACGGTGGAATTTATTGGTCCTCTGGGACTTGCACTATTAACATCAAGGAAGATGTCTGATTTCATCTGGGCAATCCTGGCAGGAATAGGTATCATACTGATTGTCCCGTGGGATGGTGACAGTGTCGATATAGTAGGGCTACTATTTGTTTTTGCCGCCGGATTACTTTGGGCATTATATATTGTTATTGGTGGTGAGGTGACAAAGAAAGTGAAAGGTCCCGATATTGTAACGGTGGGTATGTGTTTTGCCACCCTGGTTGCATTGCCCTTTGCCTTTTATTATCATGATTTGGATAACCTGGATGTAAGATTGCTTGTTCTCGGATTAGGAGTGGGGATATTATCCAGTGCTTTGCCTTTTTCACTCGATCTTGTTGCATTGAAGTGGATGCCGGCTAAAACTTTTAGTGTCCTTCAGAGCTTGCAACCGGCTTTTGGTGCGCTTTCCGGACTGATATTTCTGGGCGAAATACTTTTGTTAAAACAATGGATTGCAATAGTGTGTGTGGTCTTTGCAAGTATGGGGGCTACGATAGGGGTGGACTGGAAACGCAAAGGGAAATAAGTAGTTAGTAGCAAGTAGTTGGTAGTAAGTAGAATTAATGTAAGAACCGAATAAACTGAATTGATTGAGTCAATTGAATGTATTGAATTATCACTAACCATTAATCATTGCTTTTATGGACTTCTGATTGTCATTATTTATGAAATAGCATCTTTTATTCGTAAATTTGAAGGATAAAAGAGAGATGCACAAATGAGAGTTATGGATTATTCTGCAGTTTTATTTGATTTTGATTATACACTTGCCGATTCTTCCCGAGGCATTGTGATGTGTTTCCAGAACGTCTTGCAACGTCATGAATATCATGATGTAGAAGATGAGGATATTAAACGTACTATAGGTAAACCATTGGAAGATTCTTTTTCAATTCTAACCGGTATAGAAAATATGGACCGGTTGATAATGATGAGGAAAGAATATGTAAAAGAAGCAGATGTGTATATGAATGGGAATACCTTTTTATTCCCGGAGACGCTGCCTGTTATTGAGTCGTTAAGGGAAAAGGGTTTAAAAACAGGTATCGTATCAACAAAATATACTTACCGGATTAAAAGTTTTCTGGAAGAAAACGCTCCGGCAGCTGTTTTTGATATTATTATTGGGGGTGAAGATGTTTCCCGTCATAAACCTGACCCGGAAGGTTTACTGGTAGCAATGGATCGATTGAATGTTACCCGAAAACAGACTTTATACATTGGTGATAGTGTAGTAGATGCAGAGACTGCATTGAATGCCGGTGTTGATTTTATAGGAGTTACTACCGGCGCTACAACTGAAACCGAACTGGCTGTTTATCCACATATTAAAATCATTAACAATTTAGGGGTATTGATGCGTTGATGTGTGAATTCGTGTATCCGTTGATTTGTTAAAGCGTTTAGGCGTCAAGCTGTATTATATTGTTGTTTGCCGGGTGTTATTGAGCTTGGTTTGGATTGCCTGATGAGTCTCAGATTAAAAAATAACCGGATAATTATACTTACTACTAAGTAAATTTGTATATTTGCTGCATGAAAGATACCCGGAGTGAGATAATAAGCCTGGCGAACGACCTTATCAGGACGGTAGGATATAATGCTTTTAGCTATGCCGATATATCTAAACAGCTAAATATCAAGAATGCTGCGATACATTATTATTTTCCGTCAAAAGGCGATCTCGGGGTTGAAGTTATTAAAAGGAATTTGGTAGCTTTTAATGAACGGATTGATTCATGGAAGGAATTGACTGCCCGTGAGCAATTGGTAAATTATATTACGATGCACGATGGTTTTATAAATAAAAATTGGACATGCATTGTGGGAGCCTTGTCGCCTTCTTTTAATACGCTTCCGGAGAATATGCAGGAAGAACTGCAGCGATTAGTTGAGACTATTATTGATTGGCTTTCCGACTTATTAGCAAAAGGAAAGGGGAGCGGCGAATTCAAATTTGATGAAACGTTCAGGGCAAAAGCATATATGATACATGCGGCGCTATTGTCAGCGTTATTAATGAATAAAGTACTTAAAAAAGAGGTTTATACCTCTATTCAGAACAGTTTGCTGAATATTTGATATTTTTTTACACCTGCTGCTTACTTACTAATAAGTATAAGTAAGGCGATTTAATAATGAAATTTTATATATAATGAATGCATCTATCAATTCTATTGGAATATATCATCCTGAAAGAGAAATCACAAATTCTTATTTTGAAACTTATTTAGATACTTCAGACCAGTGGATTAAAGAGAGGACAGGAATAGAAAGGCGTTTTTTCGTATCAGAAAATGAGTATACCAGTGATTTGTGTATAAAAGCTGTCAGGTCGCTGGAAGAAGATTGTAATAAGGACCTGGGGGATATTGATTTCATTATTGTGGCAACCAGTACTCCCGACCAGACATTACCAAGTGTTGCCAGCCGGGTACAGGCAGCATTTAATATTCAAAATGCCGGATGTATGGATATATCTGCTGCATGCGGAGGGTTTGTATACGGAATTATTCTTGCCAAAGGGTTAATTGCTGCCCAGACCCACCGAAAAATATTAGTTATTGGCGCTGAAACACTTTCGAAGGTGACGGACTTTTCGGACAGGAGTTCATGTATTTTGTTTGGAGACGGGGCAGGCGCCGTAATTGTAGAGGCGAGTGTAGATAATCATATTTTCAATGCGGTTACCGACACTGATGGCTCATATGGTAAGGATTTATATTTATCAAACGGTCCGGCAACGATTAACGGACAGCAGATTATTCCTGATAATAAATTGCATCAAAACGGACGAGTCGTATTTAAGTGGGCTGTTTCAACTTTGATAAAGAAGATACGTGAACTGGTAGCTGCAAATCATATGACACCGGATGATATTGATTTCCTGATTCCTCACAGCGCCAATATACGGATATTGGAGGCAGTCTGCAGGGAACTGGATGTACCAATGGATAAATGTATAGAAAGTATCAAGCTCTATGGCAACACTTCGGCTGCATCTATTCCTATTGCGTGGTATAACGCTCTTGTATCGGGAAAGATCAAACCCGGGGACAATCTGTTGCTTATTGGGTTTGGCGGAGGGTTGACGTGTGCCGGGATATGTTTGCGTAATAACGTTGATTTGTTAATGCGTTGATTTGCTTAAACGGGAGTTTTGTTTAGCGGGGTATAAAGGAAGCATGCTCTTTTTTTAATAGGGAGAACATGGTAATATCGTAATGATTATTATTCCAGTACATCCATTCCCTTAAGATGCCTTCCTTTTTAAAACCCAGTTTGTGCAGTACTTTTTCGGATGCAATATTTCCCTGCATTACTTCTGCTTCGACCCGGTTTATTTCAAGTATTGTAAAGCCAAACTTCAGGATTTCACCGAGGGCTTCCGTGATATATCCTTTATTCCAGTAATCAATATGCAAATCGTATCCAAGATTTGCTTTGTGATTCTTTTGGTAATTATTGAATCCGGCAGTTCCGATAATACCCTTTTTATCTTTGAGACTGATACCCCATCGGATTCCTGCTCCGGAGTCGAACCGGGATTTGAACCAGTCGAGGTATTTTTGTGCCTCTTCCTGTTCTTTCAGAGGTGTTATATTATAATATTTTGTGACATTTTCGTCTTTGAATATTTCAAGATAATCAGAAAGATGGGATTGGTTGATCTCAATCAGTGACAACCTCTCTGTCCGTAACACAGGGAATGTATTGAATTGCATTTGACTTAAACTTTTTTGCATACAGATTGACTCAGGAATATTTTTGTATTGTCCGTAATTCTCGATAATGGTATATCCGGTTTTAAGGTAAAGGTGAATTGCTGCATGAAGAAGTTTCCCGGTTTCCAGTATTAGGGTATTGAACCCACTTTCCAGTGCTTTTTCTTCCAATGCTTTCATTAATCCTTTTGATATGCCTTTTCCCCGGTATCCGGGTTTGACGAATACTCTTTTTACTTCGGCTATATTCTTTTCATATTGTTTGAATGCAGCACAGCCTACAGGAGTATTGTTTTCATATGCAATCCAGACATCATGAATATCCTTTAATGTGTTATATTGATTGTAACATTCTTCCTGTTTTTCTTTTCCGCATATTTCATTCAGGTCATTATCTAACTGCTGACAAAGAGATACGAAATCAGGATGCTCTCCATTCGTATATAAAATCGTTTGCATAATTGTTAACCATGATCAATTTATGCAAAGGTAATCAGAAAATTGTAATTGACTTTTTTAGAGGAAAGGGATTGTCTTGTTCAACAGGATTTGCAATCCTGTTGTGTGTTATTATCCGGATTTTAAATCTGGTAGATATAGACCGGGGATTGTAAATCCCCGGTGACAAAGCAAAAAGGTACAGGAACCATCCTGATTCCTGCAGCTTTCCTTGTATGTAATTAAACATCAGTACGCTGCATCAGGTGTTGTTACACGGATCAGTTTTGAATTTACAAATTCGTACATTCCTTCAATCGATTGTTCGCGTCCGTAACCTGATTTCTTGGTACCTCCGAATGGTAGTTCAGGAGCGATACCGGTTACATGGTTAATATAGACCATACCTGTATCAATACGACGGGCAATTTTGACAGCTTCTTCCGTATCTGTACCGAATACACTACCTCCCAGGCCATACCTCGTATCATTTGCCAGTTCGATTGCTTGTTCCATATCTTTTACGGGATAGATCATCAATACAGGACCGAAAATTTCTTCAGCATAGGCATCCATGCCTTTTTTTATTCCGGTAAGGATTGTTGCCTGCATATATGCACCCGGTCCATCAATTCGTTTACCACCCGTGATTAGTTTTGCTCCTTGTTGTATTGCTTTTTCTACCTGGGCGATTACATCTTCGCGGGCTTTTACACTGCTTAAAGGCGCCAGTTGTGTGTCTGGATTTAATGGGTCACCGATTTTCGCCTTTTCAAATAAAACTTTTGCATTTTCAACAAACTTATCAAAAAGAGATTCGGGAACAATAATACGTTTCGGAGAAACACAAACCTGTCCGGCATTCCATAATCTTCCGTTCACGGCAGTTTCTACTGCTTTATCAAGGTCGGCATCGGGCATTACGATAAATGGATCGCTGCCACCCAGTTCCAGTGTTGATTTTATTACATTCTTTCCTGCCGTTGATGCAAAGCTCGAACCGGCTGGTTCGCTACCTGTCAGGGATGCGCCTTTTATACGCGGATCGTTCAATAGTTCGGATATTTTTGAACCAGGGATGAAAAGGTTGGTATATACACCTTTGGGCGCTCCTGCATCGGCAAATATTTTTTCCATTGTCTCGGCTGCCTGCGGCACATTGGAGGCATGTTTCAATACCACCGTATTTCCGGCCATTATATTGGGAGCAACCGAACGGGTGATCTGGTAGAACGGGAAGTTCCAGGGTTGGACACTGAGGATTACACCAATAGGTACGTGCGTTAAAATTGCTTTTCCATGTGGTGTCTGCAATGGTTGATCGGCCAGTAGTTTTTCTGCATTATCTGCATAATAATTGAAAATACCAGCGCATATTTCAACTTCTGCAACTCCTTCTTTCACAATCTTACCCATTTCCAAAGCACAGATTTTAGCTAACTCTTCTTTACGATCCAGCATAATCTGCGCTACTTTATGAATCAATTTGGCTCTTTCAGCAAAAGAGACTTTGCGCCACTCTTTAAATGCTTTATCTGCTTGTCCTAAAATCCCGTCAATCTGTTGTGATGACATTTCCGGATATTCTTTCACTAATTCGTTAGTGGCCGGATTTACTGTTTTAATGCTTGACATAGTTCTTTGTGTTTTTGTTAATATTATTGCATTGATCTTAAATAACTTATTTGCAATGGCTTTTGTTTAGTTAATTCTATTGAATTAAAGTGTATATTTTTATATCAGCACAAAACAAAATCCCTAAAGGGGATTTTTTAATTGACAATGGACAATTGAGAATTGACAATGTACAGGGGGAAGATCAAAAGGTATAAAAAGGATAGAATGAAAGAGAAGATCTAAAATGTTGAAGAATAATAAAATAAACCTCGAATAAAACGTCCGAGTGGCAAATCAAAAAGTATA
>JAITVY010000031.1 GCA_031285565.1 Tannerella sp. | reverse complement strand
TACAGTAAATTGCATCGTAGATAAGGAACCGCCGGATGCGGAACCGCTTGTCCGGTGGTGTGAGAGGTCGGAAAACGAAAGTAGGAAGAATACTACTTCGTTTTCCTCCTACTCGATTTTGAATATATTCAAAGTAATTATAATCTGTAATATTGTTTACCACCATTCATCCTAATAAGTACCTGTTGGAATAATAAATTCAGTTGAAACAGTAAGGTCGATTAAAAGTCTGGAGATCTAATGTGATCATATTATTGTGAAAATTGATATCTGGATTGACTGTTTTTTCTTAATGAAGATTGGTTGAAAGAGAGAAAAAGCTATATGGGGTTCTCTTTACAAACCAGTATTGATAAACTTTGTTGAATTAATTGTATGTGTTATCAAGCGGTTTATTGATAAAGGATGGCTTTGAAATTTTAGTTAACCTCGTTGGGCGACTAAGTTAACTTAGTTTGCCATCTTAGTAAACTTAGTTACGACCTTATTTTTCGTATACAATAGGTCGTAACTATAACTGGATTATCTGTTTCTCGGTTTGGAAGTAGTATATGGAAATAATAAAAGAAGTTGTTTTTATGGTTTCTTATTGTGATTTTAAAATGTAATTGTTTGTTCTGAAGTGGTTGGGCCATGCACGATAAGGTTGCCTTTTTCTGTTATTTCCATTTTATCAATAAAAACAACACGTTCATCTCCAGTTTTAGTTGTTCTTCCATGATAAACACAATACATTTCACCGTTTGGCATTGATAGGACCATATTATGTCCCGTCCCTGTTACATCTCCACCTTTTTCCATATTTTTTTGTAAAACCGGATTATTTTCTGCTTTTCTGTAGGGGCCTAACGGATTATCTGCTGTCGCATATCCGACTGCGTAATACTGTCCTCCGAAGAAATTTGCAGAATACATCATATAATAGATTCCGTTATGTTTAATGGTATATGAGCCTTCTGTCCATCGCCTATTTACTTCATTGGAAGTTACTGAACGGCTTTCCCATTCAGCCTGTTTATCATCCAGTTTTACCGGAGGTCTCAGTAGTAATACGGGTTCTCCAATAATATCTGAGAAATCCGGTTTTATTTCTACGCCATAAATCCAGCTTTCTTCCACTTCATCAAACCAACCTTTTTCGCGTGCCCAATCTGCTATTTCACTCTCAACCGGATGTTTGTAGCAACAGCGGGAATAATACATATATACTTTTCCATTGTCGTCATCGAAATATAGGTTTGCATCAATAACAGGATAACCAGGATCAAAAATCGGACGGTCATACATTTCTTTGAATGGTCCTGTTGGTTTGTCGGCAACAGCTACTCCAATGCGGAATTTTTCTAATTCGTTGGTTGGGTTTTCTTTCCAGTTTGAGCTAAAGAAAAGATAATATTTTCCATTCCGTTCATATGCTTCCGGCGCCCAGAAACAATCAACTGTCCATGACTCAGGAGTTGCTCCCTGATAAACCAATCCTTCATCTTTCCAGTTAACCATATCTTCTGAGGAATAGGTCCTAAATCCGTTTTCTCCGGAGGTTCCATACATATAAAACTTTCCATCTGAAGCATGAAGAATAAACGGGTCTCCGAATGCCACATCCAAAGGATTAGAAAATGAAAATGTAGCATTATTTTCTTTTTGACTGTTGCAGGAAAACAAGCAAGTCGCAGATAACAATATAAGTATGACGTCCTTCATAAAATTGATTTTTATATATAGATAATTCTAAAACTTAAACCCCATAAAAGTACAAAGATTTTCTTAAGAAACTGTTTTGAATTTTACAACTATGTCATATTATGAATGAAAAAGCAAGTTTTTAACTTTTTTCTTATTGTCAGACAACTTATCTTTGAAATCCGAAGAAAACTTTATAAGATAGCCCATATTTCAACATGGAACAATTAAAAAAAATATTTTCCTCCTATGTAACGATGGTTATATTGCTCGCTATTTATGCTATCGGATTAGCTGTAGCTACCTTTGTCGAAAAAGTATACGACACAATGCTGGCAAAAGTATTGATTTATTATTCTCCTCTATTTTTTTTACTGCAATTTCTGTTAGTGGTAAACTTTATACTAATAACGTTGAAGCACCGGTATCACAAATCCGGTCGGTGGGGATATATTTTTATTCATTTTTCGTTTATCGTGATCTTATTTGGTGCATTGATTTCTCATATATCCGGTAGAGAAGGTGTTCTTCATTTACGTGAAGGGGAAAGGAGTAATCAGATTGTTTCTCATACTAACCGCGGTCAACAGACGTATGCATTACCTTTTGAGGTAGAGCTTGTAAAGTTTACACTCAAACGGTACCCCGGCTCAATGAGTCCGTCTTCATTTGAAAGTGAGTTATTGGTTCATGTAGACGGGGAGACCAGAAAAGAATTGGTTTATATGAATAATGTCCTGGATGTAAAAGGCTATCGTCTTTTTCAGGCTTCTTTTGATAGTGATGAACGAGGAACTATTTTGTCGGTTAATAAAGATGTTGCTGGTCGTAATGTGACATATACCGGTTATTTACTTTTATTAGTAGGAAGCATTCTTTGTCTGGTAATGAAGAATGGACGTCTTCGTACATTATACAGGCAGATAAAAAAACAGAAAGCGCCTTCAAAGTTACTTTTGATTGTATTCTTATCCGGAATTAGTTTGTTTGCAATGGCAGACGGACAATCGCCTTCTATGATTAAAGCTATCCAGCAGATTCAAATCTCCCCGTTGCATGCCCAGAAATTCGGAGCATTGCCGCTTCAGGCTACAAACGGACGAATTATTCCGGTTAATACATTTTCTTCGGAAGTACTACGGAAATTATATAAAGATACGAAATTCGGATCACTAGATTCGGATCAGTTTTTATTGAGTGTGCTTGCAGTTCCGGAAATGTGGATGCATGTTCCGTTTATTGCTGTGCCTAATGAAGAAGTAGCGAGCTATCTGGAGTTGGGCAATAAAAAGTGTTCGTATCAGGATATGTTTGATGCGAATGGGAACTATAAATTACAGGATAAGCTGGATGAGGCATATCATAAGATGCAGGATAGACGAACGACATTTGATAAGGAAATTATAAAGCTGGATGAAAAAATTAATATTTTTCATCAACTGATTAGTTATCAAATGATAAATCTGTTTCCGAATGCTGATGATCCAGATCATAATTGGTATGCTCCGGGCGACGATTTATCTGTTTATAAGGGGCAGGATTCAGTATTTGTTGCCAGCATTTTCTACAATTATCTGGCTGATGTACGTGCTGCAATAAAGTCGGGAGATTGGAGTGATGCCGATGAGATATTGGATATGATTTCAAAATATCAATACAGCCGAAATACTGTACCTAATGTAACAGCCGATAAGGTCGATTTAGAATTGAAATATAATAAACTGGAGGTGTTCCGCTGGTGCAAAATCGGTTATTTATCATTGGGTGGTTTATTATTGTTATTTTCCTTTATTACGTTTTTTAGAAACTCCCTGTGGCTTAAATGGTTAATAAGGATATTGACCGTATGTGTTTTATTTGTTTTTGTTTTTCAAATGCTTGGAATGGGAATGCGATGGAAGATAGGCGGTTATGCACCCTGGAGCAATTCGTATGAGACAATGATATATGCGGCATGGGCTACGGTTTGCGCCGGATTGATTTTCTCACGGCGTAGTTCGATTACCTTTGCGTTGGCTACCTTGTTTGCCGGAATTATTTTGTTTGTTTCCAGCCTGAATTGGATGGATCCGCAAATCAACCCGTTGGTTCCGGTTTTAAAATCACCGTGGTTGATGTTTCATGTTGCGATTATTATGTCTTCCTATGGCTTCTTTGGTATTGGATTTTTAATAGGATTGTTGAACCTGATTTTTATGAGTGTTATCAGGAAAGACAAACTGACAACTTATTCCCAACCTATCCGTGAACTAACGATCATTAATGAAATGGCTTTGATTATCGGATTGTTGTTAATGACAATCGGTTCGTTTATGGGTGCCGTATGGGCAAATGAATCGTGGGGACGTTATTGGGGATGGGACCCGAAGGAAACGTGGGCTTTGATAACGATAGTCGTATACGTTATTGTTACGCATATTCATTTAATCAGGAAATGGTATAACTTATGGCTGTTTAACCTTTGTTCCGTAATTGCCTTTGCATCTGTATTGATGACCTATTTCGGAGTGAACTTTTTTCTTAGTGGAATGCATTCGTATGGTCAGAACGATCATATAAGCGGTATTTTCGTTTACTTATATGTGGTTGCCGGATTGGTTGTTTTACTGGCAGTATTTGCGCGTAAGGGAAGAGTATTGAAATAGAGTTGAACCCTGTTTTGTTAAATTGAGTGTTGATCTTCTTTGTAATTTGTGGAAAAATATCAGATATTGCATCTATTAAGAAAACAATAATAGTATGACTGAGGAACTGGAGCAATACGAAGAGACAATAAAAATTAGGCATCATTTTGGTTTTGGACCGAAACACAAAGAGGAATTCCGGACACATCTTAATGAAGCTGTTTTTGTTCCAATCGTACAGAAAACTGTGGAAAGGTTAGGATGGGATATTGTTTATTGTGACGAGGTTTCAGTTGAAGTAAAACGAAGAAATGATAGTGATAGATGGACAGAAAAAATCACTATCTCTTACGATCACCATAATGTAATAGTACAAAGTGTTTCACTTGGTAGTGAGATATGGGATACCGGAAGAAATTCCAAACGGGTCCGGCTATTTATTTATGCTTTCAAACAAATGGAACAGGAGTATGATACGGAAGCGTTAGCCGAATTGGAAGAAGAAACCAATCGAAAAAATAACTGGGACGATTACGAAATACCGGAAAGTTTACCCCAGCCTACTAGCTACAAAAAACCTAATTTCTATATTCCACTTATCGGTGGGATCGTTACAGCTTTATTATTAGGTTATGCCATAGCATTTCTTTCCGTTGAAGCAATCTATATATTTGGAATATACGAATTTGTGGTAGCTATAATTATGGTGTCCATACTTAATTATTTAATCAAATTTGGTAATTATACGGATTTCGGCAAACTGAAATTCTTATTGATTGGTATGATTGTTTTAACTTATACGTCTTGTCAGTATTTTGAATATCATATTATTACAAATAAACAAAGTTGGATTTCAATCGATTTTTTCGATTTTATGAAACTACGGATTGAACAGGGACTTACTATTGAATCAATTGATACCGGAACGATCGGACTTATAATAAGTTGGATTTTTCAGTTAGGTATAACTTATATAATTGCCTTATTGAGGCTTATAAATAATCTCTCTGTTTATCAACTCGAGCGAATCCCTCCTGAAGTAGCTGACTTTACCTTTTATCATTTAGTCAAAGGAAAAACAGAAGAGCAGGTACGAGCTGAATTAGCTTGTATGGGATGGGGAGATGAACAATTACAGGATGAAGTTTTTGAATCCATCGGTGCGATACAGAGTGTCAAAGAAATAAACCGGATGGATTAAAAAATCAAACAAGAATTATCCTCTCTCCAATCTCTTATTTTTCACTTTCGTGAATTTCGTACTTTGGTAAAGATGAATGCCAGCTCAAGGCTGCTTCTTTCAGGCGGTTAGCGATATCCGGATGTTTTTCACTAACCTCTATATTTTCCCGTAAATTATCGTGGAGATTATATAACATTGCATCCGTTCCGTCATCATTAACCAATAATTTCCAATCACCCTCCCTGACAGCAATATTCGGACTTTTGTCTTTATCATGAGGCATTGGAAACGCTTTTGAATCATTTCTGCGGTATTCCCAGAACAGTGGAATCGTTCTTTGTTGAGGTTTACCCAACAGGGCTTTACTCATATCCATTCCATCACTTTTATACCCATTAGGCACTTCAACTTTTGCAATAGTACACAAACTTTCGTACATGTCCACTGCGCTGATTACCGAAGTATTATCTATCACACCTTTGGGTAATGTACCTTTTGCGTCCCAGATAATAAAGGGCATGTGCATTCCTCCTTCAAAAAGGGAGGCTTTGCATCCCCGCATATTTCCGGCACGACTTCCGCGAAAACTGGGAGCCGGCCCATTATCGCTGGTAAAGATCACAATCGTATTCTTATCCAGATTGAGATCTTTGATCCCTTGTAACAAGCGACCTATTTGCCGGTCGTAATCAATCAGAACCGTACGGAAGTTCTTTTCTGATTCGTAATCTTTCGGAACTTCCTGCTGTTCTTCCAGATTACCTACCCAGGGAGTGTGCATATCGTCGGGCCATAGGTTGACAAAACAAGACTCTCCTTTATTCCGTTTAAGAAAATCGAGTGTCTTATCCACAAAATAGGCTGTCCGGTTCCAACGTTTAATACTATCTTCGGGCGACCAGATCCAGTCGGTTGCAGTCAGTAGAGGATCGGCCTGTGGACTTTCATAGGTACTGCAATATTCATCATAACCATACTCGGAGAAAATAGGTGCATTATAAACATCTCTACCACCACCCAGGTGCCATTTTCCGATATGTGCTGTTTTATATCCTCCGTTTTTCATTGTGCGTGGGAGGCTTGGGGCATCTGTTGCCAGGAAATCTGCCATTTCCGCATTCCGGTTACCCTCTCTGGTTTGCAGATAACTGGTGATATGCCATCTTCCCGGATGCTGACCTGTGATCAGTCCCGCACGGGAAGGCGAACTGATTGGTGATGCGCTGTAATATTGATTAAACTTGATGCCTTCTTCTGCCATCCTGTCGAGATTCGGAGTAGGAACAAACTTGCCGCCATAAGTTCCAATATCTCCATATCCCATGTCGTCCGTTAGAATAAAGACAATATTAGGTGATTCAGTCTCTTCTGTTTGTTTTTTATCCGAGCAGGATAAAAGAGGTAATCCCGTCAGAATAAACGGTAGGTAGTGTAAATGTTGCTTCATAATTATATTATTATTTAGAATATTTAGTCTCCGCAAAGAGGTAGTTATGCGGATTTCTTTTAAAATGATATCTTTTCCGTGGTACCGGAAGAGGATCCTGTGTTGCTATTTCCCATTTTAACAGATGTTGAAGTAAGTCTGTCTTTATATCATTGTATCTTGCGTCATTATAAAGATTGTTGACTTCGGAGGGATCAGCAGACATATTATATAATTCTCCATATCCGGTCATATCATAAATAAGTTTCCATTCGCCTTTTCTAAGTAGACGTAAGGAACCGCTTTGAGTCCAGGAGTTCAGGCTGTCGAATGACCCTTTTTTAATATTCAGACATCCTTCTCTTTCGTAGTCGGTATCGTCTTTTGCTGTATAATAGGCTCCCCCGTAACCTCCTTCTCCCATTATACTTTCAAATTCTTCCACCGGATAAGCTTTTCCCTGCAACAGGTTCCACAGGCTCCTTCCTTGTACACCGAGCGGAATTTCTTCTCCAACAATCTCGCATAGCGTAGGAAAGATATCTATTATTGAGACATGTGCCGGAGAGGCTTGCTGATTTGCTTTGATTCCGGGTCCGTACCAGATCATGGGGATACGGGATAGAACGTCCGAAAGACCGACACCTTTCTTTATCAATCCATATTCCCCAACATAATCACCATGATCAGAGAGAAAGATAATAATTGTATTGTCATATATATTTTCTTCTTTCAAATGGTCGATCAGACGTTTTACCTGATCATCTATCATTCGTAACATTCCATAGTAGACGGATCGGGCCCGATCAATTTTTCCGGGAAAATCAGGATGGGCTAATAGCATTACATCATGCATGTGCTGATAAATTTCTCCTTTTTCATTTAACGTATGCATATCGGTATGTACCGGAGGTATCCGGTCGGGTGGAAACATTGAATAATAAGGTTCACATGTCTGATAAGGTGTGTGAGGCTCGGGTATGGAAAACCATAGGAAGAAAGGGAGTTTATTATCTTCTTTTATCCAATCTTTCGCTTCGTCTACCATACGATAGGGTAGTTGTTGCTCGATTCCGAAAGGCGAAGGATCATAATTTACATACATGCTAAGACTTCCCAGATATGTATCAAAGGCAGCGTCACCGGTTGTTTTATCTTTACCGATTTTGCCAGTATGGCCATACTCACTCCAGAAGTCGACTTTGTCGGCTTTCAGGTATGTATGATTTTTTCCTATCAAGGCTGTACGGTAGCCTGCCTTTTTCATGATATCATACATATCCTGCAGATAAACGGCATCCTGGAGATTATGGTTGCTGCGTACGTCTGTTGCTTTAGGAAATCTGCCGGTAAGGAAAGAGGTTCGCGCAGGAACACTAGCCGGTGCGGCCGTGTATGCTTTATCAAACCAACATCCTCTTTGGGCAATGGAATCAAGGATAGGAGTAGTGTTTAACGGAAACCCTTCCCGGCGGCATAAATCGGCACGCATTTGATCAGTCATAACAACCAAAATATTCGGATGCTTAGCAGGCTCTTTCGATAATAAAGGCTGTACGGCAGCTCCTATTGTAAGAATTGAAAGTGTTGTTTTATATTTTTTTATTCTCATATATTGTGAAATGCTCTATTATCTACAAATTAACAGAATAGCAGATTTGTAATGATAAAAACGGGGTAAATATACGAAATCTGCTAATCTGTAATGTAAAAATCAAATTAATATCCGTCATTCTGCTTGAGAAGAGAATTTGCATCAATTGCAGACTGAGGTATTGGGAACCAGACGTGATGATTATCTGCATTGCTGATGCCTCGGTTTTTAGCATATTGAATAAACCGATTGTTGCGGATCAAGTCCCTGCGTCGATGTCCTTCATACCAGAATTCCCATCTGCGTTCCTTTAAAATTTGTTCCAGTAAAGCTTCCTTTGAGCTGAAATCAGCTAAAAAAACGTTTTCTATCTGCGCTCTGTTCCGGATCATGTTGATAAGATCAATGGATTCCTGATTAGGGCCGTTTAATTCATTTAAGGCTTCGGCCTTGGCCAGGAGGATATCGGCATACCGGATAGCCGGAAAATCATTTCCGTGGGCATTTCCGGATGCTGCCGGATCGGGTGGGTATTTAATACCCCGGGTGGCATCTTTATAATCGACAAGCAGATCGACAACATTACCTTTTGAATCTTCATACTTCGTCAGGATACGACTTTTCCGGGTATCATTCGGAGCGAAACTATAATAAAATTCATCATACATACGATACTGGGATGCAAAGTTTTCCCATTTTTCATTGATAACTCCTTCTATTCCACCATCCAACCCCTTGTGAAAATCCCAGGGAAGCGCTGTAGCCAAATGATTATTAACCGTACCCGAATTTGCTAATGTTGTTTTAACAAGAATAAACTCGGAGTTTTTCTCATTTTCAAGTGCGAACATTTGTTTATAATCCGGATACAAGGCAAAAGAACCGCTTGAAATGATTTCCTGTGCCATATCGGCGCATTTTTGCCATTGATGCGTGTTCAGATACCATTTGCAAAGAAGGGCACGCGCTCCGCCGCTATGGACACGACCGTATGCAGGTTCATTGCCCGGGGATGGCAAATTAGCTATTGTTTCGAGTAACTCGCTTTCCATAAATGCCTGGAATTCTTCTGTCGTGGCTTTCGGCAGTTCCAGCGGATCGTTTTGGCTTTTTCGGATCGGCAGAGGCCCAAACTGATTCCATAATTCATAGTATGCCCAAATACGCATAAATTGGGCTTCGGCATATAGTTCGTTTCTGTCTTTTTCGTTCGTGATATCTGCCACATTCGGCAAATTATCCATTACAATATTGGTATTCCGGATAACCCTCCAGTAGCCCATCCAGCATATTGCTTCCATCTCATTAGATGGATCCCACCTGAAAGTCATAAGTGGCATAGCTGTTCCATTTTCGCCACCACCGGTTTGCCATAAAATATCAGTCGTAAATTCTTCACGCTTCACAATATTCCGGGTTCGTGTCCCATTATCATTTTTTGCATAGGCATCTGCCAAAACAGACTCAAGCCCTTGTTTGGTAGACAAAAGGTTTTCTTCGGCAAACTGTGACTTTACAGGCTCTTCCAGCATACTTTCACATCCGGATAGAAAGCATAGGGTGATAAAAGTTGTAAATGATAGAGCTATTTTACTACTATTTAAAATGCATTGTTTCATATTTTTCTTATTAAGGTATTTAATATTAAAAATCAATTTTCGCACCGAAGATGAAAGTTCTTGCCGTAGGATAAGCATTGAAGTCCATCCGGAAGTTTGCATTGTTATTCGGATTAACAGCCGGATCGAGTCCGATATAATCAGTAATTGTAAACAGATTTTCGGCTGTTACATAAAGCTGTAATCCTTGTATGAGACGAATGAAGTTCTTAGGAAACGAATAGCTCAAGCGGACAGTTCTCAACCGTATATACGATGCATCCTGAACTGTTTTTGAGTTGGCTACCCTACGACCAAACCGAAGTGAATTTTCGAATGATGGATATTCATTAGTCGGATTATCCGGAGTCCACCGGTTCAGATACAACTCGGCGAATTTATTTCGACGGAAATTGATCGGGAAGTAGTTGTCAATCAGGTTTCCATTTAACATATCTATTCCTTGTACCCCTTCAAAGAAAATGAACAGATCAATATTTTTATATGTAAAAGTATTACTGAACGACCATTGGAAATCAGGGAATGAATTGCCTAGTACTACCCGGTCTTTATCATCAATCACACCATCGCCGTTTTGGTCTACATATTTCAGGTCGCCGGGGCGATAATCTTCGGTGAATTTACTAAAATCGTCTCCAATTTGCCATATGCCGTCAATCTCCCAACCATAATAGGAATTGAGCGGAAGTCCTGGTTTTTGTATCGCTACCTGTGTTACATGGGTATAACCTGCACCGATTATAATTTCATCTATGTCACCAAGGTCTTTCACTTTATTTTTCATGGTTGAGAAAGAAAGTGCAGATTGCCAGGTAAAGTTTTTCGTATCTATATTAACTGTATTGACCAGGAATTCAAATCCTTGATTGTCTATCCGGCCAATATTTGACAAAATACTTTCATAACCGGTAGATTGGGGAACCGGCAAATTCAACAACATGTCTTTTGTTTTCTTTTGGTAATAATCAATCGTACCATTGATCCGGTTATTAAAAAGTCCGAAGTCAAAACCGACATTAAATTGTTCGGTAGTTTCCCATTTCAAGTCGGGATTGGGCATTTTGGCCGGTTCTGTACCGGTCACTTGTCTTTCGTCCCAAATGGCATATCCAGCTTGTGAGAATGTACTTACGGAGGGGAAGTCTCCAATTTCCTGATTACCGGTTTTTCCCCAGCTGGCACGAAACTTTAATGAAGTCAGAAAATCAATTTCTTGCATAAAGCCTTCATTTGACATTTTCCATGCGAGTGCCGTTGATGGGAAATAACCAAAGCGGTTATTTTCACCAAAACGGGAAGAGCCGTCAGCACGAAGGGTAGCCGTCAGCAGGTATTTGTCTAATAAAGAATAATTGACACGTCCGATATAAGAAGCCAAACGGTTACCGGTTACGGAATTGGTTATACGGAATGTTTCCTGATTTCCGATACCTAAATTATCTGCACCCAACGATTCGTTTAGGAAGTCGGATGCCGTATTGTTCATCCTGCTTGTAGAAAACCGTTGGTAGGTAATTCCGGCTAAAGCATTCAACGAATGAATTCCGAATGTTTTGTTATAATTCAATGTTCCTTCGATCAGGTAATTGCTTTTCTCCGAATTTTGGTTTGCACCTAAACCTCCGTTATTTTTCCCGACTTTTGTAAGGTTGGATACAAAGCTTTTCCGGCTTTCATTCATAAAGTCGGTTCCAAGGTTAAGCTTTGCCGACAATCCTTCAAAAATGGAGTATTCGCCAAAGGCCGAAGCAAGAAAGCGATAAGAGTCGGATGTGGAACGCATACCTTCCGCTATGGCTACGGGGTTATCCAGTGTTAACAATGGAGAGGTTATGTAATGACCATCGTCGTCCATTACGCCGTAAGTCGGGTCGAAATTGTAAGCGGCATACATTGCCCCACCACTTTCATTTACACCGAATCCGTTGGCCACAAACTTGTCTTTCATGTAAGATCCAGTGACATTTACCCCGATTTTGAGCCTGCTGTTTATGTCTGATTGCAGGTTGATACGCGCACTATAGCGGTCGAAGTTTGTATTCCGTATCAAACCTTCCTGATTCATATAATTTAAGGATACATAATAGGCTGTTTTTTCAGTGCCTCCGGCGAATGATAACTGATGGTCATTAACGATCGCATTGCGATTTGTTATTTCATCCTGCCAGTCGGTTCCTTTTCCATTATTGGCAATATCGCCTACGCGATTTCCTTCTTCATCTCCACCTGCATCTATAATCTCATTTAATATCCTTTTATAATCGGCAGCATTCAGTAAATCTAATTTTTTTGAGGGATTTTGGATACCAATATATCCCTGGTAGCTGACCTGTGCTTTTTCGCCTTTTTTTCCACCTTTAGTGGTAATAAGAATGACACCATTCGCGCCTCTTGAACCATAAATAGCAGTAGCGGAAGCATCTTTGAGTACTTCAATTGATTCAATATCCGAAGCATTGATCGATGCTAACGGATTTCTGGGACTTCTGTTGTCACTAAATCCTACAATAGAACCGGAAGATATAGGGCGTGCATTATCAATAGGAACTCCATCTATCACGTACAAGGGACTATTGCCGGCATTAATTGAGCTGGCTCCGCGAATATTAATAGAAAAACCTCCTCCCGGCTCTCCACTGTTTTGTACTACATTTACACCGGCGCTTTTACCAAGAAGCATCTGGTCGACAGAGCTTGTTACTCCTTCTCTTAATTCTCCTACTTTTACGGAAGCAACCGATCCTGTTATATCGCTCTTTTTGACTGTTCCATAACCAATAACGATCACTTCATCCAATGTCTGGGTGTCTTCACGTAATGTAACCGTCAGATTACTTTGATTACCAACAGTTATTTTTTGAGGTAAATAACCAATATACGAGATTAATAAGGTTGCATTTTCGGGAACATCTAAAATAAATTTACCATCTATATCGGAAACGGTACCGATGGTTGTTCCGGTTATAACTATACTTGCTCCGATAATAGGTTCGCCACTTTCATCTTTTATGATTCCCTGGATTTTTTTTCCTTGTTGTATCTGTGATGCATGGAATTCTTTTTTACTTAAGATGATCTGACGGTCTTCGATTTTGTAGGTAACATCCGTATTGGCAAAGATTGTTTTGAGTACGGATTCAATATTACTGTTTTTTAATTGGACATTGACTAATCTGTCAACATTAATTAGTTTACTGTTGTAGAGGAAATAAAACTCTGATTTATTTTCAACTTCAAGGAGAACCTCTTCAATGGTAGCATTTTGCATATCAAGGCTTAACGAGGTTGTTTGACTATAAATGTCTGCATTGGCCTGAATAATTATTCCGAATAATAGAATGATGGCTATTCTCATAGAAACCGGGATTTTGGGTAATAAGCTTAAATAAAGCTTAAGACCTTTGTGTTGTAGTGAATTCTTCATAAATTTACACTGTCAAATTAATAATTAGGTTTATAACTTAATTGTTTGTATTACCATTCGTCAGGTGAGATTTTCGGATTGGTAATATTTTGATAACTGCGGGAGAGTGTGATTTTGCATTTTCCCGTTTTTAGTTCTTCATGATACTTTCTCCATAGGCATTTTCGGTTTATTTGTTAAAAAATAATGGTCGCTATTTCATACTGATGATAACTGTTCGTCTGGAATAGCTATAATCTTCAGACTGTTCGGGTTCTATAATTTTGCATTTTAAAGGCGCCGATTTTTCCAGCAAGTTTAATATTTCATGTAAGGATTCGGTGGTAAATGTTGCCGAATAGGTATAGTCATAGAGTTCTTTATTTTCTAAATATATATTGACGTTAAAGCGACGTGATAAACGCTGGATAATCTCTTTCATTCCGGCTCTCCGAAATATCATTTTACCGTCTTTCCAAGCCGTTTTTACAGCCAGGTTTACGTCTGTTACATCAAGATTTTTGTTTTCTTTTTCAAAAATGACCTGCTGCCCGGGTATTAGTACCTGAGGCTCCGAAGAATTGTCAGCAGTTACCTCTATATTCCCGGATACTAATGTTGCTTCGATCGTTTGTTCTTCTTTGTACGCAAAGACATTAAATTCCGTACCGAAAGCGCTGACCATTAATCCGGCTTCAGTAATAACTTCAAAGCGTTTTGACTTGTCAGCTTTTACTTTAAAGTAGGCCTCACCTGATAGGAAAACCTGGCGTTTGTTTTCTGTAAAATATTGAGGATAAATAATGGTGGAGCCGGAATTCAGCCAGACATCCGAACCATCCGGGAGTATAATCTTTGAAACAAGCCCGTGGGCACTTGTCAGCTCGACTTGTTCCGTTTCTATGTTGCCTTGCTTTTTTACCTGATGAAATAAAACATAGGATATAATCAGAAAGGGGATTAATAAAATAGCAGCTGCATTACGAGTATATCTTAATGTTTTATTTTTGTACCTGTTGAAAGAGATCCGCCGGGAAAGTTTGTCCCAATTTCTTTCCGTATTGACACGTTTATGCTGCATTAGTTCGGAGGATGTTTGCCAGATAAAACGAATTTCTTCCAGTTCTTTTTGTAGTTCAGGCGACTCCTTTAAGTTTTGTTCAAAAGCCCTTTTCTCTTCTGTGGGAAGATTGTTTTCCAGATAATCAAAAATATGTTGTGTCTCTATTTTCACGGTTTAGCTTTTATAGAATAGACGTACAACAGAAGATATACCCTATCAAAAAAAACTTTTTTACCAAAGAAAAAGTAATAGGAATGGGAGAAAGTCTTTTAATTCAACACGTAGCAATTTTAAAGCTTTACTCATGTGTGCCTCTACGGTTTTTACGGAAATTTTTTCTTCAATAGCTATTTCGGTATACGTTTTACCTTCAAATCGGTTTTTTTCAAAAATAATGCGGCTGTGTTCCGGTAATCGTGCAAGCGCTTCATAAAGCATGGTCTCTAACTCTATTTTTGAATAAAAGTCTTCTGTCGTATAATCAGTTTTACTATGTATTTCTTCTTGTTGCCAGGAATGTTCTGTTTCTTTTTTTCTCAGATAATCAATACAATTATTTTTTACGCTGGTTATGAGAAAATTTCTTCCCGAACTATCGATTGATAGGCTTTTCCGGTTTTTCCAGATTTTAAAAAACGTATCCTGAACAATATCTTCACATGTATCCCATGACTCTATATAGCGATGTGCAAATACACAGAGTGAAGAGAAAAAATCAAAGAATAATGTCCGAAATGCTTCTTCGTCATCTTTCAATGCTATTTTCCAAAATAACAGATCAATCTCATTTGAGTTATCTTTTTCCATATAGCGAAAGTGATTGTCTGGCATTAGCCAATATTTTTTCTTTTAGTGTTTATCATCGTTATTCTTTTTCCGTTTCCAGGAAGAAGAGACTTTTGTCAGATACCGTTCAAATTTTTAATCAGAAAAAAATTAGTTTGTCATATGCAAAAGTAATCATCCTGGATGTTAAACATTCAATTCTTGTAGTAATTTTTTTTATCTTTGAAAAATGACGATATCTTAAACCAATAAGGTAATAATCTACTTTTTTGATTATTGGATTGAGGATCATTCAGATATATGAGAGTGATCAATTGAGTTATATAAAACAATGTTCGCTGATATAGATCTATCGAAGATTGGCCATAGTTAATTGACAATATAAGATAAGTTCGTTTGATTCATAAATGATAAATAAAATATTATATGAAAAATTGTTTGCTTTTTTGCCTGATGTTTTTCAGTTTGAGTGTATCGGCCAAGCAGGAATTTCTAAAACAAATCTATGCTATGAGTCCTGTTGTTGTTGTAAAGCCGGCGGAAGTTGACTCAGTCGACCGGAAAGATAAAAAGTTTGCTGACGAAAATATGCTTAAGTGGAATCTGACGATACCTGAACAAGCGTATTTTACAGAAAGATACCAAGCTGATAAGGATAGCTTTTTCCTATTAAAAGCGGAAGAAAAGAATCCTTATTTTCAGTTGTTTTCCTTTTATGTGGAGGCCGATCAGTATGGTAAAGCAAAGGTAGAGATAACTTCTCCCAATATGCTCGAAATATATATAAATGAAAAATTGGTTACCTCTAAAACAACGATAGAAGATTCGCTTCACCAGGCTAAAGCAGCTACTGCTGACTTTGATCCTTATCCGCAGACATGTCGTGTTGTAATTAAATTGTTTAGTCAGGAGAATGCATCTTGTACTGCATTAAAAGTGGCGGTTGAAAATGATAAATCCGATTCGGAAAGATTACTTTCTTTTTCTGAGAAAGCACAGCGGAAAATGGTGATTGATGATGCTATTAAAGGAAAACGGGTGTCTGGTATTTCGGTTTCGCCTTCAGGTAACTATGTTTTGATTTCATATACAAATAATCATGGAGCACGCTCTTCGTATTCGACAGAACTTTATATTGTTAAAAGCGGGAAGCGGGTGATGATTGATACGGATCGCCGCAAACAACAACTGAACTGGATGCCAAAGACCGAACAACTTTATTATATCCGGAAAGAAGGAACTATGACCAGTTTGTATACGATTTGTCCGGAAACACTGGAAGAGAAAGAATTGGCTGCAAATATACCTGATGAGCGTGTTTTATTTTCTCCTGATGAGAAGTGTTTGTTTTATTCGAAGCCGGAAAAGGATGATGATAAAGGAAATGAGGTTGTTTTTCGTTTACAGACGCTGACGGATCGTTCGGGTGGTAAGCCGCCTCATTCATTTATTTACCGTTATGATTTTCAGACCGGTTTAACGCAGCAGCTTACATTTGGTGCACATGGAACTTATTTGAATGATATCAGCCGCGATGGAAAATTTATTCTTTTTTCAACATCCGACGAAACCATAACCGAACGTCCGTTCCGTAAAAGTTCGATGTACCGGTTAAATGTTGAAACAATGCAGATGGAGCTTCTCTGGGAAGATGAGGTGTTTGTTTCGCGTGCTCAGTTTTCACCTGATAATAATTCTGTCCTGATTCTCGGAGGTCCGGAGGTTTTTGATGGTATTGGATTGAATGTTAATGAGGGACAAATAGCCAATAGTTCTGATACGCAGGCTTTTTTGATGAATTTAACAACAAAGAAACTTGAGGCGGTAACCAAAGATTTTAATCCATCCATTCAAAATGCTGTATGGAATGCCAATGACGGTCTGATCTATCTGCAATCGGAAGAAGAGGATCGGGTGGTTATTTATGCATATGCTCCGTCGACAAAAAAGTTTACCCGCTTGTCATCGGAAGAAGATGTTATAAATTCATATAGAATAGCGAGTCATGCTCCGGTTATGGTTTATAGTGGGGTTAGTCTTTCCAATTCAACGCGGGCTTATCTATATAACTTTAAGACAAAAAAAACAATACTGATTGCCGATCCATATGCTGACCAATTAGCTCAGTTAAGACTTGGTGAGGTGAAAGACTTTAATTTTACCAATTCGGATGGTATTGAAATCAAGGGATATTACTATCTGCCGCCTGATTTTGACCCTTCGAAAAAATATCCAATGATTGTGAACTATTATGGAGGGACAACACCTACCAGTCGTGTATTTGAAAGTCGTTATCCGAAGCATGTTTATGCAGCATTGGGTTATGTGGTTTATGTACTACAGCCAAGTGGTGCTACGGGTTTCGGACAAAAGTTTTCGGCTTTACATGTCAATACGTGGGGTAAGCGTTCGTCAGACGATATTATTGAGGGTACACAACAATTTATTCGTGAACATTCGTTTGTCGATTCGAAAAGGATCGGTTGTATTGGCGCTTCATATGGTGGATTTATGACGATGTATTTGCAAACACGTACGGATTTGTTTGCAGCGGCTGTATCGCATGCAGGAATTAGTTCTATAAGCAGTTACTGGGGTGAAGGATATTGGGGATATTCCTACAGCAGTTTGGCCAGCGCTCATAGTTATCCGTGGAATAATCACGATTTGTATGTTAACCAGAGTCCGCTTTTCAGTGCCGATAAGATAAATACTCCGATCTTGCTGATACATGGTGCTGCTGATACGAATGTACCTGTAGGTGAAAGTATTCAGATGTATACTGCATTGAAAATTTTAGGAAAGCCGGTTGAATTAGTGCAGGTAAGAGGTGAAGATCATCATATCATGTCGTATGAAAAGCGGCTGAAATGGAATGATACTATTTTTGCATGGTTTGACCGTTGGCTGAAAGATGATTCGTCGTGGTGGGATGCTATTTATGAAGAGTAATTAAAGGAAAAGCAATTGACAATGGACAGTTGAGAATAGACAATTAAGTAGAGCAAATATAAAAGAAAGAGGCGATCTTGTTTCTAAACCGCCTCTTAATTAAATTAATAACAATTAAAAACAAACGGATTATTAAGAGATTTCAATTTTCTTCACTTTATCTTCAGGCATTTTATCCATTTTAGGTAAACTGATTTCTAAAATACCATTTTGATGTTTTGCCTGGATATTTGATGTATCCACATTTTCCGGAATGATGAAACTCCGTGAAAAAGAGTAATAACCGAATTCCTGACGCAAGATTTTATCATCATTGTCTTTTTCTTCGTTCTTTGTTTCTTTCCGGGCTGATATTTTAAGCACATTTTTCTCTATTTCGATATTGAAATTGTCTTTATCAACACCCGGAACAGAAAGCTCTATTAAGAATTCCTTTTTGTTTTCTTTTACATTGGTTGCCGGAAGACGATCGTCATCAAAAAAATCATCGTTCCAATTCCGATTGATTATTGCCGGAAAGAATCCGCCAAAGCGGTCAAATTTTCTTAGTTGATTGTTCATGATTATTTCCTCCATAATTTAATTAATGAATTTATATTCATATATTTGATAAAATGTTTTTTGTAAACTTTTCAATAATCAAATTGCAAAATCATTGCCAATCTTTATTTTTTAACGATTGTTAGTGAAATGGAATATTAAATCTTCAGCTTACTTTGAGTACAGTAAATATCTGTTAAATATCCAGTAGAAGTATTTGTGACAAAATGACGTTTAATGAGACAAATTGTCTGTGTTGCGGCTTTTATTTAGTAAGCTGTTCAATTGATTCGGCCAGGCGAATAAATTCTTTTCGGTATCCGTGCCTGTCTTTTCCAGTACCTTCATTTGCCAGCAGAATAGCCTTTTGATACGTAGCATTGCCTTTGAATTTGGACTCCCGGAGTATCTGACCGAACATGGCAACCGACATTGCAAATTTAAAATCTGCAGAAGGTTGTTTATTGATACTGCTTACTAAAACCGGAATAACCATTCGTTTGCTTGTTTCGCTTGCGGGTTCTTTATACCGGAGTTTTACAGTAAGCAATTCGTTTGAAAAATCATCAGGAGCTTTTGCCGGTTCTTTCTTTTTTGTTTTCTGATATTTCAAATCATCAACGCTTTTAGACATTTGAACTCCTACAGGAATGATTTCATAAAGTGCAGTAACGGTATGTCCTGCTCCCAGATCACCAGCATCTTTGGTATCGTCATTAAAATCTTCTTTGTTTAAGATACGACTTTCGTAACCGATCAAACGATAGGCATTTACATGTTCAGGGTTAAATTCAACCTGTATTTTTACATCTTTTGCCACGGTGTACATTGTTCCTCCAAATTCGTTTACCAGTACTTTGTTAGCTTCCTGTATATTATCGATATAGGCATGGTTTCCGTTTCCTTTTTCGGAAAGTACCTGTAAACGATTATCTTTATAATTTCCCATTCCATATCCTAAGATCGTCAGAAAAATACCTGTTTGACGTTTAGTTTCAATATATTTTTCCAGTTCGGCCGGGCTTGAAATACCGATATTGAAATCGCCGTCAGAGCAAAGGATAATGCGGTTATTCCCCTTTTTTATAAAATTCTGTTCAGCAATCTGATAAGCTAATTGTATTCCGGCGCCTCCAGCAGTCCCTCCGGATGCATATAAGTGGTCGATAACAGCCATGATTTTATCTTTATTGTTACCGCTTGTTGAAGATAATACTTCCTGTACGGAATTGGAATATGTCACAATTGCTACCCGGTCGTTATTACGCAGATTATTTACTAATAGTTTCATGGATGATTTGACTAAATCCAATCGTGTGGTTCCCTGCATAGAGCCGGATACATCAATCAGGAAAACCAGATTTGCCGGAGGAAGTTCTTCCTGTGGAATGTCTTTTGCTTTTACTCCGATACGAACCATTTGATGTTTCTCATTCCAGGGACATATGGTTGCTTCTGTGATGATATTTACAGGGTGTTTTCCTTTTGGCTGCTCATATTCGTAATTAAAATAATTTATTAATTCTTCGATACGAACGGCATCTTTGGAGGGTATTTGTCCCTGATTGATTATTCGACGGATATTGCTGTAGGAGGCTGCATCTACATCTAATGAGAATGTGGAAAGAGGTTGTTCTTTGGAAGTATAGAAACGATTTTCAGTGAAGCCTGTATATTCTTCGGCATCACTATAATCATAAACAGACGTGGTAGGTGTAGATTGTACATATGCGGTAGCATTGTATGATGATTGAGCTTGTTTTTTAGGTTTACGAGACTTTTTCTCTTCATTTGAAACTACACTGATACTTCCTGTTATATCGCTTTTCCTTTGAATACCGTATCCTACTACAATGATTTCTTCCAGGCTTTTACAGTCTTCTTTCATCTGAATATCGTGTATACTGTTTTGTACTTTCATTTCGATTGTTTCATAACCGATATACGAGAAAACGATCGTATTGCCAATCTCGGTTGAAATACTGTATTGTCCATGCACATTACTTACTGTTCCGGTTGTTGTTCCTTTAACCAGAATGTTAACCCCAGCAATTGCAGTGCCATCCCAGGCATCTGTAATTATACCACTTACTGTAATTTTTTGAGCGAAAACCGAAAAGGAAATAAGGTTTATTAACCCACATACTAAAAATAATTTGCTTCGTTTCATGATTGTTTATTTTAGAGTTTATACTGTGAAATTGTGTTTGTTTTGTCATTAGAGATTTTTATGCATGAAATTCCATAAGTTAAGTGGGAATATTTTTTTATTTTTGTTGTCATAGAATGAATGGATTTATTCTAATCGTTTGAAAATCAACAAAACATTGTCGGAACTGAGTGATGAAGATTTATTGAAAAAATTTCTTCAGACAGACGATATTGTTTTCTTCGGTGAATTATACCGACGGAATATACCATTGGTATATGGTTTGTGTTTAAAATATCTGGAAGATAAGGATGCTGCTTATGATGCAGTGATGGATATTTTTGAAGACATTGTAAAGAAAGTTTCACAATACGACATAAAGAATTTTAATACATGGCTTTATAGTGTTGCTAAATATCATTGTTTTCATGTAATAAAAAAGGATAAGCGTGCTTTTTTTGTTAAAATAGAAGATACGGTTGTGGAAAGTGATGACTTTTTTACTCTATCGGATGTCATGCAGACGGAAGAGGAAACGGAAGCGTTGACTTATTGTATCGGTACATTATCGAATGAGCAGCAGGTGAGTATTAATTATTTTTATCTGGAAGAAAAATCGTATGCCGATATTGTTAAACTGACTGGTTTCCCGTTGAGCAAAGTAAAAAGTTATATTCAGAATGGAAAACGAAATTTAAAGACCTGTATTCTTAAGGTATTGGGACAAAGATGAAATTAAAAGACTATATAAGCGGAAAAAGGGAAGGCAAGGATGCTAATCGTTTGGAGCAGGATGCGCTGAACAATCCTTTTTTGCATGATGCACTCGATGGTTATGATGCCTTTGACGAGAATCATCTGCCTATGCTTGAAAGTCTGGAAAAGGCACTTGATAAACGGATATCGAAAGGGAAGAATCAACATACTATTAATAGAAAAATGGTATGGATAGCTGCTTCGATTGTATTACTTATAGGTATTGGTAGTTTCTTTATAGTATGGAATTCTGGAAGTGATAAAGATTTTGTTGCTTCGAATAGTCATTTGGTAAAGAAAGATTCTTCTACAGTGAATGAAGAAGAGCGTTTGCCGGTTATTGTGGATGATGAGGACGATTCTTTACAAACAGAGATTCCCGTTGAAGTTCCACCAAAACCTTTGATTGCTGATTATAAACCAGTTCGCGGAGAGGAGCAATCAGAGGAGAGGGAGTCTTATTTTGATGGGGAGCAGCAGACAGGAACGGCAGATGATGATCCGGCTCTTATGTCGGAAATACATGGCGACGTTAAGCTCGATTCGCTTGTTCCTGATAGTGGGTTTAATGGTTTTATGGCAGATGCATCAAAAGGGAAAAAGGATGAAGGTCTTTTGTCTATCACGAAAAGGACAGGTCAGGTACCGGATAAGTCAGGTAAGTTAATGACGGGGATATTAGTTGAAGGAACTGCATTGGATGAGTTCGGAGAACCGATGATAGGTGCGAGTGTATATGTTGAAGGCACTTCTATTGCTACGATAACTGATCTGGACGGACATTTTAAATTATCTGTTCCTTCGGATTTAAGTCACTATAATCTAATAACGTCTTATATTGGGTATGAACCACAAAAATTTACACTTCCGGCTGATAATGAGTTGGCTTATGTTCATTTAAAACCATCGGCTAATGCTTTGGATGAGGTGGTTGTAGTCGGCTATGGTATTCAAAAGAAAAGTAGTGTTACCGGAAGTGTGAGTCAAGTGGAAGGCAAGAAGATAGAATTTGGTGAGAAACAATTCAAAACATATCTAGCTGAGAATATAAATACGGATCTTTGTGAAGAGAAAGCCGTTAAAGTATCGGTTAAGTTCTATTTGGATGATACGGGAAAACCTACCAATATTCAGGTTAAACTCAAGGATTGTGAAGCATTGGAAGACGAAATTGTTTATTTGCTTGAAAACGGTCCTAAATGGTCACAGCGTAATAAAGATATCAAATTCCGATTAAAAGTTAAATTTCAACCGTAACTTCATTTTTTGAATATCAGAATCAATTCAAATGAGGATGATGAAAATAGTTATTTCAGATACTGAGACAGATTTGTTATTTATAATAACTTTCTGCCTCAGTTTTATATCTTACTGAATTGCTTCTCTGATTTTAAGGAGCTTCGTTAGTAATCCTTCCAGTAAATCCAGTTGCAGCATATTGGCTCCATCGGATTTGGCTTTACAGGGTTCAGGATGTGTTTCGATAAATAATCCGTCTGCACCAACAGCAATAGCCGCTTTGGCAATTGTTTCGATCAATGCAGGTAGTCCGCCGGTTACCCCGGATGTCTGGTTGGGCTGTTGTAACGAATGGGTTACATCCATGATAACCGGAAAACCAAATTTTTGCATCTGAGGAATTCCGCGATAATCGACAATCAAATCTGTATATCCGAAAGTTGTACCCCGTTCAGTAAGCATTACATTGTTGTTGCCGGCATCGACTACTTTCTGACAGGCGAATTGCATTGCATCGGGCGACAGGAACTGTCCTTTTTTTATATTTACAATCTTTCCGGTTTCTGCAGCTGCGACCAACAGATCCGTTTGTCTGCATAGGAATGCCGGTATCTGCAGCACATCTACATATTCGGCAGCCATAGCAGCTTCCGCTGTTTCGTGTATATCGGTAACGGTTGGAATATTGAATGTTTCATTTACTTTCCGAAGTATCTTTAATGCTTTTTCATCGCCAATCCCGGTGAATGAATCGATGCGTGAGCGGTTTGCTTTTCGATAGGAACCTTTGAAGATATAAGGGATATTTAGCTTACTGGTTATTGTGACAATCTTTTCGGCTATCTGTAATGCCATTTCTTCTCCTTCGATCACACATGGACCGGCCATGAGGAAAAAGTTAGGTTGATTTTTGAAATTTTCAACGGTAATCATTTCTTATTGGATGTTTAATAAATTTTTTACAAAGGCAATTTTTTCTTCAGTTGGGATTGTTGCGTCTATCCAGTGAATGGTATGCCCGCGACGTTCCATACCGCGGAACCAGGTCATCTGGCGTTTTGCAAATTGATGAATGGCTATCTCAAGTTGGGAAACCATTTCATCGTATGAAAGTTCACCGATAATATATAATGTGAGATATTTGTATTCAAGTCCGTAATAAATCAGGTCATCCGGTTTTATACCTGTTGCAAGAATTTGTTCAACTTCTTCAATCATCCCTTCTTTTAATCGGGTATGTAATCGTTTGGTTATTTTTTTTCTGCGTAGTTCCCGGTCGATTTGAATGCCTATAATCAGACTATTGATTGGTTCGTATTCATTTTGATCGGGAGTGTGCTGTTTGTAGTATTCCTCAATTTCAATGGCACGAATGGCACGTTGTGCTGTATCGACGTCGGTTTTATTATGGAGCACTTTATAGTTTGCAAGTATATTCTCGAGTTCTTGAAGCGATTTGTTTTTTAGCTTTTCGCGTAATTCTTTGTTTTCAGGTACATCCAGTAGTTTATATCCATTTAATACTGCTTCTATATACATTCCTGTTCCGCCACATAAAACGGGTAATTTGCCTTTGGCTTTGATAGCTTCGTATACACGGAAAAAATCGTGCTGATATTCAAAGACATTATATTTGTATCCCGGATCATGTATATCAATGAGATGATATGGGATTGTTTTTCCGTTAATGGTGTAATCGGAAATATCTTTTCCCGTTCCAATATCCATAGAACGATATATTTGGCGTGAATCTGCACTAATAATCTCTGTATCCAGCTGATTGGCTAGTATTGTAGCAAAGGTTGTCTTTCCGGATGCTGTTGGTCCTAATACAGTGATTAATTGATATGCTTTCATAGAAGGCAAAGGTAGTAATATTGAGGGAAAAGACCTAAGTAGAAAGGGGAAAATCAATTGACAATTGAGAGTGGACAATAGACAATGAAAACGTATTCAAAGAATCAACTGAATGTTTTTTAATATACAATAAAAGCAGATCAATCAGCTGCATTGACCTGCTTTAAAATATTCAACATCATGTAATGTGTTTAGAAGAATATGTTGAAATTACCTCGAAAATGATTGCGTTTTTTGTTTTTCGTATTCACTTTCTCTTCGTTGGCATTTGTTTCTTCATCTTCTGATCTACATTCCTGTCCCTCATAGAAAAACTCAGTTTTTGAATAGTGAATATCCAAAGGATGATTGTTATCAGCTGCTTTTCTAAGAGGAAAGTCTTTTTTTGATAGGTACGCTTTCATTTTCAATTCCTCCAGTTAGAGATTAAACATAACTTAGCCATTGCTGACTCTATTTATATAACAATATAATTCCCGAATTGTTATGTGAAATCGCTTGCCTTTAACGTTGTTTGTGCTTTTTGGAGTATTTTTATATAAGATGTCTTAATAAGACAAAAAGGAGACATTTCCATAGAAATGCCCCCTTTTTTATGGTTAGTTAAATTTTTATTAACCGTTTACTTTTTTCATGTGAGCGATCAATTCCAATACTTTGTTTGAATATCCCCATTCGTTGTCGTACCATGACACAACTTTTACAAATGTGTCTGTTAAAGCAATACCTGCTTTAGCATCAAAGATAGAAGTACGGGCATCGCCAATGAAGTCAGAAGAAACAACATCATCTTCTGTGTATCCCAGGATACCTTTTAATTCGTTTTCAGAAGCAGCTTTCATAGCAGCTTTGATATCTTCGTAAGAAGCTGGTTTTGCCAGGTTAACTGTCAGGTCAACAACAGAAACATCCAATGTTGGAACACGGAATGCCATACCTGTCAATTTACCGTTTAATTGAGGAATAACTTTACCTACAGCTTTAGCAGCACCTGTAGAAGAAGGGATAATATTACCTGCAGCAGCACGGCCACCTCTCCAGTCTTTTACAGACGGACCATCAACAGTTTTTTGAGTAGCTGTTGTTGCGTGAACTGTAGTCATCAAACCGTCAGTAATACCGAATTTGTCATTCAATACTTTTGCGATAGGAGCCAGACAGTTTGTAGTACAAGATGCATTAGACACAAATTGAGTTCCTTTTTGATAAGCATCTAAGTTTACTCCACAAACGAACATAGGAGTATCGTCTTTAGACGGAGCAGACATAACTACATATTTTGCACCGGCATCAACATGTGCTTTAGCAGTATCTTTAGAAAGGAATAAACCTGTTGATTCAACAACATATTCTGCTCCAACAGCATCCCATTTCAAATCAGCCGGATTTCTTTCTGCTGTTACACGGATTGTATTTCCATTAACAACCAAATTACCGTCTTTGATATCGATTGTACCTTTGAACTGACCATGAATTGTATCGTACTTCAACATGTAAGCCATGTATTCAACACTGATCAAATCATTGATACCAACTACCTGAATGTCATTTCTGCCTTGAGCAGCACGGAATACTAAACGTCCGATACGGCCGAAACCGTTAATACCTACTTTAATCATTCGAAATTTTTTTAAAGGTTTAAAATATAATTGTTCAATTGAAATTAGTCATTAAAAGTGCGTTTACTTGTTCGGCTTCTGCTCTCATTGCTTAATATGTTCAGAAAATACTTCATTACAATCAGCAACCACAGGGAGTAGCACAGGAATTAAAAACAATCAATACACCTAATAGTATGATTATCAAAGATAGTGTACGCTTCATGTTTGAACTTTGTTTTTACGAGTGCAAATTTAGCATAAATTTCTTTTGCTTGTACGAATTGAAAAGGAAAAATATGTTCTCTAACATAAATTAAATGTTAGATCTATTTTTTCTTTTTAGTGAATGCTCTTTTTAATAGCTTTTTTGCAGCAGAAAGTCCCCATGTGATGAGAAATGGCTGGGCTATTTCCAATGCGATTGGTAGGATTCCTTTTCCACCGGAAATAGTACTCAATAAACTGAGAGGAGAGAATAATTCTTTTGGTTTTGTTGTTATGGAATGCTTATCACCATTTTCTTTTCGAGAATTGTTTATTCTAGGGAAAAAAAGTGAGGATAAACCGGATAAAACTAAACTGTCTGAATTTTCTTTCATATATGAAAGATGTTCATTCAGTTTTGCTTCTTTTTCACGGGATTCTAATCGAATCCATTCTTTTTTATTCTGTAATTGTGCTAATGGTGTCTGTTGCATTTTCGTTATTTTCTTGTTTTTTGTTTGTCATGAATGCAGCAATTACGTCATTTAATACTCTTGTACGTATTTTATTTCTTAATAGATAAGCGATACCTGTCAGTAACAGATAGAATGCAGCTACAAATAAAAATCCAATTCCTACGGAGCCAAACCGATCACCTAAGAAGAATCCTATTGCTACAGAAATGAATAGAATCAGGAAAAAAACGAGCAAGATTACTATCAAAGCATACGAAAGAGCAGAAATACCTTTTCCTGCCCGTTCGTATATTTCTAATTTTAAGAGTTCAGCCTTTAATTCAACATAGGTTGTAACGTCTTGTTTAAATTCCTGAAAAAATTGTTCCGGCTCTTTTCTCATTTTGTTTCTTTAGCCACAGTTTCTTCAATTGCTGTTTCAATTTCAGCTTTCCCTTCTTTATACTTGGTTACTGCTGCATTGAAATTTTCTTTCACTTTTCCAACGAGATCATTTATTTCTTCCAAAAGTTGTTCTCTTTTATCAGTTGTCGCTAAATAACCAACAGCAACACCTACAGCGGCACCAATAACAAGACCAAGTAATAATTTTGAATCTACATTTCCTTTCATAACATGATTATTTTAATAAGTGAATAAATTTACGTTATTATAACAAACCTATATCATAATAACATCAATATAACAGAAAAAGTTTATTGTTTATTATAGTAGAAAGCTATTATTCGCGTTTTTTAAGAAACATTTTTTTTCGTTTTCAATGCAACCCAGTTATTGCATTCCGTATGCGAGATTACGAGTAATCCATTTCGGTTGCATTCCGTTTCGATAGCAGGTATATCCTCCTTATAAAACCCACTCATATAGAGTATTCCACCAGGCTTAAGCACTGATGTATATGACTGCATATCGTTGAGTAAAATATTACGGTTTATATTCGCAAATATATAGTCAAATATACCGGTATTGGCAATTTGTTCTGCTCCGCCTAATATAACTTGTATAATTTCCGCTCCGTTTAACACGCAATTTTCGATTGCATTATTGTATGCCCATTCATCTATGTCAATGGCAACAATTCGCTTTGCTCCTTTTTTGGCTGCGAGAATAGCTAAAACGGCAGTTCCACAACCCATATCCAATAATTCTTTATCCTGAAGGTCTAGTGAGAGCATTTCCCGAAGCATCAGAAAGGTTGTTTCATGATTACCGGTACCAAATGCCATTTTAGGATTGATAATAATTTCATGTTCAAAACCTTTTTCTTCGGGATGAAAAGAGGCACGAATCAGGCATTTCTGATCAATACGAATTGGCTGGAAATAATTCTTCTCCCATTCTTCATTCCAGTCTTTCCCTTCTATTAATTGTTGATTATATTGGATCTCCACATTATCCAATGGGAAATTGTTCAAAATGATTTTTAACTGTTCAGCATCAAATACATTTGCGGGAATGTAAGCATTCATACCATCTTCCAGTTCCGAAAAACTTTCGAATCCGATTGTTCCTAATTCCGCAGCTAAAATATCATTCAGGGTGATAATATCTATTGGCGATGTATAAGTAAATGTAAATTCGTAATAATTCATCTTTTTACAGTTTGCCGATTGTTGCAAAGATAATGGTTTATTGTAAGATTGTTATATAGTCATCTGTTTTTTCGTTGTAATGTGTTATCTTTGCTATTACTTATTTAGGATCTGATGAAATTGACATATCTTTATCATAGTGGTTTTGTTGTTGAAGATGCGTGTTGTACGTTGATTATGGATTTTTTTCAGGATACAGATGACGGGTATGTTCAACAAAATTTATCCGCTTTTCCCGGGAAATTATATGTACTTGTTTCGCATTGGCATCCTGATCATTTTAATCCCGAAATATTGAAATGGAAACAGGTACGACCGGACATTCATTATATCTTTTCAAAAGATATTTTGCGTAAACAACTGGTACATCAGTCGGATGCGGAATTTTTACTGAAAGGTCAGGTATGGGAAGATGAGGTCGTTCGTGTTCAGGCATTCGGATCGACGGATGTAGGTGTTTCCTTTTTGATTGAAACCGGAGGTAAAAAGATTTTTCATGCGGGCGATTTGAATAACTGGCATTGGAGTGAAGAGTCGACTCCCGAAGAAATTGCTGTATGTGAACGTCACTTTTTAAAAGAAGTTGACTTATTAAAGAAGACGACCTCTTTTTTAGATTTGGCAATGTTTCCGGTTGATCCTCGTCAGGGAAAAGATTATATGCTGGGAGCCGAACAGTTTGTAGATCATATTCAGGTTTCTGTTTTTTCTCCGATGCATTTTAGCGAAGAATATGAGAAAGCAAATGCTTTCCAGATATATGCCGAACGACATGGTATTCGTTTTATTGCATGGAACGGTAGGGGAGAATCTATTATGTTTTAAATTAAAAACTATATATATGAAACGAAGCATGTAAATTAATGGTTAATTGTTAATGATTAGTGATTAATTAATCGCTTACCATTAATCGTTAATCACTCAAGATGTTCGTTCCATGCGACTTTAGTGTCGAAAAATAAAATATTATCGTATGAAAATTAACAGCAGGTTTGATCATTTCAATTTTAATGTGCTTGACTTAGAAAAGAGTCTGGCATTTTATGAGAAAGCTTTAGGCTTAAAAGAGTTGCGACGGAAAGAGGCTGGCGACGGATCGTTTATTCTTGTTTATCTGACAGATGGACAGACAGGATTTAGTCTGGAATTAACCTGGCTGCGTGATCGGACGGAGGCTTATGATTTAGGGGAATGTGAGTTTCATCTTTGCATGCGTGTTGCCGGCAATTATGATGAGGTCCACAGCTTTCATAGAGAGATGGGATGTATTTGTTTTGAAAATACGGATATGGGTTTGTATTTTATTGAAGATCCGGATGGATACTGGATTGAGATATTACCGGTGGAATAGGGAGGTGAAATGAAAAAGGGGGTACTATTATTTTTTGTTTTTCAGCTAATATTTTGTTCGTGTAGAACAACCAATATTCAGATGCCTATTTGTGTTGAAAAAGAACCAATAGACTTAAAGGATAATATTGATTTCGAATTTGATTTGAATGAAGCCTTTTGGAATATGACAGTATACAATAATAGTAATGAGGAAATTAAAATAGATTATTCAAAGATACTGTTATCCTTAAGTAACAATGATGATAAAATCACAAGTGCTCCTCCTGAAAAAAGGATTTTATCTGTTTTGCCTTCTACAAAAAATTCCCAACTTTTATATCCTAGATACAGTGTAAGAAAAAAACTGTTTACGCCTAAAAGTATAAATAAAAAGGGGGATCTTTCAATTGAACTTTTTGTGCCTGTCAAATTTAAAAATGAAACAAGACAGTATAAATTCGACTTTAGAGTGAGAATATGTGATTCTAAACAACAAAAATTCTCTGACGAGATATATGATTAATATAACCCTACTTAATTGAGAAATTAGCCTTCTGGGTTTTATCCGATTCGCTTCATCAGATAATTTTTCATAGCCTCAATTTCTTTGTATTTTGGTGTATCTTCAATAAAAACCGGGAAGAATGAACGTATTTCATTATATATCTCGTATGTTTTTTGTGACAGATTATCCTGTATATTGAGGCAATCAATAGCTTGAACCAACGCCATGAAATGGATCGACATAACCTGATAGCTGTTTTCAATCACAGTCTTTGTAATTAATGCAGCATTGGTTCCCATGCTGACAATATCCTGGTTGTCGTTATTATTGGGGATACTATGTATGTACATCGGATTGGATAGCGTCTGACATTCTGCTGTGGTTGATGTTGCGGTGAATTGCGAAGCTTGTAATCCGTAATTCAGCCCTAATACGCCTAAATTGACAAAAGGAGGTAGTATTTCGTTTATTTTGTCGTGAAACAAATAATTCAGCTGGCGCTCCATGAGCATTGTTAATTTTGTGACAGCGATTTTGAGCTTATCCATTTCAAATGAAACATAGTCTCCATGAAAGTTTCCTCCGTGGTATACATTTTTAGAAACAGGATCAACGATCGGATTGTCACAGGCTGAATTCAATTCATTAATTAAAACTTTTTCAGATTGTTCTATTTGATCCCATACCGGCCCTAATATTTGAGGTACACAACGGATAGAATAATAAGGTTGTACTTTATGGGAAAATATCTTTTCGGTATGTTTATTATATAACTCAATTTCGCGTTTTTTTACAGCTTTACTACCGGTAGTTAATTTGCGCATTTCTTCTGCGATATATTGCTGGCCATTATGTCGTTTGGCAGCATTTAATTCGGTTGACATATGATCGTCATACGATGAAGTGATTTCGTTCATCATGGCTGAAGCAATCATAGCCCAGTTTAATAGTTGTTTTGCGTATATAATATTTACAAGCCCGATACCTGTCATTACGGATGTACCGTTCGTAACTGATAGTCCTTCGCGAATATAAATGGAAAAGGGTTTCAGGTTTTCAGCTTTCAGGGCTTCATTGGTTGTTTGTAGTTTTCCTTTATAAAATACTTCTCCTTCGCCAATCAGGGTTAGTGCCATATGTGCTAACTGAACTAAATCGCCACTGGCTCCCACACTTCCGTGCTCCGGTATAAAAGGATAGATGCCGCGGTTTATGAACTCGACTAATAGTTCGACTAATTCGAGATGAACACCAGAATATCCTTGCAGGAATGTTGCTAATCTGGCAATCATGGCAGCTTTGACATATAAAGGAATCAAAGGTGAACCAGCTCCGGTAGAATGGCTCCTGATGATATTATATTGCAATTGTTTGAGAACATCGTCTTCAACCCGGTATTGTGCCATTGGTCCAAAACCTGTATTGATTCCATATATGACTTTATCTGATGCAAAATTATTCAGGAAATCAAAACAATTCCGAACTTTTTGTATTGCATCTTTTGATAGGATTAAAGTCTGATTTTCGAATAAAAGAGATTCTATATGTTTTAGCGTAAAACCCTTGTCGGGTTGATAGATTATGTTTTGGTTCATCTTTATTGAATAAAATATCCGTTTTGGCATTTTCTGGACGCGAAAATACATAAAAGAATTAAGAGATCAAAAAGAGCCTCTAAAGGGAAACGGTTGTTAATGGTTAGCGGTTAATGATAAATGGTTAATATAATTCAGGAAAAGAGGAAAATGAGGAAGAGGAATGAATGTGGAAAATAGAAAATGATATATAAAAAACAACATGACTACTTAAAACTATTATCTTTGTGCGAAAGTCTGTTGTATGGAATGGTTAGTTGATTTAGGTTATTTAGGGTTATTTATTGGTACATTCTTATCCGGAACGGTTTTAACCTTTAGTTCGGATATTCTGTTAGTTGCAATGCTTACGGTTGGGGGAGGGGATCCCTGGATATCGATGGTCTGCGCAACTTTTGGGAATTGGTTAGGGGTTTCTACATCGTATTTTCTTGGGTATTTCGCCAAATGGAAATGGCTGGAGAGGTGGTTTAAGATAAAAAAAGAAACGCTGGAAAAGCAAAAACAATATATTGACCGGTTTGGGGTATGGATTGCATTGTTTTCGTGGTTGCCGATTATCGGTAATATAAGTGTTATTGGTTTAGGTTTTTATAAAGTAAAACCTAAAATGGCAACTATTTTATTATTAGTAGGTTGTTTCGCCCGCTTTTTCGTTTGGACTATTTTGTATGTGTCGTACGGAGAGCGATTTATTCAGTGGTTGATGAACTGATTTCCTGATTCGTCGAGGTTTCTTTTTTTGTATTGTCTTCGATATAGATTGTTTTTGACGGGAAGGCAAAGTTTAATCCGGCTTGTGTAAAGGCACGAAGAATTTCGAAATTAACAGCTGAGTTGGTCTCTAGTATGTTAGCTGATTTCCGGATATAGTAAGTGAAAGTAATTATCAATGCTGAATCGCCAAATTCCGTAAATAGAGCTACCAGATCCCTATGTTTTACATCTGATATTTTATCCGGTATATTTTTTAATATTGTTATTGCCTCCTGCATTTTTTCAGGAGTAGTATCGTATGTTAAGCCCAATTTGATAACGGTACGGCGGGCAGGTTCGGAAGACACATTTATTATTAAGGCATCCATTATTTTGTAATTGGGGACAGTTACCAAGCGTTTGTCATAGGTGCGTATACGTGTGCTCCTTAAGCCGATGTCAACAACAGTCCCTTCGGTAGAGTCAAATTTTATTACATCACCAATACGGAATGTCTGGTCTGTAAAGATCATTACGCCTCCAAACATATTTTTTATCGTATCCTGTGCTGCCAACGCAAAGGCAATACCTCCAATACCTAATGTTCCTAAGAGGGTGGTAACTTTTATCCCAACATTGTTAAGGGCCATTACAATACCAATTAGCCAAATGACTATCAGTAAAGATCGTTTTATTAATGGTAGTAATTTAGAATCAAAATAAAGTTTTCCTTTTTGAGGGTTGTTATTGTTTTCGGCCACCCTGTATTCAATAAAAGAAGTGACTAAGCGCGCAAAAAACCATGTGACATTCAGCGTAATTAGTATCTGGTATGATTTGGCAATGATATCATGTAATTTTGTACCTAAGTCCAACCGGTTTGCTGCAATCCATAAAGCTAGTAGCATGATCCCCAGCATGATTGGTTTTTCAAAGGCGCTGAAGAATATATTGTCATACTCGTTTTTACTTTTTTCGGTAACATTTTTAATTACTTTTCTATATAAAAGTAAGATCAGCTTATTTATGATTAATGCTCCGATAATAATCAGAATTGATATTCCCCAGTCCTGAACTGAATTTCCGTAATATATTTTGTCCAGCATGTTTTTGTTTGTTAAAATAGTGATGTGAAATTTTTGTTGTAAAGCTATAAAGAAACTGTTTAAAAATAATTTTACCCTGAATAAAAATTTAAACAATTTCTAAAAACTTTGTTGTAAAAACAGTTTTAAAAGAAAAATGTTTAACCAGATTGGTTTATAGCGAGTATTTCCTGTGTTTTTTCAGATAGTCTGTGGTTGTTTTTGAATATTTTGATGCATCAATCTGTTATTCTTCATTATCTTTGTTGCGCTAAACATAAATACGAATTTAACATGTCGACAGCAGTAAGCAGTGATAGCAGGAAAGTGACTACGCATCGATTGATGGAGATGAAACAACGTGGCGAAAAGATTTCGATGCTAACAGCCTATGATTATTCTATGGCGCAGATTATCGACCAGGCAGGTATGGATGTAATATTGGTTGGTGATTCGGCTTCGAATGTAATGGCTGGTAATATAACAACATTACCTATTACACTCGACCAAATGATTTATCACGGTAAATCGGTCATGAAAGCGGTAAAGCGTGCTTTAGTAGTTGTTGATTTACCATTTGGTACTTATCAGGGTAATTCGAAAGAGGCTTTGCACTCTGCTATTCGTGTAATGAAGGAAACACATGCGGATTGTATTAAAATAGAAGGGGGATCAGAAATTAAAGAATCTGTGATTCGAATCTTGAGTGCCGGTATTCCGATTATGGGGCATTTGGGATTGACCCCGCAGGCTATAAATAAATTTGGCACATATACTGTTCGTGCCCGTGAAGAAGAAGAGGCAAATAAGTTAATAGAAGATGCGCATTTACTGGAAGACTTGGGCTGTTTTGCAGTGGTATTGGAGAAAATTCCGGCTGAATTGGCTGCACGTGTTGCTTCAGAATTAAGTATTCCGGTAATTGGTATCGGTGCAGGTGGAGGAGTTGACGGACAGGTGCTGGTGATGCATGATATGTTGGGTATTAATAAGGAATTTTCACCTCGTTTTTTGCGTCGGTATGCTGATTTGTTTAGTGTGATTACAGAGGCTGTTCAGGGATATATCAGTGATGTGAAAAAGAATGATTTTCCGAATGAGAAGGAGCAGTATTGAAATAAGTAGTAAGTAGATAGTAGTTTGTAGTAAGTAGAAAAGCCCCTACAAAATGTGAATTTTAATAGAAAAATAAAGGGGAAAGTAGAGAGTAAATTACTAATTTTATACGTTAACGACTTTACAAATAGACATAGATAAATCATGGCAAAAGAATTGAAGGAACTCACGTCGAGGAGCGAGAATTACTCGCAATGGTATCAGGATTTGGTTATAAAGGCAGATTTGGCGGAAAATTCTGCAGTACGCGGCTGTATGGTTATTAAGCCGTACGGATATGCAATCTGGGAAAAGATGCAGCGTGTATTGGACGATATGTTTAAAGAAACTGGTCATCAGAATGCTTATTTCCCTTTGTTGATACCCAAGTCATTTTTAAGTCGTGAGGCTGACCACGTTGAAGGTTTTGCTAAGGAATGCGCCGTTGTGACTCATTATCGTTTGAAGAACGATCCGGAGGGGAGCGGTGTGGTTGTTGATCCTGCAGCCAAGCTCGAAGAGGAATTGGTTATCCGTCCTACTTCGGAAACAATTATATGGAATACTTATAAGAATTGGATTCAATCTTATCGTGATCTTCCTATCCTGATTAATCAATGGGCGAATGTGATGCGTTGGGAGATGCGTACGCGTTTGTTTCTTCGTACAGCCGAATTTTTATGGCAGGAGGGGCATACGGCTCATGCAACAAGTCAGGAGGCTGAAGAAGAAACACGAAAGATACATGATGTATATGCTACATTTGCCGAAAAATATATGGCTATGCCTGTGATTAAAGGGGTTAAAACAGCGAGCGAACGTTTTGCCGGCGCTTTGGATACATATACTATCGAGGCGATGATGCAGGATGGGAAGGCTTTACAAGCCGGTACATCTCACTTTCTGGGTCAGAATTTCGGAAAGGCGTTTGATGTAACATTTGTTGATAAAAATGGAAATACGGAGTATGCATGGGCAACTTCATGGGGTGTTTCAACCCGTTTGATAGGTGCGTTGATTATGGCGCACTCGGATGATAACGGACTGGTATTGCCTCCACTTTTGGCACCGACCCAGGTTGTTATTATTCCGATTTATCGCAATGAAGAGCAATTAGCCCAGATCAGTGAAAAGGTTGAGGGTATAATGGCTAAATTGAAGTCGATGGGTATTTCGGTGAAGTTTGATGATGCCGATAATAAGAAACCTGGATGGAAGTTTGCCGAATATGAGCTGAAAGGTGTTCCTGTTCGTTTAGCGATGGGAGGTCGTGATCTGGAGAATGGAACCATTGAAGTGATGCGTCGTGATACATTGGAAAAAGAAACGATAACGAGTGAAGGTATTGAAGAATATGTAAAAACATTGTTGGATGAGATTCAACAGAATATTTTCAAGAAAGCGTTTGACTTACGTGAGGCTCGTACGATTTCAGTTGATACATATGATGATTTTAAAGAGAAGATTGAAGCCGGTTATTTTGTGATGGCTCACTGGGATGGAACTGCTGAAACAGAGGAGAAAGTAAAAGTAGAAACGAAAGCAACTATTCGCTGTATTCCGCTTGAAGGGGATAAGACTCCAGGCAATTGTGTTGTAACGGGGAACCCATCAGCACAACGTGTTTTGTTTGCCCGGTCATATTGATAAAAAAATAACTAAAATAGTTTGCTTTTAATGTAAAATGCGTTACTTTTGTCTCGAAATGAAACGAATCCATTTACATCATCATCATTGTAACAACGGACAATAGTTCGGTGAGCTCTGGTGTGGATGTTGAAATACGCAGATAGGAATAATAAAAAGGCTTGCCGTAAGTGGTAAGCCTTTATTTTTTTAATAAGAATTTAAATCAGTTTCTAAACAAAATTAATATGTTACGAATTGCAGTACAATCTAAAGGTCGTCTTCATGATGAAACGATGGCGTTAATCGAAGAGTCGGGTATTAAATTAAGTAAAGCGAAACGTACGCTTTTGTTATCAGCAGTGGATTTTCCGGTGGAAGTGCTTTTTCTGCGCGATGATGATATTCCTCAATCAGTAGCTAATGGCGTAGCTGATGTAGGTATAGTAGGTGAGAATGAATATGTAGAAAAAGGTGGGGGAGCCGAACTGATTAAGCGTTTGGGTTTCAGTAAATGCAGATTGTCGTTAGCAATTCCGAAAGATGCAGATTACCAGGACATGAAGTGGTTTGAAGGCAAGACTATTGCAACTTCTTATCCCGTAATATTGAAACGTTACCTGGATGAGAAGGGTGTTTTGGCTGAAATGCACGAGATATCCGGTTCGGTAGAAATTGCTCCGGGTATCGGATTGGCAGATGCCATCTTTGATATTGTAAGTTCGGGCAGCACTTTGGTAAGTAACCGGTTGAAAGAGGTTGAAGTTGTTATGAAGAGTGAGGCTCTTTTGATTGGAAATAAAGTTTTATCTGCTGAAAAACGGACTATCCTTGACGAGCTATTGTTCCGTTTTGCTGCGATTCAGGAAGCTGCCGGCAAGAAATATGTGTTGTTAAATGCTCCTAAACAACAGTTGAATGAGATTATAAAACTGTTACCAGGTATGAAGAGTCCTACGGTTACACCATTAGCAGATGAGGGATGGGTTTCTGTGCAGTCTGTGATTACCGAAAAACATTTCTGGGAAATTATCGGTAAGTTGAGGAACCTGGGTGCGGAGGGAATTCTGGTGATTCCGATTGAGAAGATGATATTATAATAATTGAAAATTGACAGTTGACAATTGAAAATGAAGAAAAGCTTGGATATACAATGTTTACTGCTTACATCTTTATGATTTTCAATTATTTAAGCATAATCTGTGTATAGAAGAAAACTATGAAAATAATAAAATATCCGGCGGAACCGGAATGGAAAAAGTTACAGGAACGTTTTGAATTAGATGTTACTACGCTTTTTGATACTGTCAAGCAGATTTTAGAAGATGTACGGACGGCAGGGGATACGGCTGTTTTGCGTTACGGTGGGCAATTCGACAAAGTGGTTGTTGAACATTTAAAAGTCTCACAGGAAGAAATAGAGGAAGCGGAAAGTCTTTTGTCGGAAGATCTGAAAGAGGCTATCCGTGTAGCGCAGGCAAATATTGAGAAGTTTCATGCTTCGCAATGTATGACAGAAAAGAAGGTTGAAACAATACCGGGTGTTACATGCTGGCAAAAAGCTGTTGCAATTGAAAAGGTCGGTTTGTATATCCCGGGTGGTACGGCTCCATTGTTTTCGACTGTTTTGATGTTGGCTGTTCCGGCGCGTATAGCCGGTTGTCGTGAGATTTTACTTTGTACGCCTCCGAATGCCGAGGGGAAAGTGCATCCTGCTATCTTATATGCAGCCAAGGTTGCCGGTGTTAACCAGATATTTAAAGTAGGTGGTGTACAGGCTATTGCTTCTATGGCATATGGTACGGAAACGATTCCGAAAGTATATAAAATTTTTGGTCCGGGCAATCAGTATGTAACTACAGCCAAACAGATTGTAAGTTTGAAAGATGTAGCCATTGATATGCCGGCAGGTCCATCGGAAGTTGAGATTATTGCCGATGAAACAGCTAATCCGGCTTTTATTGCATGGGATTTTCTTTCTCAGGCTGAACATGGCGCCGATAGTCAATCGATATTATTAACGACTTCGGAGGATTTGGCTAACCGCGTAATCGAAGAAATTGAAAAGCAGGTACAGCTTTTACCACGTAGGGAATTGACAAGTCGGTCATTATTGAATAGCCGGATTATTATCTTGCGCAATAACGATGAAATCATTTCTTTTACCAATCAATATGCTCCTGAACATCTGATTATTAACGCCAGATATTATGAAATAATTGCAGGTCAGGTCATAAATGCAGGAAGTGTTTTTTTGGGTGCTTATACTCCTGAGAGTGCGGGTGATTATGCTTCGGGAACGAATCATACATTGCCTACTAAAGGGTATGCAAGAATGTATAGCGGTGTAAATCTGGATAGTTTTATTAAAAAGATTACTTTTCAGGAGATAACAAAAGACGGGCTTCGTACGTTGGGACCAACCATTGAAGTTATGGCTGCCAATGAGCAGTTGGATGCACATAAAAATGCAGTTACGGTTCGATTAACCGATTTAAATAATGTATAAATCAATATGATTATGGATATTACCAGTATAGTACGTAAAAATATACGTGAATTAAAACCTTATTCGTGTGCCCGTAATGAATTTAAGGGGGAGGCATCTGTTTATCTGGATGCCAATGAGAATCCAATGAATGCGCCCTATAATCGTTATCCGGATCCGTTGCAAGGGGAATTGAAAGCGAAAATAGCGAAAATAAAAAGTGTGCGTGCTTCGCAGATTATGCTAGGTGTCGGAAGTGATGAACCGATCGATTTATTAATCCGTATTTTTTGTGAACCAAGGGCAGATAATATTGTCGCGATTGACCCTACATATGGCATGTATCAGGTTTGTGCTGATATTAATGATGTAGCTTACCGGAAGGTTTTATTAAATGAAGATTTTTCGTTGGATGCTGATCTTGTATTGGCAGCAACGGACGCACATACGAAACTTATTTTTCTTTGCTCTCCTAATAATCCTACCGGAAATTCGCTGGATCGTGAGGAAATCAGGAAGATTATTTCTGGATTTAAGGGAATAGTGATCGTTGATGAAGCTTATATTGATTTCTCATTGGAGCCTTCGTGGCTTACTGAATTGGATACATATTTAAACCTGGTGGTTTTGCAAACTTTTTCAAAGGCCTGGGGGCTGGCATCTGTCCGTTGTGGAATGGCTTTTGCCTCGGAAGAGGTTATTGGTTATTTGAATAATGTAAAGTACCCTTATAATCTAAATCTTTTAACGCAGGAGTTTGTAAGTGAGCAGCTTGATCATGAATCCCGTAAATCGGAATGGGTGAAGATGTTACTAGAACAGCGTACTTTTTTGCAAGAGCAGTTGGAGACGATATCATGGATTGAGAAGATATATCCTTCGGATGCAAATTTCCTACTGGTTAAAGTGCCTGATGCAAACCTGATATATAATCAACTTGTAGATAAAGGCATTATTGTTCGTAACCGGAATAAGATTTCGTTATGCCTGGGGTGTTTACGTATCACTGTTGGTACAGAGGTGGAAAATGTTACATTTATAAATGAATTGAAACAATTATAATAAATTATGGAAATAAGAGGAAAAATTATTATCGTGCAACCGCTTCAGACAGGTGAAGGGAAAAACGGAGTATGGAAAAAACAAGATTATGTGGTTGAATATGACCAGCATTCGCAATATCCACGTAAAATGATGTTTAATCTATGGGGAGATAAGATAGACCAGTTTAATATTCAGGAGGGACAAGCTGTAAAGATTAGTTTTGATATTGATTGCCGTGAATATAACGGTCGTTGGTATAACGATATCCGTGCATGGAAAGTCGAAGCTGATGATGGTCTGTCTGCAGATGCGGAATTTTCCCAGCCGGCTGCTCAGGCTCCGTCGACACCAGAGATGTTACCATCAGAAGAAGGCTCGGATTTGCCGTTTTAAAGACCTCTAGCCTTAAAGGGAAGGCGCTGGAGACAGTATTGTGCTATCCATACAATGGGAAGCATAGGGGAAAGGATATTATTAAAAAAATGATAGAGTACTGAATGAAGAAAAGAGCATTATTTATTGACAGGGATGGAACGTTAATTCAGGAACCGCCTGTAACGTTTCAGGTTGATAGTCTTGAACAGCTTGAATTTCTGCCGGGTGTGATCCGGAATTTATATTTTATTCGCCAGCATTTGGATTTTGAATTCATTATTGTGTCTAATCAGGATGGTTTAGGTACACCTTCTAATCCTCAAGATAATTTTGATTTGATACAGGGTAAGATGTTGCAGGTGTTTGCGAATGAAGGTATTGTTTTCGACAATATATTGATTGATCCTTCATTCCCGGAGGATAATTCACCTAACCGCAAGCCCGGGATAGGTATGTTAACCGAGTATATGAAAGGTGATTATGATCTGGAACAATCGTATGTGATCGGTGACCGGATGACTGATGTGGAATTGGCTAAGAACTTAGGTTGTAAGTCTATTTTGATTTCAGATAATCACCATTTAAATGGTGAGCTAGTGCCTTCGTTTGTGGTTCAATCATGGGATCAGATTTCCGAATTCATTTTTGCCGGCGAACGGGTTGCTACTATCCGGCGCACAACGAAAGAAACGGATATTTTTATAGAATTAAATCTGGATGGTACCGGAAAGACTGATATTTCTACAGGTCTTTCTTTCTTTGATCATATGCTGGAACAGATTGGAAAACATTCGGGTATGGATCTGACTATTCAGGTGAAAGGAGATTTGCATGTTGATGAGCATCACACGATTGAAGATACGGCTATAGCACTTGGAGAAGGATTATTTGAGGCATTAGGAAATAAACGGGGTATCGAACGGTATGGTTTTTATTTACCGATGGATGATTGTTTATGTAGTGTGGCTCTTGATTTTGGTGGCCGGGCATGGTTGGTTTACGATGTTGTATTTAGACGTGAAAAGATAGGGGATGTACCGACTGAAATGTTCTTGCATTTCTTTAAATCATTGAGTGATGCGGCAAAGATGAATTTGAATATTAAAGCTGAAGGAGAGAATGAGCATCATAAAGCCGAGGGAATATTCAAGGCGTTAGCAAAAGCTATCAAGATGGCTATTAAGCGTGATATTTATAAGTATGAGCTACCTAGCACGAAAGGAATATTATAAATAGTATATAAAAAAAGGGAACTGTTTGATTAGGTTCCCTTTTGCTTTTTTACTTTTTAGAATGTTCCAAAGATTTCTTTCTAAATTCTTTCAACATTTTTTCTAATTCTAAAGAAGCTTTACGAGCACGAGTTCCTGCAGCTTTGTTTGCTTTTTCGATTTGCAAACCTGCATCTTTAGAAAATGCATCAAAGCTTTCTTTGATTTTACCTACTAAATTTTCCATTTTAAAAGTATTTATTAATTGAATAATATTGGTTTATTTACTGATAAACCTATTTTAAACGGTGCAAATATACTTTATTTTCATTAAACCAAGAATGATCTGCACAAAAAATGGCGTTTTTACTTTAAAATATTACTATTAGAGGGATAATTTAATTTATAATATTCACTTATTGTTGTTTATTTTCTTCTTTTTTTATAAGGGACATATAATTTCTTACTAAACGATCATAAGCAATATATGTAGCAAATGATTGTATTATTGAATAATCCATTTTATCAGTAACGAAAACCGGATGTGACATGAGCGATGCGATTGTAAATACGATAATCGCCACAAAATAAACAGCGATCAATATAAAACGTATTTTTTTCTGGTCAATCTCCATTTGTTCACTGCTTTCCTGTTTCTTAAAAAATATATGGTTTACTAATCGGCCTATCCGTTTACCCCATGTTGTAAGGATGATTGCAATTGCTGTAGAAACTATGTAAATAGTTGCTGATAAGGAAAAACAAACATCAAATAAATTTGATGGAATAAAAATTAAAAACAAATAAACAAATAGTATAACCAATATATAAACAAGGACAAATGTCCTTTGATTCAAAAAGATTGTTCCTAATTTTGATAACCTTTTATTGGACATTGTTTTCATTGTTTTACAATCAAATTATTACTTAATGGAGTTGGGTATTGAATCCGATAAAGACCTGGAACTTTGGTTGTCCTGCTCCATGAGCAAATACAGAGTATTGCGGTTCTGCAAAAATATTGAATACTTTATTTCCTGTTTTCAACACTTTTCCGATTCCTAATCCGATGGGAACATTGTATGTTCCATTCTCCAGATCAAAAGACCAGATACCGGTACTTCTTAAATAAGTTCCTCCACCAATTTGCCACATAAAGAAAATTTGTGGAGTCAGCATATTTACATCCGACTTGTCTTCATCTCCGGCAAAAGATGTTTGCCAGGTAAGCAAAGAACCGACCTGAATAACCGGATTACTTTTAAAAAATGCAACAGCAGATATACCTCCCTGCCATTTGCCGGATCCGAAACCATTAGTGCCGGTCGGAAAAGTAATTGCCGGTCCGATTCCTAATTCTGTACCTTCATTTTTTGACAGTTTATAAATAACGAAAGCATTCATATCATATAATCCTGATTTAGGGCTTTCTCCGGTAGCCGATGTTGTCATTACCGGAAGTGAGGCACGAACGATAAATCTTCCAAATGGTTGCGCGTAACGTAACCACGCTGTATTTAATGTTGCATCCGGAGCTCCATATAAGGAGGGGGTATAATAATTATGAACATTAAAAGTTTTAACACTCGCCAATGGATTGTTGGCTTGTTTAAGGATTTCTGCTTCAGATGTTTCTGTTGTTTGAGCAAATAATGCAATACTACAACACATCAAACAGGTTACTGTAATTGTTTTTTTTGAAAGTAATAACATATAATTCATTTTTAGTAAATTAATTTATTAATTCTGTTTACTTATTTTTGCTTAAGCTCTTTAGTTTTGAGTTTAGGCTAGTTTGTATTTGTTAGTTCGTGTTTTTTATGGTTTTATTCCGGCATGTTTTTGAAGTCGAGTATATGAAACGATACCGATTCTGTATGGACAATATATATCATATGGTGATTGTGAAACCAATGTAATGCAACATGTGTTGCGAATGCAAATGTATGATTAATATTTGTTTGTTAATAAAAATTTCCCATATTTTTTTCAGGGAATGCGTTTTATAAAGATCAGGGATATTTAGGAAAAAAACGTAGAAGAGCATACTAGCACTTTTAGGTGCTTGCATACATCATAATTCTGAAAAGTAATGGAGTTTTTGAAAGATTTGTGGCAAGTCTATTCTAACTCACATCGTAGTATAGCAGTAGGTTTTGTCAAGACAAATTTAGAACTTACCGGATTATTTCTCTATCCAATCGATAATTGATTGGTCATCAGGAGACGTTTTGGGTTTGGCATATCCTGCCCAACTTCCATCTTCGTTGATCATGAACTTTTGAAAGTTCCATGTGACTTTGGCATCTTCTTTTCCGTTTTCGCTTTTTTGTGTCAGCCATTTATATAACGGATGGATGTCTTTTCCTTTCACAGAAATTTTTTCCATCATGGGAAAGGTTACTCCATAGTTTATCTTACAAAATTCCTGGATTTCTTCGTTTGTTCCAGGTTCCTGTTTCATGAAATTATTGGCTGGAAAACCAATAATAACAAAATTGTCCGGACCATATTTTTCATATAGTGCTTGCAATTGTTCATATTGTGGAGTGAATCCACATTTTGAGGCTACATTTACAACCAATACTTTTTTCCCTTTTAGTGATGAAAGCGGGAAATCTTTGCCATCAATTGATTTAACTGTAAAATCATCGAAGTTTTTCTGTTGTGCTGACAGTGAAAGCATGCCTAAACAGAGTATGATAAATAAACAGATCTTTTTCATAATGTTTGATGTTTATAGTTATTCAAAGATACTAATATTTTATGTTAACCAATGAGATTATGTTTAAATGTGTTCATAGATATTTTTTATAACTGTTTAATTATTACTATTATTTATCTGCCTCCGGCTCTACTGGGACTTCTTGTACTTTCCTGCTTATCACTTGTCTTTTCACCAGAGTTGCTTTCTCCCCGGCTAGATTGACGCTGATTTGTATCTGCCGGGCGGGTTGATTCCCCTCTTGAGGGTGTTTCCGACTGGGCTGGTCTTCCGGGTCGAGTAGGTGTTGATTGATCCGGTCGGTTTGGTCTACTTGGTTGAGATGGTCGCTCCGGTTGATTAGGTCTACTAGGTTGTGATGGAGTTTCAGGTCTGCCAGGCGATATTGGTCTACCAGGCTGTGATGGTCTGCTGGGTTGGCTAGGTCTTTCGGGTTGTGTTGGTCTGTTAGGTCTTCCGGGTTGATTTGATAATCCCGGTCTGTCGGGAGGCGTATTCGGATATATGTATATGGGTCTTCCATATTCAGGATAATGAACCGGAGGGTGCGGCGGTATAACATACGTAACGTCATCGTATAAATATTCATATCCGGTTAGGTAGTCGTTCCAGAATTCCAAAGCATATACTTCCCGATAGGTTGTTTGATATTCTAAAACTTCCTGACGCCCATCGGGTGTATTACGAACGGATAAAACACGTTGTGGTTTGCCAGCAAGCCGGATTACTTCCTGTGTTGTCATGCCAAATGTCAATGTGCCTAAATCCAGCGTTTTATAAGTCCCACAAGCCAGGAGGAAAGTTGATGCCAATAATATAGAAATGAATTTTTTCATACTGATTATCTTTCTATTATTAGAACAAAAAAGGGTATGGAAGGTTTAATGTCTGTTTATATTTTCTTTTACTTTTATTTTGCCACAAAATATCTGGCTGGTGGTGTTATTCAATTGTATTTGTATGCAGGCAGTTTGAAAGATAATTAACTTAAGGTTAATAATCAACTAATATAGATTATCAGTTTTACCCTAAATAGTTCAATTGATTTTCAGAATGCGGGGCTATAAGTGTTGATTCTTAGTGGCATATAGGGGGGGATAGTGTTTTTGCCTGATTATAGCAATTTCAAAGGATAGTTCATTGATTATTTTTCGTATTTTTGTTAGAAAAATGATCAGAAATGGATTTTATAGAAACATATAATCTTACAGGTATAATTATTGGGTTATCTACATTTTTAATTATAGGTGTTTTTCATCCGTTGGTTATTAAAGGTGAATATTATTTTGGTGTAAAATGCTGGTGGGTATTTTTACTAATGGGTATTGCAGGTATTACCGGTACTTTTTTGATTCATAATGTTATTTTATCATCGTTGTGTGGTGTTTTTGGTTTTTCTTCTTTGTGGGGGATCGGAGAGATATTTGATCAGCGAAAACGTGTAGAGAAAGGCTGGTTTCCCAAGCGGGAAAAGAAGAATGATCAGGAAAACGTTCAGGGATGAACTTACGTTTTATATCTATCAACAAAATCAGACAGAGTTTTTATTTAAATATGTATTTTTCGTTTATCGGACGAGGGTGATTTTATGTGAAATCATTTAAGGACAGAAAATAATCATTTTATTGTATAAAACAATGTTCTTTAACAGGTTTGCTGTCTGCATATTATTCTCTACTTATTTTGTAACTTGCTGCCCAAGTCTAAAATTGTTAATATATTAATATTCATGGAAATGATTACAACAAATGAAGTAATTGAATGGGCAAAACAATTTCTAGCCAAAGCTGGTGAAGAATTGACGGCAGATGAGGTGAAAGAGCAGAAAAAGTATGCTTCTTTAGTACAGACACCGGAATACAAAACATTTCTTTCGCGAATGCTTGATGAGTCATCGCAGATTCGTGATAATAGCAAGTTGAATAAGCGTGTACGACAGATTATTCAGGAATATGGGGTTCCGGATTTCTTTAGTTCGTCAGACCAGTTTTTATTAAAGCTATATATGTTGTGTGGTTACTGGTTTCCGTCGATTGCTATGCCGATATTCAAACAAAAACTTCGTGCCGAAACTACTAAAATTATTATAGCGGAGGAACGTCCGAAACTTACAAAGCATCTTGAGGGTCGTTGGAATAGCAATATAGGACAGAATGTGAATTTGCTTGGAGAGGTTGTTCTTGGAGACGGAGAGGCCCGGCATCGTTACGAACATTATCTGGAGGCATTGAATGAACCTGATATTAATTATATTTCTATTAAGATTTCCGGGATTTATGCACAGATACATCCGTTGAGTTACGAACAGAACAAGAAAGAGCTTTGTGAGATGGTTGCTTCCATTTATCAGAAGGCTATGGACAATACGTATACGGATCATGATGGGAAAACGCGTTCGAAATTTGTAAATCTGGATATGGAAGAATATAAGGATGCGCATCTGACGCTAGATATTTTTATTGAAGTGTTGAGTCGTCCCGAATTTAAAAACTACAATGCAGGAATTGTTATTCAGGCATATTTACCGGATGCTGATGGTTTACAAAAGCGGCTTCTGGATTTTGCTAAAAAGCGTTGTGCTGAGGGTGGTGCGCCTCTAAAGATGCGTCTTGTAAAAGGGGCAAATTTACAGATGGAGAGTGTTGTTTCTTCAATTAAGGGCTGGGAGAATCCGGTTTATCGTTCTAAAGTAGAAGTGGATGCGAATTATATGCATATTCTTGATACTGCTCTACAACCTGAAAATATAAAGGTTTGTCATGTAGGTGTTGCTTCGCATAATTATTTTAGTATTGCATATGCTCATTTGTTGGCGGAAAAGAATGGTGTTTCGGATTATGTTACGTTTGAGATGCTGGAGGGAATGGCAAATAATCTTCCTCGTGTAATGCGTAAACTGGAAAAGCAGATTATTCTGTATACTCCGGTTGTAAAAGCAAATCATTTCCTGAATGCTATCTCTTATCTGGTACGTCGTTTGGATGAAAATACCGGGAAAGATAATTTTCTTAGTTATACATTCGATTTAAAGCTTAATAGTCCGCATTGGAATTTTCTTGCAGAGCAATTCCTGGAGGCTTACAAGCTGAAAGATTCGATCCGGACAACGCCTTTCCGTACGCAGGATAGAACAAAAGCACCGGTTCCGGTTGCAGATATTAATACCTTTAATAATGAACCTGATACGGATCTTGACCTGCCACAAAACCGTAAATGGGCGTTGGACATATTGAAGAAATGGGGTACTACTGTTAATGATAAAAACTTTATTGTTCCTGTCCAGATAGGTGACCAGGAGGTTCTTACCAATAAAAAGAAGGTTTATTATGACCGTAGCCGGAATATGGAGGTGAGTTTCTGTGAAGCTAATTTATCAGAGCTTGACCAGGTAAAAGAGATTATAGATGTTGCAGAGAAAGATGCTTCCGGATGGCGGAAGACTTCTGTTGATAAACGTAATAAGGTCTTGCATCAGGTAGCTGAGAACCTGAGTGCTAAGCGGGGTGACCTGATCGGATGTATGGCTGCAATTACGGGAAAGACATTTATGGAAGGGGATGTGGAAGTGTCGGAAGCGATTGATTTCTGCCGTTATTATCCAATAACAATGAAGGATTTTGATGCACTTGAAACTGTATCTCATGCTCCAAAGGGAATCATATTGGTTATTCCACCCTGGAATTTTCCATTAGCTATTCCTGTTGGAGGTGTTGCTTCTGCTTTGTCGGGAGGTAATACGGTTATCCTGAAACCGGCGACTGTGGCTTTGCCAATAGCTTGGGAGTTTGCAAAATGTTTCTGGGATGCGGGTGTTCCGAAAGATGCTTTGCAGGTAATTTGTACGGCTGATCGTGAGTCGTTGGGTTATCTGACTGCTCATCCTTCTATCAAACATGTTATATTAACCGGAGGTACAGATACTGCTTTCCGCCTGTTGAAGAATAGTCCTAAAACACCTCTTTCTGCTGAAACGGGAGGTAAAAATGCTATTATTGTAACCAATATGGCTGATCAGGATCATGCAATTCTGAATATTGTTTCTTCTGCGTTTAGCAATGCGGGTCAGAAGTGTTCTGCATGTTCTTTGTTATTGTTGGATAAGAAAGCTTTTAACGATGAGGCATTTAAATCAAAACTTCGTGATGCGGTTATGAGTATGCGTACAGGAAGTGTATGGGATACGATGAATATTGTGGGGCCGATGATTGATAATGATAATGAAAAGTTGCTGCATGCTATCAATAATCTGGAGCCGGGAGAATCGTGGTTAGTTGCACCTGAGTTTCTTGATGAAAAGAAATATATTCTTAAACCGACTGTAAAATGGGGTGTGAAACCTACCAGTTTTACGTTTAAAAATGAACTTTTTGCGCCATTATTGTCTGTTGTTTGTATAGATAGTCTAGAACAGGGTATTGAATATGCAAACTCATCTGAATATGGTCTTACTTCAGGTTTACAAAGTCTGAATGAAGAGGAGCATGCTATCTGGCGTGATAGTATCGAAGCCGGTAACTTATATATCAACCGGGGTATTACGGGGGCGATTGTGCGTCGTCAGCCTTTTGGCGGTATGAAGCGTTCTGCTTTTGGCGGAGGTATTAAGGCCGGAGGGCCCAATTATGTTTCATGCTTTGTAGAACTAACAGAGAATGAATTGCCAAAGATGATTGTTACTGATCCTTTTAGTGAATTTGTAAGTGAGGAAAAGGATAAAAACCGGATAAACTTTGCTGCCGTAAGTTATAAGGAGGCATGGGACGATGAGTTCTCACAGGAGAAAGATGTCAGCCAGATATACGGAGAAGAGAATATGTTCCGTTATTTGCCACTGAAGTCTGTGGGGTTGCGTGTAGAAGAAAAGGATTCACTAACAGATGTTTTGCTTGTGATGCTTGCTGCCGGTACAGCTAAGACTCCACTTATAGTAAGTATGTCGGCTGAAGATCCAAACCTGCAGGCAATAGAAACTGCTGCAGGGAAATTAGGAGGTATACAGATAAAGAAACAGACGACTGATTCGTTTATTACTGAAATGGGTTCGTATGAACGTGTTCGTACTTGTACGGCCGATTTATCGGATGCATTTTATGCCAAGGCTGCGGAATTAGGTAAACATATTGCTAATAATAAGCCTTTAGCGGAAGGACGCCTGGAATTACTTCATTATCTGAAAGAGCAAAGTATTGCATATGAATATCATCGTTACGGAAGTATTTTCGGTGAAGAAAAGTAAATGCCTTTAAATTATTTGCAGTATTAATGGTTTGACAAGCAGGGGTTATTCGAATTAAAACGAATAATCCCTTTTTTTTGCAACCAAACCGATTCTTTTTTACGTCTAAAGGATAAATTATTAATCTTTAAATTTAAAATTATGCTTACGAATATGATTATGAACGAAAGCTGGCTCTTTATTGTTGGAATCGTGGCTGTTCCATTTGTTTTTGTTATTATTATAATCCTGATTAAACATTTTGATAACTGGAAAAGGATACAGATGAAGGCAGATTTTTATACAAAGGCTATTGAAAAAGGGGTTGATTTGCCTCCGGATTTATTTGAGGTCCCGAAGAAGAAACACAATTCATTAAAAACCGGCATTCTTATGATATTTATTGGAGTCGGGATTTCATTGTATTTCTTTATGGTTGCACAGCCTGGTGATGAGCTTCGATCAGCAGCTCAGGGATTGATTCCGTTTTTTATAGGTGTAGGCTTTTTAATTGTTTATTTTGTATTTAAAAAGCAAGGCATCCCGGATGAAGAGGATTGATTCCGTATATGTGCTGCGGGCAGCAATACTGGGAGACCGAAATGCCTATAGTAGATTAGTTGAGGAATATCAGTCGCAGGTGCGGCGTTTTTTCCTGAATCTGACGGAGGGTGATGAGGAATTGAGTAAGGATCTGGCTCAGGATACTTTTATAAAGGGATGGGTGAACATCGGTTCGTTTCGTGCAGCGGCTAAATTTTCGACCTGGATCTACAGGATTGCATATAATACGTTTTATGATTATAATCGTATGAATAAACATGCAAAATATTTTGTAGATGTTAGTCAAGCTGGTAATTTTGCTGTTTCAGATGCCGATAACAAGGATCTTATGATGGATTTTACAAAGGCTTTAACTGCTTTGAATGAATATGAGAAGATTGCTATGGTATTGTTTTATATGGAAGATATGGCGATAAATGAAATATCTAAGATTATGAAAAGCCCTGCGGGAACAGTAAAATCTCATTTATTCAGAGGCAAGAAGAAGTTGTCGGAGTATCTGGAGAAATCAGGATATAAATAAGTTGGTTTTAATTTGAAAAATATGCAGAATGATAAAGAATTGGAACAGTTATTTAAATTGAATAAACGAAAGATTCAGGATCAAGGGTTTTCAAGGGAAGTGATGAATAAACTGCCGGATAAGATTCGTATATTACCTCAAATCATAATTGTGTGTTTTGCGGTTATCGGAATAATTCTTTCTATTGCTATACAGGGGCTTTCTTCTTTTCTTGAAAGCTTGAATCACATAGTAGAGGTAAGTAGTCAGGCAGAGGATATTTCTGTCTCGATGTTAATGCCTTATTTAATAGGGATGCTTGTTTTGGGATCTGTTGGGTATGCTGTTTATGAGTCTGATAATGTGTAGGTTTTGGTGTGTGTTTGTTCGATGAAATAAACCTTTTGTCTCTTTTGACTTGATCTAAAAGTAACCCCAATTTAACTTTGTTCAAACACCTACGCTCAGTATAATCCAAGCAAGCTTGTTTTCTGCTCTCACTTAAACGGTGTTTTCATAGCTCTGTCGGCTCACCACACAAGGTCGGAAGATGGTGATATGAGATCTGTTGTTTTAATAATACTTCTGCTCTCGCTACTTAAAACGTTCGAGATGACGAAAAATATTGATATTATGATAGTGCCGACTCTGAAATCAGAATTTGATTACTTTTGTGGGTGCATTCATTGATGCAAAAGAGTAGATTGCAGCTTCACCTTCTTCGATGTAGAAACATGCCAATATGGGATTATCTTCAGATTGGTAGATTTTCTTTAAGTCGGGCATTACTTCAAAGACTTTCTTTTTGGCGGATATATCATTTGTAAATGTCACCTTACCCGAAATACGCATCCATTCTCCTGTAGTGGGAATGAATGAACAAATTTCTACCAACGGATTTTTTTGTAATTGTTTATAGATGTTTTTTTCGGCACTTGTTCCGAAAGTCAGTTTGTTATTCCATTCCATTACCAAACCAAACGGGCGTACACGCGGTTGATTATTTTCATCCATTGTTGCAATAAAGAAAGCTGGATTCTTTGCCAGAAAGTCTAAAATTTCCTTCATGATTGTTGAGTTGTATTGTTATAATTATAAACAAAAGTAGCAATAATATTTAGATACTCTAAAAATCGTTATTCGATTTTTTCGCGGAAGAGTTTGATCTGGCTTGTGTATGAGAGCAAATATTCGAGGTCTCAAAAGAAAAATGAGTTTGTTTTCTTTGGGCTTATTGTATTTTTTAACATATAAAAGTTGTTGGTTTTTGTATTCAATCATATTCTGTTTTGTTCTGATGATATACGAAATTGAACTGTTAAATCACATTGCTTAGTTAAGAATGTATAAACTTCTGTAATTGGAAAATGTATTGTTTGTGGCTGTTTGTAATTGAAATCGTCGCGATGATTTCAATTTGTCGTTTTATATTTGTTTGAAGAACTACCATGATTTTATTGTTGCAGAGGTGTTTCCATAGTGTGCTTTGTTTTACATTTTGATAGTGCTTCTTCGAGGGATCCGTGACATATTTATTCTTTCCGGAGGGACCTCCCAAACATCACCCGAGTATCTCCCAAGTTGGTAATCTCGAAAAAAAGTTGTATCTTTGTATAACTTTCCTTTATTGTATCCCGATCATTTTTATTTCTACCAATATACTTATTGTTTTTCCGGCTTATCGTATATTTTGATTATTTTGTGCCTAAATAATGCTGAATATAAAGGTAAATTTTTTACATCAATTATCGGTGCCAGATGGATTTTATTACCCTGTTTTTGCTTGTTGGGAATAGAGGGTGGTGTTTACGTTTTTAGTTGTTTTATTTTTACGTGTACAGAAGCGTTTGCATTGTAAGCGGATGCCGTAGCCTAATATAGCTCCCAGAATGAAATCTTCTTCGGGGGTGAGTTGATTTAAAGGACGGTTAACAACCATTCGGATGGCTTCGATGCATTCCGGCTTACCAAAAAAGATGTTTACGGCACGTTTACCTATGTCTTGTATCAGATAAGGTATTTGTTGATTTTCTAACCGTTGGGTGGCTATTGTTTCGTAGGTTTTGTTGATGGTATATAAAACCATACTACGAATACCTTTTTTGTATTCGTAGATATGGTTGAATAATATTTTTATTTCCGGGGGTACCGTATTTAGATTTTGCATTTTGTTATGCCAGACATTCATTTTTCAGCTGATTAATCCATTCGTCAATGCGTGGATCAGTAAGGTTGTCCTCATTCATTTCATCTAAAAGCAGGCCTACGAATTTGCCATCAATTTCAGCTGTTGATCCGTCGTATGTATATCCCTCAGTGGGAATTGCTCCGCAAAACCGGCATCCTGTATTTTTTAATGCTGTATAGATTGTACCTACAGCATCACAAAATGTATCGCTGAAAGAAGCTGCATCGCCTGTTCCGAAAAGAGCGACTGCTTTGCCATTTAGATCTGCTTGTTTGAGTTTAGGTAAAAAACTTTCCCAATCATCTTGTAAATCGCCAACTCCCCATGTGGATGATCCCAATAATAAAACTTCGAAAGAAGCGATTTGGGCTATATCTGTATTGCTGATATCATGTACATCTGATGCCATTATATCGAGTTTGTCAGCAATACGTTGCGCTATATCTGCTGTTGTTCCATTGGTGGAGCCATAAAAAATACCAATCTTTTTCATGTGTTTATAATTTTATTTTTTATATTAAAGTCACATGGAACGAACCTAACGAGTGATTAACGGTTAATTAACCACTAATTTACATGCTCGTTTCATCTGAATTTTATTTTAATTAATTTCGAAGCAAAGGTGGCAGAAAGAATCTTGTTTGTCAATACCGATAATTGAGTATTTTATAGGGGCGGAATACAGAAAAGTAGGTATTTGAACGGAGAAGAAAGGGGAAAGGTAAAAGGATAAAGAAATTGAAAATTGAAAGTGGAAAATTGAAAATGAAAGAATCCACAACCCCCTACTAAAGGAACTTTAACTACTGGCTTGTACAATTATATGTAATTTGATAGAAGTAATATGTATTTTTAGTATCTTTGTTTTAGATAAGTAATAATAAGGAGAATCATGGGAGAACCGAAAAGATTATATCGTTCTGATAGTGAAAAGATGATTGCCGGGGTTTGTGGAGGTATTGCTGAATATTTTGGCCTTGATCCTACATTGGTACGCCTTGGGTATATATTGCTGAGTGTATTTACTCTATTTTCGGGAGTATTGGCATATCTTATTTTATGGATTGTTATTCCGCCTAGTAGTAAGAGGTTGAATCCATGAATTTTAATATAGTTTCGCCTTTTAAACCTACAGGCGACCAGCCGGAAGCTATTAAGTTGCTTTCGGAAGGTATTCTTAGTGGCGTACCTTATCAGACTTTGCTAGGTGTAACGGGATCCGGAAAAACGTTTACCATCGCTAATGTTATTGAGGAGATCCAGCGACCTACTTTGATTTTGAGTCATAATAAGACACTGGCTGCGCAATTATATAGTGAATTCAAAAATTTTTTTCCGAATAATGCGGTTGAGTATTTTGTCTCGTATTATGATTATTACCAGCCGGAGGCTTATTTGCCAACGACAGATACATATATAGAAAAGGATCTTTCGATTAATGCTGAAATCGATAAACTTCGTTTGCGTGCTACGGCTTCTTTATTGTCGGGGCGCCGGGATGTTATTGTAATATCGTCGGTGTCGTGTCTATATGGTATGGCCGATCCGAGTGCTTTTGCAGAGAAAGTTGTGTGTCTGGAGAAGGGTATGCAAATTCCGCGTGATAAGATGCTTCGTTTATTTGTTGATGCTTTATATGTAAATAATAAGGTTGATTTTAACAGTGGTAGTTTCAGGGTAAATGGTGATACTGTAGATATTTTTCCTTCTATCGAATCGTTTGATGGAATGGCTTATCATATTGAGTTTTGGGGTGATGAGATTGAACGAATTGCATCGTTTGACCCTCAGACAGGGCAGGAGTATGATGAACAGAATCATTTGAATATTTATCCCACTAATTTGTTTGTTACGACGCAGGATCGTATCAATACGGCATTGAGTCAGATTCATGTTGATTTGGGAACTCAGGTTTCATATTTGCAGGAAATCGGAAAACCACTTGAGGCAAAACGATTGCAAGAGCGTGTATTGTTTGACCTGGAAATGATTCAGGAATTGGGACATTGCGCGGGAATAGAGAATTATTCGCGTTATTTTGATGGCCGGCAGGCGGGGGAACGTCCTTATTGTTTGCTGGATTATTTTCCGAATGATTTTTTATTGGTAGTTGATGAAAGCCATGTAACGATTCCTCAGATACGCGCGATGTACGGGGGTGACCGTTCGCGAAAAGAAACACTGGTAGAATATGGTTTTCGATTGCCGGCTGCAAAGGATAATCGTCCATTGACGTTTGATGAATTTGAGTCGTTAACGCCATGTGCAATTTATGTAAGTGCAACTCCCGCGGAATTTGAACTGGAAAAGAGTGAGGGGGTTGTTGTGGATCAGGTAATACGTCCGACGGGTTTGCTTGATCCGGTGATTGAGGTGCGTCCCAGTTTAAATCAGATTGATGATTTGATGGAAGAGATTACTCAACGTGTGGACGTGGATGAACGTGTACTGGTAACGACTCTGACAAAGCGTATGGCTGAGGAGCTTACTGCATATCTGAGTAGGATGGGGGTACGTTGCAATTATATTCATAGCGATGTGGATACATTGGAGCGTGTTCAGATTATGGAAGATCTTCGAAAAGGTTTGTTTGATGTTTTGATTGGAGTCAACTTGTTGCGTGAGGGATTGGATTTGCCTGAAGTTTCTTTGGTTGTTGTACTGGATGCTGATAAGGAAGGTTTTCTTCGTTCGCACCGGTCTTTAACCCAGACCGCGGGTCGGGCTGCCCGGAATGTGAATGGGAAAGTTATTTTTTATGCGGATAAAATTACGGATAGTATGCGGCTGACAATGGACGAAACGACTCGCCGGCGCGAAAAGCAATTGGCATATAATGAAAAACATGGTATTACTCCCAGACAGATTGTGAAAAATACGGTTTCGGCCTTAAGTGACCGCAAGCCTAAACCTGTAGAGGAATATGCATATATTGAAACTGAAAGTAGTCTGGCTGCTGATCCGGTTGTACAGTATATGAATCGTTCTCAATTGGAAAAAGCGATTGAACGTACGAAGAGGCAAATGACCGAAGCTGCTAAAAAACTGGATTTCCTGGAAGCGGCGCAGTTCCGTGATGAGATGATTAAATTGCAGGATTTATTGGATAAAAAAGAGGAATAATATGTACCGGTTCATTTATTTGCTTTTTGTTGTATTCCTTTTTATTAGTAATAGTAATGAGGTAGGTGCTAAAATAGGATGGCAGCATCGGAATGTTGAAAGCAACTCGGTTATTCCGAATGAAATGAGGGTTACTTATTCTGATGAAGATGTAGATATTTTTAATAATTACCTCCAAATGATGGTGGGTAAGAAGGGTCTTCCTTTTAATGAATTGATTATCGAAACGGCTCTCTATTTTAGAAATGTTCCTTATGTGGCGTCTACGTTGGAATCGGAAGAGGAACATCTGATTATCAACTTACGAGAGTTGGATTGTACAACTTTTGTTGAAAATGTGATAGCATTGGCAAATACAGTTAAAGATGAATATCCTTCTTTTGAGCGGTTCTGTGATTATTTAAGGTTATTACGCTATCGCAAAGGGATGGTTTCGGGGTATACAGATCGATTGCATTATTTTTCGGATTGGATATATGAAAACGAGCAGGCGGGTTTTGTCAGAGATATGACAAAACAAGCAGGAGGGAGGCCTTATTCATTAAATCTTTCGTTTATGTCTTCTCATCCGGAAAGCTATCCGGTATTAAGGAGTTATCCTGAATTTATAGAGATAATAAAGAAAAAGGAACAGGAGATTTCTCACCGGAATATATATGCAATGATACCAAAAGCAGATATAAATAAATCTCAGGAAATAAAGAGTGGTGATATTGTTTGTTTTGTAACTAAAATTGACGGACTGGATATAACGCATGTCGGTTTTGTTTATATACAAGGTAATGTAATGACATTCGTTCATGCTTCTTCTTCTGCTAAAAAAGTTATTGTAGATTTAAAGTCTTTGCAGCCATATGCGGAAAGTGTAAAGTCTACAATTGGAATTATGATTGTTCGTCCTTTAAAGAACTCTTTTTTCATAGCAAACGTTATCAAATGATCGAAATCCTTTAATTTTAACATTTTCAGCGCTTCCTTTTTGTTTGAAAACATTCATTTTCTTGGTTATCTTATAAAAAAGAATTATTTTTGTGCTTCATAATTATGTTATAGAACAGAGGTATTTTAGCAGTGGTAAAACAGGAAAATATTGAAGTCGATATTTCGTCAAGCTTATCAGAGGTCTGGAGAGTCTTGACAGAACAGGAGCGTGAGATACTTCGTACTAATTCGAAGATTCAGAATTTCAGGCGAAATGAGATGATTTATTGCGAAGGAGACGAGCCGAAAGATATGATGTGCCTGCTGAAAGGAAAGGTGAAGATTTCCAAACAGGGAGTAGGCGGGCGTAGTCAGATTATCCGTATGATTCGTCCGATTCAGTATTTTGCTTACCGGGCCTATTTTGCCAAGGAGAAATACCTGACAGATGCATCTGCGTTTGAGATGTCAACGGTATGCATTATACCAATGACGATTGTGGAGTCTCTGATCCGCTCGAATACTAATATGGCAATTTTCTTTATTCGCCAGCTATCAATTGATTTGGGAGTAGCTGATGAACGAACAGTGAATCTCACTCAAAAGCATATTCGCGGACGTTTAGCAGAATCGTTATTATTCTTGCGGGATAGTTATGGACTGGAAGAGGATGGAGCTACGATCAGTATTTATCTTTCGCGGGAAGATCTGGCTAATTTGTCCAACATGACAACATCGAATGCGATTCGCACTTTATCAACTTTTGTATCAGAGCATATAATAGTTTTGGATGGCCGGAAAATTAAAATTATTGATGAAGAACGTTTACGGAAAGTAAGCCGGTTAGGGTAAAAAAAGGTCTTCCGGTTCTAAGTTTTTTTCGTTTGTTTATCTCTTCTACTTGATATCTAAGTTGCAAAGCAACTGATTACTAATTGACATCTTCGACTATTGGTTTGCATTCTTTTGTGTTGTTTATAATTGGTTAATAGGTAAAAATAATTATCTTTGAAACAGTAAACACGAGTGGAATGAAACGCCCATTTATTATTAGTCTCATATTATTACTCCTCTTTTTTTCAGTTTCAGCCCAAAGAGTCGGACTGGTTTTAAGTGGTGGTGGTGCTAAGGGTGCTGCTCATTTGGGTGTGATAAAAGCATTGGAAGAAAACGGTATTCCAATTGATTACGTGGCGGGGACGTCTATGGGTGCTATTATTGGCAGTTTTTATGCCATGGGATATAGTCCTGACGAAATGTTGGAATTAATACTTTCTGACGAATTTGGATACTGGCAGACCGGTGTGGTGGAAAATGATTATAAATACTATTTTAAAAGGCCTGATGATACTCCGGACTTCATGCGTTTTTCAATCGAATTATCGGACTCATTGCGTATCAAAACGAATGTTCTTCCACGTAGTCTGATTAATCCTATTCAGATGAACCAGGCTTTTATGGGATTATATGCCCAGGCAACGGCAAAAGCTATCTGGAATTTTGATAATTTGTTTATCCCTTTTCGTTGTATAAGTGCAGATGTGTATAATAAAAAAACTATTGTCTGGCGAAACGGAGATTTAGGGGATGCTGTACGTTCATCGATGACGTTTCCATTCTTTTTCAAGCCTATCTGGAAAGATGGTGTCCCACTTTTTGACGGAGGAATTTATAATAATTTTCCGGTGGATGTTGTTAAAGAAGATTTTCATCCGGATTTTATTTTTGGTTCTGCTGTTGCCGGATCGGAAGTGAAGCCTTCTGAAAATCCAATGCATCAAATCCAAAGAATGGTCATGCAACATACAGATTATAATGTTGCTGAAGAAGATGGCATGATTGTTAAGTTTAATTTCCCCGATGTCACATTGCTGGAATTCTTTAAGGCAAAAGAGTTGATGGATATTGGTTATGAACGCACACTTTCCATGATTGATTCAATAAAGCAACGTGTGGCTCGTGAAGTGCCATTAAGCGAATTAAATGCTCGTAGGAGAGCATATAAAGAAAGTTTACCTTCTTTGAAATTCCGGAATATTTATGTTACCGGTGTTACAGAGTCACAACGCATATACATTGAAGACCAGTTGCATCGTGATATTAATGGCGAATTTTCAATGGAAGAATTCAAGTATGCATATTTTAAAATGCTTTCGGATGCTAAAATAAAAGAAATTGTGCCTAAAGCTGTTTACAACCGTAAGAACAAGAATTTTGACCTTTACCTGGATGTGAAAATAACGGATGAGATAAATGTCAATATTGGAGGAAATATTTCTTCGCATCAGGCTAATCAACTTTATTTAGGTCTCGGATATCAGGGGTTGGGAGAATATTTAACAGATTTGAATGCTAATTTTCAGATGGGGAATGCATATAGTGGTGTTTCTTTTAGCGGACGTATTTATATGAGAACTCCTATACCATCTTATTTGAATCTGGAGTTAGCATATTCTTACCAGAAATATTCAGAAAGTCAGTCTCTGTTTTACGAAGACTTATTACCTGCATTTATCAAGCAACGGGAAAAGTTTATGAAGTTAAAACTCGGATTGCCGTTTATGACACATGCTAAAGCGGAAATCGGATTGGGTTATGGACGTTTATCGGATAATTATTTTCAGACAACTAATATTTCGTTTCTTGATTCAAAGTTTGATAAGAGTTGGTATGATTTGTTTCGTATGTCTTTGCGTATTGAACGAAATTCATTGAATGTCAAACAATATCCAACTGAAGGCAGACAGCAGTTTTTTGTTGCCCAATATGTTACAGGAAAAGAAAATACACGTCTTTACAATCAGCCTATTCAATCAAAAATTGATCTTAATTGGTTGCAAATAAAGGGCCGGTGGATTAATTATTCAAAAGTCAATAATCATTTTCGGTTGGGAGTAATGGGGGAAACTGTTATTTCCAGCAAGAATCTGATGAATAATTATACTGCATCTATTTTGCAGGCTCCTGCATTTACACCTACTCCGCATAGTAAAATTGTATTTAATGAGGCTTTTCGTGCAAATCAGTATATAGCAGGCGGTGTGATTCCTGTTTTCTTAATTAATAATATGTTTCATGTCCGGGGCGAATTTTATGGATTTATGCCAGTCGAGGAAATTAAAAAAGAAATAATCTCTTTATCGCCTTATATGGATCGTCCATATTATGGTAATCATTTCCGTTCGTTTGAATATATGGGTGAGGCTGCAATTGTTTTTCAACTACCTTTTGTTTCTGTCAGTTTGTTTGCGAACGGGTATAGTTATCCGAAGAAGAATTTTAATGTTGGTCTGAATATTGGTTTTCTTATTTTTAACTCCAGATTCTTAGATTGATACGATCTATTTGTAATAAGAATGCATAAAAAAGATATTTTTTATTTGGAAAAGACGAAAATATACTATACATTTGCATTCGCAAAATGGAAATAATGGCTCCGTGGCTCAACTGAATAGAGCATCTGACTACGGATCAGAAGGTTCCAGGTTTGAATCCTGGCGGAGTCACAAATTTGGTAATAAGCACTTACAATTTGAATGTAAGTGCTTTTTTTTGTTAATTACTGAATGTTCGGATGATTCGTTTTTGGTGATCCATCCTCGTTTCGGATCCCGGATCACCGTCAAAATTTTTCAATTCTTACTTCGGGGGGCTCTCCCATACTTTTCTGGGATCACCGTAAAAACTTGAGGGATTTTTGTATTATGCATACAATTTACTCAATCTAAACAAGAAAAAGGCTTTATCTTTCACCCCCCTGAAGACTCTTCTAAACGCTTTGATTTTTGC
>JAITVY010000018.1 GCA_031285565.1 Tannerella sp. | reverse complement strand
ATTCAACAAATACCATTGTACGAGATAGAAGCATCAGCCGGACTGTCCATGTTGTTTACAAATCAGAGTTCGCAGGTACCGGTAGGATTCATAACCATACCAAATGCTCCAAAATGCGACGGAGCCATTCCAATACGGGGCGACTCCATGTATCCACTACTAAAATCAGGAGATATCGCATGTTACAAGCATTTAAATAGCCTCGAAAACATACAATGGGGGGAAATATATATATTATATATAGATGCCGATGGAGATGAGATGTTTGTAACCAAATATGTCCAAAGGTCAGAACTTGGAGACGATTACATTAGCCTTGTAAGCTATAACAAACACCACCAACTGCAGAATGCCCTAAAAAAACACATCAAAGCAATAGCTATGATGAAAATATCAATCAGATATAACACAAATGTGTAAACTGATCATTTGATCATTGCAATACGAAACGAAATGTGTGCCCAAAAAGGTCTTTTTCTGTGCACTCCTGAAAGGGATTTTCATATAGAGCCAGAATTGGATATAAACATATTAATGCCAACGAGTTAAGTCGTATCTCAAGAAGATGGCTTTTGTACGTAAGGGTATGCGAACTACCGCACCTTTCTGCAAAAACAGCCAAATTCTTACAATTAAACCCCTCTGAACTTTACTACGTTTTACAGGGTTTTGTCGCTCTAAGTGTCGCTCTAAGTGTCGCTCTAAACTCAATAATCAGCCCAAAAATCGACAATTTCCAACTCCGCCAAAGGAGAAAGACGAACCAACAGAATCCAGGAGGTATATAAATAAAGAAGTGATATTTTCAGCCTGTTTTCAGCCCGTATTTAGACGAAATAACACCCGGCAATAGCAATCCTGTATTTTACTTAAAACGTTTGTATATAAAAGAAAAAGCCTCAAAACACATTGCGCGTTTGAAGCCGTTTATGAAGAACTGCAGAATCCTATTTGTTTATTAAGCAAAAAAGCCGTATCTTTATGAAAGAAATTAAACCAACAGGCTTAAAAGGTGTATTTTGAGGCTCCATTCTTAAAGCGAAATTAAAGCATCTTAAACTTTTCGTTTTTTCAGCCTCTCTGCTAAAGCTGCTATCTATCAATAATTTACACCTATTCCTTTATTCATCTTTCGTATTGCTGCCCATACATGCTTTCGGAGTGACAAAGAATGGGCAATCCATTCTGAACTATGGAGATTTATCTGTATTGAGTTTCCATGCGACAAAAGTATACAGTACAATTGAAGGAGGAGCCATAATTAGCCATACGCCCGAAATGAAGCACCGGATTGATAATTTGAAAAATTTTGGCTTTCGTGGTGAAACGGTCATTGAAGAACCGGGTATAAATGGTAAATTAAACGAAGTGCAAGCTGGCTATGGATTACTTCAATTGAAATATATAGATAATTATATTGAAAGAAATAAAGATATAACACTTTTATACAGGAAATTACTGAGGAATATTCCAGGGGTTTCATATATGGATGATATTTTAGGTATTCGGCACAATTATTCATACTTTCCCATTTTGGTTGATGAAAAGCAATATGGAATGAACCGAAATGAGTTGTATGAAAAATTGAAAAAGCATAACATTTATAGCCGCAGATATTTTTATCCATTGATCAGTAATTTCGAGCCATACCGCGATCTGCCATCTGTAAGAAAAGGACATTTGTATGTGGCATCGAAAGCTGCAGAACAAGTGCTTTGTTTGCCAATCTATATAAAAATGAGACAGGCAGATATATATAATATTTGCAATCTTATTACGAAAGTAAATAAATAGATTTTATAATTTATGAGAATTTTTATAACAGGTCAATGCACTCTTCATTGGGGAAGATTAGAAAATGGCAATATTGGTAACTATTATATAACTGAAACAACATTCCGTGAACTACATAGAGTCTTTCCTGAGGCCGAATTGGTAACTACATTTCAATTGACCAAGGAGTTTTGTCGAAAAGAAAATGTGTCGGTCGTTCCAATGACCTTATTTTACAATTGGGATGGAAATGATCTGGATATCGCTACCAAAGAGTTGGGGATCGCTTATTTATATGCTAAAACAGGGAAATTATATGAAACGACCCCTTATATAAAACAGGTCTTAAAAAGTGATTTAATACTTGATTTTAGCGGAGAATTATGGGGAGACCATGCTGAAGCCGTTGGTAAAAACAGGTTTTTGATAGGATTGATAAAAGATCGGGTCGCTCAATTCTTGAATAAAAAAACGGCCTTGATTTTTAGTTCAGAAGGCCCTTTCTCAGACTTGGATACTAAACGATTTGCTCAAAAAGTATTGGCTGATTTTGATGTTGTTGTAAACAGAGAATCCATGTCAAAAGAACTTTTAAGAGAAAATGGATTTGATGTATCTCGGGTTCATAATTTTGCCTGCCCTGCTTTTCTTTTCGAACCCAAGTCGGAGCAAGAAGTGGAGAAAATAATTCGGGATGAAAAAATAATTATTCCTCAGCAAAAAACAATCGGATATATCTTATGCGGTTTCAATATGTTGGAAGGACCTTACGATAAAACTCCCAGAAGAGATGATGAGTTTGTGCAATTTGCTGAATCAATTGAATATATTATAAATGAACTTAATGCACGGGTGGTTTTGATGTCGCATCAAAACGGATTTGAAAAAGAGCCTGAATTCAAATTAATTAACGGAAGAGATTTTCCTATTATAAAGCAACTTCACGAGGTACTCGAGAAAAGGGGATATGTTGATATGGATAAGATTGTGTGCATTGAAAAACCTTACAATCCTTGGGTAACAAAAGGGCTCATCAAGCATTTCGATATGTTTATTACAGGAAGAGTACACGGTTTTGTCGCTGCTGTTTCTCAATATGTTCCTACCGTATTAATAACAAGGGGTTTTGGGCCTGTATCTCATCGGAATATTGGCTTTGCCAAATCTGTCGGATTGGAAGAATATATAGCAGATCCCAATTCATCTATGGACATGATTGATAAGATAACCTTATGCTGGAATAACCGTGATAAACTCCGGAATGATTTAAAGAAAGTCATTCCGGAAATTCAAAATTTGGTAAGAGAGGGATTTAATGAATTAAAATCAATTATGCCAAACTAACTTGTGGTATGAAAGTAGGTATTATGCAACCTTATTTCTTTCCCTATTTGGGATACTTCAGTTTGATGAAACATACTGATAGATTTATACTGTTCGATACTGTACAATTTATACGGCATGGTTGGATCGAGCGAAACCGGATATTAAAACCGATGATTGAGGGTTGGCAATACATACGGGTTCCCTTGCAAAAACATGCACGACACACTTTAATAAAGGATATATTAATCGATAATACAATCGGTTGGAGAGAAAGAATAATCGCTCAACTACAACATTACAAAAAAAAGGCTCCTTATTATAGTACAACACTTGATTTAATAAAAGATATTTTCTCTGATGATTTTTTGGATATTGTATCCCTTAATCATGCAGTTTTAAGGAAGACAAATGCTCATATAGGAATAAAGAAGGATATCGAAATTTTTTCCCGAATGAATATACAGATTGATCCGGTTGAGGCTCCTGGTGAGTGGGCTCTCAATATTTGTAGATCCATCGGAAATGTCCATGAATATTGGAATCCGTTAGGTGGGATAAAAATCTTCGATCCTGTCAAATACAAACAAAATGATATTCAATTAAAATTCCACTCTGTAAAATCGAAAGAATATTTTCAAAATCGATATCTGTTCGAACCGGGGTTATCTATCATTGATGTCCTGATGTTTAATTCAAAGGAGGAAATAAATAATATGCTGGATAATTATGAATTGGTTTGATTATAAGATAAACCATGCCTCTACACATGATATAAGAGAACATTTACATCAAGCATGGGGAAACTCTCATTCCTTGATGTCGTCTGATATAGAGATGGAAATCTATATTGAAAAAATAAGGGTCTCAGCCTATACATTTGAATGTTGGGATGGTAATGTGTTGGTCGGATTGGTAGCATGTTATTTAAATGATCTGAAAAGTAAGACGGGATTTATTACGAATGTTAGTGTCATCTCTGATTGTCAAAAAAAAGGGATTGGGTATAAATTAATCACAAATGTTATAAGAGAGGCAACAAGGCTGACCTTCAAAAAAATAAAATTAGAAGTGTGGAGGACAAATGAACAGGCTCTCTTACTATATGAAAAATCCGGGTTTTGCATCTCTGGATATAAAGAGGATAGATATGAAATGACTTATTGGATTGATCAAAAAAATATCTGTGTTTCTATTTCCTGTATTACATATAACCACGAACTATATATTCGCCAATGTATGGAAGGGTTTTTAATGCAAAAAACCGATTTTAATTTTGAAGTTTTAATTCATGATGATGCCTCAACTGATGATACAGCTAATATTATTCGAGAATATGAACAAAAGTATCCAGATATAATAAAACCGATTTATCAGATAGAGAATCAATATTCAAAAGGGATAATAATATCTGTCACTTATAACTTCCCTCGTGCAAAAGGAAAGTATATAGCCTTATGTGAAGGTGATGATTATTGGACAGATCCTTATAAATTACAAAAACAGATTGATTTCCTGGAGGCGAATCCTGATTTCTCTATTTGCTTTCATAACGTAAAAATCAGGGAAGAAGAGAATAATTGTATTGTTGACGATTATATTACACGCGATGTGCCGGATATTACCGACATCTATCAATTGGTAGAAGACAATTATATACATACACCGAGTGTTGTATTTAGAAAAAATGAAGATGTCATTAAGGAATTATCCTCATCAAAGCATTATATCATGGATTATGTATTACATTTATTAAATGCAAGATATGGTAAAATAAAGAAAATCCCTGAAGATATGGCTGTTTACCGGGTTCATGTAAATGGTGTCTGGAGCATGAAAGATAATGAATTCAAAATACGACGATGGATATTAGTCATGAAAGGATTGGTCTCTTTTTTCAAACAATACGATGATAAAGTTTTAGATATATTGAAAAGAAAATATGCTCAGACTGCATATAGTCTGGTGACTTTATATCGGAGAAATGGTATAAATCAGAATGAAGAAACAGATGAATTGATAAAAGATGTATGTGAGATATCTCCTTATTATTTCTGTAACTTGATGAATAAAGACCTATTCTTACTGGAAAAGAAAATTAATAAATATAAAAATAATATTTTATGCGAATCAGTATTTAAAAAATAAGATAAATAAAAGCGATGGCAATTTTACCCATCGTATGAATTAAAAGCCCGGATGTAGATCTGGTCTTATGCGCTCTTTGAATATTAGTTTT
>JAITVY010000017.1 GCA_031285565.1 Tannerella sp. | reverse complement strand
AACCGGTTGTCAATGGTATCAATTCCGGATATATGATTATCTTTTCGATTTGTGCGGTTGCATATATTGTCGGATGGTTGATCATGAAGGTGCTGGTTCCCAAATACAAACCGATTAAGCTGTAACGAAAGGTCGGAGATATAAAGAACGACTTACAGAATAAAGAAAAGACACTGCCCGAATGTAATTAAGGGTGGTGTCTTTTTTTATATGGTATGAAATATTACTTCCGTAAAGGAATGACCATATTCCAGGTCTTTTCAAAATTCCATGGAGACGGCCCCGTACCGGTAGCTGCAAATAAATAAGATGGTTCACCATCCTCAAACAACAAAAACGGTCGTTCAAAATTTGCCTGGAGTGTAGTGGTATTATCATTCCAAACAATCTTACGGGAATATGCTTTTATAGGATCCGACAATTTCCAATCAATTCCATTAGGAGAAACAGCATGTATACCACCACCTTCCTCTCCACAGATATAACCAAACCGGTCTTTCATTATCAATTCATAATGGTCTTTTGTCCACCAGATAAAAGGATCCTCTACATCATTATCTTTATTATTATCATTATCAAAGCGAAAAATAGGCTTATCAGACAAACGAGAATACGTACCCTGAGGGTGTGTTGCTTCAGCTGCTCCCAAAAGCAATGGCGGTTGGGAACTGACTTGCGACGATTTATAAATAAGCAAAATCTTTCCGGTTTCAGGATTCACTACCGGAGACGGATTAGTTGTGATAGTAGCATCCCATTGTCCGGGCCTTGGTTCTATTACCGGACGATCCATTCGTTGCCAGGGACCAAATAATGATTTGGAACTGGCTATCCCAATTCGTTTATTCATCCATGCTCTTTCAAACCAATCATCTTCCCATTTGCATCCAGCTGTAGGAATAGGAAAATCATAAGTTGTTCCAAAATAATATAAATAGTATATCCCGTCAAAATAAATAATACGTGGATTATGAGTCACCAAACCGTCAAAATACTCAGAACCTCGTGCCGACAAAGCCACGTCAGAAAACACATAAGGACCTACAGGTGTATCAGATACGGCATGGACGACTTCCGAATTTGTTACCCAGGCACCAAATCCCAGATTCTTTGCCCAACGATCGGCAAACATGTGATATTTTCCATCTTCTCCTTTGATCACAGACGATCCCCATATCCAATAATCATCCATAGCAAATCCGCCACCTAAAGGAGCAGGTAGCAATTTATCAATAAATGCTTCCGGTTTAGTAACGTTGCAAGATAATGGCAATACAGTTAATGCTAATGCACTACAGGCCGATCGTTTAATAAAATCCCTACGCGATAAATCCATTCTTCTAATAATCATTCATTAATAAATCACAATTCATTTCCACATGATCAACAGATGCTCCCAGACTCTTATAAAATGCAATAGCAGGCTCATTCCAATCGGAAACTTGCCACCTTAGTTTATAACATTCATGAGATCTGGCATACTCAATTGCCTTATGAATCAGCTTCGTCCCTATACCTTGTCCACGATTTTCATTCCGAATATACAGGTCGTCCATATACAAAGCTTTACCCGACCAGGTATAATATGCAAAGAAAAAAGTCACATAGCCAACTATATGATTATATCGATCCTTTGCTACATAACCTTGAATAATATCTTTCTCACGATGCATTTTTTCTACAGAGTTCATCATTTTATCAGGTAGTTTCTCAAATAAAGCAAACTCTTTAAATAAAGCTATTAATGCTTCAAAATGTTCCTCATTAATTTTTTCAAATAGTATATTCATTCAATTTAAGTCACTAGTCGTAATTATAATTTTCAATTAATCACTAACCATTAAACTACTTTTTCCCCTCTCTGTTCTTCCGCCACAGCTGGTAACTGTTTATTATATTTTGCCAAAGGATATAAGTTGCCGGAGCCAGCGAAACAAGAGGATGCAGATAAGTTTGTGCCATCCAAAGCGCTAAAATAGTATTTTTCTGACCCAATCCCTGACCGGATGAAACCGGATCACCATATGTACGCCCGATACGTCTGCCAACTAAAAACTGTAAACAGCATAACACTAATGAAACACCAGCTAAACCAATAAACAAACGATAATTTGATTCGTCTTGTTCAACCATAAAATGAACCGTAATTCCGGTTACGATTACTAAGGCAAACGACCAAAGATAAAACGACAATTTAGGAATACAGACCAATAGATAATGCACTTTCGGTAACCATCTACGAAAAGCAGCAGCTATAAACAACGGTAAAATCAATAGTGGAAAAACCTGCTTACAAATATACCAGACAGACTGAAAAAAGGATAATTCATCATGTACTCCAATATATGAGAAGTAAAGGGGAGCCGCAATGGCGACTGCAATATTACAGAATAGAACATATGCCGTAAGAAATCCGACATTGCCACCTAACATACCTGTAATCACAGCTGCTGCAGTAGCCGTCGGGGCCAATATGCAGAGCAGTGCCCCCTGAGCAATAACTTCATCATACGAACGAATAGCAAAGTAAGCAATCGCACTGCCTGCTAACTGAATCAATAAAAGCCACAAATGGGCCCGATGAAAACGAATATCCTTCCATGAGATTTTACTGAATGTAATCAACAACATGGTGAATATCAAATAAGGTGTCAGAAATGACAGTTTACCAATCCATTGATAATTCAATGCACCTACAGTCATAGCAATTGGTAATGTCCAATCTTTGAGAATCTTTAGTATTTGGCTCATACTAAACGAGGTAGAAGGGGAAAAGTAAAAGTGCTATTTCTACGATAACAGCTTCCTTTCTATTTTCCCCTTTTACTTTTTGCCTAAATTGGTTTATACTGAACAAAAGCTTCAATCGCTTCGTACGAAGCTAAACCCAGATCTTTATATAAATCCGCTGTCGCCCGGTTACGATCTTCGGCACGTTGCCAGAATAAACGTTCGTCATCTCCTAAAAACGGTGCACTTTCAGCCTGTGACTGATGTTTCAGGATAGCGTTCCGTTTAAAACGTAGTTCTTCCGGACTAATTGGTACGGCCATTTCAATATGGTCCATCTCCCACTCTGCCCATGCACCCCGATACATCCAGATGCGGCATTCTTTCATCCATTTTTCATCTTTAATTTCATCGACAGCAGCCAATATAGCATCCAGACATACTTTATGAGTGCCATGCGGATCAGCTAAATCTCCTGCCACAAAGATTTGATCAGGTTTTATCTCTTCCAAAAAGTCAAGAATGATCTTTACATCAGCTTCACTTAAGTCATTCTTTTTAACCATACCCGTTTCATAAAACGGTAAATCCAAAAAACGAATATGATCTTCTTTTGTAACGCCTGTATATCGCGCTCCGGCACGTGCTTCTTCGCGACGTATCGTACCCTTCATAAAGAGTACATCATCTTTTTCTTTTTCACTTTCAACTTTTTCATACCGTAGAAAATGAATAATTTCTTCGGCTTTTTTCTTCACTGAATCATTTTCCGGTGAATATTTATCACAGACATCACGCAAATATTCGCAATAACGAATTACCTCTTCATCACCTACCGCAATATTCCCCGATGTCTGATAAGCTACATAAACATCGTGTTTCTGGTCACACAAACGACGAAATGTTCCACCCATTGATATCACATCGTCATCCGGATGCGGACTGAAAATAACAACTTTTTTTGGATATGGTTCTGCACGTTCAGGACGATTCGAATCATCAGCATCCGGTTTTCCACCCGGCCAACCTGTGATTGTATGCTGAATATCATTAAAAATTTTGATATTCACATTATAAGCAGAATCATACAATGCTAACAGCTCACCTAATCCATGCTCTGTATAGTCCTTATTTGTTAGTTTCAGAATCGGCTTTCCTGTTTTTTGGCATAACCAAACAATTGCACGACGAATCAGTTTATTATCCCATTCGCAATTGGTCACAAGCCAGGGATGACTAATACGAGTAAGCTCACCTGCAGCATTTAAATCAATAATAACACGGGTAGCCGGATGATTCTGCAAACAGGTTGCAGGGAACGCATCACTCATTTGACCTTCCACTGTTTGATGTACATTACGTGACTTATCTTCGCCCCAGGCCAGCAGAAATATATTCTTTGCTCTTAAAATAGTTGAAAGCCCCATTGTAATGACACTGGCAGGTACATTATCGATCGATTTAAACAGACGGGCAGCTTCCTTACGGGAATCATTATTCAACAATACCAGATGTGTACGCGAACTAACTGCTGATCCCGGATTATTGAACCCTATATTTCCGGCATGTCCGATGCCTAACATCAGATAATCTATTCCTCCAAAAGCATCAATCTGCCTTTCGTATCCGACACAAAAATCATAAATTGCATCCTTATTCATAAATCCATCCGGATAATAGATATTCTTCGGATCAATATCCACATTATCCAGAAACGATTCTTTTAAATGATGCAAATTACTGTTGGCTGCAACTGTTAAAGGATAAAATTCATACACTAAAAAAACAATCACATTACGGAAACTCAATCCTTCTTCTTTGTGTAAACGAATTAACTCATTAAACACATTACGCGGAGAACGCCCACCAGGTATACCCAAAACAAAATGTTTCGATTCTTTCTGTTTACTCCTGATCTGGCTTGCGATTTCTTTGGCCACTACTACTGAAGCCTCATCTACCGACTCGTATATAAAAGTTGGTATCTTCTCATAACGCGCCAGTATCGAATGCTCATATGCATTCTCCGGATAATAATACCGTTTGGGTATTCTCGTCAACGTAATTTTTGAACTCAAATTTGTTTTCATGAGAATATTTTAATTTATATTTTTATTAAGCTACAAAGATACGCATTAAATTTTCTGCAGGGTGTGATTCTCTCATAAAAACAATTGATGACTCATAAGAGTTTTTGATATGCAAAAATTATAATTTATAAAGAATGAATATCTTTCACCAGTTCTTCTACATCTTCCTTACGAGTCGCCCAGCTTGTACAAAAACGAACTGCTCCGTGTTTATCGTCTATTTTAGTCCAATACTCAAACGCATACTTTTCCGACAAAAACCCGATTTGCTCCTGAGTCAGAATCGGGAATTGTTGATTGGTAGGCGATTCACATAAAAATGATATCTTTTGGGCAATAAATGCATCACGAATTTTCATAGACATTTGTATTGCATGACGGGATATATCAAAATATAAGCCGTTTTCGAATAATACTTCAAACTGAATACCCAGTAAACGTCCTTTAGCTAACATACCACCACGCTGCTTTATCAGATAACGAAAATCTTTCTTTAACTTTTCATTTGTAATTACGACAGCCTCGCCAAATAAAGCGCCAACCTTCGTTCCGCCTATATAAAACACATCACATAATTCTGCAATATCTACTAATGTCAGATCATTACCTTCGGCAGCCAGCCCGTAGCCCAGACGCGCTCCATCCATAAAAAGTGGTAAATTATGCATACGGCAAACATCACTCAACGCCCGGAGCTCGTATTTGGAATAGATAGTTCCCCCTTCTGTCGGATTTGAAATATATACCATACCGGGTTGTACTACATGCTCATGATTCACATCACTCCAATGCTCTGTATACGCCAGTTCTATTTGCTCTGCCGTCAGCTTCCCTTCAATCGCCGGCAATGCTAGAACCTTGTGTCCGGTTGCTTCAATAGCTCCGGTTTCATGCACATTGATATGCCCGGTTGTTGCTGAGATCACCCCTTGATGAGGACGTAAAATCGATGAGATCACAGTCATATTGGTCTGTGTACCACCTACCAGAAAATGTACATCAATTGATTCATTCCCACATAAACGACAAATCATCCGTCGTGCATTTTCACAATGCTCGTCTTCTCCATATCCCTTTGTTTGTTCCAGATTGGTTTGTGCTAACCATTCCAGAATTTGCGGATGCGCACCCTCCGCGTAATCACATTCAAATCGTATCATTTTTTTTTATATTTAAGAGCCTCCGGCGTGGTAAAATTAATGCTTTTATTGGAAAGAATAATCGAGTTATCTACTCTAATAATATTATATCTTTGCAATAGATATGAATCTATTCAAATTTCACTCGCGAAATAAATTACAGTAACTTTTATATGAAATAATATTTGAAATATGACTATACGGAAAGCAAATCGCAATGATTATGATGCAATAATGCATGTATGGGAGTCGGCAGTAAAAGCAACGCATGACTTTCTGGCTGATGAAGATTTTCTATACTTTAAAGAAAAAATACCCACAGATTATTTGCCTGCAGTAGAATTATATGTATTAACAGAAGAAGAGATTAAAGGCTTTGTAGGAGTCTCCGGTGATATGCTGGAAATGCTCTTTATCCATGCCGGCTCACGCGGCAAAGGATATGGTAAAACATTGTTACAATATGCATTGGATCATTTACAAATCACAAAAGTGGATGTAAACGAACAAAACACACAGGCTGTCGGATTTTATGAAAAGATGGGATTCAAACAAATCGACCGTTCCGAAAAAGACGCTATGGGAAAAGATTACCCGATTTTACATTTTAGATTTGCAGGAAACATATAAACGGAAAGTATCACCTTTTAATACTCTGTTTTGTCTTCTTTTTCTTCCCATCTTTTAAAAGCAGTAATAGCTTCATTAGCAAATTGCTGTTCCGACTTTAACTTCCGCTCTGCAGGATCAAGGGCAATTTCGTCATAAATAAACGAATCGTCAAAACCGATATGTTTGGCATCATGTTTATTATTTCCGTAATATATTTTATCTATGCGCGCCCAATATATGGCGCCCAGACACATCGGACAAGGCTCACATGATGTATATATTTCGCAACCGCTCAAATCAAAAGTAGCCAGTTTTTCAGAAGCTTTACGAATCACATTTATTTCAGCATGTGCAGTCGGATCGTTATCAGCAGTAACACGGTTAGTACCTTCAGCAATAATAGCCCCGTTCTTTACAATTATAGCACCAAAAGGACCTCCGTCATTCTCTACATTTTTGATTGACAACTCAATCGCCTTACGCATAAATGATTCGTTATAATTCATTTGACAAATATAAGATTATCTCCTCTTTTAATCATTATCCCATAAAGGATTATACATATACATCTTTTTATTTATTAAACCGATATAAATCTTGTCATTTATTACAAACATACCATGAACATCCTGATCATTTCCATTTATCCGGGATTTTCTGGTCCATGTTTTAGATGACAGATCATATTCATGTATGTAAAATGATTCATCAATCAGGTAAATCTTATCATTGTACACCACACCGGCTAAAACACCTTTGCTTATCAAAGAATTATCAGTTTCCTGTGTCCAGGTAGAAAGATCAGCATTCAACTTCCAGATTGTGTTATTACAAACACCCACCCCGACTGTATCTTTACCCATACCGGTATAGATTTCGCCTTTTACATTCAATGCAATTCCTCCATATTGTTTTACAGGAAAAGCAGGTTTCTGTATCCATACATTCGATATAAAATCATAAGCCCAAACTTCATCTTTCACACTGTCACCAACTCCCACTCCTCCTATAAAATAAGCTTCATCCGCCAACGTTACTCCTACACGCAAATAAGCAGAGTCAGGTCCCTTTGGCTTATTAGACCATAAATTAATAAGACTGGCGTTATATTCGTAAAAATTATTTAAACACTTATTATCCTTTCCTAACCCGCCTAATACATATGCACTATTTCCATAAACAGCAACAGCCTGCCATTTCGCAGATGCCGGACACAATTTTAAATCCTTCCAACTACCTGATACAGCATTATAACTATATAACTCATCTGTGATAGAACTTCCTCTATCACCACCTAACAGATATCCTTTATCTCCAATCGCAAAATAAGCTGAAGAGCCTGAGAAACGAGCTGAACCGCCAAATTCATCTGAACTTTCCTTTAGTATATCCGGTGTTGTAATATCTTTTACGGCTCCATAAGAAGTACCTTCTCCATTGGTCGCAAATGCACGAATATAATATTTCGTTCCACCTTTCAATCCTGCGATGACATCCGAGAAATTATCATCTGTTGTTGTAATAATAATTTTTTTGCTATTTATAATATCCGGTACTGGCACAGTACTCGAATAACAAATACCTCTGACAGTAATGTCGCTTTTTCCTGGATTGTTAATCAGACCATTTACAAACACAGTACCTGCATCATAATCATACGACGGATCTAATGTTTGCAAAGTGGGTTTATCTTTTTGCATAAAGAAATCTTTCGGATCACTGTATGAAATTCCGAATTTATTCTTTCCATAAGCACGTACAAAATACTGCTGCTCCGGAACAAGGTTTTCAATTGTTGTAGAGAGAGTACCTTCTTTAACTTCTAACCGCACAACACTATCTACGTCTATTGTCAGATCCGAAGTGAGACCCCAGCAAAAACCACATTCGTCCATAAGTGTATCTCCCTGGCTAATTATCCGGGATTCTACAAACACAGTACTATAATCCGGTTTAGTCTGCAAAATTTTATCTACAACAGGTTTACCATCACCTGTTTGAAAACTTACAGTATCACCCAATGTAGTAATCTCCGTATCAGAGATTTCATTCGTAACAAAAGCCTGCACTATATAATAGGTTTCCGGCTTCAAATCGGAAAGTTCGCAGACAAAAGAGTCCAGCTCCAAAGATGTCTTACTTAAAAGGGGTATCTTGTTTTCCCAATCATCTTTTTTTGAATAATAAACACCTCTCGAAATAGTCTTTCCTTCTCCCTGCAGATTAATTTTACCACTTACAATTGCATGAGTCGCATATTTATAATCTTCTTCAACGAAGTATGTTTTGATTCTTCCCAAACCACTCATGGTACTCGTCGAATCAAACCTACTATAACTCACATTGATTTCATTTCTTGCATACGACCAGAAATAATATAAAACACCCGGAGATAAATTTTTAATCGTATCTGTATACTCTCCGATCCCTTCACCTACCTGTAGCTGCTTATCTTTGTCATTTTCAGGAATAACAGAATCCGTATTCCACATAAACCCACGTTCGGTTACCGGATAACCATTCGCCTGCAATACGGAACTTTTTAATGTGATGGTCGATGCAGTTTTATCCCTGCCGCTTATTATTAGTTCACCGATTTTTGGTACATCTGCATTTCTGACTCCGGAATCAAACTCCGGATCATCAATACAACCATACAAACCGGATATAATAAATAAAGTACAAGCAATTGTATATAATATATTTCTCTGTTTCATTTAAATATGTATTAAAAGACCCAATTAATACCGATACAATCCATTTTACGTTCCGGAGAACCTCTCCCTTAATTATCCCATAAAGGACAATACTTATACATCTTATTATTTATCAATCCGATATAAATCTTGTCATTTATTACAAACATACCATGAACATCCTGATCACCTGCATTTATCCGGATTTTTTTGGTCCACGTTTTAGACAACAAATCATATTCATGTATGTAAAATGATTCATCAATCAGGTAGATCTTTTGATTATATACCACTCCGGCTAAAACACCTCCACTTATCAAAGAATTATCCGTCTCCTGTGTCCAGGTAGAAAGATCTGCATTTAGTTTCCAGATTGTTTTATTACAAATATGAGCCCCATCCTTACCCATGCCGGCATAGATTTCATCATCAACATTCAATGCGATTCCACCATATTGTTTTACCGGAAAGTCAGGCTTCTGCACCCATACATTCGGAGTAATATTATAACTCCAGACCTCACTTTTTGCAGTATCACCCATTCCCCCTATAAAGTAGGCAACATCTTCCAAGGTAACACTTATACGTGAATAAGCAGGATCCGGTCCGCCTGTTAAAGGATCTCCCCAGATATTACTGGAAGAATTATATCGGCGGAAGTCGTCCATCAACACATTACCCGAACTTAAGCCACCCAAAACATAGGCAAGATTTCCCTTCACAGCCACTGATTGACCTTTCGCCGAAAAAACCGGCTGTGGTTGTAATTGTTGCCAGTTACCCGTAGATCCGTTATAGCTCCATAACTCATCAATATATGAAGGTCCTTTATCTCCACCTAATAAATACCCTTTATTTCCAATCGTAAAATAGGCAGAAGAACCACTTAAGCGAACTGAACCGGGAAATACGTCCGAACTTGCCATTAATGCATTCGGCGTAGTAATTTCCTTTACTCCTCCATATGAAATACCTTCACTATTCGTTGCATATGCCCGGATATAATATTTTGTATCTCCTTTTAATCCGGAAATATTTTGAGAAAAGTTATCTCCGGTTGTAGATATTTCAATCTTTGTATTTGATATCGTAGGTTCCTGAACCGTATTCGAATAACAAATACCCCTGGTTATAATATCACTTTTTCCTTTGTCGTAAATCAGACCATTTACAAACACCGTTCCCGCATCATAATCATACGCAGGGTCTAACGTCTGCACCGTAGGTTTATCATTTTTCACATAAAATTCCTGCTCCTCCCCATACGTAGTTCCATATTTATTCGTTGCATACGCACGAATAAAATACTGCTGTTCTGGCTCAAGATTTTCAATAGTTGCAACTATATATTGAACCTGAACTCCACTTCTGGCCAAAAAACTATCTCTCTCTACAACCGGCCCTGAATTTGTACCCCAGCAAAAGCCCCACTTCTCAATAGCCGTATCTCCCACATGAATTATCTGGGATATCACATCGATATAACTATAACCTGTTTGAAGCTCCAAAATACCAGCCACTACCGGTTTCCCATGCCCGGTTTCAAACTTAACAACAGCATCGCCCAATGTGGTAACAGTTTTATCTGATACTTCATTGGTAACGAAAGCCTGCGCATAATATGGTGTTTCAGGACTTAATCCCGAGAGTTGGCAAACGAATGAATCCTGTTCAAATGGCGTCTTGCTTTCAATCGTTATTTTATTCTCAAAAGTTTCTGATTTTGAATAATACACACCCCTTATAAGTGTTTTTCCTTCTCCAGGCAGATTAATTTTACCACTTATTTTTGCACGGGTAGCATATTTATAATCTTCTTCAATAAAGTATGTTTTGAGTCTTCCCAGACCACTCCCGGTACTCGTCGAATCATACTTACTATAACTTACATCAATTTCATTTCTTGCATACGACCAGAAATAGTATAAAACACCCGGAGATAAATTTTTAATCGTATCCGTATACTCTCCGATCCCTTCACCTACCTGTAGCTGCTTATCTTTGTCATTTTCAGGAATAACAGAATCCGTATTCCACATAAATCCGCGTTCGGTTACCGGATAACCATTCGCCTGCAATACGGAACTTTTTAATGTGATGGTCGATGCAGTTTTATCCCTGCCGCTTATTATTAGTTCACCGATTTCAGGCGCTTTTGCATTTCTGACTCCGGAATCAAACTCCGGATCATCAATGCAACCATACAAACCGGATAAAACGAATAAAGTACAAGCAATTGTATATAATATATTTCTCTGTTTCATTTAAAAACATCTTTTAAAAAGTATAACCAATACCGATGGTAGGAGTTACTTTTTCTATGTTGAGGAATGTACAACCAACGGAACCATAAAAATTCTTTGCAAATTTTACGGTAGCATCCACATCTAAAGCTACCCCCTGAATGGAAACATCTGTATTTTTAGCCCACCCGTATGATTCAAAGCCTTCCGAGGCTGTCGGATTAATCTTCCCATACCGGTAAAAAACATTACGTTCCACATATCCGGCACCTACTGATATGTAAGTATTGGGAAATGCTTTAAGCATAAATCCGGCTGTAGCAATAAAAGAGCTCGATTTCCCTTTCACTTTCTCATTCTTATCTGGATTTTGAGAAACAGGAGTATCATCTTTCTTTAAAAATTCATAAAGAGTACCATCTTTAACAAATTCCGGAATAATACCAGTCCCTTTATCACCATTTATACATTCTACCTGTGAATCACTATGAAAAGACATATTCGTACGAAAACGAACATAAAACCCCCATGTTTCATTCATTGCTCCCATCTGGACACCATAAGGCGCAGCAAACGATAAATGATAACCTGCAAAGAACTTCATGGGATCTTTTGGTTTTCTCTCACGAACTACAGTTGCTCTTTGATAAAACGGAGTTCTAAATTGTCCTAATTGTTCTTTCCAGTAGGTAGCCGACGATTCGTTGGGGCTGGTTCCAATTCCTTCCGTATAATATACAATCAACTTGTTCATGGCTAACGTATCTTTCCGTTCAGTTGCTGCTTCTGTTAAACAGGTCAAACAACGGTTCATAACAGGTTCCATCGATATACGCATACTTTCATCTGCCATCCATATCGAAGTTAGCTGATCAATACTATACCGGTCACAATCTAATACACCTTCTTCATACCAAAATTTTGCAATCTGGTAGTCCATTTGTTTCATCGCCTCATCCCCTTTTCGGTTATACTCCGTTTGCCGTTGTGCTTCAGCAAAAAAAGGAATAAACAATAACATCAATAATATTATATTCTTCATGTAAACTCTCTCATATTTAATAGGAATTAAGTCCGTCTCCGACCTTTTTTCTTTGTATATCATATATATCCCACAATAAATCTTCACGTTGAAAAGCCATTCCATTAGGAGATTGTCCCATATGAATATACTTAATATCAATAACGATATTACCCTGGTTATCAACAGCCCCAATTAGCTTAGACGATTTATCCCGGACCACGATATAATTTCCATAAGGCCTGACCTCTTTATATAAAGCTTTTCGTTCAGCTATTTCTTTTTCTTCCTGCTTATTTTTACAAACAGTTATTAAGTCGAAAACTTCTTCCGTAAGTTTTAATTCTTTTGCTTTTTCAAAATCATCCTTTGCTTCAGAATAATTATGCTTTCCTAAATTCGTCTTTCCTGATGTTATAAAAGCGTTATATTCTGCATCAATTTGTTCTGATGATGGCTGTGATGGCTGCTCTGCAATTGGTATATCCACATTCTTTACTTCGCCTGTAAGCTGTGACGCTTCTACATTTTTAGGCACATTCGACGTTTTTTCTGCTTTCACCGACTCTGAAGCCGAAGTATCCGGGATTCTTTCCTCTTCTGAGTTTTCATTTGAACTTTCAGAAGCTTCATCAGTTAAAGCCGGATTTTCTGTGCTCTCTGAATCCGTTTCGACTGGCTGTACAATCCCTGCAACCAAATCCATATTTTGATTCGTACTGTTCGATCCGTTAATACTGAAAATATAAGAAATAGCATAACCGACAAAAGCAAAAAAGAATACAATCAATGGAATAAAAACTCTCCTTTTCCTCTTTTTCTTTACTATTTTCATTTCATTTAATGAATGGAAAACAGTTTGCTCTTCATCAGTTAATGATGATTCATGCAAAGGTTTTGAAAACACCTCAGTCATATCATTCGATACAGTAGAACCGGTCTTAGTGGTTGTTGTGTTATTAAATGATTCTTCTAACAGATTTTCAGTTTCTTCAAAGTAAGAAGGTATATCCAGCTCGTTAATCATCTCTTTCACGGTCTGATAACGATCAGTCGAGTTGACCTGCATTGCACGCAAAATAACACGCTCTGTTTTTGGAGTGATTTCGCTGTTCAGTTCAGATGGTTTCGCAAGAGGCTTTGTTGCACGCAATATCGACTCTGTCGGAATTACACCTGTCAGCAGGTTATACATAGTGGCTCCCAGCGAATAGATATCCGGGCAAGGTGAAAAATTCACAGTACCCTCATTATCATACTGTTCAATAGAAGCAAACCCTTTGGAAAGAGTCAACATCGTCGTACTTGTTTCCTGTTGCTCTATATCATAACGTTTACTGACACCAAAATCAATCAAACGTGCATTATTCTTTTTGTCTATCAGAATATTATTCGGCTTAATATCCAGGTGGAGAATATTTTTTTTATGCACAAAATCCAGCGCCTGCCCAATCTGATTTACATATTTAAGTACATTTTTTTCGGATAATCCACCTTCAACATCCAGCATATATTTCAGTGAACATCCTGAAATATATTCCATAGCAATATAAGCCGTATTATTTTCCTCAAATACTTCTAAAACATTAACAATATACGGATGATGAACTTCGGATAGTATTTTAGCTTCTTTTATCTGCTTTTCCTTAAACTTTTCAAAAAGCATTTTCCCAGTCTCAGAATGTACTTGTACATGCATTGTGTCCTGATCCCGGTAGCAATAATCCTTAAAAAAATATTCTTTGATACATACGGAAACATCAGTTTTTACAGTTCCCAGTTCACCTTTTACTTCGGTGTTCCAGACACCTGAATAGGTAATACCAAAACCGCCCTGACCAATAGCATCAATCAGGCGATATTTTCCATTTTGCAGACAATGTCCTTGCGGTAAATTCATAATTACCAACAGTAATTAAGTTTTCTCGGCAAAGATACGTTTTTTAGATGATAGAATAAAAAAATGATAGAATAAATTGTTTATAATTCAGAGAATTTAGCACCTGCTGTATGGGTAAAATATAAAAAGAATAATTATCCTTTGCCTTCTCACTACAACATTCAACAATTGTATTCTTAATATTATCTATAGAAAAAGAAGAAAACACACCTGATAAATCACTATCACTCAAGCACTCAGCAACACCGTCCGTACATATCAGCATATAATCACCGGATTGAACATCAGTCAACAACGCAACATCAATTTCTGTAGGTTTATCTGATCCGGCAATCGCTCGCGTAATAACATTTTTTTGTGGATGATTGACAGCCTCTTCCGGTGTAATCTGCCCCAACTTTAATAAGGAGTTTACCAAAGAGTGGTCTTCTGTTTTAAATACCAATTCACCTTTACGAAATTGATAGATACGACTGTCACCGATATGCGCAACTGTAATTCCTGATGTACCTACATAGACCATAGTCAACGTTGTCGCCATTCCTTTAGCCTGAGGATGATTTGCTATATATTCATCAAAACGTGTTTCGGTATACTGGACAGCCTTTTTAATAAATTCTTCCGTAGGGTCACCATCCAAAAAAGTAGAAAAATAAGTCTGAAAAGATTCACAGGCCAGAGCACTGGCTATTTCACCCTTTTCAGCACCCCCTACTCCATCACAAACGACAAACAATTTCTGGCCTGAAGTTACCAGTTCCGACAAAGGGTAAATCGAATCCTCATTATTGGAACGTCTACCTTTCTCACTAATAGCATAGGGTCTTTCGAGGGTAATATTCATGGTATAGCTTGCTGTTTAGTCATTGAAACGAAGAATGGTCCGACCGATCATAATTTCATCATTGTTTTTTAAGACGACAACCTCACCGTCTTCCATATACTTGCCATTATACATGGTTCGGTTTTTACTATGATTATCGGAAATAACATGAATCAGACCACCTTGAGAATCCGTCTTTACTTCAATCCGCAAATGACTTCGGCTCATCAACTTATCATTTGTATCAATACAAATATCAGCATTTGAGCTTGCTGCTTTTCGTCCGACAATAAATACTCCTTCGCGTAATTCAAATCGTTGCTCCGGAGCTCCTTCAGAAGGCAAAACGGTTAATATTCCCTCTTTTTTCTTAAGAGGACGAAGAACAATTGTATTGGTTTCCGCATCAGACTGAGTCTCTTTATTCAGTTCTAATATAGATACAGGTATTTCATGCTTACATTTCGGGCATTTAAAAGAAGTAATCCCTTTTGGGATTTTTTGTTCATCAACTTTTAAACCAACCTTACAATGCGGGCATTTTACCGGAATCATGCAATGAATGAAATATCCATATCATCCATACCTTCAAAAGCATCAATATCAATGATATCTACTTCTGATACAAATTCTACATCATCAGCCAGAGTGATAAAATCCATATCTTCATATCCTTCATCAACCATAACAAAGTCGGCATTGAAATCATCATCCATATCAATAACAACAACTTCATCATTATCAAAATCCAGATCTAATGAAACAAACGCATTCTCGTCTTTCATATCGCTTTATATTTTATATATTTATTCCTAAATTACTACTACAAATGTAAGAATTAAGATTTTTAATCCCTATATTTTTATCTGTTAAACGTACAAAACCCCCTGATTATTGTACAAAACATCATCTTTCGGATAGCTATTATTTTTTTGCCCACTTAGCACGGCATGAGTTCACCGGGCATTGCTTTTTATTCAATAAAGATTCCCAGGGAATTTCTCCCAGAAAAGCGCCACATTTAGGGCAAACATAATCTATTTTAAATTGATTCGCCAGGTTCTGCAACAGTTCGGGTATTTTAGCTGATTGCCTGGCTCCTAAATAAATACCAATAGTAGGAGCGCAAACTGCTAAAACCAGGCTAACCACAAAAACGTTATTATTTCCTTTACCTAGAAAGCCTATGATTAAACCGGTTACACCAATTACCGCAAACGGAACAGACTGGAAAAGTCGTGTCTTAAATTGGTTAGAGGACTGAATCCGTATTTTCTCTTTAATATACTTTTCATAAATACCCTTCAATGCCTCAAACTCTTCGCTATAATCATTATCGAATTTTAAAACCTCTGCGATGTTTAATTGATAACGATCTCCTAAAATAACTTTATCTGATAACGAAACCTTCTTCTTGATAATACGATCACCATTCACAAAAATTCCATTCGCCGAATCCGTATCTTCTATAAATAGCATTCCGGTTTCATCTCGACCTAACCGCGCATGATACCGGCTTATATATGGATCATTTACGACAAAATCATTATCTGCCGCCTTACCTATTCGAATAATCATCTTCGTTTACATCCTTTGTCTGTTTTAGCGCTTCTAATTCAAGCGTATCTTTCAACATCTTCAGAGGCTCTTTCGACACTACTAATTCACGGGGTTTCCCACCGGGTGTCAACAATAACAATTTCTGTTTCGGCAAGTTAATCTGAAGAATATAATTTTTATTTATGATAAAACTTTTCCCTACACGAACCAACATCTTCTTCGACTCAAGAACCTGTCTTTCAAACATTTCTTCTATCTTACCAATATTTATCGCGAAAGTAAACTGAATGCCTTCAGTAAGCATTAACTTTGTATAATTACGATCAGCCTCCAAATAAAGTATATCATTGATTTTGATTCTAAGAAATTCGTCTCGCGTTTTTATTATCAGATACTTATCCATCCCACTCTTTTATTTACAAGCCTCGAATAAAAAACAAATGTAACATTTTTCAACGGTAAAACGAAATTTTCTCAAAAAAAATAAAATTGCTCATCAAGATGAAATGCTAAAAAAACAAAGAGACCTTGTCTGATATTTCAGACTCCGGTCTCTCCGTTCTTCTATCAATATTAAATGGATCTGTGTATATACTTATCCCTTCAAAGCAGCCTGAGCAGCAGCTAAACGTGCAATAGGCACGCGGAAAGGAGAACAACTCACATAGTCTAACCCCACCTGATGGCAAAATTCAACAGAAGAAGGCTCTCCGCCATGCTCTCCACAAATACCACATTTCAAATCCGGACGTACGGCCCTACCTTTTTCTGTAGCCATTCGTACCAACTGTCCGACACCTTTCTGATCCAGCACCTGGAACGGATCAAATTTCAGAATTTTCTTCTCCAGATAAACAGGCAGAAACGAAGCAATATCATCACGTGAATATCCAAAAGTCATTTGTGTTAAATCATTCGTTCCGAATGAGAAGAATTCAGCCGCCAATGCAATACGGTCTGCAGTTAGTGCTGCACGAGGAATCTCAATCATAGTTCCGACCTTAAATTCAATTTTATCACCTCTTTCCTCAAACAATTTAGCTGCCGTAGCACGAATCACCTTTTCCTGTTCAAGAAATTCATACAAAATACCTGTTAATGGTACCATAATTTCCGGATGAGTTTCAACACCCTTTTTCTTTAGATTCAATGCCGCTCCAAGAATCGCCTTAGTCTGCATTTCTGTTATTTCCGGATATGTATTTCCCAAACGGGCACCCCGATGGCCTAACATAGGATTCTGTTCATGCAAAGCATCTACACGTTGTTTGATCACTTTCACATTAACACCCATTGCTTCTGCCATTTCCTGCTGCCCTTTTTCATCGTGAGGCACAAACTCATGTAATGGCGGATCGAGCAGGCGAACCGTTACCGGACAACCAGCCATTGCTTCAAAAATACCCTCAAAATCAGACTGTTGATATGGAAGAATTTTAGCTAAAGCAATACGACGGCCCTCAACATTCTCTGCCAGAATCATTTCGCGCATTGCCTTAATCTTTTCTCCTTCAAAAAACATATGTTCCGTACGACACAAACCGATACCTACTGCACCAAACTTACGTGCAACAGATGCATCATTCGGCGTATCTGCATTGGTACGGACTACCATCCGTGAATATTTATCCGAAAGACTCATTATCTCTGCAAAATCAGCGTCAAGTACAGCTTCTGTCGTTTGCACCTGCCCTTCATAAATATCGCCAGTCGAGCCATTTAATGATATATAATCACCTTCTTTATAGACTTCTCCATCAACTTCCATCGTTTTGGCTGCATAATCGATCTTTAAAGATCCGGCTCCTGATACACAACATTTTCCCATACCACGGGCAACCACTGCCGCATGGGAAGTCATTCCTCCGCGAGCCGTTAAAATACCCTCGGCAGCAGCCATACCGGCCAAATCTTCAGGAGATGTTTCAATACGTACCATAATTACACGTTCGCCATTTTTAGCCCATTCGGCAGCATCATCAGCATTAAATACGATCTTACCGGAGGCAGCACCCGGTGAAGCTGCTAAGCCTTTAGCTATCACTTTTGCACGCTTCAATGCATCATTATCAAAAACAGGATGTAACAACTCGTCCAGTTTATTCGGATCCAAACGTAACAAAGCCGTTTTTTCATCAATCATTTCCTGACGAAGCATATCCATTGCTATTTTTACCATCGCCGCACCCGTACGTTTTCCACTCCGGGTTTGCAGGAACCACAATTTACCCTCCTGTACCGTAAATTCCATATCCTGCATATCACGATAGTGATTCTCCAGTTTAGTCTGGATTTCATCTAACTCCTTGTATATTTCCGGCATCGCCTCCTCCATCGAAGGATATTTCGTTTTACGATCTTCTTCCGATACACCGGCTAATTCTGCCCAACGCTGTGAACCGACTTTTGTTATTTGCTGTGGCGTACGAATACCCGCTACAACATCTTCACCCTGTGCATTTATTAAATATTCGCCAATAAACTGATCTTCACCGGTTGCCGCATCACGAGAAAAACATACACCGGTTGCCGAAGTATCACCCATATTACCAAATACCATAGCCTGCACATTTACAGCGGTACCCCACTCTGCCGGAATTCTCTCCATTTTACGATAAAGAATCGCACGCTCATTCATCCATGAATCAAAAACAGAACAAATAGCGCCCCATAGTTGCTCATACGCCGATTCGGGGAAATCTTTTCCGGTTTGCTTTTTAACAGCAGCTTTAAACCTGGATACTAACTCTCGCAAATCCTCAATAGCTAAATCCGTATCCAGTTCCACATTCTTCTCCTTCTTTACCTGTTCGATAATTTCTTCGAACGGATCAATATCATTTTTATTCTCCGGCTTCATCCCCAGAACCACATCTCCGTACATTTGCACAAAACGACGATACGAATCCCATGCAAAACGCGGATTCCCGGTTTTCTGGCTCAACCCTTCAACAACCGCATCATTCAGCCCCAAATTTAAAATGGTATCCATCATACCAGGCATGGATGCACGTGCACCTGAGCGAACAGATACTAATAATGGATTTTCAACATCACCAAACTTTGAGTTCATCAGTTTTTCTACTCCTTCAATAGCAGCTTCTACTTCAGGTATTAGTAATTCTACCACTTTATCTTTACCCAGCTGGTAATATTCGTTACATGTATCGGTTGTAATTGTGAATCCGGGAGGAACAGGTACCCCGATCAGATTCATTTCTGCTAAATTAGCACCTTTACCTCCCAGCATGTTTTTCATACTGGCCTTACCTTCCGCCTTACCGTTTCCAAACGTATAAACTCTTTTGATTTCCATATAACCAATATTTTATGATTTTAATTTCAACACCTATTTTGCAATCTCGACTTTGCAAATATAATCACTTCCTTTCATTAAAAAAATGCAAATTCATACTATTTTGGAATGTTTTATAGCTATGAATGGTGAATTATAAAAGTAAATATATACATTTGCGTGGCGAATTTTTTTAACAAGGAAATAGCTTTGGCAAAAAGAAAAAAACCTCTACCAATAATAAACGGAGTAGAAATAACTGATATAGCTGCTGAAGGAAAAGCAATTGCAAAAGTAAACGAGTTAGTCATATTTGTTCCCTGGGCTGCACCAGGCGACATTGTTGACATTCAATTAACCCGTAAAAAAAACAGTTATGCTGAGGGAAAAGTTGTTGAATTTCATCAATATTCTCCAATCAGAACTGTCCCTTTTTGTGAACATTTCGGCATATGTGGCGGTTGTAAATGGCAGCATTTACCCTATAATGAACAGCTTCATTATAAGCAAAAACAAGTAACAGATCATCTGACACGTATCGGAAAACTTCCGATAAAAGAAATATTACCTATCGCTGGATCAGTCAAAAACACTTTCTATCGTAACAAACTCGAATTTACATGTTCAAATAAACGTTGGTTGACAGAAGAAGAAATCTCTGCTGAAAACGAATACAAACAACTGAACGGCATCGGATTCCATATCCCGAAGATGTTCGATAAGGTCCTCGACATTCATAAATGCTGGTTACAGGACGATATCTCTAACAAAATTCGCCTTTATGTCAAGGACTATTGCCTGACGCACGAAGGTTATCCTTTTTTTGACCTCCGAAACCAGGAAGGCTTTTTGCGTACATTAATCATCCGCACATCATCAACCGGTGAACTAATGGTTATTGTCGTGTTTTTCAGGGAAGATACCGAAAAACGCGAAGAACTGTTAGACCGGCTAAAAAACGAATTTCCTGAAATATCTTCCCTGATGTATGTAATTAATGAAAAATGTAACGACACGATTACGGATCAGGAAGTTCTTCTTTATCATGGCAAAGATCATTTAATTGAAAAAATGGAAGATCTGCAGTTCAAAGTGGGACCGAAATCTTTTTATCAAACCAATAGCGAACAAGCTTACCAGTTATATAAAATCACACGCGAATTTGCTGGCCTGACAGGAAATGAAATTGTATATGATCTGTACACTGGAACCGGAACTATTGCAAACTTTGTTGCCAAACAATCACGTAAAGTTATCGGAATAGAATATGTTCCTGAAGCAATAGAAGATGCAAAAATAAATTCGCAACTGAACCGGATTGAAAATACATTATTCTTCGCTGGTGATATGAAAGATATACTTACAGAAGCATTTATTGCAGAACACGGTCAACCGGAAGTAATCATTACCGATCCGCCACGTGCCGGTATGCATGATGATGTCATAAACACAATTTTATCTGCAGAACCCGAACGGATCGTATATGTAAGTTGCAATTCTGCAACTCAGGCCCGTGATTTGAATCTTCTGAGTAGTAAATATGATTTGGAAAAAACACAACCGGTTGATATGTTTCCCCATACACATCATGTAGAAAATGTAGCTTTACTTCATAAAAAGAACTAATTCAAATAAACCCAGACATGTTTGCACGACAAACATTTTTTATATTGCTGCCCTGTATTTTACTGTGCAGTTGCTATGGCAATAAAAAAGAAAAAGAACCAACATTCGATTTTCCTGAAATTATCGAAAAAGGAGAAATAACTGCAGTAACGTTAAACAGCTCTACTTCTTATTTCCAATACAGAATGCAACCAATGGGATATGAGTATGACCTGATTGCTGATTTTGCTGCAACACATAATTTAAAGCTGAATATTAAAATAGCAGAAAACGCAACCCGGCTGATAGAAATGCTGCAGGGAGGAGAAGCCGACGTTGTTGCATATCCCATTCAAATCGACAACAGACTGAAAAAAGAAGTATTATTCTGCGGACACGAAAAACAATCCAATATCGTACTCGTTCAACGGGCAGCACCTGGTGATACTATATTAAAAGATGTAACCGACTTGATTGGTAAAGAAGTATATGTGAAACACAATACCCGTTTCCATGAACGCCTGAAAAATCTGAACAATGAACTGGGTGGAGGGATTCATATTGTCGATATCGAAAAAGATACGGTTACTACTGAAGATTTAATTGAGATGGTTTCACTTGGCAAGATACCTTATACTGCCTGTGAAGATGATGTCGCCCGTTTAAACCGGACTTATTACAGGAATATTAATATCGATCTGCCGATTAGTTTTAAACAACGGTCGTCCTGGATTGTCAAAAAAAGCAGTCCGTTACTAGCTCAGGCAATTAATGAATGGGCTGCCAATAATGCAGGAAGAAGTTCATACAGAGCTGCAAGTAAACGGTATTTCGAACGGTCAAAAACAAACTATATAATAAACTACCCGGTTATTGTAAAAGGACAAATATCACCTTATGATTCCTTATTCAAACAATATGCCCCCCAGTTAGGCTGGGATTGGCAACTTTTGGCATCTATTGCCTATCAGGAATCACGTTTTATTTCTGAAATTGTAGGATGGAGTGGTGCGGAAGGATTGATGGGTATTATGCCGGCAACAGCAGTAGGCTTAGGCTTCAATACAGAAGATATGAAAAATCCGGAAAAGAATCTTCAGGCAGGAATTGAATGTATACAACGTTTCCGACGTGGGTTCAAGGATGTTCCCGACCCAATTGAAAAAATCAAACTGACACTTGCCTCCTATAATGCCGGCATCGGCCATATTTACGATGCACAGCAATTAGCTCATAAATATGGAAAAGATCCGAATATATGGGATGAAAATGTGGCCGAATTTATCCGTCTTAAATCCGACCCGGTATATTACACCGATTCTATTTGCAAACATGGTTATTTAAGAGGTACTGAAACATATAACTATGTAACCGAAGTGTTAGAACGCTACAAATATTATAAAGAAAAAACATCCATTTCTAAAAATCAATAATTTACACTCAATTTATTTTTCTTATATCAGGATTACAATGTAATTCTCATGACACTATTATGATCCTGCTACCTTTTGATCTCGATAAGAAACGACCTCATTTTTATGTATAGTTGTCATTACTTCAACAGTTGTCGACTATATGTCGAGTTTGCTTCGAATTTGTCTCGAGTTTAATCATGAAAAATAGTAAGAATAATCTAGTTATGCATGACCATTTTTTATCATTTTACTTATTTTATTTTTGTATTAAAAAGTTGTTTTTTAAACCTAAGCTGCCTTTTTGCAGTTATATATCAATAAACATTTAAAATTTCAATTATGTATAAACATGTCCCCCTTCTTTTAATGATATTTCTGATAAATGTATTTCCCGGCATTAACGTTATATCAAATGCATGTACACGTATTGTTTACCAGGGGCCCAATAATACAATTCTTACAGCCCGTTCAATGGACTGGAAAGAGGATTGCCTGAGTAATCTATGGATATTCCCTCGTGGAATGGAACGGAACGAAGAAATAGGTAAAAATCCGCTTCGATGGACCTCAAAATACGGTAGTGTAGTAACTTCAGCCTATGACATTTGCAGTACTGACGGGATGAATGAAAAAGGGTTTGTAGCCAACCTTCTATGGTTAGCCGAATCTGAATATCCCCAATGGGATGGTAAAAAGCCTGGCTTATCCATAGCAGCATGGGTACAATATATGCTTGATAATTTTGAAACAGTTAATGAAGCTGTTACGGAAATGCAAAAGGATAAATTCGACGTTGTTTCTGATATGATGCCTGACGGTACACGGATGGCCACGCTTCACCTGTCAATTTCCGATGCGACAGGCGATAATGCCATTTTCGAATATATAAACGGCAAACTCGATATCCACCATAATCGTTCCTATCAGGTTATGACTAATTCACCGGTGTTCGAACAACAATTAGCACTTGACAATTATTGGCGAAATATTGGAGGGGTGACTTTCCTCCCGGGAACAAACAGGGCAGCTGACCGCTTTGTAAGAGCATCATTCTATATCAACGCAATCCCTAAAGTAGAAGATACACGCACAGCAGTAGCCAGTATCTTTAGTGTTATACGAAATACATCTGTACCGCTTGGTATCAGCACACCCAATGAGCCCAATATCTCATCCACACGCTGGAGAACCGTCTCCGACCAGAAAAATAAAATATATTTCTTCGAATCAACCCTTTACCCTAATATATTCTGGGTAAATTTCAATGATATTGATTTTTCAGAAAAAACACCGGTAAAGAAACTTGATCTCGTCTCGGGTAAAACCTATGCAGGCAATACAGCCGATAAATTTGTCGAAACCCCACCATTTAAATTTCTGGGTATAGAATAAAAAACAGTATATTATGCCGGCAAAAAGCGAAAAACAAAGGCGTCTGATGGGTGCCGCACTCGCCTATAAAAGAGGTGAAAATAAAAATGCCAGTGAAGAAGTAAAAAAGGTGGCCGATAGTATGACAGAAGAACAACTGGAAGATTTTGCATCCAAGCCAATTGAAAAAAAGAAAAAGTAAATAGCTCCATATCTTCGCCCGGTATCCTTTTTTCACAAAATAAGAAAGACTGAATACTTTTTATGTACTTTTGTAAAATTGTACCCGATACATCTTTTTCTACAAACTATAAAGGATTATGACTGGAGAAAAAAATTTAAACACATTACTTAAAAATATAAAGCCTGAACTCAATGCAGGAGAATATGTTTTTTGTTCTGTAAATGATATTACACGTATAAACTTTGAAGACATCATCCTGCTATTCAAAGAAACAGAAGGCACTACAGTTATTTTAAAAAAAGAAGTCGCAGACCGGTTAAAACTTGGATATTCTTTTGTTGCATCCTGGATTACACTGACTGTACATTCTTCATTAGACGCAATTGGGTTAACCTACTCTTTCTCAAAAGCCTTGGCTGCAGAAAACATTAGTTGTAACGTAGTTGCAGGCTATTATCATGACCATATATTTGTGGATGTAAAAGATGCCGGAAAAACAATGATTGCTTTAAACAAACTATCAGAAATATAGAAAATCAGCCCATGAGGTATCATTTGATATAATTTTCTCCTTAAAAATCGAAAATTTGACTACAATTAAATCAAAACAATCAATTGGGGTTTAACAATTCCTTTGTATATTTGCATTCGTTTGGAAAACTACTCCAGCATTAAAAGGTTTATCATTTAAATAAAACATATTATGCAGACAATTGACAATTTCAACTTCGCCGAAAAAAAGGCATTTGTGAGAGTGGATTTCAATGTTCCACTTGACGAAAATTTTAATATTACGGATGATACACGTATTCGTGCAGCTTTACCTACACTAAAGAAGATCCTTTCTGATGGCGGTAGCGTAATCATAGGTTCACATTTGGGTCGTCCGAAAGGTGTTACTGATCAATTCTCATTGAAACATATTTTGGCCCACGTTTCACAACTGTTAGGCGTAGATGTTCAATTTGCAAATGACTGTGTTGGCGAAGAAGCTAAAGTGAAAGCATCTGCATTACAACCTGGAGAAGCGCTGCTATTAGAAAACTTACGTTTCTACGCAGAAGAAGAAGGAAAACCCCGTGGTCTGGCAGAAGATGCTTCAGATGAAGAAAAAAGTACTGCTAAAAAAGCGATAAAAGAAAGCCAGAAGAAATTTACAGAAACATTAGCATCTTATGCTGATGCTTACGTAAATGATGCATTTGGTACTGCACATCGTGCACATGCTTCTACTGCACTAATTGCTGATTATTTTGATGCCGATCATAAAATGTTCGGTTACCTGATGGAAAAAGAAGTAAACGCAGTTGAAAAAATACTAAATGACATCAACCGTCCGTTTACAGCCATTATGGGTGGTTCTAAAGTTTCTTCAAAAATAGAGATCATTGAAAATCTGCTGAATAAAGTAAACAACCTGATTATTGCCGGAGGTATGACATATACATTTACCAAAGCGCAAGGTGGTAAAATCGGTAATTCAATCTGTGAAAATGATAAATTAGACCTGGCGCTTGACCTGATTCAAAAAGCCAAAGAAAAAGGAGTAAACCTCGTATTGGCTGTCGATGCTAAAATTGCTGATAGTTTCAGCAATGATGCAAAAACTGATTTTTGCAGCGTGAATGAAATCCCCGATGGTTGGGAAGGACTGGATATCGGTCCTGAAACAGAAAAGATTTTTGCGGATGTGATCAAACAATCCAAGACAATTCTTTGGAATGGTCCGACTGGTGTTTTCGAATTTGAAAACTTCACACACGGTACCCGTAGCGTAGGCGAAGCTGTTGTTGAAGCTACTAAAAACGGAGCCTTTTCATTGGTAGGCGGAGGTGACTCTGTTGCAGCCGTAAATAAATTCGGACTTGCTGATGGCGTTTCCTACGTATCTACTGGTGGTGGCGCTTTACTCGAAGCAATCGAAGGAAAAGTTCTTCCGGGCATTAAAGCGATCAGAGGATATTAAGTAACTATATATGACAGAAAAAGTCACTTTTTCTTTAAGGAAGAGTGACTTTTTTATTAATTACACAAATTAGTAGTTAATGAAGTTGTCGCCAGGCAGCCTCATCTACTTTTATTAAAAAAGTCACTTGTTTGGATATACATGAACTACTTGCTGTATATACAGCACATCCGCAAATAAAAGCAATCTGTTCTACTTTTGAAGACAAAAATATCAGGAATCTGCATCTCAAGGGGCTGGATGGATCTTCCGGTGCAATAACCATAGCTTCGTTATATTCAATGCGTGAAGGTAATTACCTGTGCATTCTAAACGACCTAGAAGAAGCCGGATATTTCTATAATGATTTAATGCAACTTACTGGAGATAAACAGATATACTTCTTTCCTTCTGCATATCATCGTCATATCAAATACGGACATATAGACTCCGCAAACGAAATATTACGTACGGAAGTACTTGGAGCATTGCAAAGCAACCATCCGAATACAATAATTGTTACCTACCCGGATGCGATAGCAGAAAAAGTTTTATCGAAAGTTGAACTTCAGCAAAACACGTTAAAACTGAATGTTAACGAAAAAGTTGACAACATGTTCGTGTCGGATGTTCTCGATTCATTAGGATTTGAACATACTGATTATGTATACGAACCCGGACAGTATGCAATGCGGGGAAGCATTATGGATATATTTTCATTCTCTCATGAATATCCCTACCGTGTCGACTTTTTCGGTAGCGAAGTCGAAACAATCCGGACATTTGATGTAGAAACACAGCTTTCCAAAGAAAAATTAGACAGTATCCTGATTGTTCCTGAAATCAGCAAAAATAAGGCGGCAAATGATTCATTGTTTGATTTGCTACCGAATGATACATTTGTAGTTTCGCAAGATATCGCATGGGCTACCGAACGTATCGGAAGTTTATGGCAGGATGAACCGGTCAGAGGAGACGAAGCATCTTTTGCTTCTATCGAAGATATGCAAAAACGCTTAATCCCTAAAGAATACTTCCTGCACAAAAGCAGGTCCTTTAAGCAGATACAAATCAATAATAAAGCCAGTGGAACACCCGATGCTACACTGTCATTCAATTGCGAGCCCCAACCGCTTTACCAGAAAAACTTTGATCTGGTCAGCCAATCTTTTCAGCATTTTATTTCACAAGGATATACCATATATCTGCTGAGCGACAGCAGTAAACAAGCTGAACGCTTGCGAACAATTTTCGAAGACCGAAAAGATGATATTTCTTTCACTGCCGTAAACAAAACCATCCACAGCGGATTTGTAGATAATACATTAAAAACATGTATTTTCACTGATCATCAGATATTCGGCCGTTATCACAAATATAACTTAAAAAGCGACAAAGCCCGTAGCGGAAAGATGATGCTTTCGCTCAAAGAACTCAATCAATTCTCTACAGGCGATTATATAGTCCATATCGATCATGGTGTAGGACAATTTGGAGGATTAGTACGTACGGAAGTAAATGGAAAAATCCAGGAAGCCGTCAAACTGATTTATCGTAATAGTGATATCATTTTTGTCAGTATTCATGCCTTGCACAAACTTTCTAAATACAAAGGGAAAGAAGGCGAACCACCTTCGCTCAATAAATTAGGAAGTGGTGCGTGGGAACGCATGAAAGAAAAGACAAAGAAAAAAGTCAAAGATATTGCCCGCGACCTGATTCGACTGTACGCACAACGACGAGATGAAGAGGGTTTTGCTTTTAGTCCGGATAGTTTCATGCAGGATGAACTCGAAGCCAGCTTTATATACGAAGATACACCGGATCAAATGAAAGCCACTTCGGATGTAAAAGCCGATATGGAAAACAACCGTCCAATGGACCGATTAATCTGTGGCGACGTAGGCTTTGGAAAAACCGAAGTAGCCATTCGTGCAGCCTTTAAAGCTGCAGCTGACAATAAACAGGTGGCCGTACTGGTTCCTACTACAGTACTGGCTTTCCAACATTATAAAACGTTTTCCGAACGCCTTAAGAATTTTCCTTGCACTATTGACTATATAAGCAGGGCAAAATCAACAGCAGAAGTAAAAAAAATCCTTATGCGCTTACAAGATGGTGAACTGAATATCCTGATTGGCACACACCGCTTGGTTAGTAAAGATGTTAAATTCAAAGACCTAGGATTATTGATCATTGATGAAGAACAGAAATTCGGCGTATCCGTCAAAGAAAAACTGCGTCAGATGAAAACAAATGTAGACACGCTGACTATGACTGCAACACCCATTCCACGTACACTTCAGTTTTCATTAATGGGTGCCCGCGATTTAAGTAATATCAATACACCGCCTCCCAACCGTTATCCGGTTCAAACAGAGGTCCAACGGTTCAATCCCGATATTATCCGCGAAGCCATCGAATTTGAGATGAGCCGTAACGGACAGGCTTTCATTATTAATAACCGGATTCAAAATATTTATGAAATAGAAACGTTGATCCGGAGAGAAATCCCGGATGCACGTATAGCAGTCGGTCATGGACAAATGGAACCTGAAAAGCTGGAAAAGATTATTCTGGATTTTGTGAACTATGAATATGATGTACTGATTTCTACAACGATCATTGAAAATGGCCTGGATGTACCAAACGCCAATACAATCATTGTAAATAATGCACATCATTTCGGGCTTTCCGAATTGCATCAGTTGCGCGGACGTGTCGGGCGAAGCAACCGTAAAGCCTTTTGTTACCTGCTCTCCCCTCCCCTGTCTACGCTTACATCCGAATCACGCAGGCGTTTACAGGCTATTGAAAACTTTGCCGAGTTAGGCAGTGGCATACACATTGCCATGCAGGACCTGGATATCCGGGGCGCCGGCAATATCCTGGGAGCTGAACAAAGCGGATTCATTGCAGACTTAGGCTACGAGACCTATCAGAAAATACTGGAAGAAGCTGTGGATGAACTGAAAATAGATGAATTCTCTGATTTATTCGTACCTGCTGATGGTGAAACTGATAAAGGCGATTCGTATGTACGGGAAACATTCATAGAAAGCGACCTGCAGTTAATGTTCGCACCAACTTATATCCCCAATGATTCGGAACGTGTAGCAATCTACCGTGAACTGGATTCAATCGAAGAAGAAGGTAAACTGACGGAATTTATTAATAAACTAAAAGACCGTTTCGGAACCATACCACGTGAAGGGGAAGAATTAATCAGAGTTGTGCCTCTACGCTGGATGGCTAAAAAACTAGGAATTGAGAAAATTGTACTGAAAAGAGAGATGATGGTTATGTATTTTCCATCCAATCCCGACAGTCCTTATTATCAAAGCAAAGCTTTTGGTAAATTCCTCACGTATATCCAGCGTTACCCACGTATCTGTGATCTGCGCGAACAAAATGGAAAACGAAGCTTTGTTATTAAAAAGATAGCAAATGTCGCCAGTGCGTATCGTGCATTAGAAGAAATCTATCAAATTCAAAGGGAAGATTTATAGAAAACGTTATTCTTTATTTTGCTCATAATTCTTATCCGGATCAGCAACTTGTTGTTCTGTCTCAGGAATTGTATAAAGATTAGTTTGCAAATCTTTTTCAAGGAAATCGAGCAAACAATTCAAGGTATATTCACGTTTTTCCGGAGCCAGATCACATTCCCATATTGAAGCAACCCTCCATCCTTGTTTCAACAGTTTCTCTATGTATTTATGATCCCAGTCTTTATTTTTCAATATCCGGCTTTTCCACCATTCCGTTCGTGTTTTAGGCATAACAAAACCATTACATGTATCATGACCAAACCAAAAACAATCATTCATAAAAATAACCGTTTGATGCTTCGAAATCACAATATCCTTTTTTCCGGGTAAGGCTTTCACATTTAACCTGTAATGATATTTATGACTGAAAAGAAACCTTCGGATAATCATTTCCGGATCATCTTTTTCATTCATTGTAGATAGGGTGAAACGGCATTTTTCTCTTGAATAAATATTCATCATACTCATTCCTTCATATTCCAGCATCCGCATCTCACAAAGTTCCTTAACAACCCGGAACAATTGGTTGATCATCGGGACAATCGTATCAATATCTTCTTTCGTTACTACAAAATCGGGATTATAACGCGCCTCAACATACGCTGCTTTTACAAGATTGAATAATCGTTTTTCTTCCTCCGTCTTCCGGGGAAATATTTTCTCAAATTCATTCGAATATTTCCTGACAGAAGCCAACAGTTTGGTCAGGTTATGTTGTTTGCCGTTATCTAATGTAAAAACTAAACGAACCGCATAAAATAAATTCTCACAGGTTTGATGAAGATTAAAAGCCGTTTTCTTATTATACTCCTTCCCATAAGTAAACTCTGCTGTTTCAAAAAACTCTGTTGCACTCTGGAACCTTTCTTTAAAATACTCTTCAGCCTGCTGTTTGATTTCATCGTAACGAAGCTTACGGCGACGCGCAAGTTTAAATCGTCCGCTGTCATACAGCTTTACCCCCTCCTGCTTCACCTGCGTATAAAAATACCTTCCTTCCAGAAGGTCACGGTTGAATTTATGTATACTGTCATTAATAAACTGTACAGGAGTTTGTTTATCGGGATCCTTATAATAAATGTCTTCAATATTATCTAACTTATGTCCAACATCCTTATCTTTTGCATCCGAAGTCACTACCAGTATATCATAATCACTCATATATGTAGTACGGATGCCGAACTCTACACGGCTGTCGCGATCAACGTATTTACCAGTCGCATAACTACCGTAAAGAATGATCATCTCCGTTTGAGGAATCCTTTCCAGAACCATACTTACAAGATATTTCAGGTCTTCCTGTTTTTCAACAGGTAAATATTTAATGGAACTCTTCATATCAATCTTCCCTATTCAAAGTGTAAAGATAATAAAAGGAAGATATTTTAAAATAATAAATTGTTCCGGGAGGGCTCTTATATTATATCAATTAAATGCTTATCCAGATTTGGATCAAAAGCTTTTTTGCGCATATCATCAAGCAACTCCGATATCGCTTTTATTTCCGGATAAGTAGTAAAGTCCGGATCCGGATTTCTCTTTTCAATCTTGTCCAAGACTTCAGAAACTGTTATTTCATGAATATCTTTCGCCGGTATATAATTATTATCAGCAGCAACTTCCACCACTAATCCGACTTCCGTCAGGTCTATAATCAAATCATGTACCACTCCTACAGGCAGATTGAGCATAGCAGCAATTTCGCCCGGACTAACGGCTCCTTCGTATGTAATAAAATGCTTAATAATACATACCATAGTAGCCAATACTGCCTTTCGTTTATGATCAGCATCCATATTTTCAATAAACTGTTCCTGCTCAAAAGAGTTAATATTCTGGTAAACAAATGAAATTTCACCCCCTACCAGCAAAATCAACCAACTGGTTTGCATCCATGCCAGAAAAAGAGGTAAGGCCGCAAATGTCCCATATATAGCATTATAAGAACTGACTTCACCTTGAATGAAAAAATAAACCAATGAAAAGATCAAAAACGAAGATCCGGCAATTATTCCTGCAAAAAAGGCTCCTTTAAACTGAACTTTTGCATTGGGCATCTGCCAGTATATAAAAGCAAAAAGAATCCAGATAAGAAAAAAAGATACTAACCATAACAACACATCTACAATCCATGATACACTTAAGAATGAAAGCATATTCCTTATAACCGTACCTAAACTCAATGAACTTACAAGTAAAATCGGGGCAATAAAGATCACAGATATGTAATCTCCGAATTTGCGGGCCATGGAACGTGCCTTCCTTACTTCCCAGATTCTGTTGAATGCATCTTCTATATTTCCAAAAACTTTTAAAACAGACCACAACAAAACGGCTACACCAACAGCTGCAATGATCCCACCACGGGTTTTCACCAGCATCCGGTTTACAAAATCCAGGAAAACATCGATAACATTCGAATATTCCGGCAAATTGGAATACAAATATTCCGTAAGGTTTTGTTCAAACCCAAATCCCTTTAATATGGCAAATATAACCGCAACAATCGGTACAAACGACATTAATGTATAAAAAGTAAGTGCAGCAGAAGAGATATTCAGGTTATGCTTTTCAATTCCTTTTATAGTATAAGCTATAATTCTTAAAAACCGGTACTTGCCGGATTTTTCATTATTCTGCCAAATACCATTTTTAATAAATTCAATCCATTGCTTTATTTTTTCCATGAAAACAATTCTGTTCATCAAAAGATAGTGACTGTTAGTTTAACATTGAAACACTTTTGAAAGTTCACTGCAACACGCACAAAAAGCAAAAAACCCTCATAAACAAATATTTAAGTACCCGTTTTTTAAGAGATTCATTTGATGTATATACTTTTCAGGTCAAAACAATATTGTCGAATTTTCTGTTTTAAATAAAAAAAGAGTATGAAACTATACAATCAGTTGGTAAAACTGGCGCAAGAAATTAATAACCCTTGCGTAACCATTTCCCTAAACACTCACCGGAGTTTTCCGGACAGGGAAAAAGATAAAATAACGCTCAAAAAACTATTAATTGAAACTGAGAAAAGAGTTATTCACGAATATGGTAAAAGAGCTGTATCCAAACTGCATGAAAAAATGTCAAAGATAGAAAATATGGTTGACGTCAATTATAATCTCGACAGTTTACACATTTTCATATCAAACGATATCCTGGAAATCATCCGCCTGGCCTTGCCAACTACTAAAGACAGAGTATACTTTGCAAACGTATTCGATCTCAGGACAATTATCAAAGCCGTTAACCGGACAGAAGATTATCTCATTTTACTATTATCGCAAGGCGGTGCAAATCTGTATCATGCAATGAATGACGACATTGTGGAAGAAATCAAAAATGAAGATTTTCCTTTTTCCGCTAACCCTTACTTTGCTGCAAATGCCGAAGAACAAAGTAATGCAAAACGAATGGATGATCTGGTTCGTGAATATTTCAACCAGATAGACAAATCTATGATTAAGGTACATCATGCGATAGAAATGGGTTGTATCGTTATCTCTACTGATGATAATTATGCTTACCTGCAACAGGTTGCAGACAAACCTGAAATCTATCTCGGACATGCACATATAGATTATAATAAAACAAAACAACATCAAATAGTAAAACAAGCCTGGGAAATTATCCAGCAATTCCAGCATAAAAAACGTAGCGAAGCAATTGCTGCAATGAAAGAATCGGTTGGAGAAGGAAGAATAATTACAGACCTGAATGAAATCTATAGAGCGGCTATTGAAGGAAGGGGAGAATTACTTATTGTACGCGAAGACTATACGCAAGGGGTAAATATAGATAAAAATAATAATCTGGAATTAGTGAAAATTCCTGAAGAGGCATATATTGAAGATATTACAAGCAATATAGCCTGGGAAGTTCTTTCAAGAGGTGGGAAAGTTTTCTTTACCTGCCAGGATGACATTAAAGAACTGGGAGATATTGTTCTTAAAACCAGATATTAAATATAGATAATTTCGCCCACTCCGCCATTTACACACCTTATATTTCCATACGGACTTTCTGATTCTAATCATACTTCTGTTGAGAAAAAACAGATTGATTTAGTTTACATATAAACCAAATTTAATTATCTTTGCCTCGAATTATATTAAGAAACCGTTTTGAATTTTATGAAATTAATTTTTATGGTCTATACCGGGCTAAATCAACTTTCTTTTTTGCTTATCCGCCCCTCTGATTTTAATCACATAGCCCGCTATGCTCATAAAACCAGATGCACGGCTAAATAAAAAATAAAGTCAATTTATCACCGGATAAAATTCAAAACAGTTTCTAAGAGATTGTTTAATAGTATGGAAGGAAAAATAGATAAGCCGGATGAACAACTGGAATACTTATTAACACAAGTATCATTTTTAAAACAGCGTATTATAAATGCATCACTAAAAGATCTGGATATTACTTATATCCAGTTTGTTATTCTTGCCGGCACTTTGGAACTTGGAGCTAACGAAGCGATTGTAACTCAGCAGGATATTTCTGATAAACGACGCCTGGATAAAGCAATGGTATCAAATGTTGTAAAAACATTAATCGAAAAAGGGTTAATGACCCGTCATACTCATCCGGTCGATAAAAGAGCATATACATTATCGCTTACAAATACCGGAAAAGAAGCAGCAATCAAAGGCAAAGAAATAGCCCTGGATGTAGATAAATCTTTTTTCTCCGGAATCAACAAAAACGCTTTTCTGAAAGCCCTGGTTACCCTGCTCAAGAATGATGGAGGTAGTAATGAATAATACGCTCACTAAACGTCCGCCACTCTGGACAAAAAACTTCATTCTTGTCTTCTTCTCAAATCTATTGTTGTTTTTTTCATTCTACATGCTTATACCGGTATTACCATTTTATCTAACCGATAATCTGGGGACAAATAACTCTGTTGCAGGCATTGTATTATCACTTTATACGATTTCGGCATTGCTAATCCGTCCCTTTTCCGGATTCCTGGTCGATATGTTCGCCCGTAAACCCCTCTATCTAATTTGTTACGGATTCTTTTGCGTCATCTTCGCCGGTTATGTCGTAGCTGTAACGCTGACATTGTTTATCATTCTGCGTATCCTGCATGGCTTTGCTTTTGGTATTAGCACTGTAAGCGGCAGTACCATGGCTGTAGATATTATGACATCTGAGCGGCGTGGAGAAGGAATCGGCTATTTCGGTATGGCAGCCAATATTGCTATGGCCATCGGTCCTGTTGCCGGATTATGGATTCAAAAAAATCATTCGTTTGATATATTGTTCCTGGCAGCTTTCTTCTCCAGCCTGATCGGTTTTCTGACCATCGTACTTATAAAACCGGCAGAAAAAACACATCCTGTCCCACCCAAAAAGCAAGCGATTTCTCTCGACCGGTTTATCTTAATCAGAGCTTTACCTTGTGTAGCCATGTTACTCATGGCTGGCATAGGTTACGGAGCTATGCTCAATTATGTAGGTTTATATACCGAAACAACTCCATTCAGTAGTAATGCCGGAATCTTTTTCATTCTTATCTCTGTTGGAATTGTTTTAGCACGTATCTTATCTGCCAAAATGCTTAATAAAGGAAAAATAGTCGTCATGATTTATGCAGGCAGCATTATCCTCATCATATCATTTTTATTATTTGCTTTCTGTAAAAATGCAATAATGCTTTATACGATTGCATTTATGCTGGGTATTGGTTTCGGATATCTTACACCTGCTTTTCAAACCATGCTTATCAATCTGGCAGAACACAACCAACGAGGGACAGCCAATGCCACCTACTTTACCTTTTGGGATTTTGGTATTGGTTTCGGAACTGCCATTGGAGGTATAATCATAGAAAAACTCAAATTCCAATGGCTATACGGTATTTCCGCCGGATTTCTTGTTTTAGGATTTATTTATTTCATTTTTATATCCGCATCCTATTTCGAAAAAAATAAACTACGCTAATTTTTAACGATACAATATGAACCGATTCAAAAATTTAACTGTTTATACAATAGCCATATTTTTAATAACATTGGTGTCTTGTAATTCAAACAACAACTCGATGAGTTCAACAACTATGGATGTAATACATCAACGTACCAGTATCCGGAAATATCAAAACAGGCCGGTAAGCAAAGAACAATTGGAAATGCTTGTAAAAGCCGGAATGGCGGCACCCTCAGCAATGAATAAGCAACCCTGGCAATTTATAATTGTAGAAGACAAGGAAATTTTACAAGCCCTGGGTAAAGATATCCAGACTTCAAAAATGGTACAGCAAGCCCCCGCTGCTATTATCGTTTGCGGCGATATGCAAAAAGCCGGAGAGGGATGGCTGCAACAATACTGGATTCAGGATTGTTCTGCTGCATCGCAAAATATATTACTGGCAATTACCGATATGGGACTTGGTGGCGTATGGGCAAGTATCTATCCTGCTCCTGAGCGAATGAAAATTGTAGGCAGCATCTTAAACCTTCCCGAACATATCATCCCTTTGAACATTATTCCTGTCGGATATCCTGACGAACCACAAAGTCCTAAAGATAAATGGGATGCTAAAAAAGTACACTGGAACAAATTCGGTGAATAACAGTGGGGATTTTGGGGAAATTGGGGATTGGGAGGATTTCCGTTTCCCCAATATCCCCATTATCCCCAATATCCCCGGCTGGAGATCTCGGGAATAATTGCCGGAAGATCTTTGTCTGTTCAAATATTAGCAAAAGCCTGTTCAAGATCAGCCAGCAAATCATCAATATGTTCTGTCCCTACTGATAAACGAACTGTTCCCGGAAAAACACCCTGTTCTGCCAGTTCCTTTTCATTAAGTTGCGAATGGGTTGTTGTAGCAGGATGGATAACCAGCGATTTCACATCTGCCACGTTCGCCAGCAAAGAGAAAATCTTCAGGCCGTCAATGAAGCGATGAGCCTCTTTTTCACCTCCTTCAATCTCAACCGTAAAAATAGAACCAGCTCCGTTAGGAAAATATTTTGTATATAATGCATGGTCGGGATGCCCGGGTAATGCCGGATGGTTTACCTGTTTCACTTTCGGATGACTTTCCAGGTATTTTACCACTTTCAAAGCATTTTCCACATGCCGTTCCACTCGTAACGACAGAGTTTCCAGACCTTGCAACAAAAGAAATGCATTCAGGGGACTGATAGTAGCGCCGGTATCACGAAGCAGGATTGCCCGGATACGAACCAGATAAGCAGCCTGTCCCGCTGCGTCAACAAAACGGATTCCGTGATAGCTTGGATCAGGCTCCGTCAACTGCGGGAACTTTCCTGATGCAGCCCAGTCGAATTTACCTGAATCAACAATCACACCTCCCAAAGACGTACCATGTCCACCGATAAACTTAGTTGCCGAATGAACCACAATATCCGCCCCGTGCTCAATCGGACGAATCAGATAAGGCGTACCAAAAGTATTATCCACAATCAAAGGAATCTGATGTTTATGCGCAATAGCAGCTACAATTTCAATATCTATTATATTCGAATTTGGATTGCCCAGCGTTTCAATGAAAATTGCTTTGGTATTCTCTTGTATTGCTTTTTCAAAATTCGATAAATCAGACGGATCTACAAATGTGGTTGTTATACCATAAGAAGGAAAAGTATTCACCAGCAGATTATACGTACCGCCATAAATAGTCTTAGCTGATACAATATGGTCACCTGTACGGGTAATATTCTGAAATGCATATGTGATTGCTGCCGCACCCGAAGCGACTGCCAGTCCGGCTACACCTCCCTCCAGAACAGCTACCCGTTCTTCAAAAACACCTTGTGTAGGATTGGTCAGACGACCATAAATATTCCCGGCATCCGTCAGCCCGAAACGCGCAGCGGCATGAGCCGAGTTCTCAAACACATAGGATGTTGTCTGATAAATAGGTACTGCCCGTGCTCCGGTTGCTGAGTCTGGCTGCTCCTGTCCCACATGTAGTTGTAATGTTTCAAAATGCAATTTTCTATTTTCCATAATCTGTTTGTTTTTTAACTGTTCATAATAAGAATATTTTCCAACAAAATTACATTACAAAGAAATATCAAACAACCAATCTTCAATATTCAGAAAATATTACTATATTCACGCTCAAAAACAACATACATTTTCTAAACGATATTATCAAATAATAGCTTTAAAGAATTTTATTCTATGGATACTTTAGATAAAACAGACTTACAAATATTACGGATCTTGCAGTATAACTCAAAACTGACAACAAAAGAACTTGCAGCACAAGTGAATCTTTCCACTACTCCGGTTTTTGAGCGTCTCAAACGATTAGAAGCAGAAGGCTATATCAAAAAATACGTGGCAATATTGGATGCAGAGAAACTAAACTGCGGGTTTGTTGTATTTTGCAGCGTCAAATTAAGAAGATTAAACCGCGACATCGCAGCAGAATTTACCCGTATCATCCAGGATATTCCCGAAGTGACTGAATGCTACAACATATCCGGCGAATATGATTATCTATTGAAAATCCATGCCCCTGATATGAAATACTACCAGGAATTTATTTTGAATGTGCTTGGAACCATCGAAAGCCTGGGCTCCCTGACAAGTACCTTTGTAATGGCCGAAATTAAACATAACTATGGAATCTCCATTTAAATAGAACAACCATCAATACATAATATCCTATCTAAAACATATTTACTGTGTGTGTGTATGCCCATATCACCGTTACATAATCCTTTGGCAATAAATAAAGCACTCATGCTCTTTCCAGAAGAACTACATCCTTTTAAAGCCATTTTGATTTTGGCTTTTTTCCGTTCTGATTGTTTTAATTGAAAGTTCATAGTTTTATTAGTTTTTATGTGTGATTCTTATAATCACAGAAAATCCATGATAAACAATATTTTACCATGGATTTAAAAATGGGTAGGTAAGTATAATAATAAAACTCAAATTGTAAACAATAAAATAACATACTAAATTATATGAATACAAATTACCTACCGACCCATTTAACTAATACATCAGAGATTTATAAGTTATAACTCTCCAATATTCTTAATACCTATACTATTAATCAATTGTTTTGCTCCTTCCAATAATTCAGACAAACTCTTATCTTGTTCAATCCTAGATGTATTAGATGACAAGTTATTTATGCGAATCAGTATTTAAAAAATAAGATAAATAAAAGCGATGGCAATTTTACCCATCGTATGAATTAAAAGCCCGGATGTAGATCTGGTCTTATGCGCTCTTTGAATATTAGTTTT
>JAITVY010000114.1 GCA_031285565.1 Tannerella sp. | reverse complement strand
GAAGTAATCTAACAAACCCGATGGTAACAGTAAACTATAACCGTCTTTTTGCATATATCTTTTTTTCTTGCAAAGATAAAGTTATATTTTTTGCCCCTCAAATTTTTACGGTGATCCCTTTTCTGTTTCTAAATATTGCTTGCAAAATTGTGTTTTAAATTAGAGAAATATAATCTGTTGCCCTAAATACATTTTTTTTTCTATTTTTTCTGGTGAAATAATATGGAATTTTGTTCGGAATTTATATTTTTGCATATAAATTGAAGAATGCATTTCTCTAAAAAAAATGAGATAATTGTGATCTAAAAATGCATTCTTCATTTTGAAAAACTAGTGATATTGTTTGTTATTGCACTTTTTTTCTGATTTTTTAGGAAGCCATGAGGAAGAATGATTCTAATAGGATGAACTTCTTAGACATAGTCTAATGTTTTAACATTTTAATCAGGATAAACAATCACTATTTTTTTGTTTTCAGAGCCCTATTGTGTGTATTCTGTTTTAACTATTGTTAAAAACGGAAGGATTGATAATTTATTAGAATTTGAGTACGAAAAGTTCGAAATGTTAATTAAATGGCTCGTTTAAAAAAAAGATTGATTTTATATTGATAGTTTTAAGAAAGAATTATACTTTCGCATCCGGAATACGTAATCGTATTTCAAATGTAAATTTTTTTTTCGTAAAATAAATACGGGGTGGTCGTGAGACTATACCCGTATTTTTTTTGTAACCTTTTTACCTGTAAAATAGACAGACTTTTAGACTTCTTTGACTACTGATTCGCATTATTAATCTCGTTCGGTTTTTCAATCCTGATGCGTGCATCAACAGCTATGATGCCTTTTTCGGTTGCTAATAACGGATTAATATCTAATTCTTTTATTTCGGTTGCAAAACGAAGTAGGGCTGATAGCTGGACAATTATTTTTGCAAATTGAAATTCATCGATTCCTTCCTGTCCACGTGCTCCTTTAAAAACTTTGTACCCTCTTAACGACCGGATCATGGAAAGTGCTTCTTCGGTTGCAAGAGGTGCCAGGCCTGAAGCGATGTCTTTGAATATCTCTACAAATATACCGCCTAGTCCGCAAAGTACCAGATGTCCGAATTTTTCTTCATATTTTGCTCCCGCAAATAATTCCATTCCCTTTAGCATTGGTTGAATCATGACAGCGTGTGCTTCGGGAATTTTCATCAATCGTTTGAACTCAATCTCAAGATGTGCCTGTGAACGGATATTCAAGACGACTCCGCCTACATCTGATTTATGAACCGGGCCAACTACTTTAGCAACAACCGGATAACCGGTTCTTTCTGTGAAATTACATATTTCATCCCATTGGTCTGATACAAGTTCTTCAACCATCGGTATTCCTGTCGCTTTGAACAGCATTTGAACATAGTGAGGTTCAATATATCCGGATCCGGGAATACTATCAATTATCCTTCGAACCAGTGGAATATCGACACCTTTTAATTCGAGGTTGTTGGCCAACGGGTGGGGAGTTTTAAGTATTTTGGTTAGTGCATTTGCCAGACCTACTTCGTCGCTAAAATTTACATGTCCCTTTTTTACAAAAAAATCAGTCTCGTCCCAGGCTGTACTTACTGAAGGTAAAATAGGGAAGATAGGTTTGGAGCATGTACGCATTTTTTGGTCTAATACATCGTATGCTTCGTAAACACGTGTTAATCCGGGACTGCCAAATATGACTGCAATTCCGTCAATATTTTTAAATTTCTTTTCGCAGTAGTCGATAGCTATTGCCAGATGTTTAGGCTCTCCTGTTCCCAGAATATCAATGGGATTGCTGATGGCAGACCCAGGTAGTAGTTTGTCTTTCAGCTCTTTTGCTATCGGTGTGTCGGATAGTTTAGGGATTTCCATACCTCCTTTGGATAATGCATCTGTTAATATAACTGCTGGTCCTCCTGCATGTGTCACAATGGCAATGTTTTTGCCTTTTAGTTCTTTCAATGTAAAGACAGCGCCAACGGTTGCCAGTTCTTCGCGGCTAAAGCAACGTACAATGCCGGCTTTACGGAAAAGCGCTTCGACTGCTAAGTCGGGGTTTGCCATTGCTCCTGTATGGGAAGAGGCAGCCCTGCTTCCTGATTCGGAAGTTCCAGACTTTATGGCAGCTATTTTACAACCTTTGCGGATCAGTGAAGTTGTATGTTCTAATAGTTTATCCGGATCTTTAATGCTTTCAATATAAAGTAATTTTATTTTACTATCGGTTTCCGGATTAAAATGGTTATCCATATATTCCAATACATCTTCAACAGTAGTTTGTGCTCCGTTTCCGATTGACCAGAGCGAATTAAACCGTAATCCCATACGTATGGAAGATTCCATAATGAATAAGGCCGTACCTCCCGAACTGGAAATCATATCTACACCAAAAGGATCCATTTCGGGAATGGGGAGTGTAAATAAACTATGATGATAGCGATTTAATATTCCGATACAATTGGGCCCTATTAAACTGGCATTTGCCTGGTTGATAACTTCTACAATTTTTTGCTCAAGTATGCCGCCTTCAGTTGTTTCTTCGCCGAATCCGGCTGTATACATGATAAATGCTTTCACTCCTTTTTCCTGTGCCAGAACTGTTATTGTTTCCAAACAGGCTTGTGCGGGAATTGAGATAATTGCCAAATCCGTTTGTGGAATTTCGGAGATATGGGAATAACATTTTAAGCCTTGTACTTCTGTTTCCTTTGGATTTACAACATATAAATCACCTTTATATTTTCCATTAATTAAATTACGTACACAGTTGCCTCCGGGTTTAGAGGTTTTATTAGATCCTCCAACGACAACGATGCTTTTGGGATTAATAAGTTCCTGGTTAATCATATCAAAATCTATTTTTTACAAATATATAAAAACCTTTGAATAAATAATCATTTCAAACGGACAACGATTGTGGCACAAAATTTGTTAGTTACATAGAAGATTATTAATTTTGTATGAAGGAGAGGCATAAACTATGAGAAATAATTATTCAAAAAAATTAATTGATGTAATTGAATATAGCCGTGAAGAAGCTGCTAGATTGCAAAACAGTTACATCGGACCTGAACACCTAATGTTAGGTGTTATTAGGGATGAGGAATGTAGTGCTGCTAAGTTACTCCAGGAATTGCATACGGATCTATTGACGGTTAAGAGAGTCATTGAAACTGAAATACGAAATTCGCCGGATACAGAAGAACTGGCATTAAATGATATAGCTATCAATAAGAAGACAGAACGTATATTACGTATGAGTATGCTGGAGTCCCGTTTGTTTAAGAGTGAAGAAACCGGAACAGAACATTTGCTGTTAGCAATTTTAAAAGAAGATTTGAATATTGCAGCCCAGATACTAAATGAGAGAGGAATTACTTATCATACGGTTTATAATAAGTTAATGACTCTTTCCGGTTTTGGAGATACTGAAATAGAAGAGATACAAGACGGATTTACAGATGACGAAGATGATAGTGAGGAAGATGATTCGTTTTCTAATTATCACAAGGATTCATCATCGTCATCGAATGTAGGTTCGGCTCAGGTTAAATCTTCTAATGATACACCTGTATTGGATAATTTTGGTACAGACATGACAAAAGCTGCTGCCGAAGGAAAATTAGATCCGATAGTAGGTCGTGAAAAGGAGATTGAACGATTGGCTCAAATTCTTAGTCGCCGGAAAAAGAATAACCCGGTTTTGATAGGTGAGCCGGGTGTCGGTAAATCAGCCATTGTTGAAGGATTGGCTTTACGTATTATACAACGTAAAATCTCGCGTGTATTGTTTGATAAACGTGTAATTAGTCTGGATATGGCTTCGATTGTGGCGGGAACCAAATACCGGGGACAATTCGAAGAACGAATCAAGGCAATATTGAATGAGTTGTCAAAAAATCCGAATATTATATTGTTTATTGATGAGCTTCATACGCTTGTCGGTGCCGGTTCGGCTTCGGGTTCGATGGATGCAGCTAATATGCTTAAGCCGGCTTTGGCCAGGGGCGAGTTGCAATGTATCGGTGCAACGACATTAGATGAGTATCGTAAGAATATTGAAAAAGACGGGGCATTGGAGCGTCGTTTTCAGAAAGTGATTGTGGATCCGACCACAGCAGAGGAGACGTTGCAAATTCTTCAGAACATTAAAGAACGCTATGAGGAGCATCATAATATGATTTATACGGATGATGCTTTAGTGGCGTGTGTCAAACTGACAGACCGGTATATCAGTGACCGTAATTTCCCGGATAAGGCTATTGATGCATTGGATGAGGCCGGGTCGCGCGTTCATATTGCGAATATTGTAGTTCCTCAAAATATTGAAGACCTGGAAGCAAAAATTGAGGAGACAAGAAATGATAAGCTAGCTGCTGTGAAATCGCAGAATTTTGAACTGGCTGCCAGTTATCGTGATAAGGAGCGCCAGTATATGAATGAACTGGAGGTAGCGAAGGCTGAATGGGAAAAAGAAATGCAGGCTCATCGTGAGACAGTAGATGCTGAACAAGTGGCTGAAGTTGTTGCGATGATGTCAGGAGTTCCTGTACAACGGATTGCACAAACAGAAAATCTTCGTTTGCGCAATATGGGTGATTTGTTGAAAGAAAAAATTATCGGTCAGGATGAAGCTGTACAGAAGATTGTAAAAGCTATTCAGCGTAACCGTGTCGGATTAAAGGACCCCAATAAACCTATCGGTACGTTTATGTTTTTAGGACCGACAGGTGTTGGAAAAACTCATTTAGCGAAGAAAATAGCAGAATATTTATTTGATTCGGCGGATGCATTGATTCGTATTGATATGAGTGAATATCTGGAAAAATTTGCCGTATCGCGTTTGATTGGTGCGCCTCCCGGATATGTAGGTTACGAGGAAGGTGGTCAGTTAACAGAAAAAGTGCGTCGCAAACCATATTCGGTTATATTATTGGATGAAATTGAAAAAGCTCATCCGGATGTATTTAATTTGCTTTTACAGGTATTGGATGAAGGACATCTGACGGACAGTTTAGGCCGTCGTGTAGACTTTAAAAATACAATTCTGATTATGACTTCTAATATCGGAACGCGGCAGTTGAAGGATTTCGGACGTGGTGTCGGATTTCAGGTACAATCTGGTGGAGATACAGATAAAGATTTCTCACGGGGAGTAATCCGAAAAGCTTTGGAACGCAAGTTTGCTCCGGAGTTCCTGAATCGTGTTGATGATATCATTATGTTTGACCTGTTGGATAAGACAACGATTCATAAGATTATTGATATCGAATTAAATGAAGTTTATAAACGTATCGGCGATTTGGGATATAGTCTTCGTATTACAGATGAAGCGAAAGAGTATATTGCTTCACAGGGATATGATGTTCAATTTGGTGCACGTCCGCTGAAAAGGGCTATTCAGAAATATATTGAAGACGAAATGGCAGAGATTATTATCGGAGGTGTAGCCGAAGAAGGTGATTCTATTGTAATTGGTTATGATAAGAGTAATGATAAAATGATTCATGAGGTAACCAAGAAAGAAAGTGTAGAATAATACATATTTTTTACTAAAAATATTGTCAAAATGTCAGACTCTTGTAGTCTGGCATTTTTTTTGACCTGTGTACAACAAAAAGTGAAATTATACACAAAATAATAAAATAATTTATGGCAACACAAGGTAGCATTGGGGTAACAAGCGAAAACATTTTCCCCGTTATAAAAAAATTCTTGTATAGTGATCATGAAATTTTTCTTCGTGAAGTGGTCTCTAACGCAATTGATGCAACTCAGAAAATAAAAACCTTATCATCTGTGGGAGAGTTCAAAGGTGAGTTAGGGGATTTGAATGTTCGAATCAAAATTGATGGAGATAAATTGATTATTTCTGATCGGGGCATTGGTATGACTGCCGAAGAGATTGACAAATATATTAATCAGATTGCGTTTTCGGGAGCTGAAGAATTTCTGGAAAAATATAAAAACGATACGGCTGCCATAATCGGCCATTTCGGATTAGGTTTCTACTCTTTATTTATGGTCGCAAAGAAAGTGGAGATCATTACCCAATCGTATAAAGAAGGTGCTGTTGCTATGAAATGGAGCTGCGAAGGTACGCCGGAATACGATATGGAAGAGACCGTAAAGGCGGATCGTGGAACAGATATTATTCTATATATTGACGATGAGAATAAGGAATTTCTTGAAAAGAGTAAGATAACTTCTTTATTAACTAAATATTGTCGTTTCCTGCCGGTTCCGATTGTTTTCGGGAAGAAGCAGGAGTGGAAAGACGGTAAGTATGTAGATACGGAAGAAGATAATATCATTAATGATACTCAGCCTGCATGGGTTCGCAAACCGGCTGACCTGAAGGATGAGGATTATAAGAAATTCTATCAAGAGCTTTATCCGATGAGTGATGAACCTTTGTTCTGGATTCATCTTAATGTGGATTATCCGTTTCATTTAACAGGTATCTTATATTTTCCGCGTATCAAGAGCAATATGGATATGAACCGGAATAAAATCCAGTTGTATTCCAATCAAGTTTTTGTGACTGATTCCGTAGAAGGTATTGTTCCTGAATTTTTGACATTATTACATGGGGTAATAGATTCCCCGGATATTCCATTGAATGTATCCCGTTCTTATCTGCAAAGTGATCAGAATGTTAAAAAGATTTCATCACATATTACCAAAAAAGTGGCTGACCGGCTGGAAGAGATCTTCAAATCGGATCGTCCGCAATTTGAAGAAAAATGGGATAGCCTGAAATTGTTTATCCAATATGGAATGTTGAGCGATGAAAAATTTTATGATCGTGCGGCGAAGTTTGCATTGTTGAAAGATGTGGATAATGGTTATTTTACACTGGATGAATATCAAAAGCTGATTAAGGAAAATCAGACAGATAAGGACGGTACGCTTGTTTATCTGTATACAACCAATAAGGATGAGCAATATAGTTATATTCATGCTGCGAAAGATAAGGGATATAGCATACTGATTATGGATGGTCAGTTAGATACGCATGCTATCGGTCAGTTTGAACAAAAGCTGGAAAAAGTACGGTTTGTACGTGTAGATAGTGATACGATTGATAATTTAATCAAGAAGAGTGACAGCAATGCAGTTTCTTTAACGGAAAATCAGAAAACCGCCTTACAGGAAGTCTTTAAAAGTCAGCTTCCAAATCTGGAAAAAACTGATTTCATCGTTACTTTTGAAGCTTTAGGTGACAGGGCTAATCCGGTTATGCTGACTCAAAGTGAATATATGCGACGGATGCGTGAGATGTCTGCTATGCAGCCAGGTATGTCGTTTTATGGTGAGATGCCGGATAGTTATAGCCTTGTATTAAATACAGATCATCCATTAGTAAAGAATATTCTGGCCGATGAAGAAAAGGCTTGTAATGAAAAACTGGAACCGGTATTGGCTGATATAAAAGGCTGGGAGGCTCGCCAGGCTGATCTTCGTGAAGCACAAAATAAGAAGAAAGAAGAAGAAATTACGGCTGAAGAGAAAGAAGATATGTCTGCTACTAACAAGAAACTGGATGAATTACGTGCTCAACAAAATTCGGTTCTGGCAGAATATGGGAAAGGTAATCCTGTTGTCGGACAATTGATAGACCTAGCATTGCTTGGGAATGGGTTGCTTAAAGGAGAACCATTAAGTCGCTTTATTAAACGAAGTGTAGATTTGATTAAATAAAGTCAATCAAGTAGTCAAAGGAGTTATCACTTCGTTAGTAGTCAAGAAGTCAAGCAGAAAAGAAGTGATTCCATAACAAATATTAAAGCCGGTCTTTTTAAGGAGACCGGCTTTAATTATGAAATAAATAGTCCTTTATTGTGCCAATAGGAATTGTTTGAAAGAATCGAATGTTTTAGTTAGTTCGATACTTTGCTTTTCTCCTTGCATAAATGCTTGTAATTTAGCTGGTACTTCAACATCCTGACCAATTATTTTTTCTACCGTGTCTTTGAATTTAGCCGGATGAGCAGTTTCTAAAAACAATCCTGTTTCGTCCGGAGTAAGTTTTTCGTCTACCAGCGCCTGATATCCGCAAGCTCCGTGCGGATCCAGTAAATACTGATATTTATGATATACATTTTGCATCGTTTCTGCAATTTCTTCGTCTGTATAGCGATGTCCTGAGATCAATTGGGTGATCTTTTGATGATCGTCGTCAAACAGGTCAAGAATACGAGCAAAATTACTGGGTGCACCTACATCCATAGCATTGGCAATAGTTGCGATTGATGGACGTGGTGTGTACTTACCGGTTTGCAGGTACGTTAAAAAGACATCATTGCGATTATTGGCTGCGATGAACCGTTTAATGGGTAATCCCATCCGGTAAGCAAACAGGCCTGCAGTGATATTGCCAAAATTTCCACTTGGGACACAGGCTACCAGATTATCAGCTTTTCCCTGCTTGTCTAATTGCGCGTATGCATTGAAATAATAGAATGATTGCGGTAGGAAACGGGCTACATTAATCGAGTTGGCAGATGTAAGCTGCATATGCCGGTTCAGCTCTTCATCCATAAATGCAGCCTTTACAAGATCCTGGCAATCATCAAATGTCCCGTCGATTTCGAGAGCTACGATGTTTTGTCCTAATGTTGTAAACTGACATTCCTGTATCGGACTAACCTTTCCTTTCGGATAAAGTACAAACACGCGTATATTGGGTACGTCTAAAAAGCCGTTTGCAACAGCACTGCCTGTATCTCCTGATGTTGCTACCAGTACGTTTACTTGTTTGTCAACTCCTTTCTTTTTGATGAAATACCCCAGTAAACGTGCCATAAAACGTGCGCCTACGTCTTTGAAGGCTAGTGTTGGCCCATGGAACAGTTCAAGGCTGTAGATATTATCGTTGACATGTACGACAGGTGTGTCGAATGAAAGCGTATCTTTTACAATGGCGCTCAATGCTTCAGGCTCTATATCTTGTCCAAAAAAAACTTGTGCAACAGTGTCTGCAATCTGATAAAATGATTTGTCTTTAAATGTGCTAATTATATCTTTATTTAAAGCCGGTATTTGCTCCGGCATATATAATCCTTTGTCACCGGCCAGACTTTTAATTACAACTTCTTCTAAAGTTGCCAAAGGAGCTTGTTTGTTGGTACTGTAGTAATTCATATGTAAATTAGTTATTTTGAGACGCTGCGCACTGTGTCTGTACTTTGTCTATTGAGTTATTAATTCTTTAATAAATGAATCGTCATGCAAAACTCCGTATTTTCCATTTAAGACGGAGTGTTCGTTATATTCGGTAACGGAATCCGGAGAAACTCCCGGTTTATAAATCAGAAAAGGAATAGGAGCAGATGTATGTGTACGTATGGCACATGGTGTCGGATGATCAGGCAGTATCCCGATGGCGACCGGTTCGTCCCATTGTTTTACTGTTTCGTAGATGGGGCCGACCACCCGTTTATCCAGGTCTTCAATTGTACGAAGTTTTAGTTGTACATCGCCTTCATGTCCGGCCTCATCACTGGCTTCGATATGTAAATATACGAGGTCGTGTGTTTGTAATGCTTCCAGAGCGGCTTGCACCTTACCTTCATAGTTTGTATCATATAATCCGGTTGCCCCTTCAACCATTAATACATCCATACCTGCATATATACCGATACCGCGTATTAAGTCGACAGCAGATATTACTGCGCTTTTTTCAATACCGAACATCTCTTTCAGTGTCTTCATTGCCGGGCGGTACCCAGGTGACCAAGGCCAGATGCTATTTGCCGGATCTTTACCTGCTGCTATTCGTTTCAGATTAACCGGATGGTTTTTTAATATGTCCTGCGATTGAAGTATTAACTGATTTAAAAAGCCAGCCGTTTTTTCTGCATCAGGACTTTCAGGTTTTATCATAGCTGGACGGAACGGATGTAAAGGGATATCATGTGGAGGAGTACAATCAAGCCGTTTATCACCATTTTTCATGACAAGCAAATGCCTGTATGATACGCCTGTATGGAATTTAATTTGCGAGCTACCCAGTTCTTTATTCAGGTATGAAATTAATTCGCCAGCTTCTTCGGTTGAAATATGTCCGGCCGAATGGTTTTTTAAAATATCGTCTTCTATGCAGATTAAATTACATCGCATAGCCAGTTCGCCTGGTTGCAGGTCTACTCCCATACTTGAAGCTTCGAGTACACCCCGTCCTTCATAGACTTTCGATAAATTGTATCCTAATACGGAAAGGTTTGCTACTTCGCTTCCCGGGTGAAAACCTGCAGGAACTGTTTGCAATTGTCCGGTTACACCTAATTGCGCCAATTTATCCATATATGGAGTGTGCGCATATTCCAATGGAGTTTTTCCTCCCAGTTCCGGAATGGGCTCATCAGCCATTCCGTCTCCAAGAATAATAATATGTTTCATTGTTTATAGTCAGTAGTAAGATTAATTAAGAATTAGAAAGAATGTCTTTTATCCTCTAAGTAACAATCTTGAGTTTGTTACACATAAGAGAATCTATTAGGACAAACTTTCTGTTTGTAACTTATAAATCCGGAATTATCTTATGTTTGCAATAGATATGATATCTGCAAACACACCTGCTGCCGTAACGTCAGCTCCGGCACCATATCCTTTGATAACCATAGGGTATTCGTGATAACGTTCGGTAGAGATCATAATAATGTTATTGCTCCCTTCCAGTTCGTAAAACGGATGGTTGCTTTCAACTTCTACTAATCCGACTTCACATTTTCCTTTGTTCATTTTAGCAACAAAACGCAAGCGTTTATTTTTAGCTGCTAATTTTTTTCTTTTTTCCTCAAATTCATCATCAAGTTCGTTGATATGTTTCCAGAAACTGTCCAATGTACCGTTAAAATATTCGGTTGGAATAAACAGCTTTTTCTTCACATCTTCCTGCTCGATTTTGTAACCAGCCTCACGTGCCAGGATTACCAGTTTACGTATGACGTCTGTTCCACTTAAATCAATACGGGGATCCGGTTCGGCATAATGTTCATCAACAGCCATTTGAATCGCCTTGCTCATTGGGATTTTTTCGCTGATGGTGTTGAATATATAATTCAGTGTACCTGAGAGAACAGCTTCCAGTTTAAGAATATGATCACCGCTATTGATTAAATCGTTCATCGTATTGATAATCGGTAGTCCGGCGCCAACGTTTGTTTCGAATAAAAATTTTACACCCCGCTTACGGGATGTTTCTTTTAGTTTCTGATAGTTACTAAAAGGAGATGAAGCTGCAATTTTGTTAGCAGTAACAACTGAAATGTTTTTATTTAACAGTGATTCGTAAAGTGCCGCAATTTCCTCACTTGATGTACAATCAACAAACACCGAATTAAAAATGTTCATTTTCAATATTTCATCTTGCAGTAGTGTAGGAGAGGAGGCCCAGCCATTTGTTTTCAGTTCTGCAATGCAGTTTTCCAAGTTTAATCCTTCACGTTTTAACAACATCTTCCTGGAGTTTGCAATACCTACGACGTTCAGCTTTAGTCCGTTTTGCTTCATTAGTTTCGGTTGCTGGTGCTGAATTTGTTCCAATAAATTGCCACCAACGGTTCCGATCCCGGTAAGGAATATATTTAATACTTTATATTCGGAAAGAAAAAAGGAATCATGAATTGAGTTCAACGCTTTACGTAGATATTCTGACTTGATTACGAAAGAAATGTTTGTTTCGGAAGCTCCTTGAGCACATGCGATTACACTTATTCCGGCACGTCCGAGCGTACCAAATAACCTTCCGGCAATACCGGGTGTACGTTTCATGTTTTCTCCTACGATAGCAACGGTTGCCAGATCTTTTTCTGCAACGATATTATTGATTTCTCCTTGTGATCGTTCCTGGTCAAATTCTTCGTTTAATACTTGTACTGCCAGGTCTGCATCGGCATTTTTAACGGCAAATGTTGTATTGTTTTCCGAACTTGCCTGTGAAACCATAAATACACTGATTCCGTTTTTGGCAAGTGTCTTGAATATCCGATAGTTTACTCCAATCACTCCAACCATTCCCAAGCCCTGCACTGTAATTAAGCAAGTGTCGTTAATCGAAGATATTCCTTTGATTATCGATTTTTTCTCACTTTCTCCCCGTTCCTTTGTTATATATGTTCCCGGAGCTTTCGGGTTAAATGTATTGCGTACTCGGATCGGTATATTTTTATGATATACAGGATAAATTGTCGGAGGATAAATAACTTTTGCTCCGAAGTTACACAATTCCATAGCTTCGGTAAAAGATAGTTTTTCAATTACATATGCCGAACTTATCACTTTCGGGTCGGCTGTCATAAATCCGTCTACATCTGTCCATATTTCCAGCATTGACGCGTCTAAAGCGGCAGCCAGGATAGCGGCGGTATAATCTGATCCGCCACGTCCCAGATTCGTGATTTCTCCGGTTTCACAACTGGAAGAGATAAAGCCGGGAACTAATGCTACTTTAGGAAGCGGGCTGAATGTATCTTCAATTAATTTATTCGTCAAATCAAAATCAACAATATGTTTATTGAATTGTCCGATTGTTTTTATAAACTGACGTGAATCATATAATACTGCATCTTTGATTACATTCGAAATGATGTAAGAAGAAAGACGTTCACCGTAACTTACAATTGTATCCGATGTTTTTGCTGATAAATCTTTGATTAAATGAACTCCCCGGTAAATATTTTCAAGTTCGCCAAGGATTTCCATAATTCGTTTTGTAACTGTAGTTTGTTTCGCTTTCGGAACTACCCCTTCGATAATAGTTCGGTGACGTTCTACAATTTCTGCAAATTCTTTTAAATAGGTGTCATCACCTTCCGACGCCATCTGCGATGTTCGCAATAATTTGTCTGTGATACCACCGAGAGCAGAAACGATTACAACTACGGGCTCTTCTATAGCCTCAACAATCTTTTTAACATTTAAAATACTGTCCACGGAACCTACGGATGTTCCGCCGAATTTCAATACTTTCATTTTGGTTTTTTGCTAAAGGTTTTTACACCTATTGTTTGAGCTACAAATATAGGCTATTTTCCATTAGAATATAGTGCTTTCGTAAAAAATAATCAATGAGGTCGTAAAAATGACCGTTCATTAAAAATAGTCGTTTTGGCTATGGCCGATTTACGCTTCGCTCCAATTCATATAATAGAAAGTGCTATGCTCGATAATAATTATGCAAGCATATTTATTCTCCTCGCTTAAACGCACTTTTGCGTGACTCGGCATAATCTAAACAAGTTTATCTTCTGCTCTCGCTACTTAAAACATTGCATAATTATGACATAATAGCTACTTTTACTTTCCTTTTTAATCTAATAATATGTATATGCTTAGAAGAGAACTTTTATTATTTTGTTGCTTATTATTTTCTTTGTGTTTTATACACGGACAGGAGAAGAAAGACTCAACACGGATTCTTTTTATAGGTAACAGTTATACGCATTATCATGATATGCCTATGATAATGCAAGAAATAGCTTCAACGCAGAAAGTTGATATAGCTTACACTACATTTTGTCCGGGAGGTGTGCGTTTTCGTCAGCATTTGGAAAATAAAGATTTGATACAAGCAATAAAAAAAGGGTGTTGGGATTATGTTATTTTGCAAGAGCAGAGCAATGCTCCTGCTTTGCAGAGTGAAAAAGTTGTTACGGAAGTATATGCAGCAGCGCATACGCTGGATAGTTTAATACATACTTATAATCCGCATGTCCATGTTATTTTTTATATGACGTGGGGACATAAGGACGGTACCCAGAGATTAGCCGAGAATTATCCCTTAATAAATACCTATGAGGGTATGCAGGAACGTTTAAAGATCAGCTATCTGGAGATGACTTACCAGAATGATGCATGGTGTGCACCAGTAGGTATGGCCTGGCAGCGTGTGCGGAAAGAACGACCGGATTATATTCTATATTGGCCGGATCGGTCGCATCCATCTCCTTTAGGCTCTTATCTGGCTGCAAATGTTATCTTTACTACTATATATCAAAAGCCATATCAGACGGAAGTAACAAAAGGCTTGCCACCTGAACAAGCTGAATATATACAGCAGGTGGCGCAGCAAACAGTGTTTGGGAATTTGGAGTTATTGAATATAAAAAAATAAATAAATTCTGTATATGGGAAGAATTATTGAAATCTGTGCTAATTCGGCACAAAGTTGTGTTGAAGCAGAGGCTGGTGGAGCTAAACGGGTTGAATTATGTGCTGCTATTCCTGAGGGAGGAACTACTCCCAGTTATGGTGAAATACGGACAGCGCAGGCTTTAATATCGTCTATTGATATTAATATTATTATCCGTCCGCGTGGAGGTGATTTTCTATATACGCAGGCTGAAGTACAATCTATGCTATATGATATAGCGATGGCTAAAGATTTAGGTGTGCATGGTGTTGTATTCGGGTGTCTGACAAAAGAAGGCGATCTGGATATTTCTTTGATGAAGCGTTTGATGGATGTTGCTAAGCCTTTATCAGTAACCTGCCACCGGGCTTTTGATGTTTGTCGTGAGCCGTTTGTCGTGTTGGAACAATTAATAGACCTTGGTTGTGACCGGATTTTAACTTCCGGGCAACAGCCTGATGCAGTGCAAGGTATTCCGATGATCGCCGAATTAGTGGATAGGGCTGCAGGCCGTATTATCATTATGCCGGGATGTGGTGTACGGGAGACAAATATTGCCCGGATTGAGGCGGGGACAGGTGCGACAGAGTTTCATACTTCTGCCCGTAGTGTTGTATACAGTCATATGGAATATCGAAATGAAAATGTTCCGATGGGAAGTTGTGCGGTTTCTTCGGAATTTGAAACGGTGCAAACCGATCATAAAAAAGTCGCAGCTTATATATGAATAATTGACAATGGACAATTAAAAACCTTTAATTGTCCATTGTTAACTATCAATTTATTTATGTTTACTGAGTCACGTGAATTTTTGCTTTGGTGCTGTTGTTAAGTGAAACAAAATAGATGCCAGCAGGCAATGATATGACTTTGGAACCTTCAGCTGAACGATTCTCCTGATAGAATAAAGTTCCGTCAACCGTATATATACGAATAGTTGTAGGCTCTTTTATATTTACATACAGATTACCTCCGGATGCCCAAAGTTGGTTGTTTTCAATAGAAATGTATTCATTATTGGTTGGACCTCCTCCGGTTTCCGGATATTCATATGCTCCGATATCTACTGTTCCGTCAACAATTCTGGTTTTTCCGTTTAAATCTTTGTCGACTGAAACAAACTTGTTATTACCACTGTTAATTAACGGACTGAATTTATCAAGTTGATAATTACCATCCGATGTAGGAGCAAAGTCTGCACTGACTGCACTTATAAATTCAGGATCTGTATTTACATCTAAATTTCCTGCTGCATCATCACCAGGTTCTTCCTCGATTAAACTATAATAAATTTTAGGATTGCTTCCTGTGTATCCGTAATTGTATATATTCGGAAAATCTGCAGCTTTATTACCCCAGATTACACTGTTATATATTTTGGGAGAGGATATTCCGTTTCGACCGTCTTCAGCACGGCAGGCAAATCCGCCCCCTTCATCATTCGCATAATTTCCAACAATCGTAACATTGGTAAGAACAGGAGTAACATTATCATATGAATAACAAACCATTCCTCCTGCATCGTTGGCTTTATTTCCGCATATTAATACGTTGGTAAGCACCGGTGCCGTTATCTCCCGTTCGGAATCACAATAGATGCCGCCTCCGGTTTTGCCGGCTTCGTTTCCACTGATAATTACATTGGTTAATACAGGGGAAGTACCAGTGACTGCATCATTATAGAAGCCTCCTCCATTTCGTTCTGCTTTATTATTCCGGATAGTAGCATTTGTGATAATAGGATTGGCTTCTCCTCTTTCTGCGTAATTGTAAATGCCTCCGCCATCGTATGATGCTTTATTGTATTCTATAATTACATTATTCAATGTAGGAGATGTTTCTAAAGAACCGCTTATTACAGCAGCATATACTCCTCCACCACAATGGTTGAAAACGGGAGTACCATTTACGTTGATGGTTTTTACTTCACCGGCATTCCCCCCGGTGATCGTGAAACCATCTACAACGGTTTGTTTGTCGGCTTCTATCAGAATAAGTACATGATAGGCGTTTTCATCCATATTAGCAAAATCTTCATCATCATCGTTAAAGTCTCCACTAAGAATGGTTGGATAAGCTTCCCAGTTACGCTGACTTATACCGGTATTATCGTCAGCCTGTGCAGGAAATCCTCCATAGAGTTTGATACCTTTAGGTAGGACAAACGAATTGTATTGACTTTTATCAGTATTTTCTTCAGATATACTCTTTGTTGGATAGTAAGTACCGGCTGCTATCCAGATTTCATCATTTGCTACAGCTTTTTCTAATGCAGGTTGGAGTGTGGCAAATGCTTTTGACCACATGGTTCCGTCATTCGTATCATCTCCTTTAGTTGCACTTACATAATATTTATTTTGGGCAAATAAGGGACTTACGCATAATGACAATATGAGAAGTAAACTTTTTAATTTCATACGATAATATTTTATTATTTCACACTAAAGTAGCATGGAACTTACATGATTTTTATCATGGGCTTTGGTGATTTTATAAAAATCATGCTTCGTTTCATAACTTCAATATATTAAATTAATCAATTACAAAAGTGGGAGAATTTTCCTTAAAATCCAAAATTATAAGAACATATTGAACAAAACACTACCTTTGGACAACAAAATATTTTGAATTTATAAAAAAGGATATCATTTATTGTGTAAAGCACAAATTATAGCTCCTTTATGAAGGTTTTTAGTTGGCTTTGTTCTCATTTTTATTCTTGTTTTTTGAAAGAGTAAAAACAGAAAACAGTGAATTATCCGGAGGGGATATCTATTTTTCAGCATAAATTCAAAACTTTTGTTTTTAAAAAGTTGTTTTATAACTATTAAGACTATTTATGAGGGGAAAAACAAAACAACAGCAGTTTTCAGGAGCGATAAAATATACCGGTCAAAAACATACTCCTACTGATGTTCATTTTATTCAGTATTCTTCAAATACTTTTCATGAGCAGAAAACAAGTGATATCCGGCAAATCATTTCTGCGATGAAAGAAAATACAACGAATTGGATTCGGGTTACCGGAATGAGTAATCAAGATTTGATTATAGATATAGTGAAAGATTTCGGACTGAATGTTTTAGATGCTAAAGATGTATTGACTCCTGAGCATATTGTTACGATTGAAGAGTTCGATGAAACTATATTTTTAGTGCTTACAGCTATTTATTATAGTCCTGAAAATGTGCTTAGGACAGAACATATATCGCTGATATTGGGTGCAAATTTTGTAATTAGTTTTCAGGAGAGTGAGGCTCCTTTTTTTGAAAATATTTATAATGGTATAAAAGGTAAAAATGCAAAAATTTGCAGCAAGGGTGCCGATTTCCTTTTAGGAATAATGCTGGGTGAGATTATTGGAGAATATACGGAAACAGTTTCACAATTGGAAGATAAATTAGAAGATATCGAGGATAAATTGCTGGATTTCGGGAATAATGATAAAAGTTTAATGGTAGCTATCCAGGAAAAACGGAGGGATGTAATACGTTTACGAAAAATATTATTACCCTTGAAAGAGCAATTTATAAAATTACTTCATTCAGACAAAATGCTTATTCAGCAAAGTCAGATTCCTTATTATCGCGACCTGAACGATCAGATTTTATATATCCTTCAAAATATTGAATCCTGCCGTGAAATTATGTCTTCTTTAGTTGATTTGTATCTCAACAATAACGATCTGAAAATGAATGTTATTATGAAACAGTTGACTGTTGTTGCGACCATTTTTATCCCCTTAACATTTCTTGCTGGTATCTGGGGCATGAATTTTAAAAATATGCCTGAAACACAATATGAATATGGCTACCTGTATGCCTGGGGGCTAATGATAGTTATCGGTATCTCAATCTGGATTTACTTTAAAAAGAAAGATTGGTTTTGATTACTGATTGGCAATAGGGGTGAATTCATATCCGCCTGTTTGATTTGATATTATTGTTCCCATGCCCGGAAAAGCTATATGCATGCCTGCGATTGGGATATTATTTTTTGATACATACTCAAGAATTTCCTTACGTGATTTAATAGCCAGTTCTGGATCAACATCGTATGTGACGGCGACTTGGGGACAAGGCATTTGAATCTTCATTGCATGCGTTAAATCTCCCCATACTAAAAATTGTTGGTTTTCAGATTCAAGCATAAAAGCTGTATGTCCCGGAGTATGTCCGTATGCTGCAATTCCGTAAATACCAGGAAGTAGAGATGTTTTGATGTTTGTTATTTCGTTGTTTGTGAATAGTTTTAGTTTATCTTTGTATGCATTGATTACTTTTTGTTGTGAAGCATGGTCACCTTTCGCCCAATAGTCATGTTCGATTTGTCCGAGATACAGGGTCGCATTCGGAAATGTAACTTTTTCGTCTTTCAATAATCCACCAATATGGTCACCATGCATATGTGTCAGCAAAATAATGTCAATTTGTTCAGGTGTTACATTCAACGCTTTAAGATTATCAAATAGTTGACGTCCGAAGCCGGCATCAACCAGAATTGTATGTTCCGGAGTTTTAACTAAAAAGGCATTCGTGGCATTTGGAAAAGTTTCATCAGGTAGATATTCTTCTATCATTTTAGGAGTAGTCCCGATTAATATTTTAGTATTACCATTGCCTTGAGATTCAGGTAATGTGCTGATTTCAAATTTACCGATATTATATGTTTTTGTGTCCTGACTCATCATATTGATTGGTAAAACAGCAATCATTAAAATTGCTAACCGGAAAAGATTTTTTGTATTCATACGATAATATTTTATCTATTAAACTAAGATCGTATAGAACTCACCTGATTTTTATAATAGACTTTAGTGATTTTATAAAAATCATGTTTCGTCTCATACGTCATGTAGTTAATTGACAAATATAAGAATAAATACAAATAACAGAAAAGAATAATAAATAAACTTTACTACAGCTTTTGTTATTTGAAATCACCTCTTTTGCCTTCATCATAATCATCACAATCTAGTTCCAGCAAGTTTTTTTCATTACTTTTGGGATCGTAGGTGTATTCTCTTGTTATCTCTTTTCCATCAAGTTTTTTTACATGAATCACAAGGTTTACTTTTTCTGTTACTTCCCGGGATTGTGCAAATAATGAATTTAAATTAAATGATACAAATCCCGAATGCCTGTATGTTTCATCGTCATTATATGCATTGTGCCTGAATTCCAAATGGATTTTATTGTCATTGTATTCTTCAGATTCATCTTTTACAAGGTTGATAAAATGGCATTTATTATATCCTCTGTAATAAAATTGAATATTTAAATAATTACAGCTGACCCATATATTCTTTATTCCAACCGGATCATTTCCTATGCTATCTTGGGCTTCGGGAGTGATAAAAATGATATCCTTTGTTAATATGTTATAGGCGTCATTAAGTTTTACATCATGCTGATAAATACTCCCGAATGGTTGGTCATTTAAAATTGTATAATTAGCAATGACCTGTTGTCCGGTTACGGGTTTGTAATTATAAAAACTTGTAGCTATGATTTTGAGTGTATTATTATCGTTTAGTTGTAAGTAAAAAAAGGATCATCGTCCGGATTTACCACAGTAGCTATGTTTACCCAGGATTTGTCAAATGAATAGTCGTCATCGTTATTGCATGATGCAAATGAAACGATAACCAATAGTATGAATATCAGATGTTTTTTCATTTTTTATCCCTTCCGTTTAAGAACGCAATACTTATTGAATAATAACAAGTCACGTCATTATTTTGTTTAGGATAAAAAGTTGATTATCTATTTCCTTTTCAGGATAATAGGACGGAATATATACCATGCAATGCATGTGGCCATTAAGACGCCACATGTGTTAGCCATAAAGTCAAGAATATCACCTTGTCGGTAGTCTGTAATATATTCCTGCAGAATTTCAATTATAGCACCGAATAGTATGGGGCAAATAACTGCTCCTATTATAGCATGTTTCATATTTACCAATCCTCTTTTATGATTGAAAAGAAATTCAATCCATAATATTCCGGATAGTCCGGCATACATGCAAAAATGAGCTAATTTGTCCATACCCTGAAATGTCGGTAGATCCATTGACGGAGGATGGAAAAACGAAAAATATGCAACCACCAGAATTGTTGCCAGTGAAAATGGGTAGCGTTTAATATAATATAATAACATTTTCTTATGTTTCATTTATAGAAAAACGAGGTTGTTTTCTTTTTATTATATAGGTGCAAAAAAGTTTTTTCCTGGAGCAGACTTATGTAAGCATATTTTAAACAGGAAGAAGATCAGCAAGAATAACTTTTTATATAAGCCGATTAAAATAAAAGTGGATAATCAGTATAATTATTTATACTTTTATAGACTAAATTTGTTCCCAATAAAAATTATTATATCATGATTAAAAAACACTTGTTTTTCGTCTTAATTTGTTTTCTTTTAATCTTTTCGGCTTTGCTGCAAGCACAACAAAAGGAACCACTTCGTTTAGGTGTAGCCGGACTTTCCCATGGACATTTATGGGAGGTAATCAGCCGGGTAGATCGCGGTGATTTTATTGTTGTTGGAGTTGCGGAAAAAGATGATCAGCTAAGAGCTACAAACGGACTTCGTGAGAAAGTAGACGGATCACTTTTTTATGCAGATCTGGAAGAAATGCTTGATAAAACAAAACCTGAAGCTGTAATTGTTTATGAGCCGATTTATGACCATTTGCGTGTAGTCGAAGCATGTGCTCCCAGAGGCATTCATGTAATGGTAGAAAAACCATTGGCCGTTAGTATGGAGCATGCTAACCGGATGGCTGAGTTATCCCGAAAGTATCAGATCCATTTGCTGACCAATTATGAGACCACATGGTATAATACGAATCATGAGGCATATAAATTGATCAAAGAAGGTATAATAGGCGATATAACCCGTATCAATGTATATGATGGACATCAGGGACCATTTGAAATTGGTTGTGGTAAAGAATTTACAGATTGGCTGACTGATCCGAAATTGAATGGTGGAGGAGCTGTGATTGATTTTGGATGCTATGGCGCCAATCTGGCTACCTGGCTGCTTCAGGGTGAAAAGCCGAAAAGTGTATATGGTGTATTAAACCAGCAAAAACCTGATAAATATCCTAAGGTCGATGACGATGCGACTATTGTGGTAGAATACCCATCGCGAACTGTCCAGATTATGGCATCATGGAACTGGCCAATGAACCGAAAAGATATGCATGTTTATGGTAGTAAAGGGTATATTTATCAGGATACGCCAACAAAGATGCGGGTTTATACGGATAAAAAGGAAATACAAGAGGAACCTCCTGCATTGAGTGCGCCTTACAATGATGCGTTTTATTATTTAAAGGCAGTAGTTCGTAACGAAATAGAGGTGAAACCTTTTGATTTATCATCATTAGAGAATAATCTGATGGTGGTTCGTATACTGGAAGCAGCGATTCAGAGTGCGAAGAGCGGGAATGCAGTTCGTTTTGAAGAATAAAAAGCCCCACCACTCTCCCCAAAGGGGAGGTACACGCACAGATACAATTATATATAAAACAAAATTAAATATTTATCATCCTTGCTCTTCTAAAGTCCCCCTTTGGGGGAGATAGGGGGCTCCACTTTAATAAATAATCATATGAAAACAATCAAATTATCCGAATCAAGTATAGTAGCTTCCAATATTGTAATGGGTTGTATGCGTATCTCTCAATTGTCGAACAAAGATGCCGGTAAGCTAATTCATACGGCTCTGGATGAAGGCATAAACTTTTTCGACCATGCTGATATTTATGGAAAGGGAGAGAGTGAAGTGCGTTTTTCCGAAGCAATTGGAATGAATGAAACCATCCGGGAAAAAATGGTTCTTCAAAGTAAATGTGGTATCTGTTCCGGTTTTTACGATTCTTCAAAAGAACATATTCTTACGTCGGTAGATAATATATTAAAACGATTGAAAACTTCGTATTTGGACATTCTGCTATTGCATCGTCCGGATGCTTTAATTGAACCGGAGGAAGTTGCGGCTGCATTTGATCTGTTGGCTTCGGCAGGAAAGGTAAAATACTTTGGTGTTTCAAATTATAATCCGATGCAGATTGAACTGTTACAAAAATATGTTTCGCAGAAATTGATTATTAACCAGTTGCAATTGAGTGTGGTACATACGCCTATGATTGATAGTGGGATGGCTGTAAATATGCATATTGACCAGGCTATTAGCCGGGAAAATAGTGTGCTGGATTATTGCCGGATTCATAATCTTACTATTCAGGCCTGGTCGCCATTTCAGAAAGGATTTATTGAAGGACCATTTTTTGAAGATAAAAGATATGCGGAAGTAACAGGGGTGATCGACCAGATAGCAGCTAAATATAATGTAACACGTACTACCGTAGCAGTTGGGTGGATTACACGTCATCCGGCCAATATCCAGGTAATTCTGGGTACAACGAAACCGGAACGAATCATAGAAGGTTGCAAAGGCTCTGAAATCCCATTGACACGTGAAGAATGGTATGCTATTTATAAGGCTGCCGGAAATATGGTTCCTTGATGCCATTAGGTTATTAAGTTCTGAAATCGGGAAGATTGATGTTTGGTACGTTTTGCTTATGCGGGGCGTACACCGTAGGGAGTGCAAAAACAGAATAGTACTCCCTGACTTTATGCCTTGTCTGATACAGAGATATGATGAGGCTGTATCAGAATAAATATGTAGCTATCATAATGTATGTCAATAAGATTTCGTCATCGACTGAAATGAGAATTGAAAATCGGCCATAGCCAAATCGCTGTAGTGACTATGCGATGTCTCATTAGGGTTCGACATGACGATATGAAAGTAGTTTCCTATCGTGAGATGGTCTCATCGTTTTTGTATGAGAGTATTTTCAGAAATATATATCCTGCTAATTGTTATATTTCAAATAATAATTTTCAAAAAAAGTTTATACCCCGATTGATTTTTCAGATTTTTTCCAGCATCCGGGCATAGTTTTGCCCTGAGTCGTTAAATTTAAAATAAGAAAAAAGATGAAAAAGTCAATTTTGTTATTACTGGTTTTAGTTGCTGGTTCAACAGCATCATTGGAAGCACAAAAGTTTAATTTTGGAGTTAGGGGTGGATTAAATATTTCATCCCTGGGCGATTATGAACATCCTATCGGGATGTATGAAGATTCGGAGTTGGATAATAGGGTAGGACCTTATGCCGGTTTATTCGTCCAATACCATATTACCAATCAATTAGGTCTTGAGTCAGGATTATTTTATTCCCAGTTAGGAGGTAAAGACAAAGAGAATGATTATGATGAATCTTATAAGATAACAGCAAATCCTTCTTATCTTCAGATACCACTAACAGTATTTTATAAAATTGATATAACGGACAAATTTAAGTTTTATCCGGATCTGGGAATATATGCAGGATATGGTATAGGAGGAAAAATGAAAACAAAAGGTACTATCATGAATGAAAATGTTGATTCCGATCTTATGTATTTTGATGATTTTGCCAGGGAGTTTGATTTCGGAGGTACGGTTGGAGTAAATCTGGAATACAATAAATTTATTTTAAGTGTAAATTATGACCAAGGGTTTACAAGGGTGAATAAGACAAAAGTGGAGTATGAAGACAACGCATATAATTCAAATCTTAGGATCACTTTAGGTTATAAATTTTGATCAGTTTAAAATACCAGAAATATGAAAATATTTAAATTAATATCTGTTTTGTTGGTAATAATTTTTTTTATACCAAATAGTTATGCGCAAGAACCGGCTGTATCAATGAAATATACTGACATTGAGATAGAGCAACTGATACGTGATTTTGAAATGGAACATTCGCAACATGTTATGCCACCGGAACTTTTACAAAAAACATTCGAAAAACATTTTCCAAGAGCTTACGATGTGGAATGGGAAAAAGCAGCAAAAGTTTATGAAGTGGAGTTTAATATCAAGGGAGCTGATTATGAGGCATATTATGATGAGCAGGCCAATTTGATCATGTATAAATATGATGTTTATTCTACAGGGCTATCCGGTTCTATAAAAGATAAGGTATCACGTAAATATCCTAATTATAAATTTGATGATATTGAAAAGGTTGTAAAAGGAACAGAAGTCATTTACAAAATAGAAATGGAAAGAGGCAACTATGATGTTAAAATTGTTATTAAGGATGATGGAACAATTGTAAGTGAAGTTTTTGATAAATAAGGTTTTGTCCTTTAATAAAAAGAGATCTTATGAAAAAAAGGAAAATTATTATTATATCTGTGGCAATATTAGGTTTAGTTGGTTTGTCTGCCTTGTTTATCGGGTTTTATAATGATGACAGGTTAGTTGCTAAAGAGAAGTTACCTGTTGGGATTGTAAATTTTATAGAAACAAATTTTACAGGAAAATCAATCCGTTATGCCGAAATAGACTTTCTTGACTATACTGTTTGGCTGGAAGATGATACTGAAATTGAATTTGACTGGAAAAGAAATTGGGATAAGATAAAAAGAAATAATCTGCCTGTACCGTCGCAACTGCTTCCATCGGGAATATTTATGTATATCGGAGAAAAACATCCGGAATCAATTGTTACTAAAGTTTCTATGGATGATGGCAGGTATGAGGTTTATATATCAGATTATCATTATGAACTGTTATTCTCGAAGAGTGGTGATTACATCGGAATTGATGATTGATTGCCTCTTAAGGTGGTAAAAATAGGAATAAAAAAGCTTTGTCTTATTGAACGCGTAATCCTGATATTTTTGTGTAAATGCATATTATCGTGTGATAAGACTATTTTCTACTTTGCCTTATTGCAAAGTAGAAAATAGTTTTTCGTTTAAATACTTAAAGGGAAGTGAAATAGGTGATTGTACATTTGATAGTCTTTCTTTATCTGGGGGATTTGGGTATCTATTCCGGATTAGACACAATTTTCCATATATATTATTTGCATAATCCAAGTATTATTATTTAATTTGCGAAATAGTTTCTAATGGAAAATATTTTTAATGGATTTGATTTGTCAGATAAAAGATGTTTACAAAGCGTTATATGTTTTTGAGAAAGAATTTTCAGAAACATTCCGGATGACTATTAATGAGGCCATGCTGCTTTGTTGCATGAAAGATGGTAAGGCACGTTCGGCTAATGAAATAACCGAGTTTATCGGATTATCCAATCCACGCGTGTCTAAAATTATAACATCTGTAGAGGAAAAAGGATGGTTGAACCGGGAAATGGGAGCTGATGATAAAAGAAAAATGATTTTTTCATTGTCTGACGAAGGACAGAAAATCGTTAAGATGATGAAAAAGCGTCCAATCCCTTTGAATGGTGTTTTGTCGAAATTAATAGAAAGTGATTGAATCCTTTTTTTGTGCATATATTTAATAATGGAAAATATTAATATTAATAAACATAAAAACAATGAAGGTATTAATTATCGGAGGAGTAGCAGGTGGAGCAACTGCAGCTGCCCGTTTACGTAGAATGGATGAAAATGCGGATATTGTTTTGTTTGAACGGGGAAAATATGTTTCGTATGCGAATTGTGGATTACCTTATTATATTGGAGGTACAATCGTAGAACGTGAAAAATTATTTGTACAAACAGCAGAGGGATTCATTAACCGGTTTAATATAGATATACGTCTGGAATCGGAAGTAATATCGGTTAATGCAGAAGATAAGACTGTTTTTGTTAAAAAAACAGAGACAGGAGAAATATATACCGAATCGTTTGATAAATTAATTATTTCGACAGGTGCCGAACCTCTCCGTCCGGATATTCCAGGTATAGACCATCCAGATATTTTTACATTAAGGAATGTGCCGGATACGGATGCTATTAAATCATACATTGAACAGCGTAAACCTAAACGCGCAGTGATTCTGGGAGCCGGATTTATAGGTCTTGAAATGGCGGAAAACCTGTATGATGCCGGTTTACATGTAGATATTGTTCAAAGAAGTAACCAGGTGATGAATTTATTGGATTTTTCGATGGCTGCAATAGTACATCAGCATTTGAAAGAGAAAAATATAAACCTTTGGCTGGAAGAAAAAGTAACCGGTTTTAAATCATCAGGTAATGGGATAAGGGTTTTACTGGATAGTGGTGAATCTATTGAGACGAATATGGTGATTTGCAGTGTCGGAGTGCATCCGGAAAAACATTTAGCCGAATCGGCTGGTTTGAAAATCGGTAATTTAGGCGGAATCTCTGTAAATGAATATATGCAGACATCTCATCCGGATATTTATGCGGTTGGGGATGCAGTAGAGGTTTTAAATCCGGTAACAGGCATGTATGCTTTGATACCCCTGGCGGGTCCGGCAAATAAGCAAGCACGTATTGTTGCAGATAACATTATTGAGGGGAATAAGTATACATACAAGGGTTCTATAGGTACTTCAATCGCTAAAGTTTTTGATTTAACCGTGGCTACGGCAGGAGTTTCTGCAAAAGTGTTGAAACGGCTGGGTATTGCGCATATATCATCCTATACACATAGCTTATCTCACGCAGGTTATTATCCAGGCGCTTTGCCGTTATCTATTAAGATTACTTTTTCTCCTACATCTGGACAGTTGTTTGGGGCACAGGTTATAGGTTTTGATGGAGTAGATAAGCGTATTGAAATGATGGCTCAGGTTATTCGTAATAAAGGTACGATATATGATTTATCTGAACTGGAACAGGCTTATGCACCACCATACTCATCTGCAAAAGATCCGGTAAATATAGCGGGGTTTGTTGCCGAAAATATATTGAAAGGTAGAATGAAAATTATACACTGGCGGGATATTTTAGAACCGGATTACTCAAAAGATTTTTTATTAGATGTGCGTACGATACATGAATTTAATTTGAACCATATAGAGGGGGCAGTTAATATTCCTGTAGATGAATTGAGAAGCCGTTTGTCGGAGTTACCGGTTGATAAACGTATTATTATTTATTGTGCTGTAGGGTTACGGGGTAACATTGCTTACCGGATACTTACTCAAAACGGGTTCACCAATGTATATAATCTTTCGGGAGGATTTAAAACATATTCAATGTCAACTTGCGAACAATCATGCTATCATGAACCGGAAAATTTAACTGAAGAGATGAATGAAAAGCCGAAAGAACAAACTACGAGAATAGTACGTGTAAATGCCTGTGGCCTGTCTTGTCCGGGGCCTATTGTACAACTGAAAAAGCATTATGATGAATTGGAACCGGGTGAACGGTTAGAAATTAAAGCAACAGACCAGGCTTTTTCGGCAGATATAGAAAGCTGGAGTAAAATTACAGGAGCGCGATTATTAGAAAAACAAAATAAGGAAGGTGTGATTTCTGTAGTGGTTGAAAAAGCGACAGGTAATGAGGATGTTAAAGTTGTAACACAGGGAGACCGTAAAACAATTATTGTCTTTAGCGACGATTTGGATAAGGCTTTAGCTTCTTTTGTAATAGCTAATGGTATTGTCGCTACGGGTAAGAAAGTAAGTATGTTTTTTACGTTCTGGGGGTTGAATGTGATAAAGAAACAGCAAAAACCTCGTGTACAAAAAGATTTTTTTGGAAAGATGTTTGGCATGATGTTGCCTTCGAGTAGTAAAAAACTTGCTTTATCTAAGTTAAATATGGGAGGCATAGGAGGAAAAATGATGCGGCATATTATGAAAAAGAAAAAAATAGATAGCCTGGAAACACTTATAAAGCAAGCATGCGATGCAGGTGTTGAAATGATTGCCTGTACGATGTCTATGGATGTGATGGGGGTTGTTAAAGAAGAGTTGTTTGATACGGTACAATTAGGTGGTGTTGCTGCTTATCTGGAAAGGACAGAAGAGGCTAATCTGAATTTATTTATTTAGAGATTATTGTAATAAAGTTTTAGCGAATTATCCTTAATGCTTTTCTTTACGGCCTTGTTGGTTTACCACACAAGGCCACAAGAGCGATATTGGCTGCTTAAAGTATTTATGGTTCTAATGAATAAGGAATTGATCCGGGAGAAGAAGCCCATGCTTTATTGGGAGTACTGCCCATTATAAATGAGAGCGTTCCACCATTCATGATATCCTGATGCAGGATATAGCTTTTATCGTAAGGCTTCCCGTTAATGTTGCCGACTGGATATAGATATTTTCTTCCGAGTATCCTTTGGCTTCAACTACAAACTTCTTCCCATTATCCAGCGAAATAGTAGATTCTTCAAATCCGGGACTTCCGATTACATAATAAGGCATTCCCGGACAAACAGGATAAAAACCAATCATGCTAAAAACTAACCAGGCTGACATCTGACCGGCATCATCGTTGCCAGATAGCCCGTCAGGAGTTGTAAAGTATTCCGAATTAATGATATTATGTATCCAGTACTGTGTTTTCCAGGGTTCGCCGGCATATGCATACAAGTAGGCAATATGGTGGCCGGGTTCATTGCCATGCCAGTAATATCCTCCTTCAAAAAATTGATCCAGTCGCTCAATGAATCTTTCCCGTCCACCCATTTGCTGAATTAATCCGGCAACATCCTGGGGTACATACCATGTATAATGATAGGGGGTACCTTCGCAGATATAGGATACGAATTTGTTCGGATCGAATGGTGAAATCCATTGGCCATCGGCATAACGTCCGCGTGCATATCCCGTTTCGGGATCGATGACATGCTGGTAATTTTTTGCTCGTTTAATAAGTGCATTATAATCTTCTGTTTTTCCTAGTTTTTTAGCGACTTGTGAGAGCACATAATCGTCAAAAGCGTATTCCAACGTCCGGGATACTTGTTCGCGTCTGTGGAAAGCTTCCCATACAGAATCTTCGAGTGGAATATAGTTATACTTCAGATAAGAGTCCATAGCGCGGCGTCCTTTGCCATCCAGATAACTGGTAGAATCCGTATTGGATTCAAAAGCATTTTTACGCATTAGCTGATAAGCTTCTTCATAATCGAAACCCGGTGTGTTTTTCATGATAGCGTCTCCTAAGGTCGCTATGCAATGGTCTCCAATCATAGCTGATGAGTAACTATTCCACATAGGGAATATGGGTAGCCATCCTCCTTGCTGACCTTTCAGTACTAATGAATGCATCATATCGCCATTCATCTTCGGATTGAGAATGGAAAACAACGGATGAACAGCGCGGTATGTATCCCACATTGAAAAATCGCAGTAATAAGTGAAATTTTCTGTTTTCTGTACCGGTGATCCGGTATCGAAACGAGGGTAGGCGCCATCTACATCACTAAAGACACGTGGTAGAAAGTGGGCGCTATAAAGCGCTGTGTAGAATTTTACTTTTTGATCATCATTGTTGCCTTTTACTGCAATTTGTCCCAATGCCTGATTCCATATATCTGATGACTTGCTGCGAACATTTCCGAAGTTCCAGTCCGGTATTTCGGCTTCCAGATTTTTTCGAGCGTTTTCTATGCTGGTAAAAGAGGTTCCCACTTTTATGTTTATCTTGCAGGGCTCGGTTGAAGATAATTTGATCCAGGCGCCTACACTGCTGTTTTCACCTTTGACACTGCTTTGACCGGATTGAATTGTTTCATTATTCCAGATGCCATATTCGGCAATTTCATCCTGCAACTGTATAACGAAGTGCCCGCTGAATCCGGCTTCTTTTCCCCATCCCTGATAGATACGGTGGATGGGATTATATCCCCTGATTTCCTTTTTTTCGGGATCTATTTCTATATAACCTATTCCTTCGTCGCTATTTGGTTCAATGATCAGGTAATTTTCTCCCGGTTTCTGGAAATCAAATGACATTATTCCTGCACGTGACAGCCCTGTGATTTCTGCTTTGATCTGGTAGTCATCCAGCATAACGCTGTAGTAGGAGGGGGAAGCTATTTCCGTATCATGCGAATAACTTGATGATCGTTCTTCCGGTTTTACCGCAAACTTACCCTGGATAGGCATGATGGTTACGGAGCCGTAGTTTTGTGTACAGGAGCCATTCATCCAGTGGCTGGCCTGGAATCCCTGAAGCCGATCCTGGAAGTAGTAATATGGAGGATAACATTTTTGTTCCGTAGCTTGTGTCTGGGCTACCCAGTTTGTCATGCCATGGGGGACTCCTACGGCCGGCATGGTATGTCCGCGTTCTTCAGTTGAATTTTTATCTTTTCCTTCTACGATACGTATATCCGTACCAATAAGAGGATTTACATATTGTTCAAAATTTTGACTTTGTTTGCACGCTGGCAAACAACATATAAAAGCAAGAAACAGAATATTTTTCATCGGTATATAAGCAATAAATTTAAACAGTCTCTAAAATAAAACTGTGAAAGATACGAATATTCTTTCACAGTTTTATAAAATATTTCGGTCTATTGCTGACCTGTTCAGATAATGATTTTGCTTAATTGTCTTATCGTTAATCTATTATGTTTTTGCTTGTTGGTATGTATCATTATCATCCGTATTTTCGTTAATGTTTACTACAATCACGAAAGGTTTATCTGCCTGATAGTTGTCAGGAACTGAAATGTAGTAAATATTGTCGTTTTGCTTGTTTTTACCTCCGTTTATAATTCCGGTTTCGTTTTTGGATTGAATGAAATAGGCTTTTTCAGGTTTAAAACCATTTTTAGGAATAATCATTTTCAATTTATTGCTGATAGGACGATTGAAAACAATCAGGTATAATTTATTGTCTTTTTTCGTATAATATCCCCATCCTTGTTTTTCCAGATTTACATATTCGGTGCCGTATACTGCTTCATTGTTAATCTTCATCCATTCACCGATTTCTTTGGTTAATGTTTTTTCTTCTTCACGGATATTTCCTTTACCGTCAGGACCGAAATTGAGTACAAAATTGCCGTTGAGGGAGACCGAATGAGCGATCATCTCGATCAGGTCGTATGATGTTTTCACATATCCCTGCCAGTCGGAATGGTATCCCCATTGATTTTCAGGAACCGTCATCACACAATCCCAGTCGTTACCGTATACATCTTCAATAGAGGCAGGCAGGTTACGTTCCCATCCTTGCTCATAATCATCAATCAGGTCTCCGTTACTGTCGAAATGACGTTTTCCATATTCATCAGCTCTAAACCGACTGCCGATAATTAATCCCGGACGCATAGCTCGTAGTTCTTTGCCTAATTCATCGGTCCAGGCTGCTTCGTTGATCCATGCCTTATCCCATGAACCATCAAACCATAGTCCTTTAACTGTAGGATAGTCAGTGAGCAGTTCTTTCAGTTGATTTGCAGTAAACTGTTTGAATTCTTCATAAGCCGCTTTTTCTTCATTGGTTTGAGCTATGGTAGACAGATAGCCTTTATGATTCCAGTCAATGATGGAAAAATAAAGATGTACATCGATGCCGACAGCAGTATATGCATCTACAATTTCTTTGACAATGTCTTTTTTATAGGGAGTATTTGCGATGGTATAATCCGTATATTTACTGGGCCAAAGACAAAATCCGTCATGATGCTTTGTCGTAAAAATCAAATATTTGGCACCCATATCTTTTGCCATTTTTGCCCATTCTTTCGCATTAAACGACGTGGGATTAAATTGTTTATATAAATTATCATAGGCTTCATCCGGCATATCTTCCCATGAACGAATCCATTCGGCAGCACCCGGATAATATTTACGATCCCAATGGCCTCCCGGAATAGCATATACTCCCCAGTGGATAAATTGTCCGAGTCCATGTTCGCGCCATCGTTGCATTTCGGCGTCCATGCGCTTGCTTACACGATGTGCGCCATGCTTTAAGGGGATTGATGTTCGTTTTTGTGCGGTAGTATATATTGTTCCGGTCAGGAGTAAAAAGGATATTATAAAAGCTATTTTTTTCATACGATATTTTAATTTTTACATTAAGGATGTATGGAACGAACCTAATAAGCGATTAACGGTTAGTGATAAGCGGTTAATTAATTCACTAATCATTAACAATTAACCACTAATTTACATGCTCCGTTTCATATTATTCGTGAGTTGTTATTCTGCCAGTTGGCAGATTTCCGAAGCGGCCATAAGGAAAGCGCCTGTGCCATATAATTCGGTCATCTCTTGTGTTACTTTTTTAGGATCGGCTCCAACGGGTTGTACCCAACCTAATTTTCCATCCGTTTCTACAGCCGAAACAAGTGCATTCCAGCCTTTCTGAACAATCGGCAGATATTCTTTTTTCGATAGATAGCCGTGGTTGATGCCATAGGCTAATCCGTATACCATAAATCCGGTAGCACTTGTTTCGGGTGAGGGGTAGCTATCCGGATCCAATAAGCTGGCGTGCCAGAAACCGTCTTTTGTTTGTAGTGCGGCCAGGCGACCGGCTAATTCTTTAAATAATTCCAGATAAAAAGGACGATATTCTGTATCATCTTCGGGTAGTGTTTTTAAGATTTCGGCAAGTCCTCCGATCACCCAACCATTTCCGCGTCCCCAAAAGACTTTTTTTCTGTTAGCCTCTTTTTGATTGAAATAGCGGCTGTCACGGTAAAAAAGTTTTTCTTCTTTGTCGTACAGATGATTATAAGTTGCTTTAAACTCATTGTCTGCGAAAAACATATATTTTTTGTTGCCGGTAAGCGTATATAAGCGTGTATAGACTGCGGGAGCCATATACAGGGCATCGCACCATGACCATCTTTCGTAGGTCGATGGTACGCTGTAATCAATATCCATACTGCCGTTTGAAGGGTGATTTATCACCCAGTCCATACGGGCTAATGTAGGGATGATCATTTTCTCATCTTTATATTTATTGTACATATCAAGATAAGTCTGCGAAATGCATATATCATCTGCATGGTACATACGATCGGCTACCTGCCAGTGTAGACGGTTGAATAGTTTTTTCAACCAGTCGAAATAGGTGTCGTTTTTACTTAATTCGGCAAAATCAAACAAGCCCATGTAGAACGCCCCCGTAATCCATCCTTTAGGTTCAGATTGAGCATATTTATTATCCGGAAATACTGTGATTTGCCAATCGGCTACTTTGCGTGAGATATCCAATATCTCTTGTTTTTTTTAATATTGGTCGGTTTGTGTTTTCTCTATTAAAAGAGAATTGTTTTTATCCGATGCAAATACAGGAGCAGATAGAGTACAAATGAAATACCCTATGATAACACTTTTGTAAATCGACTTATGTTTCATATGATTATTTAATTTTCACGTTAAGGTTGTATGTCTTTTATTTAGATAATGGTTTAGTTTATAAAAAAGGGACTATCACTACTAATAGTCCCTTCTTTGAGAGTATTTTAAAAAATAAAGGCCCTAAGTTATGAATTATTTATTTAATTATATCCCGGATTTTGCGGGAATTCAGCTCCGGTATTTGAATCTATGATTGTTTGCGGAATAGGCCATAATGCGTGATAATCCTGCATATTCTGTGTTTTAGGATTGTATTTGAGCGTGCGTTCCTTCAACATACCGAAACGGACCAATGTCAGACGGCGCAGCTCTTCACCAACCAATTCACGGATACGTTCGTCAAGTAAGAAGTCGAGTGTTGCTTCACTTGTTGTAATGACAGGAGCACCGGCTCTTTCGCGTACAACATTGATTGCTTCGGCTGCATCAGCAGTTCTACCTTGTCTAATTAAGGCTTCGGCAAGTAACAGATAAGTTTCTGAAAGACGCATCTTTGTACGGTCTTTATTTGTCCCGTTATAACTTAAGTTATCTGCTTTCCCATAGAAAAATTTAGTTACTGCCGGACATAATTCGGCTTTATCCCATGATTCCTGCGTGATATACGCCCGTTGTCCGTATAATTCGGATGTTTTATCGTTGTAATACCATTCACGTTTGATATTATAATTCGAGTTACGAATATCGGTTGGAGCGAAAAAATCTTTGCCTTCGTCAGCCCACCATTGTAAAGGTACTATTTGAGCCAAACCACGTCCGCCTAACGTATCCGCTAATGTAAACCCGGAAATATTCCAGTACTTAGGAACCCAAGCACGACGCGACCAGTCTTCATTAGCATCGCCACCACCGGTAACGTTATATTCCATCGGCATAATCCAGATATTTTCTTTATTTCCGTTTGTTCTTCTTGGGTTGTACTCCACAAAGAGGTCTGAAAATACATCTCCCGGTTCATCTTTGGCTACTCCAAAACGATCTTTCATCAACTGAAAATAACCGGAGTTAATGACTGCTCTTGCACAGGTTTCTGCTTCCGAATAATTTCCGGTCATCAAATAGATTTCGCATAATAATTGTTCTGCTACCCATTTGGTTAATCTTCCCGGTTTAAATTGATCCGGATTCTGTGGCAGGTTTGCAGAAGCAAATTTCAAATCTTCAATCATTTTATCCAAGACTTCTGCTTTTGGAGTGCGGGTATAATCCAGACGGAATTTTTCTTCTATTTTATCAACATAAGGAACATCGCCATAGAGATAAACAAGATAACGGTATGCATAAGCCCGAAAGAAACGAGCTTCTGCCTGATATTTTATTTTATCTTCCGGAACATCCCACTTAACATTATCATTTTCTGAATATGTTAATATCTCATTGACAGAAGCGATCATTCCGTAAGAATAATTCCAATAGGATGTTACGAATGTTGTGGAAGGTGTATAGGAGAGGTTTTCGAAAGGCATTAACGAACCATCTTTGTGACCGGCATATACAAGGTCAGTCCCTACCTGTAGAGCTTCGTAAGGGCAAGCCTGACTATGTGTTGCAAAACTTAGCCCCCATGTGTTAAATTCGGAACGGGCCAGACCATATAACCCTGTTACCCCTACTTCAAAACCATACGATGATGTATATGTATTACTGGGTGCCAGTTCTTTTTTCAGTTCTTCGTCCAGAAAGTCTGAACAACTTGTATTTATTAATAATGATGCTATTACAGCTAAAAATATTTTTTTCATTGTTAGATCTTTTTTTAGTTAAAAAGTAAGATTTAAACCAAACATATAAGAGCGTGCCGATGGATATGTTGAAATTAAATTGGCTTCTGTTATTGTAGCTCCTGTCTTTGGATTTTTCATCATATCATTGGCATCGGCATTCAGGAAGTTTTTTACATTGCTGAATGTATACAGATTATTGACACTTACATTTACTCCCAATCCTGCAATACCAATTACATTTAAGAAATTCTTATCAAATGTATATCCTAATGTTATGTTTTTTATCTGCACGAAGTTTGCTTTTTTGTAGAATGTATGTTTATCATAGGGAACATATGCGGGTGAGGTCATCTTATTTGTCGGATTTTCCGGTGTCCAGTAATCCATTCCACTCAGGTAATTGTATCCGGGTATCCAACGGTCAAAATTATAATCGTGCAGTTCTTTCCATTGCCCGAATATTCCATTCAACATAAAAGACATATAGATATTTTTATAACTGAACTGGTTACCCATCGACATCATGAAACTGGGTAATTTGGAACCGATTATTACTTTATCATCAGCACTGATCACGCCGTCGCCATTTGTATCCTGTAATTTAGCAGAACCGGGAACGGCTCCGGCCTGTGTGGCTGCCGCCAGTTCTTCTTCTCCTAACTGCCAGGTTCCGATTACTTTGTAATCATAAAATACGCGTAAAGGTTCATCAATAAACCATTTGTTTGTAATATCATCTTTGCCGTCACCACGTAATTCGATGATTTTGTCCCTGTTCAGGAAAAAGTTGAAATTGGTTGTCCAACTGAAGTCTTTTGTCTCGATATTGACCGAATTTAATGTAATTTCTATACCTACATTGCGCGTTTCGCCAACATTGTCCATGATTGAACGATAACCGTTCATTATAGGTACGGTACGGCTCATCAGTAAGTCTGTCGTATTAGCTACATAAAAATCAATGCTACCACCCAGTCTGCCGGTAAAGAAGCTAAAATCTATAGCCGTATTAAATGTCCGGGTGGTTTCCCACTTCAGATTCGGATTACCTATACCATTACTAGGTATATATGTTCCATTTACAGTTGTTCCGTCGCCCCAGATGTATTTGCCAAGACTTAACCTGTTTAATGTCTGGTAAGGTTTGATAGCCTGATTACCATTCGAACCATAGGATGCACGTATCTTTATCATATCCACCCAGTCTGATGCGAAGAAATCTTCGGAAAAAAGATTCCAGGCGACGGCTACCGAAGGAAAAAATGCATATTTGTTGTTTGCCCCAAAGGCCGAATATCCATCAGAGCGGCCGGTTAAGGTCAGCATATATTTATTGTCGTATGAATAGTTGATACGTCCCATATAAGAGAGCATAGATGTTTCGTCAAGAGTTGATTTTACCACCTGATTTTTTTCACCTGCATTCATATTATGATAGCTGGCATCGTCGTTCACAAAAACTTCTGCTTCCTGGTTATATCTTTTCAATTGTGTTTCCTGTATACTGAATAATGCAGTTGCATCTATTTTATGTTTGCCAAAAGTATTGTTGTATTTTAACAGATTTTCCCAGGTATAGTCATAATAGTGTTCGTTTTCGACTTCTGCACGACCATTTTTTTCAGAACCGGTTTTCGTATTCCTACCATAATATGTACCTTCGAATGCACTGTGATAATTATACCCGAAGTTGGTACGGAAACTCAGTCCTTTAACCGGTAATATGATATCGGCAAAAGAAGATATGAATACTTCCCGTTTTGTTATATCCTGGTCTGCATTTACATCGGCCATTGGATTATAAAATAATGTTTGATCCATCGGATAGGTTACATAATTATCATTCTCATCTTTGTATATTCCGTAAGGACTCATTTTCAGGCCGGCTTGTAAATAAGGCTCTTCACCTCCTTGTTCTTTCTGTGTAGCCTGAACTCCCATCCCGATGGTCAGCCACGATTTTAAACTTTGTGAAAGGTTTATGGTTACATTCGTTCTTTCCAGACCGGTATTTTCGACAATACCGTCCTGACTAAGATGAGAAATGGATGCCATGTATGTGGTGAAATCAGTCCCTCCGGAAATACTGATCTGATGATTGTGAGTCAGTGCATCACGGAACATGATATCCTGCCAGTCTGTTTCAGAACCAGCTTGATAGTTTGCACGTTCGCTTGGGTTTAATAATAACATTGGGTCGAGTTGGTCGCCTGTATATCCGTATTTTATCCGATTGTAATCCTGGGTGAACTGAACATATTCTGCTCCCTTCATCACATCTAGGCGGCGTTCCGGTTGCTGAAAACCGATTTGTCCATTATAGGCTACGGAAGGAGCACCTTTTTTTCCTTTTTTTGTTTGGATAAGGATAACTCCGTTAGAACCGCGTGAGCCATATATCGCGGCAGCCGACGCATCTTTCAGGACACTAATGTTTTCAATGACATTGGGGTCAATGTTACTTAACGACCCATTGTAAGGAATACCATCTAATACAATTAACGGAGAATTGTCGGCAGACAATGAGTTTTCTCCGCGTACGCGTATAGCCTGTTCCTGACCCGGCCGGGCATTTCCTGCTGTGATATTTAACCCGGGAACCTGACCGGATAATTTGTCTAACAAATTGTTGGTCGTTACCATTTGCAGCTTATCAGAACTTACGGCTGTGATACCTCCGGTTAAGTCTGATTTACGTTGTGAACCGTAACCGATTATAACAACTTCTTCCATACCAATGGCATCTTCCTGCAGTACAATATTAATATTTGTCTGGTTTGTGATTTTAATTTCCTGCGTCAGGTATCCGATAAAAGAGACCTGGATGGTTGCATTTTCAGGAACATTTTCTATGGTAAATTTACCGTCAAGATCAGTAATGCTTCCATTTGTTGTTCCTTTTATAATTACATTGGCTCCTACAACCGGTCCGAATTCATCAGATATAATCCCAGTAATGGTACGGGTATTTCTTTGTTGCTGAACAGATGTAGGTGATTTACTGTTTTCTTTTGAAACAATGATTTGCCGGTCGGATATGTAGTACGTATTATCGGTTCCGCTAAATACCTGATCTAAAATATCTCCTACTTGCTGATTTTTGACTCTTACCGAAACTTTGCGGTTCAGATCGAGCGAGTTATCTAAATAGAAAAAAATATATTCACTTTGTTTTTCTATACCATTAAAAACTTCTTTTATTGTCCGGTTATTATATTCGACAGTAAAGAATGTTTCCTGTGAGTAGCTTTCGTTAGCAAAACATGCACCGATTCCTAAGAAAATGAATAACATGCATCCTTTCATAATTCGTATGACTCTTTTTTGCCTGACATTTTTTATGCCAAGCATCTTATTATTTTTCATATATTTGCTATGATTTAAGTTAGTAATAAAACGGTTTGTACTAATTTTGATTATCGGGTCGGAAATATGAGGGTATTTCCGGCCTTTCTTTTTATGTGTTGTAGATTTTTGTGTTTTTTATGGATCCATATAACTTCAGTTTAAAGGTTTGACATCTATATATATTTTTTCCTGATTCTGTGTTATTTTTATAGGTGCTGCTTTTTGTAATGCATTTAATACTTCGTCCAGATCATTTTTTAGATCTAATTTGCCGCTACAACTCAATTCGTTCAGTTTTGGGCTCCATTGAATGTCGATTTCATAGTATTGCGAAATTTTCCGGAGCACAACCTCCAGATTTTGTTTCGTAAATTGATAATAGCCATCTTTCCAGGCAATATATTCGCTTATATCTACCTGTTTAATGTTTCTTTTATGTGTTTCGGTATTATATGAGAATAGTTGATTGGGAGTCAGTACACTTTTTTCGTATCTATGAGTTTGTACTTCCACTTTTCCGCTAACGAGTACCACTTCTACCTGTTTCTCAGTTTTGTAAGTCGAAAGATTGAATTGGGTTCCCAATACCATAACGTCGAGTTCTTTTGTTTTTACAACGAAAGGTCGCTGGTTATCATGTGAAACATCCAGAAATATTTCTCCTTCGGCAAAAATTTCACGTTTGTCTTTATCAAAGTTTACCGGATAAATTACTTTCGAACCAGAGTTCACCCATAACTTCGTACCATCCTGGAATGTAATTGTAGATCGTTTCCCGGCCGGCACAATCAGCTGGTTAAATATTTTTGTTAAGTTTGAATTTTCGTCTGTATGTAGTTTTTTTTCTTCTTTTGCATTGATATTCAAAGTTCCATCTTCATGATACTCAACCTGAGTTTCTTTGCCATCGATAGCTATTTTTTCATTATCAGATAATATTAATTGCACTTCTCCGGATGGACTTCCGGCTTGCTGTGTATTTCCAAGAATGGCTAAATAATCGGTTGCATTATCCTGTTCGTTTGAAGGCAATAAATAATAGTACGCAATTCCGATTAATAAGGCGATTGAAGCGGCTATACTTAATCCGGTTTTGAAATGTCGTATATGCCGGGTATCGTGTTTGCGATTTTCCTGATGAATCCGGTTCCAGGTTTCCTGTTTACCTTTTGGCGAAAGCGGTGATTGGGATGCGTTCTTTTTTAAGATCGCCAAAAAGTTACGTGCGATTTTTAATTCTTTAGCCAGTGATTCGTTTTCTTGTTCAAGATTGGCCCAGAATAATTGATTGTCAGGTGTCGGATGTTGTTCTGATTGCAGAAAGAAGTCATCGTTCAGTAGTTGATCGGCCGTATATGTAGTGTAATCTTTTACCATTTTTAATTGTATTTGTAAACAGGATACAATTAAAATGGAAATATACTCACTTAATCAACACTTTTTTTGTAAATTATATTAAAGCGGCAAATAATAAGATGTATACGTTTGGATCGATATGATTATCTCTGATTTTTTTCAATGAACGCTGAATTAAATTTTGTGCCGACTGATAGTTTAAATCCATCAATGAACAGATTTCTTCGAAACTAAGTTCCTGTATAAAGCGGTAGTAAATGATTTCCTGTTGACGGGGCGTTAATACGGAAAGAATTTTCTGTATTTTTTGTTGTTGGCAAAAGTCATTTTCATTATGAATGAATTGTTCTTCTACAGTAGGCTCCAGTGTAAACCGCATTATATCAGAGCTGTCAAGGTTATGTAATTTCTGTTGTTTATAAAGATTACGTATTAAGCTGTTCTTTAATGCAACCATTAAATAGACTTTTACATTGTCAGGTGGCTTTAGGCGGCTTCTGTTTTTGTATATAACTGTAAAAACTTCCTGAATGCAATCCTTAACTAATTCGAAATCGGAAGTAAAGCGAATTCCGTATGAGTATAATATTTGAATATATGTTTCATAGATCCAGGAATAGGCTTCATTATTTCCGGATTGAAACTGACACCATTTTATTTTACTTTCTTCTTCGAGCATAGGTAATGTTGTTACAAATATAATTGTTTTGAAGAATAAACCCTAAATCGCTAAAGGGAAATTTCATGGAAAGGAGAAAGGAGAATAAGTAATGTTCAATATATTGTGCATTGTTGGAATCTTATTATATTTGAGCATAAATAAGGACTCATATCAACTACTTAAAAAACTTTATTTATGAATTTTGCCTATATAAAAAAGCGTTACCGGGTTTGTTATGTTTTCTTTTTTATTTTCCTGGCATTTCTGTATGTGCATCCGATAGCTGCTCAGGTTTCCATACAAAGGAAAACAGTCACAGGTACGGTCATTGATGAATATAATGAACCTGTTATAGGTGCTAATGTATTAGAAAAGGGCACTGTAAACGGTACGGTTACGGATATAAATGGTCATTTTACATTAGAAGTGCAGGGAAATGCACTATTGGTTATATCCTATATCGGATATGCAGAGAAAACAGTTTCTGTGGGTAATAATACTGTTTTTAATGTCAGTTTATTAGAGGATGCCAAGTTACTGGAGGAAGTTGTGGTAGTTGGTTACGGAACTCAAAAAAAGGTGAATTTAACCGGTGCAATTTCTGCTATTAATGCTGCAATATTAGAGAACCGTCCGATCACAAATGCTACACAGGCTTTACAGGGGGTTCAGGGAATATATGTAAATCAGGCCGGAGGACAGCCTGGTAATGATAAAGCAACTATTCGAATTCGTGGCCAGGGTACATTAAATAATAATGATCCTTTGATTCTGGTAGATGGAATTGAATTTCCTTTGGAAGCGATTAATCCGAATGATATCGAGCATATTTCCGTATTGAAAGATGCGGCATCAGCAGCTATTTACGGGTCGCGTGCGGCAAACGGGGTAATTTTAATCAAGACAAAAATGGGTCGAAAAGGGAAATTTACAGTTGATTATAATAACTACTTTGGTTTTCAGCAGGCTACTTATTTGCCGGATTTTGTATATGATCCTATTGTGTTTATGGAAATGAGGAATCAGGTGCAGATTAATGGAGGGGAGCCAACGGTTGATTATTCAGATGAACTGATTGAGGAGTACCGGCAGGGAATGAAAACGAATCCGATCCTGTATCCTCAAAACAATTGGTTGGATATTATGTATAATGATGCTTTTATCATGGAGCATAATATGCGTTTTTCGGGAGGAGATGAAAAATATAGTTATTCGGTTTCGTTGGGATATGGAGAACAGGATGGAGTGTTACGGGGAACCGATTCTGAAAAGTATACATTGGCTATTAATACCTCGGCTCAAATGAACAGCCGGTTGAAGATCGGTGCAAATATGAATGCACATTATAAGATATACAATGAACCGGTAACCGGAGTTGCGAATCTGGTCGAGATGACTTATAAAGCACAGGCTTTTCATCCAACCTATACTGAGGACGGAAAATATGCCGATACGTTTATCCGTACACCCGGTCATAATATTTATCGTCATCCGCTGGCATTGGCTGATGAGGGTGAAAATAAGCATAAATCTTTACGGATGCTGGCTAATTTATCGGCTGAATATAAATTTCCCTTTGATGTTATTTATAACTTGAATGTGGGTATTAATAAATATGATTATCTGCAATCTGTTTTTGCTCCGGAAGTTTATAAATATCAATTGAAAACAAGTGAAAAAGAGAAGATTGTATTTGACGGACGTAATACGCGCCATGCAGAAAAGATAGATAAAAATGATTTATCAAAAACAATTTTTAATACGTTGTCGTGGGGTAAAAAGATTACCGATGTACATGATCTGAAGATTTTACTGGGGTTTAGCTATGAGGATGTGCATCTTACTGAATTTTCAGCAAAAAATGAAGGGTATTTAGGTAATGATTTGCATGAACTGAATGCCGGTTCGAGCAATGCAACGGTCGGTGGCACTTCGGCTAAATCGGTATTGATGTCATATTTCGGAAGACTAAACTATGCTTATAAAGACCGGTATTTATTTGAAGCCAACTTCCGGTATGATGGTTCTTCCCGGTTTGCTAAAGGGAATCGCTGGGGTATATTTCCTTCTTTTTCTGCCGGGTGGCGTCTGAGTGAGGAATGTTTTTTGAAAGACTATTCCTGGATTTATAATTTAAAATTGCGTGCTTCATGGGGGCAATTAGGGAATGACTCGTGGGGTAGTGTGGGACAGGAGCGTACGGAATGGTTTCGGTATGTTGATTTAATGACATCAGGAGTGAATTATCCGTTGAATGGTGTGATGCAATCTGGAGTAGCCGTAAAAGCTTATAACGATCCGAATATTACCTGGGAGACAACGACAATGACAAATCTCGGTTTGGACGCTTCATTGCTGAATGGCAGTTTAGATTTTTCTTTTGAGATATTCGACAAGCGTACGACTGATATCTTAAGACAAGTAACTCTTCCGGATCAGGTGGGTGGTCTGCAAGGTCCGATCCGCAATATCGGTGAAGTCAGTAATAAAGGATTTGAGTTAGGAATTGGATATCGTAGTCGTATAGGTGGTTTCGGGTATGAAATAACCGGAAATATGACGCATGTTAAGAATAAAATAGAGTCACTGAACGGGCAAACAATTATTGAAGATATGTATATCCTTAAGGAAGGGGAACCGATTGATTCATATTATATGTTGCATGCAATCGGCATTTTCCAGTCTCAGGAAGAGATTGATAATAGCCCTTTTCAGACGGCATCGACAAAACCCGGCTACCTGAAGTTTGAAGACACAAACGGGGATGGTAAAATAACGGAAGATGACCGGCAGATTCGGGGAGGGGTTATTCCTAAAATTACATATAGTTTCGGAATCAATTTATCCTATAAAGATTTTGATTTGAGTGCATTCTTTCAGGGAGTCTCTGATGTCAGTACTTATGGAGACCGTATCGGTGCAACTCCGTTATGGTTTGGTTGTGGTCTGCCTGAGCAATGGTTAACGGATGCCTGGACACCCGAAAGAGGTATAAGCGCCAAATTACCGATTTTAACGACGTATGAGGGTGCTACAAATGAGAATTACCGCACGAATGATTTTTGGTTGCGGGATGCATCATATCTGCGTCTGAAGAATTTGCAGTTATCATACAATGTGTCTCAGTCTGTGTTGAAGACCGGTATAATCAGTCGTCTAAAGGTGTTTGTGAATGCGCAGAATTTACTTACATTTTCTTCTATGAAGGATTTTGATCCGGAAAAAGACCTGAAGGGTGGTACTTATTACGCTTATCCGTCTCTACGGACATTTACAGGGGGTGTTAACATCACATTTTAAAAAAGAAAAAGCTATGAAACGAAGCATGTAAACTAGTGGTTAATTGTTAATGATTAGTGATTAATTAAACATTCATCGCTAACCGTTAATCACTCAATATGCGAGTTCCATGCGACCTTAGTGTAAAAAATAAAATATTCTCGTATGAAAAATATATATATAATGATCTGTATGACTGTTGCCTGTATTTATTTAGTGTCGTGCGACAGTTTGTTAGATGTAGATCCTTCGGATCAATATTCAACCGAAACATTCTGGAAAACAGAAGAGCATGCCAAGGCCGGACTTATGGGATGTTATAATGCACTGATGAACTGGAGATTTTCGCACACAATGGAGTTCGATATGTTGACTTCGAATGCAATGACTTATAATGAATCAAATGGTACACAGGCCATAGGAAAAGGTGAACATATGTCGACTACATATCTGATTGAGTTGTTATGGAAAAATTGTTTTATAGGTATAGGACGAACCAATACGTTTATTACAAAAGTGGGTACGGTGGATATGGATGAAACGGAGAAAAATCAGATGATTGGTGAAGCTAAATTTCTACGGGCCTTTTATTATCTGAATTTAGTTGATAAATTCGGAGGAGTGCCGTTAATCGTTGAAGCGCCTAATGCTGATACACAGGCAAACTTACCCCGGAGTTCAAAAGAAGAGGTTGTGTCGCAGATACTTATTGATTTAGATGATGCAATAGCCGTGTTGCCAGGGAGTTATGCCAGTGCTGATCTCGGACGTGTAACCAAAGGAGCAGCTCTGGCGTTGAAAGCCCGTGCTTTATTATATAATGCCCGATGGGCAGAAGCTGCCGAAATAGCTAAGCAGATTATAAATTCGGGTGTGTATCAATTATTTAATGATTATCGTCATTTCTTCAGCGAAGATAATAAGCATAATAGTGAGGTGATTTTTAATGTTGAGACTGTAATACCGGAATATCCGACTGATTACGACCTGAATATATGGCGTTTAAACCGTCCTGCTCCATTAAAAGAATTAGTTGACACATATTTGTGTACAGATGGGAAAAGCATCAGTGAATCTTCTTTATATGATCCGGAGCATCCTTATGAAAATCGTGATCCCCGATTATTGAAATCAATCGTTTGTATCGGTTATCAGTATCTGGGTAAAACAATAACGAGAGCGGATGTGGTGAATACCGGTTTTGGTGTGAAAAAATATACTTCTTACGAGGACAGTGTATCTATTCCATTGGTCGAACGTTCGGCATTTAATTTTATCCTGATTCGTTATGCTGAGGTCTTATTGACATATGCTGAAGCTCAAAATGAGGTTGACGGTCCGGATGATTCCGTATATGACGCTATCAATCAGTTACGCAAACGTCCGGATATAAATATGCCGGAGGTGATGAAGGGCCTGACACAATCTCAAATGCGCGAAGTGATTCGCAGGGAACGCCGTATTGAATTAACTTTCGAAGGATTATATTACTCTGATATTCTGAGATGGAAGACAGCAGAGAAAGAGAACAATGGAATGATGCATGATGCTGATGGGGCAGATGTTGTAAAACGTTCTTTCAATCCTGAACGGGATTATCTGTGGCCGATTCCATATAATCAGATTCTTCTGAACCCGAATCTGACACAAAATCCGAATTGGGATTGACAAACTGTTAAAGCCGAAATACCGGCTATATCTCTGTTAAACTGTTGAATCGTTTAATTGTTTAGTCGTTTTAACGGTAATACATTTTGAAGATTCAACAGATTGATGACAAACAGGCTTTGGCATTATATTCTTGTAATAAAAATACTTTTTATTTATCTTTGAAGTGTCGTCAAGGCATTTCAAAGAAGATATAATGGGAAAAATATATATAATTATTTATGAATAAGCATTTACTTTTACTTTCTGCATTGGGTGTTGTTCCTGTATCCGGTATTGCAGCTGATTATACAAATTTTGTAATTATCAATCTTGATGATGTAGGTTATGGCGACTTCTCTTTTAATGGAGCATATGGTTATAAAACGCCGAATGTTGATCGTATGGCTGCTGAGGGGATGCGTTTTACTCATTTTCTGGCAGGTCAGCCAATTAGCGGAGCATCGCGTGCCGGATTGCTGACTGGTTGTTATCCAAACCGGGTTGGTTTTTCGGGAGCGCCGGGACCCAATTCCAAGTATGGAATCCATCCGGATGAAATGACTATCGGGGAATTATTAAGGCAAAAGGATTATAATACAGCAATTTTCGGGAAATGGCATTTAGGAGATGCACACGCTTTCTTACCGTTGCAGAACGGTTTTGATGAGTACTATGGATTGCCTTATTCCAACGATATGTGGCCGTTTCATCCGCAACAGGGAGAAGCGTTTAACTTTCCGGATCTGCCTACCTATGATGGAAATAAAGTTGTAGGGTACAATACGGATCAGACAAAGTTTACTACCGATTATACGACTCGTACGGTCAATTTTATAAAGAAAAATAAGAACAAACCATTTTTTGTTTACCTGGCGCATTCTATGCCACATGTTCCCTTGTTTGTCTCTGATAAATTTAAAGGGAAAAGCGAACAGGGGTTGTTCGGTGATGTAATGATGGAAATAGACTGGAGTATAGGTGAGGTTCTGAAAACACTTCGTGAACTGGATCTGGAAGAAAACACATTGGTTATTTTGACTTCTGATAACGGACCCTGGACCAATTATGGGAATCATGCGGGTTCTGCCGGTGGGTTACGTGAAGCAAAAGCCACTACATTCGATGGTGGTAACCGTATTCCATGTGTAATGTACTGGAAAGGGAAAATAGAACCGGGTACGACTTGTAATAAATTATCTTCCAATATTGATTTGTTTCCTACTTTGGCTGAAATCAGTGAAGCGCCGCTTCCCGGGCGTAAGATTGATGGTGTGAGCCTTCTACCCCTGATTAAAGGAGATAAAGATGCTAATCCGCGTGAATCATTTGTGTATTATTACAATAAAAATGATTTGGAAGCTGTTACGGATGGAATGTTTAAATTAGTATTTCCACACCGTTATGTTACATATGGCGCATATGTGCCGGGTAATGACGGGCAACCGGGAAAACTGACGAATGTTGATTTATTAAAAGCCGAGTTATATGACCTTCGTCGTGATCCGGGTGAACGCTACGATGTCCTTTCTCAAAATCCGGAAGTTGCTATTAAGTTAATGAAGATAGCGGATGGGATGCGTGAAGAACTGGGTGACGACCTGACCCGTAAAAAAGGTACGGAACGTCGTGAGCATGGTTTGACAAAGGATTATAAAAAGGAGTAGTTGTCCCAAATTCCTAAAGGAGAATTATTAATTGAAAATTGAAAGTGGAAAATTGAAAATGAAATACGTTCGTCATGACGATTACTTTTTACCTCTCTACTTTTTTCTAATTATTAGCCATTTAGGGTTAGGGGCTGACTGTTCAAAATATATTATCATATGAAACGACAATTAATACTACCAATCGGATTGGTTGGGTGTTTACCGGTTTGTGCCGGAGCTGTAGTTGATGAACAATCACAACAAGATGATCGTCCGAATATTCTTTTTATTTTGTCCGACGACCATACTTCGCAATCATGGGGTATATATGGCGGGGTATTGAGTGAATATGTGCAGAATCAGAACATTCGTCAGCTGGCCTCAGAAGGATGTTTATTGAACAATTGTTTTTGTACAAATTCGATTTCAGTACCGAGTCGTGCAGCTATATTAACCGGAGCCTATAGTCAACGGAATGGTGTATATACACTTAGCGACGCATTGTATCCCGAAGCCGATAATCTGGCTAAACAAATGCAGGCTGGCGGTTATCAGACTGCGTTGTTTGGAAAATGGCACCTGAAGAAGGAACCTGCCGGATTCGATACTTACCGTGTGTTCCATGATCAGGGTGAATATTATGACCCGATTATGAAAACTGCTGGCAATTGGAAGGATGATGATGAGGGTAGGGCAGGAGATACGATTAAAGGATTTTCTACTGATATTGTGACGGATCTTACAATTGATTGGATACGGAATCGTAATAAGGATAAACCGTTTATGACGTGTTGCCACTTTAAAGCAACACACGAACCATGGGATTTCCCGGAACGTTTTAAACATCTGTATGACGATGTTGTGTTTCCCGAACCTCATAATATGATGGAGTTCGGGCCTGAGAAGTCCGGACGTGAATTCGAAGGTCAGCAATTGGAAAATATGGCGTTACGTTGGGAAACAGCCTCTAAAGATCCGTCAAAATGGTGGTGCGTTTATCCTGAGCTTCCTTTTTCAGTTGAAGGATTGAATAAAGAGGAGGCACGGAAGAAAACATATCAGAAACTGATAAAAGATTATCTGCGTTGTGGCGCTACTATCGACGATAATATTGGTCGCTTGTTACAAATGCTGGAAGAAGAGGGGTTGAGCGAAAACACAATTGTGGTATATGTTTCGGATCAGGGATATTTTCTTGGCGAACATGGCTTTTTTGATAAACGAATGATGTATGAAGAATCGCTTCGTATGCCGTTTGTTGTACGTTACCCCAAAGAGATTCCGGCCGGAACAAGAAATGATGATATAATTTTAAATATTGATTTTGCGTCTTTCTTGGCTGATTATGCAGGAGTACAAACGCCTGAACTGTCGCAAGGAAGAAGTTTTCGTCAAAACCTGAAAGGTGAAACACCGGAAGATTGGCGTGATGTAATGTACTATCGTTACTGGACACAGCATAAAATTCGTCCGGCTCATTTCGGAATACGGAATCAACAATATAAGTTGATGTTTATTTATGGTGATAAATTAGATACGAAAGGATCTGATGATGTGACTAATACACCAGCATGGGAGTTTTATGATTTGTCCGTTGATCCTTATGAAGATAAAAATAGGTATAACGATCCGGCATATAAAGAGATAATCACTAAAATGAAGCAGGATTTACTTGATTTGCGCGAAGAAATGGAAGATACGGATCTGAATTATCCCCGTATGCAGGAGATTCTGGAAAAAAATTATTGGTGAAAAATATAAGGTAGGTAAAGGAGGTGTTATTAAAACCTCCAACCTACATTAAATTGAAAAGTTGTATTATGGTATTTATCATTTTCAAGATCGAAAAACTTTGATTCTTTGGCCTGATTTAAGAATGACCAGTTAAAACCGGTAGAAACCATTAAACCCATATCAAACTGATAGCCTAAACCTGCCGCCATTCCAAAGTCAAATGTTTTTATATAATCCTTTACATCGGTATCTTCATTCGTAATAGCATTATCCAGTTCCGCTTTTGTATTAAACCCAAACTGTGGACCGGCAAATACATTAAAACCTTTCACGATGTAATATTTAGCTAAAATCGGTATATTTATATAATCCAGTTTGATTTCAGTATCCGACTCAAATTTACATCCTTGCATGGAATAAAATACCCCGGGCTCAATTGAAAACTTTGGTAATAACATCCATTCTGCAGAGAAGCCTATATTTAATCCCGGTTTTAAATCTGTCCCTCCTGTACCATATATATTTGCCAGATTGATACCGGCTTTAGGTGTAAAATGAAATTCCTGTTGTGCAGAACTCTGAAATATACAACCTGCCAATAAAATTAAAGATACGACCCATTGTCTTGTTTTCATTTCTATTCTGTTTGATGTTTAGTTACTATAAAGAGACAAAGAAACGAAAATATCCCTATTTGAATGCAATATTTTCTGTAAAACCCATTATTGGGGTTGATCAATATCAATATTTCCCATATTTTTGTTTGACGATGATTATTATGATATAAACCACTCTGTAGGGTGCATAAAGAAGCAACACTTTCTATAATTCGTATATCCATCTAGTATCGATCTAACATCGATCTTATGTCTATCCTATGTCTATCCTATATCTATCCTATATCGATCGTATATCCATCCTATATCCATCTAATATCGGTCGTACATCGATCTAGGAGAATGCTAATCAGTATAAATAATGCAGAATTGAACAGTATGTTTGATGTTTAGTTACTATAAAGAGATAAATAAACAAAAATATCTCTATTTAAATGCAATATTTTCTGTAAAACCCCCATTATTGGGGTTGATTAATGTCAATATTCCCCATATTTTTGTTTGACGATGATTATTATGATATAAACCGTTCCGCAAGGAGCATAAAGAAGCAAAAATATGGGTATAAAATGTTTATTTGGTCATCAATGGAATGGCTGTAAATGTGAAAGATGTGCTAAAACACAGGATATAGGGCATAATTATGCTGTTGTTAATGATAAGTGTCTTGAAAAATGTTCTATCTGTGGGAAAGAACGTAGTATAGAACACAAATGGGATGGTTGTAAGTGCGAAAGATGCGGCAGATTACGATCTGAAGGTCATAACCTTGATCTGTCTGCAGGAAAATGCACTAAATGTGAGAAAACGTTAGAGGAGATAGTCAGGACTGATTTGGCAGACGCACAGTGGTCAATGAGTGGTGACTCTCAAAGCAAATACTACTCGAAAAGAGTAAATAGTTTAGTTGAGGCTTGCGAAATCTTAAAGCAACTATCGTCTATCTCACCAATGACCTATTACTTAGTGGATACTCCCGACGGAACATTAGGCAGAGATATTGTGGGGTTCTTTACGGAATCGCCACTTAAAACCAAAGGGATTCGAACAAAATACAGTTGCTATGGTAAAAGCGGTGTTTCAGTTGAAGCACAAAGTCTGAAAGATTACGGTGATATGTTGAAAACTCAATCCACTGTAGCTACTTTAAAAGCCAGTGGTCAATATGGCGTATTAGTCCTAATGATGAAATGTGGTCAATGCGGATATGAATCACCAATTGAAACCAATGCAGGGGATATGGAACGAGAATGTTATTTCTGCGGTACGAATAACAAGAGTCATCGTGGAGAAGTGAATGTATTTACAATGCAGGGAATGGTGAAAATATAGCATAAGACCTCTATTGGCGCAAGTTTAGCAAAGCATGGCGTGTCTATAATCATCTGCATTTATACTATTACCTACAAATTCAACTCAATATTGACTTCTGTACCTTCTCCTTGTCCGGAGTGAATATCGATGCAACCACTAAAAATGGAAAGCCGGGTGCGCATGTTGTTGATTCCCATACCCATTGAGGCTGTTTGTGAATCAAATCCGCAACCGTTGTCTACAACAGAAAGATAGATTGTTTTTTCGTCAGCGTTCAGATGAACTTCGATATGTGAAGCCTGGGCATGGCGTAAAGCATTATTCACTAACTCGTAGGTGCAACGATAAAGCACCAATTCTTTTTCCGAATCAAACCGGAAGCCGGAGGGTGTGTTAGCATGAAATGCAGCTTCGGGAATGGAACGGCAAAAATCGTCCAATGCAACCGCTAACCCTTTTTCGATAAGTGTGGCCGGCATTATGTGGTGCGCCACACGCCGAAGCTCTGCTATGGATTTGTCTAACATATCCAACGCGCTGTTAAAATGATTTATTTCCGTATTTTCTATAATCGAATACGATTTTACGATATTCATATTGTTTTTTACGACTGAGAGCATGGCGCCCACACCATCATGCAGATCGCGGGCAATTATTTCCCGTTCTGTTTTTTCGGCTTCCAGGGCAGAATGTGCGGCAATCAACTCTTTTTCCTGTTCCAGTTGTATAATTTGTTGCTCAGCCAGTTTCTTCTTTTGTGTGGTTAGGCGATGGCGATAAACCAGAACTCCTATCCCTAATAAGAAAACTGCTACAAGAGCTATCCCTAAACCTAAATGCAGTTTTCGCTCTTCTTCCAGGGAGGCAATGCGTATTTCTTTCTTTTCGGTTTCGTATTTGACCTCCATATTAGTCATACTATCATATAGCTCTTTGTCGCTAATCTGATCTCTAATATCGGCATATTTTTCAAGGAAATAATACGCTTTTTCAGGATTGTTTAGGAACATATTTATATTACATAGGTAATGACTTGTAGTCCTTGCCCAAAATAAGTCTGTTGAATCAGTTTCCCACATTTTGTATGCATATATTGCACTTTCTTCATAACGTTTTTGTTCAAATCGAAGAAATGACATTGAATTCCATGCCATTAATAACGCATAATGGCCTAATTCATTCGCTATTTCCAAACACTCATTCGCGTATTTCTCAGCCTTATCATATTCTCCCAAACAACAATATGTTTTTACGAGCATTTGTGTGCTTGTAGCCAAACGAGGTTTATCATTTAGCTGATGGCCAATTTCGTACGTTTCTGATAGGATAACCGCTGCGCTATCATATTGTTGTTTAGAAAAATATATGCTACCTTTCATTTCAAAACTACACATTTTAGTATAGAGCAGATTATTTTTTTCAGCAACTTTATAAGCTTGTTCACAATATTCTAATGCTTTTTCATTATTGCGGAGGCTTCTATATGTATGTGCAATATTAAGCAAAGTAACGGCATAATGCTCATTTTCTTGTAAGTCTGTGAGTACAGGTAATGCATCTATAAAATATTTCAAAGCTTCTTCATATTTTCCTTGATGTAAATACAAACTACCCATATATGTCATTGCCAGATTTTCTTCTAGTTTATCATTGGCTTTAATAGCAAATGTAATGGCATTCTCCAAGTTAAGGCGCGACGAATCGTGTTCACTTTTATTTATATAAGTAAATCCCAATATTCGACTGAATCGTGCATTCCAAAGATTTTTCTGTTCTTTTTCGGATAAACTTAATCCCTTATTTGCGTATGAGATTGCTTTGTCCAGATCACTATACCGGTAAGCGATTGTTATATCCCAATATAACTGAATCTTTTCTTCAGAAGTAAGATTTTGTGTTTTCAAGACATTCACTAGTGAATCTATATTTGTTGACTGTGCATTTATAACTATTAGTATTATGCATAGGAGAACGAGCATGATTTTTTTCATAATGTACTGTATCGTTTAGTTATTCAATCAACCCTTCTTTGTGGGCATTGATGATAAGTTCTACCGGATTGGAGGCTTTTAGTTTCAAATTTAATTTTTTGCGGAATGAAAGAACGGTTGAGACACCAATATCCAGTTGCTCGGAAATTTCCGGGTTTGTCATTCCCCTGGCGACTAATTGAAGCACTTGTTTTTCGCGTGGCGTAAGATTAATGGCGATTTGGGTGGTCTTCCGGATCATCTGTTCCATCTGATCGCTGATATATGTTTCACCGTGCATTACAGCATCGATGGCCTCTATTAATTCGCTTACCGCTTCACTCTTTATAACATAACCTGAAGCACCGTTTTTAAGCATGGATATCACATTCGAATACTCATCATGTCCGGTCAGTGCAATAATCTTCATTTGCGGATATATTTTATGCATATCTTTGCAAAACTCAATGCCATCGCCATCGGTCATATTGATATCGAGCAATAACACATCCGGACAAGCTGTGCATAATGCTTTCCGGCAGTCCGACAGTTTTAAGGAAGATCCCGTTACATGGGCAATATCCGAATGGTTGATTACCGGAATTAATAAATCCACGATCATTGCATGATCATCAGCTATATGTACGTTTATCATGATTCTTTTATTGAACAAATATTAATAATACTCAAAGGCTAACTATCTCCATATTGGGGGATAAATATATAGAATTAATTAAGAAATATCAAATAGAGGTAAAAGGATTTATATATAATGCGAATCAGTATTTAAAAAATAAGATAAATAAAAGCGATGGCAATTTTACCCATCGTATGAATTAAAAGCCCGGATGTAGATCTGGTCTTATGCGCTCTTTGAATATTAGTTTT
>JAITVY010000085.1 GCA_031285565.1 Tannerella sp. | reverse complement strand
ACTTTCGTATTGGTTCTTAAGATGACTTATAGTCTTTTCCTTAAGATGGCTTTAGCCTTAACAGGACTTTTAGTCCGTTACAGTAACCCACCGCCTCTTTAGGCGTGTGGTTGTTTAGTGAGGATAAGGGTATCATGAGGAATCCCATGATGGCAAAGAGTACTAAAACTTCTGCTGTGAAGAATATGGCATTGAGGTTACCCCAGATGAAGAGCAGGACGAGCCGCCACGCAAAGCGGGGACGGAAATCCTGTCCTTTTTGTGCCTGGTTATCGTTTTGAATAAAGAAGCTGAATCCGAATAGCAGGGCGAAGATTGCATAGGCTTTGCCACCAAAAGTGAAGAATAGCGAATCCCAAATAATGGTGTCGGTGAATTTAAGCCAAATGCTTGTTATTTCGGGGGGATATGCATAGAAGTTAAAGTGTTCGATGCTGTGTAGCAGGCAGATTCCCAGAATGGAAAATCCTCGTAAGGCATCGGCTACATCGATACGGTTTGTGTTGTTCATTAGTCTCATGGTGGTTATTTGGACAGCGAAGATAGGTAAATAATTAAAAATAGAAAACAAGTTTTTTATTTTGTACTGCTTTCAGCTTGCACTATCTTTGAATAGAAAATGGGGCTATGATTACTCAATTTTCGTAGACTGTCTGGTTACTGTGCGAAGTGATTGATGGGATTGTGGCAGATTTAGAAGGAGAATTTTATGAATAAAGAACTTCAATTTTTACTCTATACTACACCTCAGGAAGAGGTGAAGATCGGCGTGGTGGTGAAAGATGAAACGCTTTGGCTTACACAGAAAGCTATGGCTGAATTGTTTGGTGTAGGAGTACCCGCTATTAGCAAACACATTAGGAATATTTTTGAGGAGGGCGAACTTGATGAAAAAGTGGTTGTTTCCATTTTGGAAATAACCACTCAACACGGTGCTATTGTTGGGAAAACACAGAATATAGAAACTAAATTTTATAATCTTGATGCTATTATATCGGTAGGTTATCGGGTCAATTCTGCTAAAGCTACACAATTTCGTATATGGGCGACAAAGACGCTGAAAGAATTCATTACGAAAGGTTTTGTGCTTGATGATGAGCGGCTGAAACAGGGAAAAACGGCTTTTGGCAAGGATTATTTTCGTGAATTGCTGGAGCGCGTCCGTTCTATTCGTGCAAGCGAGCGGCGGATCTGGCAACAGATTACCGATATTTTTGCCGAGTGCAGCATTGATTATGATAGAAATTCGTCTATAACACATGATTTTTATGCGATGGTTCAAAATAGGTTTCACTATGCTATTGCAGGACAGACGGCTGCAGAAATCATTTATACTAAAGCAGATCGCCACGCAGAGAATATGGGATTGACGACATGGAAGAATTCACCTGATGGGCGGATTTTGAAATCGGATGTCACAGTTGCCAAGAATTATTTGCACGAAACCGAAATTCGCCGTTTAGAACGGGCTGTAACAGGCTATTTCGATTATATTGAAGATTTGGTTGAGCGTGAAAATACATTTACAATGGAAGAGTTTGCTACAAGTGTGAATGAGTTTTTAGCTTTCCGGAAATACAAAATACTTAGCTCCAAAGGCAAAATTACAAAAGAGCGAGCCGACCGGAAAGCGGAAGCTGAATACAATGAGTTTAATAAAACCCAGAGGATCGTTTCGGACTTTGACAGGGAAATTGCGAAACTAACAGGAATGGGAGCCGGAGATGAATGAGATGGCAAAGCTTATCCAATGGTTTTGTCATGAGGAAAAGGTTTTTAAATATCTACAAGAAGTTTCTGAAATAAAGACCTGTAATCATGAAAATGATGTATCGGAAAATAGCGTTTCTTTTCATAATTGCGATTATCTTTGTTTCTTTAAAAAGTAGTTGCATATAGATGAACGAAAAACACGTAAAAATACCTTCTCCACTTTTGTCTTTAGTGCCTGTACTGGTATTGGTAGGCTTGTTGTTCTTTACAGTCCGGATTTTCGGGAGTGATGCTTTGAGCGGGGGTAGCCAGATCGTATTGCTGACGGCTACGGCTATTTGTAGTATTATTGCTGTTTTTTATTGTAAGGTTCGTTGGAAAACGATTGAAATTGCAATTACCAATAATGTTGCGGGTGTTACGGTTGCTGTTTTTATCCTGTTGATTATCGGTGCTTTATCGGGGAGCTGGATGATAAGCGGAATTGTTCCTACCTTGATTTATTATGGGATGCAGATTATTCATCCGAAATTCTTTTTGGCTTCCACCTGTATTATTTGTGCTATTGTTTCGGTGATGACGGGAAGTTCGTGGACAACTATTGCTACGATAGGGATTGCCCTATTGGGAATTGGTCAGGCACAAGGTTTCTCCGAGGGTTGGATTGCCGGCGCTATTGTTTCGGGCGCTTATTTTGGTGATAAGATTTCACCTTTGTCGGATACAACGATATTAGCTTCTTCTATAACGGATACGCCTTTATTTAAACATATCCGTTATATGTTGATAACAACGGTTCCGACTATATTGTTGACTTTATTGATTTTTACTATTGCGGGTTTTACACATGAAGCTACAGCTACGGATCAGATTGCAGTTTATTCCGCATCGTTAAAAGATACATTTCATATTTCGCTCTGGTTATTAGTAGTACCGGTGATTACCGGGATTCTGATTGCTAAACGGGTTCCCTCGGTGGTTACACTGTTTGTTTCGGCTGCTTTGGCTGGTGTATGTGCATTGGTTTTCCAACCGCACTTATTGCATGAGATAGCGGGTGAAGGTCAGCAAGGTATTGCTTCTTTATGTAAAGGTTTGTTGATTACGTTTTATGGTAGTACCCAAATAGAAACCGGTAATGTGGCTTTGAATGAGTTGGTTACAACGAGTGGAATGGGAGGGATGATGGGTACGGTCTGGCTGATTATTTGTGCGATGGCGTTTGGCGGAGCAATGACTGCCAGCGGTATGATCGGAAGTATTACATCGGTATTCCTCCGTTTTATGAAGCGTACGGTAGGAGTGGTGGCTTCGACTGTCGTATCCGGATTGTTTATGAATCTGGCTACGGCTGACCAATACATATCTATTATCCTGACGGGGAATATGTTTAAGGATATATACCAGAAGAAAGGTTATGAATCGCGTTTGTTGAGCCGGACTATAGAGGATGGTGTGACGGTGACTTCGCCATTGATTCCGTGGAATACCTGTGGTATGACACAGGCTACGATCCTGGGGGTATCTACTTTTACTTATCTGCCTTATTGTTTCTTTAACCTAATTAGTCCGCTGATGAGTATTTTTGTTGCGGGGGTAGGGTATAAGATTTTTAAATCTCCTCAAAGGGATGATTTAAAAATTTGAATTATGATGTATGAATAAATTGAAAATGGGGTAGGGGTAATTTTGTTAACGACAATAAAATATTATACCGATGAAGATAGGAAAGATAAAGGTTTCGTTACTGGGTAAAGTGGTTATAGCGATTGCTGCGGGTGTTTTGTTCGGACAATTCCTGCCTGCATCGATTGCACGTATTTTTGTTACGTTTAATTCGTTATTCGGCAATTTCCTGTCGTTTGTAATTCCGTTGATTATTTTAGGGTTAGTGGCTCCTGCTATCGGAGAGTTGGGTAAAGGTGCGGGGCGATTGTTGTTGATAACAGCTTTGATTGCATATGGTTCAACGTTGTTTTCGGGCTTTTTTACTTATTTCAGCGGTTCATTGGTTTTTCCACATATCCTTTCGGTGGATACGGAACTTGCAGCTATGGAGAATCCGGAACAATTTATGCTTACTTCTTACTTTGAGATTAATATGCCGCCGTTGATGGATATTATGACGGCTTTATTGTTGTCTTTTGTCCTTGGATTGGGGATTTCAAATATACGGGGTACTGCTTTACGGGATTTCTTTATAGATTTCAGGGATATTATTAATAAGTTGATCGAATCGGTGATCATTCCTTTATTGCCATTGCATATTTTCGGTATATTCCTGAATATGACTGTGAGTGGGAAAGTCGTAGAGATTATTGCCATGTTTGTGAAAGTAATAGCGGTTATATTTGTTCTTCATGTTTTATTGTTGCTGATCCAGTTCCTGATTGCAGGGGGAGTGAGCCGGAAAAACCCTTTCCGTTTATTGCGTAATATGCTTCCGGCATATGCAACGGCTTTGGGTACCCAATCGTCGGCAGCTACGATTCCCGTTACACTGAGGCAAACACTTAAAAATGGCGTCCGTGAGAGTATCGCTGTTTTTACTGTACCTTTATGTGCTACTATACATTTATCGGGAAGTACAATGAAGATTGTTGCCTGTGCAATGGCGATATTGTATATAACAGGGCAGCCGATCACATTGGATGTTTTTGCCGGATTTATTATGATGCTGGGTGTTGCTATGGTTGCGGCTCCAGGCGTTCCCGGCGGGGCCATAATGGCTGCATTAGGCTTACTGCAAAGCATGCTTGGTTTCAATGATATGCAACAGGCGCAGATGATTGCTTTGTATATTGCGATGGATAGTTTTGGTACGGCATGTAATGTGACGGGTGATGGGGCTATTGCAGTGGTGGTGGATAGGATTGCGGGAGCAGAGGAGAAAGGTGAAAGGTGAAAGGGAAAAGGAGAAAGTAGAAGACGCAATAGGAAATATCTGATCACATGATTCTTAAACCTATTCCGAATTCTATTGTCATGTTTTCAATCAGATTGTAACCCATATCTTCGGCAAAGAGCGGGAAATAGATCCGGCTACAGAAGAAAGTTCTCTTTTTACCCCATTTGAATGCATAGAGTAATCCCCAGTCGGGATACCATTTATCTATATCAACTTCTACTGTTTCTGAAAGGTTTTTATTATTCATTTTAGCTGAATACATATAATGTTTGGCACCACCCGTGAGATAGAAAGAGTTGGCTGTTTTACGGGAATATAACGTTGTACCAATTCCAATTCGTTGATAAGATGTATAATTATGTTTTGTTTTTACGTTTTTGAAATGTGAGGTTTTTATATCCAGTGATGTTGCAGCGTGTAATATAAAATTCAATCGCGGATGTAGATTGTACTGTACAAGTACGGCGGGTTGGATGTCGAGAGTACCTCCTGCAAATGTAACCAATTTGGTTCCTACAGCGGGCTCAATCGTTAGTTTATGATTGTAAAATGCGCGTTCTTTGGCTTGGGAATAGCCTGGAAAAGTAGTGTAAATAAATAGTGTTATCGTGATTATTGCTCGTTTCATACGATTATTTGTTTTTTTATATTAAGAAGCATAAAGTGGTAGTTAGTAGATAGTAGAAATAATTGCTGATTCGTTTTATATAGATTGACGGTTATTAAAGTAAAACTGAAGACCTTTTTCGATATCATCGTTTTTGGACGTCATATGTCCTTTATTGTTGATGATTACAAATTCGGATATTGTATCGGGATAGTATTTCCGTAGCATCTCATAGAAGTATTTACTTCCGACTACCATGTGTCCTTCGGTTTCTCCTACTCCGATGTATACTATATTCCGGTTTAGTTTTAGTTGATCCCGGAATTGTTGTTCATATTGCAGTACGATGTCATCATCCCACCAGAATGAAGCGCTGAGGATAATATAGTTCCCGAAGATTTCGGGTGACGTGGTAAAGGCATATGCACTGCATAATCCGGCTAACGAATGTCCGATGATACATCGCGAATCCCGGGTTTTCTGCACACGATAATCACTTTCAATTTTGGGGATCAGTTCGTTTTTTATGAATCGCATAAATTCATTAGCTTTTCCATCTCCATCTTTGGTTTTTGTAGGGCTATAATCATCCATCCGATCTGCTCCGTATCCAATGCCAACGATTACTGCATTGTCTATTTTCATTTGTTGGCTGATGTTACTTGCTTTTCGTGCAACGAATTCTTTATCCCATTCGGCATCCAGGAGATAGATCGTCTGGTATGTTTTGTCGTGATCCTTATAACCCTCTGGTAAATATATCCATACCGGATAGTTTTCATTTCTTTCGGCAGATGAGATTGTAAAATGCTCTTTGGCAGAAGCATCATAGCCGTCTTCTTCCTGGCATGATATCAGGAATATAGTGAAAAATAAGATGAATAGCTTTTCTGTTTTCATTTTTGTTATTTGAATTTTGCAGCAAAACAACAATATAGCATTGTCCTGAAGAAATGTTTTTGATGAATGGTTGTTTGCTTTTGATGAACTGCATTGTCATTTATATGTTAAGTATTACCTTTATCCACATTATGAGAGTAGATTTTGTGAACAGGGTTTCCTAACAGCTACTAAGCGATGCGAAGAATATCCCTGAAAAAGAAAGTTGATTTTTTTGTACTGGCGTTCTGGATTGTTATATTCTTAGCTATCGGGATACAACTTATACCTCAGTTACAGTCTGTCACAGAAGCATTGACTTTTGCCTTTCTTTCGGTTGTAACCATGTATTTTCCTGCAACGTATCTGAGCCGTCATCTTCTTCCGAAAGCTTTAAAAACAAAAAAGATAACTGTATTTGTTATCCAGTTTATTGTTGTTTCAGTGATAACCGGGTGGATATATGTCGGATATTTGTATTTGTTTGCTTTTCTGGAAAAGGCAGGAGTTTTCCCAACTACACATTTTTTTGACGTAATATTTTCCATAATTCCAAATGTTTTTCGTTTCAACTTTTAAAAGTATAAAATAATATAACATTTGGAATTATAATTTTCGATTTTGAACCTTGTTATTAGCAATGCTTAAATAGCATGA